>JACPZA010000034.1 GCA_016195715.1 Candidatus Daviesbacteria bacterium
CTTGTTACTCCTTTTATTCCTTAAATTTCTTATAACTTCTACTCTGTCTCTAAGTCCTTCCACTATTTTTATTTTCTCGTCAATTGATAATTTTACCAATTCCTTTCGCCTTTCCTCTTTCATTTTCAAGCAATTCTCTTTTGTAAATTCCATAATATTCAAACCTCTATCAGTTTTTTTATTTTTTCATATTTAACCGTTAGGTTATGTCTTGAAATTATATCCATAAATACCGCTTCTTTATAGCATTTTTCTTTTATAAATTGTTCCAACCTTATCTTGTCTTTAGGTCTTCCAACATTTATGCATAGCGCCATCAGGTATTCTGCAGAAAATACCCTGACCGGTTGCCCCTCTATTACTTCTGGTCTTGCTTTTTCCAATGCCTCTTTTTCTAAATTTGTTGTTACAGGTAAAAATTGAACCGGCCAACCATCTATTACCAACCCTTGTTTTTTAAATTCTTTATATCCTTCTTCAGCCAAACTTTTGAACAGCGATGACAATGTAACGATTCCGCCTTCATGAAATTCAATATTTATAAATACATCTAAGTCTTCCGTTAATGTGGCTTCCAAATAAAAAAATGACGCCACCGCGCCGCCTATGGCGTAGTCTTTTATTACGCCTTTTTCTTTTAACTTATTGATTGCCTGTATAGTGAGTTTCATCTGAATATTTGCTTGTAAAGAGTAACGAGCCTGAAACTTGTCCCGTTATGCCTTTAAATGGGAGCGGCGGCGCAGTTATTTCGCCAATCATACTCCCTCAACATAATGTCTGCCGACATTGAAGTTTTGGATATGCTCGGCAAGTTCATCAAGACTCATCTCCTCTACTACCTTTTTAGCCTTTTCCTCATTTTGAGCCTCAACTTCAATATGTCCAGCGAATTCAAAATCTACAAAAAATTTGGGCATAAACACCTCCTCCACTATTCTATATAGTGTTGTAAAAGTTTTGCTATCTGTGAGTCATCTGGTATATAGAGGTTTTTAAAATTATTTTTAAAAACGATATTTTTAAATTTCTTTTTTTGTTTAAAATCCAACGAGGAGTAAAGTTCGTTCCATTCTCCTGCCCCGTTCAGTTTATGTTTTTCCCGGTAGATTATATAGTCATCTGGCATTAACAAGAGCCTTTTAAATTCCTTAATATTGCTGCCAAAAGCAGTTTTAAAGTATTCTCTCTTCGGGCCAACCACACCATGCGTTGCATTGAGAATACACTGAATACCTCTCAAATATCGGGGTTTCCAATATTTTCCTACAAATTTTCTATCCTTGCTATGTGTTCCAAAAACAGGTGTATATTTCATTGGAAATGACCAGATTCTTGTTTTATACCCATTTTTCTCAAATTCTTCATTAAGGGCCATTTAAAAATCCCATGTCTTTAATCTCGTCAATAATCTTGTTAAAATCAGATGTTGCTAAAATATTGTTATCAAGTAAAAGCAGGTCTTTTTTTTCACCATATTTTTTCTTGATAATTTCAACCTGTTTTTTCATTGGAATATAATTAACAAATTCAGGTTCAATAATCTTAACAGCACAAAACGAACACTTTCTTATGCAGCCTCTTGTCATATATCCAAAGTAGGCGTTATTACCAGGATACTTATAATCAATTTCATCAAGAATGCTGTAGTCTGGCACTATATTATCTATCTTGTGCTCATTAGGCAGCCTTAATTTGCCTCTTTCATTCAACAACCCCCTTACTGGTTTAAATCCTGTTTCTTTTTCAATCTCATCAGCCATAATAGTTGCCATTGGCCCGCCTATAAAAAGATTTTGAGGGTCTTCGGTACAAAATTCATAATATTTAATAGTCTTAATTGTTTCAGTCCAATAAAAACTAAATAAAGTAGTTATATAAATCCTATCCCAGATTTGCTCTCTAAACTCTTTATTCAGCCCTTTAACAAAATAAACCTCATCGCCTCGCTCTTTATGAAAAGCAGATATTTTCATAAGACCAAGTGGGGGGTATTTATTTTTATAGGCGGATTCAATAAGTAGAATTTTCATAATGGATATTCTAACTTTTTATCCCTACTTTCTTGCAAAGATTGTTAATTTCTTTGCAAAGGTCTTTTAAAATATATTTTTTATTGCCATCAGATTTGATTTCTTCTATTCGTTTCATTGGACAGTCCTGAAGTATCTTTGTTGTTTTTTTAATCTGATTATAAAAACTATCCTCATGCTCAGGATGTCTTTCTTTCGTTGTTTCAAGAGCATCATTAAATTCAATTTTTTCATCAAAGAATTCTTTTTTTGCTTTTTTATCTTTTAAAACCTTGTGCAAATCTCTAATTTCTTCTCCTCGCTTGAAACGATTTTCTTTAATCGCCTGAATAGTATTAGGAATAATCGTTGGTTCATTGGATGCCAATTCTTTAATTTTCTTATTTTTTACAAGTTCATAAAAATAACTAAATTTCTCTAAAGCGTAGACATTGTTCGCTACCATTTGATCATAAGCATCAATGTGGTCTTTTACGAACTTTTCTGTTTGAGATATTGAATCTGCAATGTCTTTCAATGAATAGCCATAATCAACATTCATCCTTTTTAAATATGCAGCCTTTTCATAAGTATCCCACTGGGTTTTGCCTTTGATATGCCAAGTACCAAGAATAGAAAATACAACCTCATTTGAGGTATCATTTGGAATTATTCTTGCTCTTATGTATGACCATTTTAATATCTCGTCTTCGTCATTCTTTCCTTTTGCTTTTTTATATAAGTGCCTATATGCACATAATCTCGAATTTCCTTCTAATACAATATTATTCTTAACTAGTATTTCATCTATAAGGCCACCATGCCTTTCTATATCTTTAAATAAATCTTTTACAGAATCCTTTTCCCATAACTCCTTTTCGATATCTTCATCCGAAATATCATTATCTCTATATTTTTGTTTAATTATTGCATTTACCCTTGGGTTTTCTTTCCAATAATTCAGTTTGGAAATATCAATTTCCTCTATTCTAGTTTGAATTTTCTGTCCAATTACTACAATTTCACTTTTACCCTTTTTATGCATTTATTGGACCTCCCAATATATTTAGTATTTCTTCTTTAGTCATATATTGTTTAATTTCGATACCACCGACATCACCTTGAACATATTCAGCCAACCTGTGCTTCTTATATATTATTTCATCAATGTACTCATCAATCGTATTTTTAGCAATTAGTTTATAAATTTTACATTCCTTAGTTTGAGATATTCTATGAATCCTATCTTGTGATTGTAAATAATCTACCAAATTAAAATTTCTATCAAGGTATATTGCATTGTTTGCAGAGGTAAGTGTTAAGCCTTCTCTCGCTGCTGCTGGATTTGCTATTAAAACCATAGACTCGCCGTTATTTCTAAATTGTTTTACTATCTCATTTCTTTTTTCAATGGGAATATCTCCATATAACATCAATGAACCAAATTTTTTATACCGCTTGTAAAGGATTCTAATATTATCCACGAAGCAACTCCAGACTATTACTTTTTCTTTCTGCTCTATTATATTTTCGATTAGTGTATCCAATAATGGAAATTTTGCAGGGGTTTCATTATATGCCTTATCAATCAAAAATGGATTGCTGGCTATTTGTGATAACCTTAATATCTTTTTTAATAACTCATCTGACTCATCAATTACTTTTTCACCATTTATATTAGTAATTTCAATATAAAGCTCCTTTTTCAATTGGTCGTAAATTCTTTTTTGTTGCCCATCTATTTGAACATATTTATCAATGTATATTTTCTCAGGCAATTCTAAAACATCCTTCTTTAACCTTCTGATTGAGTTTGATAAAATAATTTTCCTTAAATTATTAAAGTTTTCTTTCTGTTCAGGTAAATTATCATCTTTGAGGTTGATAGAATATATTTTTTTAAACTCTTTATAATCATTTCCTAGGAGATTTCCATCATCCAAGAAATAAAACTGTGCCCACAAATCTAACGGCTTATTAGCAATCGGAGTTCCTGAGATTATAATTCGTTTCTTAGTTAAATTTTTCAGTTCTAGTATGGCTTTAGTTGTCTTTGTATTAGGTGTTTTTATCTTATGTGATTCATCCAAAACTATTGCCATTTTTCGTATTTTTAAAAACATTTTCAGCCGTTCAACTTCTCCGATAACGCTTTCATAATTTATAACATAAAAATGCGAATATCCCATAAATTTTAGTCCTTTTTCATTATCGCTACCTCTTAATACAATGTATTTTAAATGGCTATGGGTTTCAATTTCATCTTTCCAATTTTCAATTAAAGTTTTCTTACATATTATTAATGCGCCATCTATAATCCCCTGCTCCATATTATTACATAATGCTTCTATGACAATTTTTGTTTTTCCAAGCCCTTGCTCATCAAATAAAGGAACATTTACTCTCTTTGTAATATATTCAATCGCTTCCACTTGATGTGGGAACGGTTTTGTCTTTGGACTATAGTTGAAGTCATATTTCTTCTTCATAAGGCAAAAGCTCTTCAGGAATGTGAATTATTTTGATTTGTTTATCACTTGCGAATCCTAATTTGGATAATAATCTTTCTAAATCATCTTTAGCATCCAAAGGAATTCCTATAAATAGTTTATTTTCAGAGTTTAATCTTACAATTTCAACAAAATCACTTATTTGATTTATGGTTCTTTTAGAAAATATATCGCTTCTTGTTTTAGCTTCACCAATACAGAAAAAAGTGCTTTCTTTAACCCCAATAATATCTGGCTTGTGATTTATGATTTTAGGCGGTATGTCTAACTTTTTTATGTTAATATCCTGATATTTTCCATCTAAATATATTACTTTGAAACCATCTTGCCTTATTTTTCTTGCAATTGCAGATATGATAAAATTATGTTTTTCTGATGCCATTCTTTTCCTTTTCAATTATTTTAACGACCTTTTGGCTCCATTCTGCCAGACCTCTAATCATTTTTTCTTTTTCACTATTATCTTCGTTAATGATTTCATCAAGCTCTTGTGTATTTATTTCTTTCAGTCCTTCAATAACATTTTCTATGTCTTTATAAAAGTGAGATACGAGATACGGTTTTTTAAATTCAAGTATCTGCATAGCAGCGTTAAATCCTTTATCAATAAAGGTATTATTAGTATCTTGGTTTTCTAAAATATCTCGAAGTCTTCTAACATCTTGACCAGTTGGTATTTTTTCTTTATCGGCAACCCAATCACAAAAATCTTTAACGTCTTTTGAAGTCTTCTGCATTAATTTCTGCAATTTTTTATCTTTGACATATTCTACGAAGTAACTGAATTTACCAACTTCATTTGGGTCGTCTCTATGGGCTGGAAGATATTGTTCTTCCATTATTCTATAGGCTTCAATATTTTCTTTAATCTGTTTCTCTGTCATTTTTGTCTGTTTTTCAAGCCTACTTATAGACCAGCCATCATCCTGCCAAAGTTTATACAAATATTTCGCCTTTTCATAGGCATCCCACTCCGTTGTTCCTCGCAGATGTGATTGGAGTCTTATAAAATTTTTCTGCTCCTCATCAATTTCATGGGGTAATACATTACATGAAATTGTTTTCCATCTATCCTCATATGGCTCTTCCTTTTGCAACTGTTGATAAATTACAACCCTTGTATTGCCTTCTATTACTTTATATTTTTTATCTCTTACATGTTCTATCCAAATAGGATAAACAATTCCCTTGTTATTGTGTATAGAATCCTTTAATTTTCGAAAAGCCTCAGGTTTTTTATTTGTCAATGCAAATATAATCTGGTCTTCTGTCAAAGCATCAACAACTTGATTATCTCTGAAAAAACTAATTCTAGGGTTTAATTCGTCTAATTCAAGATTATTTACCTCAATTTGTCTTAATTGTATTTTTGTTTCTTTTCCATCTATCGGAATTATTAATTCACTCATCTAAAGCCTCCAAATAATTAGGTATAAATACTATATTGCGCTGCATACGGTGTCATTCCTGCGAAAGTGGGTCCATAACATATTGATTTTACAAGGACTGGATTCCCGATTAAAACCTCGGGAATGACATAAAAAAGAGTTTTTCAATAGCCTGTTAATATATCTTGGTAAAGTTGTGCAAGCGTTGCGTAACCACCGCTTTATTCCATAATCTTGATAACAGCTTCATGTTGTCGCATTATTTAGAACCCCAAAATCAAATCATTAAAATTATCATCTTCTATAAATAATGTTCCTGATACATTATTAAGATGTGTGTTCATTTGTATTGGGTTTGACAAATCAGCATATATAGTTTTTTCTTCTATAAAGTTGCCAATAAAATCTACTGCAATGGTATCAAACTCTTTTCGTTTGTTTAACATGCGAATATCTTTCTTCTTTTTATAAACAATGCTTACTTCTTGTATTGGACCAGCAGCCCCACAATATTTATTAAATAACCCTTCGTTTAATAATTTGTAAAATTCACTTTTCTTTATCATATAGCTATAGTGAAAGTAATAAATAACTTGCCATTTTTTCTGTCATTCCCACAGTCTTTAAGCGGGAATCCAGAGTCTTTCTGTTTTCGCCAGTATCGCAAAAGACACTGGATGCGTCCCCGAATGTCTCTATCGGGGATAGAAGCATTCGGGCATGACAGTTATTAAATTTTCATCCCTCTTTGTGAGCCAACGGCTCATGGATGTTTCATAATACCAATCTTATTTAGTTCACACCTTTAACTTAAAAGTCTTGTAATAGAAAAATAGGAACAGAGCAACCATTCATTACCAGTCATCAAATCAGTTTGCTCTCAGACAAATAATTCCGAATGGCCTTGATAAATCCCTCGGCTTTATCTATGAAAGGTTCCACCTGTTCATAAGTAAGCTCTACATATTCCCTATAGTCCCCTCTTTGACGCATCTCAAAGGCAATATTCACGGCTTCGCCAATATCATTTGGCAATAGACCGCTTTTGATAAATCTGCGGTTAAAGTAGGATAAAACTCCGCTGTGCTTTGATGATGTGTAAGGCTCAAATATCAGCAGGCCGAGGATGGCATAAAACATTGCATAGTAAACTCTATTTATTACAGACCTGGGGCTTTTTCCGCCGGATAAAAGATATTTCGCCTCATCAAGGGTTTCTGAGGCTTGTTTCAGGCGATAAATGGCCAGTTCGCGCCTTTTTTCTTCGGAGGTCAAAGAGAGACTCCCTCCCTTTCTATAATCCTGTATAACGGCGATTGGTCAAGCGGACCTTCTTCCAACTCCTTCTTGCTGAAAAACACTGCGGATATAAAACAGTCGTGTTGCAAATTGATATTGAATATAGCTTTGTCAATACCAGCCTCAATCCGCGGGGTTAATTCAGATAGTTCAATCATTATGTCTATATCAGATTCGGAAGTGTCCTCATCCCTTGCTTTTGAGCCGAACACGCGAAAATCGAGAAGGTTATATTTTTCACTTAAAACCTTCTTTAGCTCCCCAATGGCATTTTTTTCTGATTGTTTTAATGGCATAGGACACCTTTTATATTTTTAAATACCGGTAAGGTAAAGACTACCACATCATTATCGTGCTAATCAATCTGAAGGCAACTCTTATCCCCTTCTTTAACCCATCCCTTACTGTTTTTGCCTTTTCAAATTCCTTTTGAAGCCCGTCTCCATCGCTCTTTTTTATCATCTCCTCCAGCCCTTTAAGCGTCTTCTGAAATCTCTGGACAACATCAAGTATCGCGTCTTTGTTCAAAAGGCAGATGTCACGCCACATCTCAGGCGGGCTTGAGGCAATGCGGGTAAAATCCTTAAAGCCGCCTGCCGAATATTTTATAATGCTTTCGTTGAAATTATTTATATCGCTTACGGTGTTTACAAGACCATAGGCAACAACATGGGGCAGGTGGCTTACAGCGGCAAGGATTTTGTCGTGCTTTTCCGCATCCATGACGATTACTTCAGAGCCTGCAATCTCCCAGAGTTTTTTTATCTTTTCCAAAGCGGCTTTATTTGTTTTTTTTGCAGGTGTGAGTATGCATCTCTTATTCTGGAAGAGTGTGGAAAATGCAGCCTCAACGCCTGCATTCTCAGTGCCCGCAATAGGATGGCCTCCGACAAAATG
>JACPZA010000035.1 GCA_016195715.1 Candidatus Daviesbacteria bacterium
TTTCCACCACCTACAATTACTACTTCTTTACCTTTATAAAGTGGCCCATCACAAGTGGCACAAGTAGCTACGCCTTTGCCAAAAAATTCTTTTTCTCCAGGTACATTTAACATTCTAGGAGTTCTGCCTGATGCAATGATGACAGTTTTTGAATGATATTCATTGCTTTCAGTTTTAACAATAAAATTCCCCTCAGTTCCTTCAACTGATTTAACTAAAACCCCTTCTTTAATCCAAATGCCATCACCTTTAAATCTTTCGACATTCTCTCTAAATTTTGAGGCTAAATCTGCTCCAGTTATAATACTAAACCCTAAATAATTTTCTACATCTCCAGACAGTGCAGCTTGGCCGCCAATTTCTCTGGTAATAAGCAAAACTTTAAGTGATTTTCTAACTGCATAAATTGCAGCAGATAGTCCGGCAGGCCCACCACCAATAATAATTGTGTCAAATATTTCTGGTTCAATCATATTAACCAGTCAGGACAAGTTGGGGTACCAAAAACTATTATTTTTTTACCTAAATTATCAGTTGGAATGACAATTGGGACCTCTTGAATAGTTTTAGGCAGAGTAAGATTCATAAACTAATCTTACTAGGATTAATTTATTCTGTCTATTGTGTCATCTAGACTCTAACCTCTTATCACTATAAACTAGAATTATGGACTTAAAACTAAAGTTACGAATTTTTAAAAAAATTAAATGAAAAATAGTATAAATTTTTTAAAATTTAGTTTAGCTTTAGTTTTTATCTGGTTTGGGTTTCTAAAGCTAATTAATTTAAGTCCAGTTACAGAGATAGTTAAAAATTCTTTGCCCTTTTTGGGAAATAATTTTAGCTATTTCTTTTTTTGTTTAGCTTTTTTTGAGATAGCAGTGGGATTTGGGTTACTATTTAAAAAGAGCAGCAGAATTTCTGCTTTACTTATCATCCTCCATTTAACTATTGCCTCTTTATCTGTCTTGTTAACTCAAGGATTTAATTCTTCTTTTCCTATTTTAACTTTAGCCGGAGAGTTTGTAACTAAAAACTTAGTGCTTATTGCTGCAGCTTCTGTAGTATATTCAAAAAATTAACCAATTAGCTTCCTAAGTTAACACTCCTACTAACTCAATTTACAGCGGAGGTTAACGACTACCAGTTACAGCCTGAACTAAACGAGTAACTCCTAAAACTAAACCACCCATGCCATGTGGTCCATAGGGTTGGTAAGCTTGCATGCGTGTAATTAAACCCTCTTGTCCAACATCAAATACAAATGTTTGAGTTGATTCCAAACGTTGACCAACTTTTAAACGATGATCAGTCGCTACCTCAAAAGCTGCTCTTCGGCCGTCGGGACTCTGCAAATAGCTAAGCTTTCTAAAACTAAAACTATCCATTCCACTAAAAGCCCATCTAAGACCCCTAGCAATTTCTTCTTTACCTCTCATTACTGGCCTAGGATAGTGTGGATCTATCATCACGGCTCCTTCTGCAAAATGCTTTAATACTGTCTCTAAATCCTTTGCCTCTACACCTCTAAAGGAACTCCATAGTCTTTCCTGAAGTGTTGAACCATATCTTCCAGGGATCCCTGATCTTGTGGCTGCATCAGCTGCTGCATAAAGATGTTTTACAACTTCTGGATAACTATCACCGTATTGATCTCTATGTCGTTGAGCTAAATCAGCAATTTCTATTGCCATAATTTTTTTATTACTTAGATTATAACTGATCAGTCAAGCTTATTATTGAATGGAAATTTCAGAAATTGTTTTAAATCGCTCAGGCAAAGTTTCTTTTAAGAATTTTTCTTTCTCTTCTCCTTGCATCGTACAAACTTCCTGCCAAAGCGCGCGTCCTGCTAAAAATCCAACTGCTCCGGCTTTGGTTGCATTTTTTAGTTGGGGAACAAATTCATCAAAAGTTACACCTCTAGTTAAAAGTATCCAAGGCAAATCTTTTAAAATTTCAGTTATTTTAAGACATGCTTCAAAATTGCCTGGATATTCTAATTTAAAAACGTCCGGAAAAATTTCATTTTCTAAAAACAGCTGCAGTGAACCTAAAACCAAGCTTTCTCGATCCTCAATATGATGATTTATTTCATAAGTCACTATTTCTAAAAAAAGTGGCAAATTATTTAAATGAGCATCTGCTAAAACTTTTTTGGCTGTTTCCAATTGAGCTTTGGCACTTTCTAAACTGGGATTAAAATATAAAAGTAATTTAACACCTGCAGCTCCTAAATTTAATAAATCAGCTGCAGATTTTTCCAACTGGGTAATTCGCTCACCATTTGAGTCGCTATATCCAGTTTTCTCAGCTGGCAACAAAAATGGTTTTTGCTTATCAAATCCTGGCAACCCAAAATCAATATCAACTAATACCCCACTCATTTGCTCTTCAACACTTTTAATAATCTCAGATTTTAAATCAATAGCTGCTTGATCAGAAACAGACTCTGGGTTATCTGGATTCATTAATTTTTTAAAACTGCCCCGATGATCCAGCGCCAACATTAAAAATTTATTATTAATTTTAAATTTATCTAAATTCATATCTCCTCTGTGATAATTTTTGAGTTTTCTTTTAATCTCTCTTGAATTTGATTATAACTTAACAGTCCAGCTTGAGCACCAATATGTTCTATAACTGATGCACTATTAGCTGCTCCCCAGCGCATCGCCTCCATTAAACTTTTACCATAAAATAGCCCAGCTAAAGTTCCGGAGGCAAAGCCATCTCCTGCTCCAGTTACTTGAACTAAATTAGCTTTAAAAATTCCTAACTTAAAAAAATTTTCACCGTTATATCCATAAGAACCTTCTGCTCCATCTGTAATAATAATATTTCTTGGACCTAAGTCAGCTAATTCTTTTAATAGTTTTTTAATTGGCAGAGTTTTTCCGCCGTCAAACCCTAAAATTAATTTAGCTTCTTCTTTATTAACAATCAAAACATCAACTAAAGAAAGTAGTCTGGGCTTTTTTTTAACGCCTAATTTAATTTGAAAAGTTCCAGGATTATATAAAAGTTTGGCATTAGTGCGCTCCAAATAATTTATAATTTGATCTAAAATGTTTGAATCAATAAAAGATGGTGAAAGTGAAGTTAGATAAATCCATTTAGCTTTATCTAATTCTGGTAAATTATATTTCCATGGTTGATGATAAACTAAAATAGTTCTATTACCTTTAAAATCTAAAATTACACTATGGTTTGAGGGTAGATTTTTATTAAATACAATATAGCGAGTATCAACATTTTCTTCTTTAAATTTATGTTTAATTCTAACTCCATCTTCGCCGTTACCAATGTTTAAATAGGCTGCTGTTTTTAATTTTAATCGTGAAGCAGCTACCGCAGCATTAGCACCATTTCCAGCCACCATCGAAACTGATGGACCAACTGGAATTTTATCCCCATAGCGCAAGCTTAAATTTAACTGATTATCTTCTGGGTCCTTAATTAGTTTGGCATTAATTAAAGGAATAAAAGTATCAATGGTGACGTCCCCAATTGAGATTAAATCAAACATAACAACTTTAAGTGTAGAAAAAATTAAAGGGATATTCCAGCCCCGTTTGATTTAGTAGCTTTAAAAAGTGCGTCATGGTATTGATAGTAAGTTTTATCTCCACCTTGTTCCCTAGCACACTCTGCAGCTTGAGCCTCAAATGTTGCCCAAGGTTCATGAAAAGATAAAGGTAAATTGCGATAAACAATTTTTATTTTATTTGTATCTACGTAATCTCTTTTAATCTGAGGAAGGGTGGATTGAAAAAAACTTTTACAAAATGGGCACTCGTAATCAGAAAATTCAATCATGGTGACGGGAGCATCTTTACTACCTAAAACCGGACCATTAGCAACTGCAACTTGAAAAGTTTGATCACCCGAAGTGCTACTTAACTGCTGATCAATGGCATTTTTAAATACCTCAAAGCCTTGCGCTCCAACTACTTTAACTCCATTAATCTTGCCATCGCTACTTGATTTACCAATAAAAAAAGTTGGAGTACCATTTGCATCGACTAGACTAGCATCAGATGAGTCTTTGCTGATTTCTGGTTTATATTTCTCTGAATCTATACAACTTTTAATTTTTGAGCCATTTAACCCAATGTTTGTTGCAACTTTAGCTAATATTTCACTGGGTGTAGCAGAACTAGCAGCTGGAGTAGTTTTTTCCCCAAGTGAACTTAAGGGTAAATTTATTTTAAGTACCCCACTACTTGCTAAAATTGAAATAGAAATTAAAAGTGAACCTATCAAAATTGATCCAGGAGTTGACAGAAAATAATTTTTAAATTTCATTTGGGGGTAGATAGATATTCTTATCAGATCTCTACCCTTTAGTCAACCTTGAACTTAAAAATTTATATTTCGGAATCATCTAGCATCATACTAGATTTTTTTGAAGCTCTTTGAGATCTACTTCGACCTCCTTTTCTACCAATTTCGCTATAAAAAGCTTGTCCTCTACCTGAAGCTGTTGATTGTCCACCCTTACGACCAGCTTCGGCATGTCTTCTAGAATCTCCAAACCATCCTCGACCTCTTTTAAGTTTGCTATCCATTTAATCACCTCCTTATAAGTTTCGTGTTTTTATTTAATTAAAAGAATAGCTTTTCCCCTTAAGATGGCAGCTACGATAAAGTAAGACTTTAGTAAGAAGTGACCATTTAGGATTGAACTTTCTTACAAATGATCTTATAATTCGCTTAATGGCAAGTACTATCTTAGTTGTTGAAGACGACAACGGTTTGCAAAAATATTTAAAAGAACTTTTTTTGGATAATGGTTATGGGGTGCAAACGGCTTTGGATGGAGTCAGTGCGCTTAATTCAATTGCTAGGCTTGAACCAGATTTAGTATTACTTGATTTAGGGTTGCCAAATATGAGCGGTGAAGCAGTTTGTTTAGAGATTAGAAAAAAATATCCCCAGTTACCAGTCCTAATTTTAACTGCCAAAGATTCGCTAGCAGATATAGTCAATGGCTTAAATTTAGGCGCAGACGATTATATGACCAAACCTTTTGTAGCAGATGAACTGCTGGCTAGGGTTAAAGCTAGACTAAGAGGATCGGGTATATCGGACTCTAAATTAAAAGTCGCTGATCTAGAATTAGATAATAAAACTCTAGAGGTAAAAAGAAATAATAAATTAATTCAATTAACTCCCCAAGAATTTAAACTATTGCAGTATTTGATGAGTAATAAAGGTAGAATTTTAACTAGAGAGATGATTTTAAATCGAGTCTGGCTTTATTCACCAGATATTGAAACCAGAGTGGTTGATGTTTATATGGGCTATTTACGCAAAAAAATTGATTCAAATTTTACTAAAAAACTTTTTCATTCAGTTAGGGGTTTTGGTTATATGATCAAAGATTAATTTTTAATATCCTCTTACTCTATAATTGTTCATTACACTCTATATTGCAAGCTTACAACCTTGAATACTAATATGTTGTGCTCTTATAATTACGGTTATGTCAATAGAGCATGCCAAATTTAGAAAATTATCCCCCCATGAGGCATCATTGTACTTTCCTGAACCTAAAGTTATACCCAATAATCCTACCAGAAGTCTAATTAATAGCGCAGTTTTAGCTGAGGTTAAACCTAAAACTCCATTACAACTGTACCTTGAAGAAGTTGAACTCTATCCTAGATTAAATATATATCAAGAACAGACTTTATTTAGATGTTTAAGGGAGGAAAGATCTATTGCTGATTTAAGAGAAGATGAGGCATTCGGAGATGCTTTAGTTGATGAAGTAGATCATAGATATAGGTATGCATTTGAAAGGTCAGGAACTTTAGAAGAGCTTATCTTTAGATGCAATTTAGACTTGGTGGTTAGAGAAGCAATGAGATACCCTATCTCAACTCTTGATTTAATCCAAGAAGGAAACTTAGGACTTGTGAGAGCGATTCAAAGACATGATCCAGACTTAGGAAGGTTAGAAGCCTATGCTAGATGGTGGATTAAAGGAGCGATGTTTGCAGCTATGCCTGATATTATAAGGCCGGTTCATATTCCTAAAGCGATGCTTCAACAAATCAAAGGGATAAGAAGAATGTACACAGAATTGCAATCCTCTTTAGAAAGAGATCCTTCAGAGGATGAACTTAGGAAAGCTCTACAAGCAAGAGCTGATGTATCAGACGCCACTATCGCTACAGCGCTTGAATTAATTCACTCTGGTGTCATGCACCCAACATCTTTTGATAAAGCAATTACACCGGATAATGACTCTTCTTTATATGATTTTATTGAAGATGATAATGTTGATGTTCAACAAGAAGCACTTAGAAAAGTTGAAAATGAGGAATATAGAACTAGACCAAGGCCAAGTGCTGGAGAAACAGCTAAGAATATGGGAGTATCTATTCCAACAGCACATAGAGCGCTTCGAAGGTTAGTAGAGACAGGTTTACTACCACTTCATCCTAAAGACCCTAGAACTGTAGATGAAACAGGCTACACCCAGCATACGAGAATGCTAGATGCGATGGTTGAAGAAATAATTATGGAGGACCCTAGCTTAAGGAATAAGGAAGTGGTAACCCTATTGGCCGCACCTGATAAACTTGGAAAGCGTGTATCAATATTAACTGTGGCTAGAGCAAGGCTAAGGTTGGCTTCTGCTGGAAAAACTGAAAGGCGAGTTTTACCAATTTCTGAATATAGAAAGCTAGATGATCATGTTGAAGGGCTATTGAAGAAAGGTCTAACTTACAAGCAAATTGCAGAAGAACTAAACCAGCCTATTCGGAGAGTAACAAGTGCCGGACATAGATTACGAGGAGCCTATAGAGCTGAAAGTAGAGCAAAATCTCCTGACACTCGTACTGCCGTAAAAAAGTATTTAGATGAATATCAAGGAGTAAAAATCAATTTTTCAGAAATTGCAAGAAAACTAGGCGTTACTAGAGAAAGAATCAGACAAATTTATGACCAATTAAACAGCTAATAAGGAAACATAGCTTGTAAAAAAGATTTTATGAGCTTAATATGAGTCTTGTCTTGGATTAAAAGTTTTAGAAAACAGGCCTTATAGGATTAAGAATGTTTGGGTGAATCAGTTGAGGGGTAGGGTCGAGAAGTTTAGGACGTAATTTACTAATTTAATTTTTTAGCGTTGGTCCTCTATTCACATCCCAACAATAATTTATTTTCCTACCCCCAAACCTGATTCTTATTGTGCTGAAAAGTTTTCAGTACAAAAACTATCAGATTTAGTAACTTCTACTAGTTAATGCTCGCTGAACTATAAGCAGTGCCAGCGCTCCAACCACTGCTATAATAAAACTAGATAGATTAAAACCAGTCACCCCAACTCCGAATAATAAATTGCCTAAATAGCCTCCGACTAAAGCTCCTAAAATTCCTAAAATAGTGGTGCCAATTATTCCGTTGCGATTGGGGCTTGGATCGATTAAATTAGCAATAACTCCTGCTATCAGTCCAAATAAAATCCAGCTGACAATATTCACAGCTTTCATATTAAGCTTAAAAAATAAGAAAAAAAGCAATAAAAAGTAAGAAGACTGGAAGAAAGTCTAAGCAGCTCTCCACAAATTTAAACCTTTTAACCCATAAATCAATCCTCTCTGTTGAGTTGTTTCAGCTATCTTAACTAAAGTTGGGACGGCTTGGGCTTTTTCTAAGAGCAAACCATAAGTATGCCTGACCATATCAGGCGGTATTGGGTTTCCTATAAAAAGTCTGGCGTTTTGGGGTGATTCTTGATTATAAAGCGCTTGTAACCACTGCTTATAATATCTCTCTAACATTCCATCTGTCCCATAAAATAGATCGGGCTGGGCAAGAATTAGTTTTCTAAATCCAGCTACGCTTTGTTTTTGAACCTCTTCGCTCAATGTAGCTAAATTTGGCACAACGCTCCTATAAACACATCGTGTTAAATCAATCCATTGTTGTTTTGCAGTTTGTAAGTTGCCAGTTTTGGTATAAGCATTATATAAAGACTCACCAGTTCTTTCATCATCAATCTTAGCTCTTTCTAGTATATCAGCCATATTTTCTGGGGATTTTCCCCTGACCTCTTCTTTGGTTTCTAAGTTTTTTTGTTGCTGATTAGGAGAAGTTGTTAGGATTGTGATTGTAGTTTGCGGATTGTCAGCAATCTTTTTTTTAACACTTACTAATCCACCTCTATCAACTTCAACTAAATTTCCTGATGGATTAGATGTAGCTGTCACTAAAACATTATCATCATAAACTCGAGAAGGCCTTTTTCCATATTCAGTTAATAATCTTCTAAATTCTCCTCCTATTTGACCAATAGTTTGATATTCTGCTCGACTTATTTCTCCTTGAGTACCTATTTTCTCATCCATTCCTCTAGCAATACCAATCAAAACACCTAAAGTAAAATGATAGATTACCGGAAAGGGGTATTTGCGCTTTTCCCAATCATTCATCCCTTTCAAAGCAACTGCTCTAGTCCTTCTTAATCCTTCTAAGAAGAATCCTATATCCTGACCTACAAAAGTAGTTTTGCCAACGCCAGAGAGTCCAGCAATCACATTCCAATCTTGCTGATATCTATCCGGATGGTTTGTGGGATCATGTAAGCCAACTGACCTCTCATGAAATGATTGATAGTCTGAACCTCCTAACCCATCTAATAGTTCATACTTATTTGGATCAAGCTCAAGATGCATCCCTTGGTGTGCCTGCATTCCATACTCCATCATATTTTTACCCTTGGGAGTTTTATTTCTATGTTTGTTCCAAAATTTAGTTTGGATTTAACTTTAATTGATCCATGATGGTATTCAATAATATTTTTAGCTAAAAAAAGCCCTAAACCCATTCCTTCAATCATATTATTTTTATCTCTGTAAAATCCATCAAAAATTTTAGATAAATCTTTTTTAGGAATACCTTTACCATGATCTTTAACATTTAAAATCAAGAACTTTTTTTTGGCCTTTAAATTAATACTTATTTCACTCCCTGCCTCAGAAAATTTGGCAGCGTTATCTAAAAGATTAATCATAACTTGTAGTAACTTAGCAGAATCTCCCACTATTTTATCTTGACTAACAGCTAAACCATTTTGAAAATTTGGGACATGATAAGGATGAATAAGATGAAAATCAGAAATGGCTCTATTGATAATTTCTTCTAATTGACATTCCTCCCAGTTGTAGCTAAATTGATTTGCTTGAATTTTATTAACCGCGACAATTTCATTAATTAGTTGACTCAAACGAGAAGTTTCCCAAACTAACTCTTGAGACCAGCGTCCTTCATTTGTTGGTTGACGAGCCAGTTTCTGACTTAATAGTTGAACATAACCGCTAATGGTTGTCAAAGGGGTACGTAGTTCATGAGCTGCCATGGAGATAAAAGTATCCCGATCCTCTACTGCCTTGCGACTTTCTTCGTTTAGTTGAGTTTTTCTAATCGCTAAACTCGCTAAAGACCCAAAAAGTTTTAAGATTTCTAATTCTCTTTTTTGAAACTGTCTTTGATCAAAAGAATTAACAATTAATACACCCACTGATTGTCTTTTATAAGATAGTGGGATGAAAATATTAGATTTAATACCCAGGTTTTTAATTTGAGGGTGAAACCGACCAAAGTATTTGTCTTGTTTAACAAAAGCTTCTCGGGACTTAAAAGCCGTATAAGTTGAACCTTTTTTGCGCAAATTAACTTTAGAAGCAACAGGTAAAGTAGTGAAGACTCTTTCGAAATTTTTATTCTGGTATAAAAGTAACGAACCGAATTCCGCATCAACTAATTTGATCGCTTCTAAAACTATAATTTTATACACTTCATCTAAGTTTAAAGGGGTCAAAAACTTTAGTGCTGAAGTATGAATTTTTTCTAAAGTATTCTCATTCATATTTAAATGCGATTTTAACCTAAATTAAATAAAACTACAACCAAATTAAGCACAAATTAGGCTAATTCTTACAATTTTATTACATCTTTGAAAGATGGTAAAATTACCTAAGGGGATAAGTAAAAAGGATTAAAAAGTAATGAAAAATGCTTTCTCTAAAAAGTTCTTTTACTAGCTTAAAGGTTGTTGGTTTCATGTTTATATACTAGCTTAGATTTTAAAGAAAAAACTTAAACTTTAGTAAGAAACTGGCAAGAAGTTATTGCTACTTAAGTTTAAAGTTTGGTAATATCAAAATCCTTTTTATGTTGCCAGATAAAATCGCTTTTATTGATATTGAAACTACTGGAATGCGCGCCAGTTTTGATCGAATTATTGAAATTGGTATTTTAAAAGCAGAAAAAAAATCACTAAAAACAAATAAATATAAACTCACTAAAACTTTTCAAACTCTAGTTAACCCAAACGGTATTCTCTCACCGGAAATCACCACTTTAACTGGAATTAATCAAGCATTACTTGAGTCTGCTCCTTATTTTAGAGAAATTAAAAGTGAGGTTTTGGAAATTTTAGATGGCTGTGCAATTGCTGCTCACAATGTCAGATTTGATTATGGTTTTTTAAAACAAGAATTTAAAAGGTTAGATACTAGTTTTTCTTCTAAACATTTTTGTACAGTTAAACTTTCTAAATTGCTTTTTCCAAAGTTTAGCCATCATAATTTAGATTCTTTAATCGCAAATTTAAATATTAAATGTCTTAATCGTCACCGGGCTTTTGATGATGCTAAAGTGCTTTGGGAATTTTTTCAAATTATTTTAAAAAGTTTTTCGAAAGAGCAAATTGAAAAAAGTTTAAAGCAGGTCTTAAAACAAGTTAGTTTACCAATTAAACTATCAACTGATGTGCTTTCTACGCTACCAGAATCATCGGGGGTTTATATTTTTTTAGGTTCAAATAATTTACCACTTTATATTGGCAAAAGTATCAACATAAAAGAGCGGGTTATGTCTCATTTTTCCTCAGATTTAAGATCAAATTTAGAAATGAAAATTAGCCAACAAATTGAAAGAATTGAAACAATTACCACAACTGGAGAATTAGGTGCATTACTTAAGGAATCCTCTTTAATTAAAAAAATGCAACCTTTATATAATCGCAAATTAAGAATTTCTAAAAAGTTGCTGCTTTTAAAAACGACTTTAGAGAAAAATTACACCAAAATTATTTTTGAGCCAACTGACC
>JACPZA010000007.1 GCA_016195715.1 Candidatus Daviesbacteria bacterium
GATGCTGGGAAATTAATTGGCCGAAATGGTGAAACACTTTCTTCACTGCAGCTAATTGTAAACCAAATTCTGGCTAATCTAAAGCGCAAACAAGGCAAAGAAGAAGAGTTAGTTCGGGTAATAATCGATATCTCTAATTGGCGAAAGGGTAAAGAAGAGGAATTGGCTCATAAAGCCAGGCTTTGGGCAGAGAAAGTAAAAGCCGATCAAAAAGAGATGGAGCTTGAACCAATGCCTGCTTGGCAAAGACGAGTTGTTCATGTAGTTATTCAAGAAACTGAAGGGGTGGAGTCGGAAAGTTTTGGCGAAGGGGCTGATAGGCATTTAGTCATCAGACCAAGTTCAAAAGAAGTTTCAGCTGCCGATACTAAATCTTCAGCTGATGAAACTAGTACTGATTGAGAAAATATTCTTATTTTTAACCCTGCTTTTTTTACCAACTCAACTAGGTAAACATTTTTTTCTAAAATTTAGTTATATCTATTCCCTGCCAATAGATTATTTAGCTCCAACTCTATATTTTTGGGACTTACTAGTTTTATTCTTAGTATTTATTTGGTTGATTCAAAAACCAAAGATCAACAAACAAGCTCTATTTTTGGGTTTAATTTTTATATTTTCTCAACTGCTCTCTTTAATTAAAGCTGTAAATGTTGGGTCAGGTCTATTTAGATTAGAGCAGCTAAGTTTGAGTTTAGCTTTTGGAATTTATCTAGCATCCAAAGATTGGAAACAGTTAGAAGACTTTATAAAATTTCCTTTGATAGCAGCTTTAATTTTTGAATCTTTACTTTCAATTTTACAATTTTTAACTAATCGCTCGAGCATTTTTTGGATTTTTGGTGAAAGAAGTTTTTCTGTGACTACTCCATCAATTGCTAAGTTTGATTTTTTTAATCAGGTTTTTTTAAGGCCTTATGGGACTTTCCCGCACCCAAATTTACTAGCCGCTTTTTTGGTCTTATTAGTTCCTTTGCTTATTTTTCCTTTAAAAAATAATTTTAAGTTTATTTTGTTTGGGTTATCTTTTTTGGTGGCGTTTTTAAGTTTTTCTAGAGTAGCAGTCTTAGTATTAATTTTAGAAACCTTCATATTTTTAAGAAGCAGACTGAAATTTTTAATCATCCCAGCATTGATCATTACCCCCTTTTTAATAATTAGATTTGGGGCAGCATTTAGTTTTGATTATTTATCAATTTTAAGACGAGAAGAATTGATTTCAATTGCTTGGAGCGATTTTTTATCATCACCATTTTTGGGAATTGGCCTAAATAATTTTATTAATCAAACTGCTGTTTCTAATTTAATTTCCGGACCGAATAGATTTTTACAACCAGTACATAATATATTTTTGCTTGAACTCTCAGAAACTGGTTTAGTCGGATTTTTGGGCTTTTTAATGCTAATTTTATTACCAATGAAAAAGCTTATGAGAAATAAAACAAACTATTACGGCAAAATATTGTTATTTATTTGGGGGACAATTTCTTTTTTAGGGCTTTTTGATCACTATTTTTTAACCTTAGCCCAGGGACAAAGATTGCTTTTTCTAATTTGGGGATTATCCATGCTAGAATTAAAAAGTGGAAATCTTAAAAAAAGTCTTTAAACAAACTGCTTGGCAGCTAATTGGTAAAGTTGCAAGTAGCATTTCAACTTTAATTATTTTAGGCTTAGTTTCCAGGTATTATGGAAAAGCTGGAATTGGTGAGTTTAGTTTGGCGCTGACTTATTTAAGTTTTTTTTATCTAGCCTCAGATTTAGGTTTAAACTCCTACCTACTCCCCCGACTAAAAACTGATTTATCTGAAGTAAATAAATTAATTAATTTTCGATTTAGCTTTTCTTTGTTTTTGGTAGTTGTTGCCAATTTAGGAGTTTTTTTAATGCCATTTAAAAACAGTAATTTTAATCTGGCAGTTTTTTTAGGATCCTTAACTATTATAGCAAGTAGTTTAATCACTTCTGCTAATTTAATATTCCAAAAATATTTGTCTTATGAAAACGCAACTATTGCTTCATCAGTTGGTTCATTAGCTGTGATTCCCCTAATGGTTTTATTGGTTTTTTTTAATTTGCCAATTGGGTTTTTAATTTTAGCTCCCCTATTTGGACTAACCATTAATTGTTTAATTGCCTTAAGTTTAGTTAAAAAATTTTTTACCTTGGATATGGAAGATCCAGATTTAAAATATAGTTTTAATCTTTTAAAGTCTGCTTGGCCAATATCACTAACTTTAATTTTAAATACTCTTTATTTTCGAGTAGATAGCTTTATTTTATCAAGCTCTAAATCGTTTACCGAGGTGGGGATTTATAACCTAGCCTATTCTTTTTTTCAAACTGCACTAGTTTTACCTACCTTTATTATGAATGGTTATTTTCCCTTGCTGCTTAATTTTTTAGAGAAAGGTAAATCTAGTTTTTTTATCCAAATTAAAAATGCGGGCTTACTTCTTTTTCTGATCTCCATCTTGGGTATTGTTTTAACATTTGGACTCGGACCTATCTTAATTAATTTAATAAGCGGGAATAATTTTTCAGAATCTGCCCATGCCTTAAATTTATTGTCACTTGGTTTTCCGGCTTATTTTTTATCATCACTTTTAATGTGGACACTGCTGGCTTTAAAAAAGTATTATCACCTGGCTTTAATTTATTTTATTGGTCTGGTTGCTAATTTAGCACTAAACTTAATTTTCATCCCTAAATATTCTTATATAGCTGCTTCATTGAATACCGGAATTTCAGAATATTTAATACTTTTACTACTTGCACTTACTTTATACAAAATCATAAAATCTTAAACTGTGAATTTAATAGTTAACACTGATGGAGCTTCCCGCGGTAATCCAGGACCTGCATCCTATGGCTATGTTATTAAAACTGATACTGGTGTAATTTTGCACCAGGAGGGTAAAACCATTGGCTACAATACTAATAATGTTGCCGAATATACCGCTGTTTGGAAGTCGCTTGAATATATTCATAATAAATATCTCCATAAAGCTCCACATAATATTGAAGTTGTCTCTGATTCTCAGTTAATAGTTAGACAACTTTCTGGAAAGTATAAAATTAAAAATTTAAACTTAAAGAAAATTTATAATCAGATTAAGATTTTGGAATCGAGTTTAGGAAGGGTAAAATTTAGAAGCGTTCCTCGAGAACAAAACTTTATAGCCGATAGGCTAGCTAACATTGCGCTAGATTCATAAGTTTTCACAATTATTTATTGGTCCAATCTTTAGCAAAATTCTATAAATTGTTTAGTAAATACAATTTAACCCCTACGTTATATTTCGATACTAATTCGCTATCTTGTATGTTCAACTAGCTTAGGTTTAACATTTATACGTGCCTGAATTCGGAAAAAATATCAACCCAAAAAATAGTATTATGGTTTCGCGAAATCGTCCGCTGGGATTTGTTGTGGGAGCAGCGGGGTTTTTAGGGTCAAAACTAGTCGAGACTTTGCTTAAAAAAAATATTCAGGTTATCGGAGTTGATGACTTAAGTTATGGCAAGGTTGAAAATCTAAAAGAGGCAACCAAAGATAAAGACTTTCATTTTATCAATACTTCAATTAATGAAGATTTAACTTTAACCCTGCCTCGTCTAGATTATGCTTTTTTTGTAGCTGAATCCTCAGATAGTTTTAAGCTTTATAAACAGGGTTTGCTTAATTTCTTAAGGTTTATTAAGGAATACAAAGCAAGCTCACCAAAAATTGTTTTAGCTTCATCAATTGAGTTGTATGGCAGAAATTTAAATAACTTGCTTGAGGATTTAAAAGCAGCTGAGGTATTAATAGCTAAGTTCGTTAAAGAGCATAATTTAAATGCTCGGGTTGTCAGGTTGTCTTCTTTATACGGGCCAAAAATGCACTTTAGAAATGAGCAAGATCCATTAACTCGGTTAATTCAAGCTGCTTTATTAGATAAGTTGCAAGAAGAGCAAACGTCACTAGATTTTAGTACCCGCAGTTTATTTATTGATGATGCGGTGGATCTACTTTTAAAAACTGTTTTTAAAGGTTCAACTTCACAGAAAATTTATGATGGAGTCGCAGATATTCCAGTTAAAATTTCAGAAATAAAGCAGATCTTGCTTGATCCAGTTTGGCATGATATGAAGGGCTTTAGCCCAACTGAACTGCCACCCTGGCCAACTCCTAATTTAAAAAAAACTGAAAGCGAGTTGGATTGGAGGCCAAAAGTTAATTTAGTTAAGGGTTTGCGAGAAACCATCAGTTACTTTAAAGATAACAGCATAGAAATTCCTGAGTTAAAAAAAGAAAGTCTAAGCGAACAAAAAAGAGAGCTACTTCTGGAGCAATCAATCGTCCCACCTCCAGCTAATAAATTGGCAGAAAATAAGGAGTCTTTGCCAAAAACTCAAATTGAAGAAAAAAGAAAAACTAAATTAAATATTAAAGCGGGGAAATTGAGAAAAAATTTTGGATTAGTCTTGGGTGTTGCAATTATTTGTTTTGGGTTAATTTTGCCAATTTTTAATTTGGCTTATGGTGCAATTTCTATTAAACAACATTTACAACAATCGAAAGTCTATTTAAGTAAAGGGGATTTTAGCTCAGCCCTAAATGAAACTCAAGCTGCTGCAAATTCAGTTTCTGAAATGAAAGCATTTTTAGCAAGTCTATCAATTTTAGAAAGAGTCAGTTTCTTAAATAGTCAAATTAATGGAGTAAATAATTTATTGGATGTAACAGAACAGGGGATTGAAGCAATTAACCAAGGAGCTTTGGGGATGAAAGCCTTATATCAAACCACGAAAGTGATTTCTGGTGAAGATAGATCTGATCCGGATAATTTATATAAAGATGCCCAGCTTCATTTAACTGCCGCCGATTCGGAAATTGCTCAAGTAAAATTGGCTCTACAAAGTGATGAGTTTAAATCATTTCCTGGCTTTATCCAGCCAGAATTAAAAGATTTTCAATCTAAATTAAATTTATATGCTGATTTAATTGATAAAGCCAAAGATGCCTCTTACTTAATGCCTCAAGTCACCGCAGTTAAAGATAAAAAGGTCTATTTAGTGCTCTTGCAAAATAATTTAGAACTTCGCCCAACTGGTGGGTTTATTGGTTCATACGCCCGAATTGAGTTTTTAAATGGTCATATTAATAAAATTTCAGTTGATGATATTTATAATTTAGATGGGCAGTTAAAAGAGCATATTGAACCACCAGCAGAGATCAAAAATGACCTAGGACAAAAAGATTTTTATTTAAGGGATTCAAACTTTGAGCCAGATTTTCCAACAGCTGCTCGTCAAGCTGAATTTTTTTACAATAAAGAAGCAGGGGAAAGGGTTAATGGAGTTCTTGCTATGGATTTATCTGCCTCAGCTAATTTAATTAATGCAATTGGTGGACTAGATCTGCCAGATTATTCAGAAAATATTACCAAAGACAACTTATTTGAAAAAGTTATTTCTCATGCTGAGGTTAATTTTTTCCCAGGCTCACAAGCAAAGCGTAACTATTTAACAAATTTAGAAACACAGCTTTTTAATAAAATATTTTTTCTCTCGGATCAAAACTGGCCAGCTATAGTAACAGCCTTAGGCCAGTCTCTTGAGCAAAAACACTTTTTAATTTATCTATCTGATCCCCAAGTTTTTTCTTATATTGCTTCACAAAATTGGTCTGGGATTTTACCTCGTCAAGCTGCAAGCATTCCTGGTGAAACCAATGACTTTTTATTTCCAGTTGAAGCTAACTTAGGAGCAAATAAAGCTAATTTTTATTTAGATAGAAGCTATAAGTTAGAAACAGAGATTGGTAAAGATGGAGAGATTTTACATCATTTAACTATTAATTATAAAAACAATAGCCCATCTGAAGTTTTTCCAGGTGGAATTTATAAAAATAGATTTAGAATTTATTTACCAGCTGGTACAAAATTAACCAAAGCTATGCTAGGAACAGAAGATATTACCTCAAAAGTCAGTCCATTTGCAGATTATAATCGGGCTGGCTTTTCCATGTTAGTTGAGATTGCTCCTAAAGAACAAAAATCTTTAAGTTTAAATTATCAATTAGCTAAAGCTTTGAGTTTTAAAGATAGTCAAAATAAATATCGCTTGGATGTAATTAAACAACCTGGGACAAATCAAGATAATTTCCAGTGGAATTTAACTTTTCCAATTAATTTACAGATAAAGTCTGACAATAAAGATAATTTAACATCAAGTCAGGAGTTAGATATTGCGACTAGTTTAATTTCTGATAAATCATTTCTAGTTAACTTCCAAAAGAAATAATTTTAAAAACCATAGTAAAACAATTTCGGCCTAAATCGAACAAGCTTTGCACGTCCACTTTACTCTCAAACTTGATTGTTCATACTTGAGTGTGATAAATTTACTAAAGCTAAAATTAAAATATGGATAGAATTAGTTTAAACGCCAATGAGCGAAGCGTAGTTGGTAAAAAAGTTAAAACTTTAAGAAAACAGGGTTTAGTTCCCGGACATGTCTATGGTGATAAAGTTGAAGGAGAGAATGTGGCAGTGGTTGGGACTGAATTCTTAAAAGTTTTTGCTCATGCCGGAGAAACAGGACTTATAGATTTAAAAATTGGTAGCGAAAAAGTTAGACCCGTTTTAATTCGGGATATCCAATACGATCCAGTTAAAGATAATTTATTAAATATTGATTTTTATCAAGTTAATTTAAGAGAAAAAGTTACAGTGCCAGTGCCAGTTGTTTTAATTGGTGATCAACCAGAATCAGTCCATATGGGTGAGGCTGTGGTGTTACAAACTTTATCTGAAGTTTCAGTTGAAGCACTACCAACAGATTTAATTGAAAAAATTGAAGTGAATATTAGTAACTTAAAAAATATTGATGATGCAATAAGTGTTGCACAGTTAAATATAGACCGCTCCAAATTAAATATTCTAGCAGATGGGGAAGAAATTGTAGTCAAACTAGCTCCAGCTATTACTGAGGAGATGAAGAAGTTAATGGAAGAACAGGCTGCTGAACAAGCTGCGGCTGCAGAAGCTGCTGCAACTGCAGAGGGAGTTGAGGGAGAAGCAAAAGTTGAAGGTGAAGAAGGGGCAGAAGCAGCAGAGGGTGAACAAGCTACAGAAGGTGGGGAAGTAGCAAAACCTGAAAGCTTGGAAGCTGAAAAAGCTCCTGAAGAAGCCAAATAATTTTAGTTAAGCGGGGAACTTGCGTTAAATTTGCGGAGAATTTATCTATTAATTAGCCTCAAATAGATTGTCCGACATGATTAATTCAAAAGATTAGGAGTTAATCATCCTTGGCTTTCTGCCATTGTTCCTACCATTGGTTTTTACTCTCTACCCTAACTTTACCCTGGTTTAAAAGTTTATGGATTAAATATGTTTGTAGAAGATAGACTGAGTTAACTTTATATAATTTATCTTATTCGGAATCTTTGAAGTTGTGGACTATTTAAAAATGCTTGTATTGCTAAGTCAGTGTTTTGGCGAGCTATGAAATAATATCTTTGGATCCCTTGTTGAGCACCAGTTTTTACCACTTTTTCAAGCATCCGGAAGGGGGTCTGTGAGGATTCTAAAACAGCAATAAACTCCGCGAAATCTCTAGTCAGCATTTTAAACCCTGATTGACGAATCACATCCATAACTCGACTGATAGCTGGATCATCTGATGTTAATTCTTTTCGATAAAGTCCAAGATTAACTAAATTAAGTAGTTCTTGAAGCTGCTCTGTGCTAGCTGCTAGATCCTTTAAACCAAGAATGATTCTTCTATTTTCTCTTAGCCTTTTTTTTAGATGAGGTACTGGATAACCCCAACTTTCTAGAATCGGTTTAGCACTTGTAGCTTGTTGTTCTGACAGCCCTGCTTTTACAGCCGCTTCTTGAATAGTCATACCCTCCTCTAGTCCAGCAGCAATTGAAAGACTTACACCTCCAAGAGCTTGAGATATTCTTTGTCTACTTCTAAGAGATCGTGGTTTTGAAAGCTGAATCTTTTCAAGAGGAAATTGTTTCTGAAGCTCAGGGCTGGAATTTGCATGTATTTGCTGAATAGTCCAAGTTATTATTTGACCAATGCGTGAGTGTGACAAGGGTTTTTTTCCTTGTGCATAAGCAGCTGCCACATCTTTATAAGTTCCTTGGCTGGAAAAATAAGCCCCAGTAATATTTCTATCTCTAATCCAGTTTGGATTACTAGGTTCTATCAAATGAGCACCTTCAGCACAAGCAAGTTTTAAAAAAGTTCTAGTTTCGAAGTGAGCAAAAATTTGACCCTCTTTCGAGAAACTCATAAAGGAGATTATACCCTATAGTTGGATTAAAATCAAAGTCTTTAGCTTTGTGACCATTTGGTGATCATGATAGATTTACCCTCATGGGGTAATTTTTGCCAGAGCTCTTCAGTGATAAAAGGCGTAAAAGGATGGAGAAGTTCAAGAGAAGTTCTGAAAACATATTCTAGAATTGGTTGAGATTCTTGTCTTCTAGATTTAGCCTTTTCTATATATTTATCAGCAAAAGCATGCCAAATAAACTCGTATAATTCCATTGCAGCCGCGTTGAATAAATACATTTCTAAGGCTTTAGTAGTAGTTCTTTGAATATCTTGTAACTTATTGAGAATATCCTCATCATCTTTATTATTTGGTTCAGGTATTTCACCAGCTATTAAGCCTCTTGTCTTTTCTGGTTTAAATTCAATGATAAATCTGCCAATATTCCAGAGTTTATTAGTAAAATTTCTCATAGCTTGAAGCTTGGGGTGAGAGAGCGATTGATCATTACCTGTAGCAGTTCCAAAAATAAGCGCCATTCTAGCTGCATCAGCTCCATATTGATCTGCAATCTCAATTGGAGAAACCACATTGCCCTTGGATTTACTCATTTTTTGTCCCAATGGATCTCTAACTATTCCATGAAGTAAAACATTATGGAAAGGAACTTCATCTGTCATATATAACCCAAGCATAATCATTCTAGAAACCCAAGCTTTTAGGATGTCATAGCCTGTTTCCATAACCGAAGTTGGGTAAAATTTTTCAAAATCCCCTGGCTTTCCTGTTTTTAATGTAACAACTGGCCATTGACCTGAAGAAAACCAGGTATCAAAAGTATCTGAATCTTGGGTGATATTTGTTGAAGCGCAGTGCTGGCATTTTTTTGGCTCTTCACCTTCTGTAACGCTCCATTTATTGCAATCTTCACAATACCAAGCTGGGATTCTAATTCCCCAAACAGGTTGTCTGGAGATATTCCAATCATGTAAATCTTCCATCCATTCAAAATATTGAGATTCATAATTTTTAGGAAAAATTTTAATTTGTTCTTTTTTTACAACATCTATAGCTTTTTGTTTTAGATTCTCTACTTTTAAGTACCATTGTTCCAGCGGAAGGGGTTCTAAAACTGTGCCGCATTTATAGCAAGTTGCAACTCGGTGAGTATAATTTTCATCAATTTTTTCAATCAACTCTTTTTGCTGCAGCTCTTCAACGATTGCTTGTCTTGCCTCTAATACTTTCATTCCGGAAAATTTGCCAGCTTTTTCATTTAATCTGCCATCAAAGTTAATGACTTGTTTTATTTCTAAATCATGCCTTTGTCCTATTTCTGCATCTGTAAAATCATGAGCTGGGGTGACTTTAACAACCCCTGTCCCAAATTCAGGGTCAACTGCTTTATCTCCAACTACAATTATTTTTGATTGACCTAAAACGTCTTCTATCTCTAACTCTTTTCCAATATATTTTTGATAGCGAATGTCATCTGGATGAACTGCAACAGCGCTGTCACCAAATTTAGTTTCAGGTCTGGTAGTAGCTAAAACTAAGGGACCATATTTGATGTAATAAAGTGGATCTTTTCTTTCAATATATAAAACTTCTAGATCAGAGAAGCTTGTACCCATTTTTGTGCAATAATTTACAAGTCTGTTGCCTCTATAAACTAATCCATCATCAAAAAGCTTTTTGAAAGTTTGATAGACAATTTTTACAATATCCGGATCTAAAGTAAATTTTTCCCTAGACCAATCAAGGGAAAAGCCAAGACGTCTTAGTTGATTTTCCATACCTGATTTATTCTCTTGAACATAATCCCAGATCATCTTATATAGAGTCTCTCTGTCAAAATCAAAACGAGACTTGCCTTCTTTGGAAAGTTTTTTTTCAAATACAACTTGAGTTTCAATCCCGGCATGATCTGCCCCTGGCAGCCACAAAGCGCTGTAGCCTTTCATTCTGTGGTACCTAATTAAAATATCTTCCACTACAAACATAGCGTGTCCAAAATGAAGCGGGGCATTAGCGTTAGGAGGAGGTAAAATTATGGAGTAGGGAATACCTTCTGGATTAATCTCTGGTTTAAAATAACCTGACTGCTCCCAGAGCTTATACCACTTTGTTTCTATCTTTGTTTGATCATAAACTTTATCCATATAATTATTTTATTCTTCCACAAAAAAACACGCTACCCCCAGGTATTGGGACGAGCGTGCTAGCGGTGATTGCACCGAATCCGTCGTGGTAACCAGATAATTATAAAAATTTTAATCAAAAATGCAAATTCTCAAGTGATAAATTTGGGTTTGCTTGTAAAGATAAGATATTTTTGATTGGCTTTTGGAAAAAAGCTGCTGAGGCGATCATAGCAGCGTTGTCAGTGCAAAGATAGGCAGGGGGAACAAATAGTTTAACCTCACGTGGTAAATTATCTTTAAGCTCAGAAATAAGTTTTTTATTTGATGCAACTCCACCTGCAATCATAACTTGTTCAACTTTATATTTTTGGGTTGCTAAAACAATCTTTTTAATTAAAGAATCTATAATTGCAGCTTCAATAGAAGCACACAAGTCAACTAAATATCGTGGGTTCTGTCGCTTCGGTATCTCAAAGCCGTTCCTCGACTCAATTAAATTTGCTACTGCAGTTTTAAGACCAGAAAAAGAAAAATCAAAATCTTTTGAGTTAATCATAGGTCTTGGTAGCTTATAAGCTTTGGGATTACCAGTAGCAGCATATTTTGAAATTTCTGGACCGCCAGGATAGGCTAAACCCAATAATCTGGCACATTTATCAAAACATTCCCCAGCTGCATCATCCCTAGTTCCACCTAAGTACTCATACTTATTGTGGTCTAAGAATCGCACCAAATCAGTATGTCCACCTGAAACTAATAAACCCAAACAGGGAAAACTTGGTTTTGATTCCTCGGGGTCCTGCTGGTTCACAGCCCCATTCGACGTCCTCGCTTCGCTGCGGGCGCTCAATGGGGCGCCCCGTTCCCCGTCACCCCTACCTTTTGGATAAATCCAATTAGCATAGAAATGCCCTAACAAATGATTAACAGCAATTATTGGTTTGCTCCAAATTAAGCTTAAAATTTTAGCTGTTTCTACTCCAACTAGAAGTGATCCAATTAAACCTGGTCCAAAAGTAACTGCAATAGCATCAATTTGAGCTGGTTTTAACTTAGCTTGGGCAAAAGCTTCTTTTATAACTGGAATGATTGATTTTATTTGTTCTCTAGCTGCTTGCTCTGGGATTATCCCACCATATTTAGATTGCATTAAAGCACTGGATGCAACTACATTGGATAAAATAGTTATCCAATCATTATTTTTTTCAAGAATTGCTGCGGCGGTTTCATCACAGCTAGTTTCAATACCTAGGATTATCACAGGAACTATTTTAACAGATTAAAGTTTGATTTCAGCGAGAGTGTTGTGTTGATGTAGACCATGATTTGGGATTGATTCAAAAAGTTTGATGGAACTGACTTTAATTGGCTTAAATGACTTTTGGGTAATTCTTTCAAATTCTCTTTCAAGCTCTGGAGTGATTTGAAAATTGGAGACTTTAATTAAGGCAATATGAGGAATAAACCGCCTTTCGTCGGAAGGTAGATTTAAAGAAACTAAGCCATCTTTAATCCGTTCTCTTAAGATAAACAGCTTATCAATATCTCCTTTAATGCCCACCCAAATAACTTTTGGAAAATGTAGGGTAGGAAAGCCGTCTAAATATCCCGGGGTTACCTCAAAGGCTTTAATACCATCAACTGATTGAGCCAAAACTTCAGCTAGTTTTTGTTTAAAATCCTCTGGTTGTTCACCGATAAAAGCAACGGTTAAATGAAGTTTTTCACTATTAGTAGGGTGGGATTTGGGAATTAAAGCTTTAATTTGTTTTTGCAGCAACTCAAGCTCTAACTTATTTTCCTCAGGAATTTCTAAAGCTATGAAGAATCGCATGGGTTTATTATATATAATGTTGATTCTTCTTACTCTCGCAATTTGCTCATGTAATAAAAAATCTCATTTATCCTCCTGTTCCAACTAAAAATATGGCTTGCCAGGGCCTGTAATTTGATTGATATTTTTCATTGATAATTGTTTGGCCAGCTCTGGTGACTACTCTGCTAAATACTACATTAGCACCCCAAGCAGAAAAATCAACTTGTTTAACAGTGCCTTTGGGTAGGGTTGGGTCATCTTGGCGCAAATCCGATGGAGGTGGAGTTTGGTTGGTGATAACTGACTTTGAAATCCTGGCGACTCTACCATCAGATGTGCCATATAAATCTATAGTTAAACTTGTCCCAACTAAAGAAGTTTGAATTAAAATATGATGACTTGTATCATTTTTAAACTTTAAATCAACAGATGGAGAAAAAATGGTCGCGTCTAAGCCAGGTGGAAAGCCTTGTTCATAGTAGCCAACCCTGTAAGCGTGGGCAGTTCTTTCAATAACTGGCAGACCTGAGTTTAAAATCGCTCTAAAAAGGGTAGTTGAAACTTGGCAAACTCCACCGCCATCATCTAAGACAGTTCGACCTTCTTTAATTACATAAGCTTGTTTATAACCAGAGGTTCCTGAAATATCGCCAACAATATTGACAAAAGAAAAAATCTCCCCTGGTGCAATTAATACGCCATTAATTTTTGAAGAAGCTAAACCAATGTTAAAAATTCGGTTAGGAATTGAACCATTAAAATAAGAAACTCCTTCACCCAACAGCTCTTTTATACCTAAATCGTTAGTCAATTGGTTTTTGGGGTGAGTAACCTGAACTGGTAAATCAATACTATTCTGAATTGGTAAAGCTAAACTACTGGTGATTAAATTTTTGGTTTGGTTGATATCCAAATTTAATCCATCTTGGCCAGGATTAAACTCAGAAACTTTTTGTCCATCAAAGTTAAATAAGGGTTCTTCAACTGGTTGATTAATATCTAAAGCGATTTTTTTTATATAATTATCAAATTTTTGCGGATTTAAGACTAAAGTTGTATCAGATAAATCGGTCTGACCAATTTGCAAAGATATTAAATTTATATCTGAGCCTAAAATATTTGCTGAAGCTAGCGATAGTTGATTATTGTTTAGATCAATTAAATTAATTAAATCCTCAAAACTTAAATACCAAGTTTTATCTTTATAATGAAGTGAAATTGGGTTGAGCTTAACTTGATCCAAAACTTGTTTAATTTTTAAGGCAGTTTGATAAGAAAGTTTAGGTGAAACTAGCTTGGTGGGTAATTGATTATCAGATAATTTTCCAGTATTTAAATAATCAACTATTTTTTTCTTTAAAGCCTCACTATCTAGGTCTAAACCATTTTGGGATGGGGTAACATTAACTATTCCATCTTCAAGTTTAACTTGAGCATCAACTGGAGATTGACTAATTGCTTTTCTAATTTGATCTATTTTTTCGTCAACTGAGCTTTTAAAACTAATATTTAAATTTAAATTAACTTCTTGATAATAGATTTTAGTTCGACCGAAGTCAAAAGCTTGATTTAAACTACTTGAAAAATCAGGTTCTAGATCATTTGGAGATAAATTTAAAGTGAAAGCTTGATTTTGATATTTAAAGTTTAGATCTTTATTTAAGCGTTCTTTTAAATTTGCTTCAATTTTGAATTGAGCTTGAGTCTTAGTTAGAGCTGTTAAATTAGTATTAGCAATAAAAATTTCTGGATAAATTTTATCTAAAAAGAAGAATAAATTGCTTATTAAAATAATTAAAATAAAAAGTAAAGTTACTGAAAACCAAAATTTTTTAGAATGTCTCTTTTGAGTTTGGGGTTTTTTTGACTTTTTATCCATTTATTTTTTTATTTGCCTATTTTACCAGAAATCGCGTTAGGGTTTAGGATATAATAAATAAGCTTGTTTTATGAAAAAAATTATCATAGCAGTTGTAGTTTTGGCAATTATTATTGGGATTTTATTTTGGAAGTTTGGTTATTTACTGACTGCTAAAAAAACTGCTGAGCCAGTCACTCTAAAATTATGGGGACTGTGGGAAGATGATAGTTTAGTCAGGCCAGCAATTGATGGTTATACTAAACTGCATCCAAATGTCAAAATTGAATATAACCACCAAAACTCACCCAATTATCGAACTCGAGTCCAAACTCAAATTGAAGATTCCAAGGGCCCAGATATTTTTATGATTCATAATTCTTGGCTACCGATGTTTTTAAAAAACTCTAATTTAGCTTCACTTCCGACAACTGTGATGACTAGTCAAGAATATAATCAAACCTTTTATCCAATTGCTTTTGCTAGTTTTGCTAAGAATAATACAATTTATGCTCTGCCTTTGGAAGTTGATGGCTTAGCTCTTTATTATAATGAAGATTTAATAAATCAAGCGGGTGTAGCAATTCCAAAAAATTGGGATGAGTTTGTGGACGCCGCTGTTAAGCTAACCAAAAAAGATGATAAGGGTAATATTTTAGTCGCAGGAGCGGCGATGGGAGCGGTTTCAAATGTCGATCATTTCTCCGATATCATTGGCCTACTTTTTTATCAACAACCAGATGCCGATTTAGAACATCCAAACAATTTAGCTGGAGCTGATGTGATTAAGTTTTATACAAATTTTATTTTGGATCCATCTAAAAAAGTTTGGAGTTTAGCAATGGAGGGATCAACGCAAGCTTTTTATGAGGGGAAATTAGCTTTTTATTTTGCTCCGTCTTGGCGAGCTCATGATTTAAGAGTAGCTAACCCGCAACTGCATTTTAAAACCGCTCCGGTCCCTCAACTTCCCAAAGCTAATACGGCTAACTACTCTGGTTGGGGAACTTTTTGGGGATTTGCAGTATCTAGTAAATCCTCCCATCAAGATCAAGCTTGGGATTTTTTAAAATTTCTAACTTCCAAAGATAGCGAAAAGCTATTATATTCTGAAGCATCAAAAATTAGACTTTTTGGCCAGCCCTACTCCCGAATTGATTTACAAAGTGAGCTACTTAATGATCCAATTGTGGGAAGTTTTGTTTCTCAAGCACCAATTTATAAAAATTGGTATTTATCTTCTCGCACCTTTGATCAAGGTTTAAACGATGAGATGATTACTTATTTTGAAAATGCCATTAATGCCACTTTGCAAGGAGCAAATCCACTGGGTGCACTGCAAACAACTGCTCAGGGAGTTCAGCAAACTCTAGATAAATTTGTTAACAATAAACCATCCCCATCTCCAACTAGCAATAAAATTTAAATTGGTGGTAAGTTAATTAGTTGAACTTCTGGTTCAAGAGAAATTCCAAATTTGGCTTTTACTTTTTGGTAATAAGTTTTAGCTAATTCATAAAAATCAGCGGCTTTTCCATCACCTTTATTAATAAATAAATTAGCATGATAAGTTGCTATCTCTATATCACCTAATTTTTGACCCTTAGCACCAACATCTTCTAAAAGTGCTCCAGCTGGGATTTTGCCAAAAACTATTTTTTCTGGAGGAATTTTTTGCAAAATTTCTTTAGATAAGCTCTCTACTACTATATTTTTAAAAAAACTGCCTGGACAATTAATATCTTTGGGATATTTAACTAAACGTTTTTCTAAAATTTCTTGAGATTCTTTAGCTAAATTGTGAGAATCATTTTGGGCTAACTTAAAAGTTACCTCTAAGATAATAAAATGATTTTTCTTAAAAATGCTGTCTCGGTAATTAAATTCAGAACTTTCTTTATTTAAAGTTATACTTTTAAGAGTTTGAGGGTTAAGACAAGTGAGTTGGATTATATGATCAGAGATAGTTTGTCCATATGCGCCAGCATTGCCAAAAATTGCCCCACCCAAAGTTCCTGGAATTCCAGTCATTTTTTGTAAACCCGCTAGTCCTTTTTCATTTGCAAAATCCAATAGATCTTGCAAAATTGTGCCTGATTTAACTACTAAAGTTTGATCATTTTGCTCAATTCCAGATACCTCATTTTTAATAATTAATCCATTAAAGCCTTCATCTGAAACAAGCAAATTACTCCCACTGCCAATAACTAAAAAGTTTAAATTATTTTCTTTAGCATATTTTATGGCATCAATTAATTCTTGCTCAGTTTTTACAACTATAAACTCTTTTGCAGGTCCACCAATTTTTAAAGTAGTTAAATCAGAAAGAGTAGTATTTTTTTCAAAATTTTCATCCATAGCTAGTAATTATATCTTACTTTCAAATAGATTAGAGCTTGTAAATGGACGATTTGGTAGTATAACTTAAATTGAATAAACTAAAAGTTTGTCCAAATCTGTCCAAAACATATGGAAAAAGCTATTTTGAAAACTTTGGTATATTCTGATATTTTTGATTATCCACTTAAAGCTTGGGAGATTCACAAGTGGTTGATTTTAAAAAAAGTTACCCTTTCTCAGATTGATAAAACCTTAAAAAAATTAGTTAAAAAAAAATCAGTTGGTGTTTATAAGGAATATTATTTTTTAAAAAAAAGACAAAAAATTGTCAAAATTAGAGTCAATAAATTCAAAGAGTCTCAAAAATTTTTATTTCAGGCCAAGTTAGCAGGTCAATTTTTTAAAATTATTCCTTGGGTAAAATTAGTGGGAATTTCTGGAAGTTTGGCAATGGAAAATGCTACAAGTAAAGACGATATTGATCTGTTTATTATTACAGAAAAAAATCGATTATTTTTATCTAGAATTTTAATTTTAGCAATTTTGGCGATCACAGGTAAAAGAAGATTACCCAAAGAAAATAAACAAAAATCAGCTGGTAAAATTTGTGTCAATTTACTTTTAGATGAAAAGCATTTGTATCAAGCAAATAAAGATATCTATTTAGCCCATGAGATTTTACAGATGAAAGTTATTTGGCAAAGAGACAATATTTATTCTAAATTTTTAGAAGAAAATGCCTGGAGTTTTAAATTTTTACCCAATTGGTCAGGGAGTTTTAAAAATAACCAAGTTAATTTAAAAAAAGCTCAACTAACTGAAAGTTTAGTTTTAGATTTGTTGGAAAGTTTAGTTAGAGATTGGCAGTTAAAGTATATGCAAAAAAATCAAACTTCAGAAAAAATAAACAATCATGCACTCTATTTTCACCCTAAAGATTGTCGCCAAGAAGTTTTGAATAAATATAATAAAAGAATTCAAAAACTCTAGCACCTCTTGACAAGGATTGCTAGTTTGTTGTATATATTCATTCAATTCTGCTCCTTGTCTAAAAAGACAATTCCAAATTTATGCCAAAAGTTAAAAGTAAAGAAACTAAAAAAATGAACCTTCGTCCTTTAATGGGCTATATTTTAGTTGAACCATCTGCAGCTGATACTAGGACTGCCTCGGGAATAATTTTGCCTGAGTCAGCTCAAGAAAAGCCAGCGCAAGGCACAGTTGTCGCTTGTGGTGAAGATTTAATATTAGAAAGTGGCAAAGTATTAAAATGTCCAGTTCAAGTTGGAGATAAAGTTGTCTATAAAAAATGGGGTGGAGATGAAATTAAAATTGCTGGGATTGAATATAAGTTAGTTAAATTTGATGATTTAATGGGAGTTTTAGAATAAAAATGGCTAAAATATTAAAATTTAATTCTGAAGCTAGAGAAAAGTTACTTAAAGGTATTAATACCTTAACAGAAGCTGTAGCTTCTACTCTTGGACCAAAAGGCAGAAATGTCGCATTAGATAAAAAATGGGGAGCTCCGAATGTGGTTCATGATGGTGTAACTGTAGCTAAAGAGATTGACTTAGAAGATCCATTTGAAAATATGGGAGCACAGCTTTTAAAAGAAGCCGCTTCTAAAACTAATGATGTAGCTGGAGATGGAACAACTACAGCCACTATTTTAGCTCAAGCAATTGTTTCCGAGGGGTTAAAAAATATTCAAGCTGGAGCCAACCCGATGATTTTAAGAAAGGGAATTGAATCAGCAGTTTTAGCTCTAGTTGATGAATTAAAAAAGATGAGCAAAAAACTCACCACCCCTGAGGAAATTACCCAAGTTGCCACAATTTCTGCTCAAAATGAAGAGATTGGAAGACTCATTTCTGATGCGATTAATAAAGTTGGCAAAGATGGAGTGATTACAGTAGAAGAAGGTAAAACTTTGCAGATGAGTATTGATTATAAAGAAGGAATGGAGTTTGATAAAGGTTACTCTTCAGCATATTTTGTAACTGATTCAGATAGAATGGAGGCATCTTTAGAGGATCCATATATCCTAATTACTGATAAAAAGATCTCAAATATGCAGGATTTACTGCCTTTCTTGGAAAAATTTGTTCAAGTTTCTAAAACTTTAGTGATTATCGCAGATGATGTTGAAGGTGAAGCGCTAGCTACCTTAGTCGTTAATAAATTAAAAGGAACATTTAATGTTTTGGGAGTTCAAGCGCCAGGCTTTGGGGATCGAAGAAAAGCGATGTTAGAAGATATTGCTATTTTAACTGGTGGAAGTGTGATCTCAGAAGATACAGGCAGAAAATTTGAGTCTGTAGAAGTTTCAGATCTAGGTAGAGCTGGTAGAATCACTTCAACTAAAGATGCGACTTTAATTGTTGATGGAAAGGGAGCTAAAAAAGCGATTGATTCAAGAATTGGGCAAATTAGGAAAGAGATTGAATCTACTGATTCTGAATTTGATAAAGAAAAGTTACAAGAGCGCTTAGCAAAGTTAACTGGTGGGGTAGCAGTAATTAATGTTGGAGCGGCAACTGAGATTGAGATGAAGGAGAAAAAAGAAAGAGTAATTGATGCGGTAGCTGCTACCAAAGCTGCAATTGAAGAAGGAATTGTGGCAGGTGGAGAGATTGCTTTGCTTAGAGCTGCAAAAGCTTTAAATAATTTAAAGATGGTCTCAGATGAGGAAAAAGTTGGAGTAGAGATTGTTAAAAAAGCCCTGGAACAACCATTTAGAAAATTAATCCAAAATGCTGGGATGGATGAGGGAGTTGCATTGGCTAAAGTCTTAGATGCAGCTTCGAATTTAGGAATTGATGTTTTAGATGGACAACTTAAAGATTTAGTTAAAGCTGGGGTAATAGATCCTGTAAAAGTCACTCGCTCTGCATTACAAAATGCTTCATCTGTTGCTATTATGGTGATGACAACTGATGTATTAATCACTGACAAACCAGAACCCCCTGCTCCTCCAACCCCTCCAGGTATGCCAGGCATGGGTGAATATTAGGCTTGCTATACTATTAATTATGCTTGAAGCAGGTCCCCCTAGTTTTCTAACTATTAGAAGTCGTATTGATGATAAAGTATTATGGGGGAATAGGGAGTATTTACTGAAGGTAGTGGGTTTAAGTCTAAGCGCATTCGATAATACAAGACATTCTCCTATGATTCAACTAGATTGGGCGGAAAGAGAAAGTTTACCAAGATTGAGGCATCTTCTATACAGCGCAGATAGAGCACGCCAACTAGAACAAGACAAAAGACAAGCAGAAGCTAAGATAGCCGATATGAAAGCATATAAAATAGTAGAAGGATTACTTGGGGATGATTTAAGATTTGGAATTAATCCTTTAGTAGATGTTTTGGAAGTTTTAGATCAGGTAATGTCAAGTCAATATGAAGCAGCTGATATATTAAAATTAGGACAGGCTATGGATTTCCTCGAGGGAGTTTATCACAATATAAAAAAAGGCAGTAGAGATGTTGCTTTTCAACCAAGCTTTACTAGTTCCGCAATCTGGCGAGGGTGTTTTAGTAGTAAAATTGTAGCTTAATTTTTTCAATATCTTTTTAAATCTTAGTGTATGATATTAATATGGCTGATCAGTTAGAGACAATTTCCAAAGAAGAAGCTAGGATTTTAAAAGAGACAGAGAAAATTGAGGAAGCAGAAGAAAGAATTAAGCAAGAAGAAAAAGAGATTTTGGAATCAGAACAAAAGATTTTAGCTACCGCCAAAGAGCATCCTTTAAAAACTCTAGTTAGACATGGTTTAAGTAGGCGCGGAATTGGTTTTATCAGAGCAACATATTTAAAAAGACTTTCAAAGCATCGCTTTATTTATGCTTTAATTGTCCTTTTTGCTATTGTTTTAGTCTGGCGAGGGTTTTGGGAAACTACTAGTTTGGTGCCTTTTTTAGCAAATCCTGTTATAGCACTTCTGATAGGAATTGGTTTGCTTTGGATTCTTAAAAAATATACAAATCTTTTTTAGAGTAAAATAATTTTATGGGTAAACCAAAATTCAAAGATCCACCAGCTGAATCAGATAAAAAAAATTTTGCAAAATATTTAGCCGAAGATGAAGAATTAGTTCTAGTTACTGGTTATTCAAAAATTTATTTAAGACAAAAATTTATTATTTTTATTTTAATTCCTGGAGCGCTTTTTATTTTAGCTGGTTTGGGTTTAGCTTACTTTTTAAAGTATAACTTAGGTCAAGGGTTACTTTTTGGAATGCTATTTTCGATAATAGTTGCTTATTTAACTACTTTGCTGACTTTTCATTCTCATCGCTACCTTTTAACCACCAGGCGAGTGATGATTAAAGAAGGATTTTTTAAAGTTAATTTATCTTCAGCTTTATATGACAAAATTACCCATATTGAAGTCAAGCAAAGCTTTTATGATCGTCTGATTATGCATCATGGTACAGTCATAATTAATACAGCAGGTATGAATAAGGTGGAGATGAAGTTAGAGTATGTTGACTCACCCATTGAGTTTAAAAATTTACTTGAAAGATTAATTACTAGGGAAAGAGAAGTTTTTTCCAGAAATTATGGAAATTTAGGTCAGGCAGTTGAAGGTGAGCTAGTCGAAGATTAAGAATTTTTGGTAGCGGAACTAGATGAGACAATTGGTAAAAATTGCTGTTTAGGTAAATCTTCTAGCACTGGCAAAATTGTTTGGGGATCAAAATTTATATTATCTTTAGAAACTTCCAAATGAGTGTGTGGACCTGAGGTATGTCCAGTTAAACCCACTTCTCCCAAAATATCCGAGACCTCAACACTTTGGCCTTTTTTGACTAAAATTTTTGCCATGTGAGCATAAAGTGATTTATAACCTTGACCATGATCCACTAAAACATTAAGGCCTAAACCCCATGGGTTAAAGCCCAGATCTAGTATTATCCCTTTAGAAATTGGGTGAATGGGCGTCCCTAAGCTAGTAGCAATATCTATACCTGGGTGAAAAATGGAGAAATGAGTGCTGATGTAGCCACTGTGAGGTAGGCTAGCTTGAAAAGGCAAACTTTTAGCGTCCAAACTTTGAGTTTGTTCATCTGCAGCTTTAACAATTGCTTTTTTAATTGGTGGAAAACTTAAAGTTGGTTGATAATCAAATAAAAAAGTAACTAAAATTATTCCTAAAGCAATTTTAGTAGTGAGTTTGTTGAATTTAGAAAGATTGGGCAGCAGATAATTGATTGTTTTTTTAATCATATTTCTGCTAAAGGTCCAATAAAAAACCTGCTGATAGCAGATTGGGAACTGATAGTAGCAAACTCAAAGTCCAAAGTCAAATTAATCAAACTACAATTTTTAAAAAAACTTATCTATAATCGCTTCGCTAGAACTCCACCTTCTTAAGGTGGGTGGTGAAAGCGAAGCAAGATTAAAACTTCCTACCTTACATCAAAAAAAGAGGCGAAGCTTCTTGTAAACTTAAGAAAACCGCAGACTTTTAGTCTGTGGAAGTTTATAATATAGAGCATGCGCAAAGCTGGCTATATTTTATTAATCTTTTTAAGTTTAATCTTAATTTTAATTCGTTTTGGAACAAAGCCCTTGATGGATGTGTTGGGACTTACACCTCGGGCTGGGTTGCGGGTTGAAGCAAGCCAAGAAGCAAGTGTTTCAATTAACAATCAAGAAATGGGCAAAACTCCTTTTCAAGGAGAAGACTTTAAGCCAGGGGATTACTTAGTAGTTTTAAAAAAAGATGACTTATTTTGGCAAGGTTATGTTAAATTAAACTCTGGAACCTTATCTGTTGTTAATAGAGAATTAGCTTCAAATCAAGCCTCATCTTCTGGCGAGATTATTACTTTACAAAAAGGTATTGGTGTAACGATTATTTCTAATCCATCTGAATCTGAAGTATCAGTTGATGGCAAAAGTTATGGGAGAACTCCTATTCAAATTACTGATTTATCCTCAGGTGAGCATTTATTTTTACTGTCTCATAATAACTTTTTAAAAAGAAGCATTAAAGCCGTCTTAGCGCCAGATTATAATTTAAATTTAATTGTCGATTTAGCAATCTCCAGCGCTGATTTTACTCAAGTAGCAACTGTGCCAATTGAATCTTCACCTCAAGTTATTATTAAACAAACTCCAACTGGATTTTTAAGAGTTAGAGCTTCTCCATCGGTTGGGAGCGCTGAGGTGGGTAGAGTTTCACCAGGTGATACCTTAACTTTGCTTGAAGAAATTCCTTCTTGGTATAAAATCCGCTTACCTGATGGCAAAGAGGGTTATATATCATCTTCTTATGCAGATAAAAAATCGAGTTAATAAATTTTAAGCCCCTAAAAAATAAATTATAATTATTACTAGTCCAAGCCAAAGTAGAGTGGTAACAAGTAAAGGTGTATCAGTTAAAATAACTCGCTCCGGAGACTCACCTTCTTTTTTTTCATAAATAATATATAAATATCTCATTACTCCATAAATCACCACTGGAACTGTAATCATTAAAAATTTGGCTTCGGTAAAGGGTAAAGACAGATTACTAAACCAAAGTAATATTCTGGGTCTGGCAGAAATAGGTGGTTGTAAAAATGCAAAAAAAGCAAATGACAACCAAGTAGCTGTAGCAAACATCCCAGTTAAAATATCCAGTAAATTTTCTGGATAATGAAGCAGGGTTTCCCGGTGTTTGGCAGCTTGGTGGGCAAGTAAAGTTAGTTCTGATCTTCTTTTTCCAATTGCTAAAAATAGCGCAAAAGAGGTAACTGCCAGTAAAAACCAGACATTTAAATGAGCATCAATTGTCCAAACTCCAGCATAAATTCTTAAGACAAAACCAGCTGCAATCACCATTACATCCAGCAAAATTACAGTCTTTAAAAATGCCGAATAAAATAACTGCAATAGTAAATAAGCTACAACTGCTAAAAAAAATGATGGAGATAATAGGTAAGCTAAGGGGAGTAAAATTATGATTAACAAAGTAGCTAAAGTAATTGCTAGTCTGGTTGGGACTACACCTGAGGCGATTGGCCGTTTTCTTTTAAAAGGATGAAGTCGATCTCGCTCAACATCAAAAACATCATTTAAAATATAGGAAACAGAGGTGATGCCACAAAAAATAATAAAAGCCTGAAGTGTCAGAGTTATGGCACTAGAGTTGTTTAAGTTACCAGAAAAAATTAAACCTGCAAAAAGTGCAAAATTTTTAATCCATTGTCTAGGGCGGACAACTTTAATTAGACCCCAAACTAAACTTGAGCCATCAAATTTATTCATTTATTTTTGATCTTCGATCATAAAAAGAATTTAAAGCTAAAATAAAACCAATAAAAATAACTGCGACAACTAAAACTCCAAAAAATTTGCTCTCGGTATCAACAATTAGAGCAATTGATCCTAAAATAGCAGATACCACTATATAAAACAAGGCAATCTGAGGGTGAGATAATCCTAAATCAAGTAAACGGTGGTGCAAATGTCCCCGATCTCCCCAGACTGGAGATTTACCAGATAAAATTCTTCTAAAAAAAGTATAGATAAAATCAATTGTGGGAATTGCTAAAACAAGTAAAGCAGTTGCCACTTTAGCACCAGATAAAATCGAGATAGTTGCTAAAACCAAAGCTAAAATTGTTGATCCAGAAAAACCGGGAAAAATTTTGGCTGGAAACCAATTAAAAATTAAAAAGCCAAGTGAAGCTCCTGCTACAATAAATGATAATTGAGCTAGAAAAAATTGATTTGGGTCGCCTCCTTGCAAAAGTTTTAATGATAAAAAACCCAGAGTTAAAGCTGTAATACAAGTAATTCCTGGCATTTGACCATCTACGCCTTTTGACCAATTAATAACTTGAGTTAAAGTAGTTATATAAAAAAAAGCAAAAATGTCCGCAACTAAAACTAGATAATGATTTCCCAAAAAAACAAAGGGAATAATTATTTGATCAAACCTGATGTAAGGTTGATTTAGCCCAAATGGTAAAAAATTAAATCCTGATAGCGGATTGGAGATAAAATTTATCCCCACTCCAAAACTAACCACAACTAAAGCGGCTAAAAAAAGTAGTAACAATCGAACATATGGATTAAATTTTTTAACTTTATCATCGATTAAGCCAACTAGCAGTAAAATTGTTGATCCAAAAATAATACCCAGAAAAGATCTTTCTAAAGGCAAAAAAATTAGTATTGAAAAAATAATCCCTAAATAAATTGGTAGTCCTCCTGCTCGGGCAATAATTCTGGTATGCAGATGGGCTGGATGTGGTCTAGTTTTGGGATTATCAACTAAACCAAACTTGAAAGCAAATTTTAAAGTTATAGGGATTGATAAAATTGTTATGATTAAAGAAACTAAAAAAGGTAGTATTAAGCTCATTAATTTTAGACAAAAATATAAATAATTCTAAGACTCGTTAGTAATATTAAAACTGAAATTAGCAAAGTTGAAATATAAATAATTTTTTTCAATAGGACTTGAGATGTGTGTAAATGCCAGGAAATTATTAGATTGATCATAGCAGTTAAAATAATAATCAGTGGTAAAACAATAAATTGAGAAGAATTAGCTAATTGTTCATCACCCCAGGATAGTGAATAAAAAATAGGAATTTTATTAGGTAAGTTTTTAAGATTAATTATAAAAAGCCCAATAATAACTAAAGCAATAAAAAAAGATAGACTAATACAAAAAAAATTTATTTTATCTTGAGTTTTGTAAAACCTAATAGCTTTAGCAATCATTTCATTCTGGCTTTATTAGTTACCCTAAATTCTAAGTACTTACCAAACATTAATGAAGTTTGAGCATCAATTGAAGGAATCGTAGAGATTGTGACTACTACTAAAGGCACAAGGAGAAATTGTAAATAAGACCAAACTTTATGAAAAATACTCCAATTAGCTGGGCGTTTGGGAGCAGTTTTTTCATGAACATAAATCGTAGCAAATAATCCCAAAAACGCGGCAGTTAAAATCCAGGAAGAGATAATTGGTAAATTAATTGCTAAAACTGATTGTTTATAATTTGGATTAATTAAAGGAATTAACATTCCACCAAAAGTTACAAATAACGCTAGTGTTCCCCATTTCCAGTAGCCCCAAAGAGCAAACAAGACCTTATCGGTTTTATCCCAAAAATCAATATCAGTTTGAGCAAAATATTGTTTAAAGATATATGGATAAAACTCAACACCATAGGCCCAACGTTTAAGTTGTAAGTATTGATTCTGAATGGTTTTAAGCAAAGTTACATCCATGACAGTATCTGCATTGATTGGCACAAAATGGGGAATAATTTTATAGTCGCCTTTAAAATAAAAATAGGCTTTCCAATAAAAACCTGAATCATCATTAACTTTATCTGGAATCCAAAGTCCAACATCAAGAAGTGATTTTAAATTGATGGAAAAAGAGGAAAAGTTACGATATTTATCTGAACTTAACATCTCTGTTAATTGCCAAAAAGCCGTTCCTGTGGCAATCATTCTCATCGGAGCTGGAGCTTGCCAGTAGTTATTATAGTAAAGAAATGAACCAGTATAAGTTCTTTTATCCCGAAGCTCTACTGGAGTAGATAAATATTTATGTAAGGCACCAGCTAAAAACTCTTTATGGATTACAAAATCTGCATCTAAGGTGGTGACGAAAACTTTTTCCAAAGGGATATTTATTTTATTAAATTCTAAAATTGCTTTTCTAACCATGAAATTACGGTTGCTAGCTGGGCCAGCAACCTCACCTGCTAAATTAGATGGGTGGATTGTAGTAAAAACTCCAGCAATATTTTTGGAGTATTTTTTCAGGTAATCAAGTGTTTCTTTAATTTTAATCGGATCATCGCGCTGCTCAAACCCAACACTTAAAAATATTTTTTGTTTAGGATAATTAGAGTGAGTTATAGCATCAAAAGCTGGAGCTAAAACCTGCAGGCTTTCTTTAAAAGTGGGAATAATTAACAGGTGGTAATATTTTGGATATTCTTCTGGAAAATCCTTTTTTAAATTTTCTAACCAAGGTTGAGATTTTGCCCATTCAATTTTGCGATAGCCCACGTATATTAAAACAGCAGTTTTTAAAGCACTAATTAACCAATAAACATCTGCAATAATTAAGATATATGCAACTGCAAAGGGTAAAGTAAAAGACAGCCAAAAGGGTGAGGTTAAGGTAATCCAAGTTAGCGCTCCTGGTAAAATCTCAAGTAATCTTTCAAAAAAAGTTGCGTGTCGCTTGATAAAACCTTGTTCCAAACGCTCAGAGATAATATAGCGTTTGGATAAAAAATGATGCAAAGTTAAACCGGAACCTGATCCTAGCAAAAAAATAGCTAAGTAAATATTTAATGGATAAATTAGTAAATTCTCCCCAAAAAAACCTACTAAAAATCCCATGAAAATAAATATTAACCCAAGAATGCTGTGTAAGCGCAATTTAGCAACTCGAGATAATAACTCAGCTAAGTAAAAAAAACCTAAAAAACCCAGTAAAAAACATAGGATTAATCGCATAAGGGTAGATTATTGCTTTTAAGTTTAAGGAATTTAAAATGAGATTGCAAATTTAGAAGAACCTAAGTTTTATTAGCAAGAGCCACTGCCAACTTTGTAACTGCCATTATAAACAGTTTTTAAAATATCTAAAATAGTGGCGGTTTGAGTAACATTTGAGTCAGTGGTTTTAGTGGGATTGCTGGGGTCAAAATCAAAATTAATAGTGGTGGTTGTAGCTGTAGTTTGAGGCAAAACAGTGAAGTTAATTTGAGCTAAGATATTTTTTCCATGAATTGGTTGAGAAGCAGAGGCTAAAGCTGAAATAGAAATTTTGCCATTTATATTATCAATGCTATTTAAAACATAGTTAGGATACATCCTGGTATCAATAATTGCTAAAATACTTAAGACTGTAGGGTCATAGAATAAAACCACATCTGTGCCATCAGTATCTAATCCTCCAGTATTTAAACCCACATTTAATAAATAACTGCAGCCTTTATTAAGAGTTCCCCCGTAAGGATAAACAGCTAAAGTAGCACTCCCACTGCTGGCATTTGCTGTTTGAGCAAAACCTAAAGAGAAAAGGACTAGTATTAATAAAAAAATAGAAATCCCAAGAGCAGGTAAATTAAATAATCTAAATTTTTTGTAAGAATTTTTCACTCTCATAGCAACTTTATACCATAAATTAATTATTAATTCTAGATACTTTTTTGACAGATTAAGTAAGAATTGTGCCAGAATGAAGGAAGAGTTGTTAAGTTAATTTAAAAAGTTTTTTAGCATTATGGCTGGTAGCGCAAGCAACTTCTTTTAAGCTAGTTCCTTTTAGCTCTGCAATTAATCCTCCAATCTCTAAAACAGTATTGGGTTCATTTCTAGTTCCTCTTTTGCTCTGGGGTGGCAAAAAAGGACAGTCTGTTTCTAGGACAAATCTATCTAAAGGTAAATTTTTGGCAATCTGTCTTAAACTTTCATTCTTAGGATAGCTAATAGTAGCTGCAAAGGAGATTAAAAAATTAGTCCGTAAAACTTTTTGGGTAGTTGCTACATCTCCACTATAGCAGTGAAATAAACCATAATGGTCAGTTACTAAATCAAAGATTTCATCCCAAGCTTCTCTGGTGTGAATTAAAAGTGGCAGATTTAATTTTTTTGCTAAATCAACTTGAGCTTTTAAAAGCATTTTTTGTAAATCTTTTATTTTTTCAATATCTAGTTTTGAATTCTTTATTGCTTTAGCTTTTATAGAAGCGGGTATGAAATCTGGATTACTTACAAAAATAAAATCTAATCCACATTCGCCAACTGCTACTACTTTTTTAGGATCTAAATGATAAATATTCTCTAATTTGTTAACAGCGTCTGTAATTTGTTTTTCTGGCTCATCTATAAATTTAATGGCATCATGAGGATGAATCCCAATTGAGGAATAAGTAGTTAACTTTGGAAAATTTGCTAATTCATTTTGGACTTGTAAAAGAGCTTGTCTTGATGAATCTAAATCTGTACCAACGTTTATAATGGTAGTTACCCCAGCCTCAATTGTTCTTTGAATCATCTCATCAAAATCTTTTTCAAAACTTTCCCAAAATAAATGGGCATGGGTGTCAGTTAACATATTAATTTTTTATCCCAAGCATTGTTGCAAAACGAAAGTCTGGTTCGTTGGTTTTTTGTGACCTTCTATGAGAAAAATAATCTTTGGATTCAAAGGTGCAGAGCTTTGGATTATAAATATTTTCTTCTAGAACTCCTAAATTTATTAATTGATCTTTGGCAAATTGCCATAAATCTATACCATAGTTTTCATCAACATCTTTGGCGATATACTTTTTCCATTTTGGATCTTTGGTATTTCTCAGTTGGGGCGGACCACCATAATGACAGGGACCAATTGAGGGGCTAAATTGCACAATCAGATTTTCTGAATGTGATCTAAAGTTTCTTTTCATTTGTAGAACTACATTATTTATAATGTCTTTATCTAACCCTTGCCAACCAGCATGGATTAATCCAATCGCTTGATTTTTTGGATCATAAAAGGCAATTGATAAACAATCTGCCAATTTTTTAATTAAATAAATTCCTTTTTGATTGGTAATCATTCCATCAGCGTCAATCTCTCTACCTCCATCTTTATTGCTAACTTTCAAAACTTTATTACCATGAATTTGATTAACACTAACTATTGAATTTTCATCAAAATCATTTTTTCTGGCAAACTTTTTACGATTTTCTAAAGCTTGATTTTTGTCCCCTGTTAAAAATGACATATTTCCATCGACAGCAGTCGAGACTGCATAAAAAATGTTTGGATATTTACTAAAAATCATATTCGAGGAAAAAGCGGATCGTTAACTTTGATCTTACCTGAAAATTGATTTAATATTTTTTCAGCAGTTTGAGGTAAAAATGGTTGTAAATTAAAACCGATATGCTGTATTCTTTTAACATAATCTTCTAGCGCAGTTTTTGCTTTTTCACCATCTAACTCCCAGGGTTTTTCTTCATTGATTTTTTTATCAGCATCGGCAATTTCTTTCCAGATGTGAGATAGGGCATCATTAAATTTAAACTGTTTTAATGGTTCTTCTAATTTTGGATCAAAAGATAGAGGTAACTCACTAGCTTTTATATTGTGTTTCTCACAAAGCTTGGCAACTCTTGCAACTAAATTACCCAAACCATTTGCTAAATCAGAGTTGTAGCCTTCTATAAATTTTTCCTGCGAAAAATCACCATCTTGAAAAGGAGAAATTTTAGCAAGACAAAAGTAGCGCAATGGATCTGCGCCATATTTTTCAATTAGCGGTAAAGGATCATAAACATTACCTAAAGTCTTGGACATTTTTTGTCCGTTAACTGTAAAGTATTCATGGACAAATAATTTTTTAGGTAATTCAAGCCCAGCAGATTTTAAAATTGCTGGCCAATAAACTGCATGAAATCTGATTATTCCTTTACCTATTACATGTAAATCAGCTGGCCAATATTTATTATATTTTTCTTGATCTATTCCAAAACCAATCCCAGATTGATAAATATTTAATGCATCAAACCAAACATAAATTCGCTGGGTTGGATCATTTGGAACTGGGACTCCCCAATTTTTAGCTCTTTGGTTAGACCTTGAAATACTAAAATCCTCTAAACCACTTTTTAAAAAGGCTAGAATTTCATTTTTTCTAAACTCTGGAATAATTTGATAATCATCTTTTTCAATAATTTCAATTAAATAGTCTTGATATTTTGAAAGTTTAAAAAAATAATTTTCTTCTTCGACCTCTTCTAATTTTTTACCAGGATGTTCAAAACACTCACCTTTTTCATTTAACTCTTGTAAAGTATAAAAACTTTCACAACCAACACAGTAAAGTCCTTTATAAGATTTTTTATAAATATCGCCGTTACTTAAACAAAGTTCCCATAATTTTTGAGAAGAAGTATGATGAGATTTACTTGAGCCTTTTTGCCAAATATCAAATTTAACATTCAGTTTTTCAGCTAATTTTCTAAATAGCTCTGTATGTTTATCTACAAAAGTTTGAACATCTTCACCAAAGCTTTCGGCTGCTTGAACATTTTTAAGTGCGTTTTCATCCCCACCACAAAGTAAAACTACTTCTTCTTGGAGTAGTCTGTGGTAGCGAGCAATTGTATCTGACTGTATGAATTCCAATGCATGTCCAATGTGAGGTTTAGCGTTTACATATGGTATAGCATTAGTGATAAAAAATTTATTCATGGTTATCTCCTTGCTCCAAGATGCTTAAGTTTACTCCGATCAAAGCTTTTTGACAATCGGAGTGAAGGTATTCTAGGTTCTCTGATCAAGCGAGATGATTGATAAAACCTAAAACTCACCAAAGTTAACAATACTACCGCTGCGGTTAAAAATATATTTAGCGCATTAATTGATTTTAAGACAATCAGTAACATTCCACCCAAACCCAGAATAAAACTTTTAGGTAAGTAACCAATAAAAATATTTGCCAAAAAAGTTAAAAAACAAAGCAAGGGAATAAAAAAAGATAAAATTTGAAAAGTAGAAGCCTCAACCCAACTACTAGGTGGTTCTGTAAAATAAATTACGTACAAAAGAACAGCTAAAGAAATTAAAACCGGCAGCAATCTTTTTAAAATCTTCACTTCTAAATTTTAACTCAATTTCCTACTACTTCAAAACTAGAACCAGCTGAGTCTTTTGTAACTTCAATTCTTGTTGGGAATTCTTCTTTTAGTTCTTCAAGATGAGTAATAATTAATATTTTTTCAAAATCAGTTTTAATTGTATCTATAACTTCTACCAACCTGGCTCGACCTGGTGCATCTTGAGTACCAAAGCCTTCATCAACTACTAAAAACTGCAACTTTGCACCTGCTCTATGAGCTAATAGTTTAGAGATAGCAAGCCTAATTGCAAAATTAACTCTAAAAGTTTCACCACCAGAATACATTTCATAGGATCTCTCACCCATTTCATCAGAAATAATAATGTCCAAAGTTTCAACAATGGCATAATCTTTTTTGCCATCAATACTTGCCACTTTGGTTTTAGTTTCTTTTTGAGTTAGGAAATTTACTTTCATTCTTCCTTCAGTTAATTTTTCTAATAATCTATTTGCCTCGTCTTCAATTTCTGGAATTGCTTGTTCAATAATCATGGCTTGTATTCCTTTTTTGCCAAAAGCTAAAGCGAGCTCTTCATAAATACTTTTATCTTCATTTAGTTTTTTCTTTTCATCTAGCTTTTTTTTGAATAAATCTTCAAGTTGTTCAAATCTGGTTTTAAGTTGGCTAGCAGCACCAACTTTAGCTTTTGCTTCCATGACTTTTTGAGTTAACTCTTCTTTGATAGTTTGTTTTGCAGAAAGCTTGCTTTCTATTTCTTGTAATTTATTCTCAAAAATCTCCAGTTCGTCTAAGTGTTTTGTAACATTATTAATCTGAGTTTCCTTTGATCTAGCTATTTTTTCTAAATCATCTATTGCTTCTTGTTGAGCTTTAACAGCAGTTTCAGCTTGCTGGAGTTTGGTATTTAAATCAGCGTATTTTTCTAAAAGCATAATTTGTTTGTTTATTTCTTGATAGTCTTTTGTTTGTTGTTCTAAGTCCTTTACTTCTTTTTCTTTTTCATCTGCTTGTGCTTGTTCTTTTAGTTCGAAGGTTTGGCACTTTTTTAATTTATCATTTAGCATTTGTAATTTCTGATCATTTTCTTCAATTTGCTTTTGGTTTTTGGCAATAATTTGTTTATTAACTTCTAGACCAATCGGTTGTTTACAAGTGGGGCAAATGTCTTTTCTTGCTTTTAATTGTTCAATTTCTTTTTGCAGACTGTCATTTTGGGTTTGATACTTTTTGATTTCTACTTCTAAGGTTGTTATGGCAATTTGCCTTCTATTTTCAAGTTCAATAATCTTTCTTTGAATAACTGCTAATTCATCTTTTACTTTTATTAATTCAGAACGTTTGATTTCTAAATCTTTTTTTTCTTCCTGAAGTCTTAATAATTTTTTATTTTTTTCTTCAATAATATCTTTTTGATCTAGAAGAGTTTGATAATCTTGCTTAGCTTTTAGCTTTAAATCAATTTGTAATTTAATTTCTTCTATTTCTTTTTTTATCTCATTAATTTGAGCGACCTTTTCTTTTAAAGATTGAATAGAGGAGACCACTATCTGTTTTTCGTCCTCAATGGTTTTAATAAAATGTTCTGATTCTTTTAGCTCTTCTTGAAGATTTTTGGCTTCTTTTTCTGCTTGTTCTAGTTCTTTTTGTTTTTCCTCCTTTGTAGATAGTTCTGCCTCTATTTCTAAAACTTGATAGTCAAGTAGTGTTAGTTTTGTCTGAGCTTCTTTTGCTTTTTCTTTGGCCTTTTCTTCTAATTTGTCATAATGATCTAGTCCTAAAATATCTGCTAGTATTCTTTTTCTATCTGTTGGGCCTTTGGTGGTAAATTCGCCGGCGTTTCCTTGTCTAATAAAACTTGAGTTGGTAAAGGTCTCATAAGTTAAGTGAAGTGAATCTATGATTTTTTGTTGAGTAGCTTTTATAGTTCCTTCAGTTAAATTGTGGGAATTACTCCAAAGTTCAAGCATAGAGTGACCTCCACTTTTTTTATTTCGCAGTCTTTTTACAGTATATATATGAGAGTCTAATTCAAATGAAAACTCCACATACATTTCATTTGCACCTAAGCGGACTAGAGCATCAGATGATTCTCCAGCTCTTGAATCTCCCCAAACACACCAGGTAATTGCATCAAGTAAAGAAGATTTTCCTGCACCATTTTGGCCAGAGATTGCAGCTAATTTAAACTTTGTAAAATCCAGCTCTGGTGGATTTTCGCCGTAACTTGTAAAGTTTGATAGTTTTAATTTAACTGGAATCATAATTTTAGATATTCTTTTAATGCTTCTGCTGCTTTTTTAACTGGTTCAATTTTGGAAGTAAGTGCTTGTTTGAAATCAATCCATAGTAGAGGATTTTTTTTATCTAAAATATGAGTTGGAACTTCACCTTGATATTTGCTGATATAAAAAGGATTAACTATAACTTTATTGAAACCATAAATTCTTTCTTTAGTGGGGATCTGAGTGAATTCTTTTGGAACTATTCCCAACTCTTCCATTGTTTCTCGAAACATAGCCAGTTCTAAAGTTTCATTTTCTTCAACATTTCCTCCAGGGAAGAGTAGTTCATCGGCCCAATTGGAAGTTTGATGTCTTTTTTCTACTAAGATTTTTTCATCATTTTTTATTAAAAATATAACGATTTGTTTATTCATTCCAATAATTTAGCAGCGTAATCTTCTATTTGCTTTTGTTTTTCAGGAGAATATTTTTTGGCTTCAAAGTATTTTTTTAAAGCGGCGATTGGAGTTAAGGTTTCTACTTCAACTCCTTCAAATTTTTGTCTTTCTACTCTTTCTATATTTCTAGATATACCAGCAATAATATGTGCATTTGCTAGCGCTTTTTTTATTTTGTCCATTTGAACTTCTTGCTGGCAGGCAGCTGGAATATTGATAATTACTTTAACTACTTTTTCCTCAATCTCATGTTTTTTTATTTCATTTAAAATTGTTTGGGTAGGATTTGGATCATCACCTTTTAAAGTAATAGTAATTGTTAAAAACTTTCTAGCATTAGTTGGGAGAAATTTAAAAGTAGTTTTTCCAGTTTTTGGAATATCTACTAAACAAATACCTTTCTCTTCTTTTTCTTCACCAAAATCAATTCTGTGTGGTGAACCGACGTAGACAATTAGAGGATCGGTAGATAAAACTTGGTGTTTGTGGATATGACCTAAAGCGACATAATTTAATCTTCTATCTTGAAGTAAAGAAAGAGGTAAAGTTACATCATTTGCAATTGCCATGCCTTTTTCAGATCCATACTCTGCACCAATAATTTCTGAGTGAGATAAAAATATTGCAGGATAACTTTTATCTATCTTGTCATATAATAAATGCAACTTTTCTCCAACAGTTTTATAGTCATTTTTATGAAGCCAGGGAAGAGTGACAATTTGCAACTTCCCAGACTTGGTCTCTATTTCTAGAAACTCTGGTTGACGAGAAACCCAAACATTATCTATCTCAAGTGCCGAATAAATATCTAAAGTGTTAGCTTTGCCTTCTGCGTTAGGAGTATCGTGATTTCCAACTACTAAAACTACAGGAATCCTTTTAGCAATTTTTCTAATTCTTTCTCCAAAGCCTCGCTGTTGAGTGGGGTTAGGATCTCTAGTTTTATAAGCATCTCCTGCAAAAACTACTGCATCAACACTCTCTTTAAAAGCAGTTTCTACTATAAAATCAAAAGTTTGAAAAAAATCTAAAAGCCTAGTAGATAACCCAGTTTGTGGATCTAATTTGGCATAATTTTCCATCCCTATATGAATATCTGCAAAGTGAAGTAATTTCATATTTTTTGGACAATTCTTCCGACCTTACTTTGTTAGTTAAGTCACGTTATTGAATTGTCCATCACATAACGTGATCTTTTAAAAAGCTAGAGAACTCTTGATATCGGATTAAAAATTATACCATGCAATTTGTCTTCCGCTTCTCTTACAAGAATTTAATTGCTTTATTAAGCAACTAAATTAAGATAAGTTTTATAATGAATCTGCTGTTTTTTTTGATATTTGGACTAATTACAGGAGTAGTAGCAAACTGGATAGATCCTCATCCAGAGTCAGGTGGAATAATTGGGGCAATTATTTTAGGGATTTTAGGAGCATTAGTTGGAGGATTTATTGGCAATTTAACTGTTGGACAAGGAATAACTGGTTTTAATATCCCTAGTTTTGCTATCTCAATTTTGGGTGCACTACTAGTATTGTTTATTGCTAGAACTTTCAGAAGAGTGTAATAAAAGCAGTTAAACTATGAAAAATAAATCTGGAATAAAAGATAAAAAAATTAGAAGTTCTAACAACATGCAGATCATGAAGTTCAATTCAAAAAATAGCTACTAATTTAGCCAAAGAAGATCAGATACAAGTACTTCATCGAGTTAAATCTACCAAAAAAAGAAAATAATTTTAGTTCTTAAAGGTTGCAATTTATAACCAATTTGGTTATCTTATTGTATTACTAATGAGACTGCCAAATTTGAGTATAATTTTTGTTTGCGCAATTTTTTTCCTGGTGGGTTTTGCAACTCCAATCTATGCTCAAGATGCATCAGCAAGTGCCAGCCCAACCCCCACCAGTTCTGACACCCCAACTCCTACACCAACTTCCACCTCAACTGCTACCTCAACTCCAACACCTACTCCCACCAGCTCCAGTACTAACTCTGGAGGTACCTCTGCTACACCTACACCATCTGCTAAAGGAGCAGTCTTAGGAGCAGCTACTACGCTTGGTTCAACTGGTGGAGAGCATGATTTCTTAAAATTAGGAATTGGAGCATTTATTTTACTAACCGCTTTTATTTCTGGATTAATTCTGACTCGAAATCATGCTGAAGAGTGAGTTTTTTTTACAGCTGTTTTTTATTTCGTTGACTGCAGCGCTTCTGGCTTTAATAGCAGTTCGCTTTTTCCCAAGTAATTTATTTAACCCACCTTCCGCCCAAGCGTTCAGTATTATTAGTCCAATTCCTGATAATCTTAATATTGATATCCATCCACCAACTCAAATTACTATTCCATCTCTTGATATAAAATTGCCAATTGCCCAGGCCCAAATTTCAGGTAATAGTTGGACACTTTATAATGATAAAGTTTCGTGGCTGACAACTTCAAAACTTCCAGGATTTGGTAATGTAATTTTATATGCTCACAATCGCCGCCACTTATTTGGACCATTAAAAAATATTGAAGTTGGGGAGCAAATTATAGTTGAGCAAGAAGGTAAAAATTATACTTATTTAGTTTCGGAAAAAAGAAAAGTTTTGCCTGATAATGTTGAAGCGATTTTATCTTCTCGGGACCAGTTAACTTTATATACTTGTGATGGTAGTTTTGATCAAAGAAGGCTAGTGGTAATCGCACTTCCTCAAGAAAATAATCTTTAAACCCGATACATCCAAAATTGATTAATTTTTTTATATGGCTTCCAGGATTTAAAATGATAAGTTTGAGTTATAACTACAGCTCCTTTTTTTAACTCTTTTTTAAGTTTTTTTTCTAACCGATCAACAGCTTTTTGCAACAAATAAATATAAACAATATCAGCTGGATAAAAATTCCGATCAAAAATATTGCCATGAAAAAATTGAGCATTTTTTAAATTTAAACTGCTGGCTTTTGCTCTTGATAGCCAAACTCGAAGCCAGGATTGTTCTATTCCAAAACTTATAGCTTTTAATTTAGCCGCCTCAATTACCACTCGACCATCACCTGAACCAAGCTCATAAAAAACTTTATTTTTTTTAACTCCAGCTAGAGTAAGTAAAGATTTTATCTTTCTAACTTGAGTTGGAATATAGGGTGCATCAGAGCCTGCAAACCAAGACAATCCTAAAAAAGACATTATTAAAACTATTAAACTAATAATTAACATTGGATCAACCATGCTATTTTCCAAGAATCTTAAGTAAAGCAACTTTCAGGCGGGTAAATTGATCAATATTAGTAAATCCAAAATAAGTTAATCGATTTAGGACTAAATCAAAAGTTCCAATATATTCAACCAACTCTCCTCCATAGCCTTGCTTGAAACGATGAAAGCCAAACCATGGATCACTGGAGTTAGGATCTTTCCCCAGCGCTCCCCACATGTCAAATGTTTTAAGTCCTAATTTTTTACCTAATTTAATTGCTTCCCACGCTACCAAATTTGAACTCATCACTTCTCGATTTTTTTCTGATGAGCCGCCATATGGATAATAAAGTGTATCTTTAAAATTAAGCAGCATCCAAGCAGTTAGTGGCTGTTTTTGATAAAATGCTATCAGTAACCTGGCCATGTTGGCTTTTTTTAGAGTTTGCCAAACTGCTTTATGGTAATTTTTATTATGTCCAAAATAACCCTGGCGTTTAGTAGTTTGAAAGTATAATTTTAAATAAATTTCAAAAGCTTTGTCATCAAATCTTTCTTCAACTTTGACACCTTTTTTTTCTGCCAAGCGAATATTATAGCGAGTTTTAGGATGCATATTCTTTAATAAGTCTTGCTCAGTCGGTTTTAAATCAAGTAAAAAATTATACTTGGTAAAAAGTGGTTTTGGAGAAGGTAAAAAATTTGGATAAACGATATAAGGGTCTGCATCTTTAATAATATCTGGCTCAATTTTAATAAAGGCACAATTTTTTTCTTGACCAATTTTTTCTAAAGCTAAAAAAAGATTTTTATCTGGTTGTGGACCTTTGGGTAAATAACCGACATATTGATTAATAAGGGGTATTTTATGCAAAGTTAACTGAAAAGCATAAATTAATTTCCCTTTTTCAAATAATCCATATCGCAGTACTGGTAATCCTAAACTTTGGCGAAATTCTCCCCACTCCCATGATTGGATGATGTGGTTGACTGATTTGTTATAGAGATTTTTTTGAGCAGGATTAATTATTCTTAAATCCATGAGCTGATTATATTGCCAATTAGGTCAGCAGCGCAATTTGTATCTGACTTTTAAAATTGGAGCTTTTGTGGTAAAACATCATCCTATGGAAAATAAGCGTAACTTAGTAGCTGCAGCAATAATTGTAATTTTACTGTTGGCGGTAATAATTGGAACAGCAATTTATTTAATAACTGCTTTTAAAGGTCGGATTAATTTATTTAACGGTCGCTCGTTTTTTCCGTTTAGTTCAACAAGGTCAATTTTTCCAGCTGCTTCTCCAACAGTACTTCCTACCCTTAAACCTAACCCAAGCATATTAGGAACTAATACAACAAGTAATAGTCCTACTAATTCTCCAACTCCTACTAACCCTCAACTGCAAATTTATCAAGGCAGTAATTTTCAGTTGAGTTATCCCAAAAATTGGGGAGTTTTGACTTGTAATAACTCAATAAACATTGAGCTTGATCCATATAATAGCTCCAATCAACCAAATTATCCTTGTGATTTTGCAATTAAACCAGTGACTTTCTTGGTTGGAGTGACTGGTAATTGTTTAAGTGAACAAACAATTAAATTAGGGGAAAGTAGTGTTATTAAACTCAAACAAAATGTTACAAGTGGAGTAAACTACCATTGGTGTGTGAAAGATGCTAGCTTAAATTTTGATATTACTCATCGAGTCAATTCGACTGGTAGTAGGGCTACAAGTAAAGATGATTTTTCATCTCAAGTTGAACAAATAATTTCTAGTATTAAAGTCGCTGGTGGTTAATAATAACTTGTCTTAAAAATTCCTGATGCTTAAAATGAATTTAGTGAATAAAACTTTAATTATTTACGGAATAATCATTGCAGTTATTGGGATTTTAGTAGTAAAGAAATATTTTAATCAAACCCAACTGCCGACACAAAGTCCACTTTCTTTTAATCAAGATACAAGTAATTGGAAAACATACCAAAATTCAGATATCGGCTTTTCAATAAAATATCCCAATAATTTTTATCCAGTAGAGTCTCAAGATAGCCCAGTTCTTTTATATGATAGCCAACAGAAGGCTCAAGACGAACTAGCTTGTCTTAATAAGAATGGGAATAAATCTTGTCCTCGTCAACTTTTTGATTTCTCAGTTTCGCGCAAAAATAAAAGCGATTATAGACGGTTAAAGGAAGTTTACAAACAAACAGATAACATCCCCTCTCCAATTACTGAATATAGAGACTCGCAAAATAGAGTTTGGACAATTAGAGAACCAGCGTACGGTTTAGGAGGTGACGAAATGGAAGCAGATTTAGAGATAAACGGTCAAATCTTTGTTGTTAATACCCATATATGGGATCAGGAATTTAAAAACTATGTCAATTCAAGTTTATCAGAACATCAATTCGCTAATTTAGAGAGCTTTGAGATTAATTTATTTTTCAAAAAATTATTATCCTCATTTATGCTAAGTAACGTTTCAAATCAGGTAATCTGGAAAACTTATACTAATACCCAATTTGGTTATTCAATTTCTTATCCTGAAAATTGGCCTTTTGATCAATCAACTTATGGAGTCAATATCTCTAGCCCAAATAAAGCTAAAGATAATCAAGTTTTTCATATTGATATTTCTGTTGTTAAAACAGACCAACCAATAAATCAGTGGTTAAAAGGCAAAACAATTGGTGGGATTTGTTGTGCTGAGGAATTTAGCTTACAAGATTATAAACCAATCAATGAAGAAAGATTCTATAAAGTCATAGGGGTTCATACTAAGTATCCTGGAATTATCGGGCAGCATAATGGATATATATTTTGGATTACTGGTTCTAGTGGGTATCTAGATGGTGGAATATACTATTATGATATTAGTGACCCAGTATTAATGATTAATCTCAGAACCTTTGATCAAATTGTTGATACATTCAAACTTTTGTAATAACTTCCAAAATGCTACTATTAAAGTATGCAAAGAGGATTTTCTGCCTTAATCCTTTTAATATTAATTGCTGTTTTAGCGGCGATTGGTGTTTTTTATATTAAGTCCTTTTTAGATCTTTCTATATCCATGAATTATCCCTCTCCTTTTGTTGTAAAAAAAGAGCAAAATACCCTGAAAACTTATACCAATAATACTTTTGGATTTGAATTTAACTATCCAAAAAATTTAGAAGCTAAAGTAGATAGTGAGGAGAATTATTCCAAAAGAAATAATGGTGAGGTACGTAAAAATTTTGCTGGATATGTTGGATATCAACCAGGAGGTTTTTTAGCAGCAGTTTCAGTTATAGATAACTCTTCAAAAACTCCATTTGAAGATTCACCATTTAGCTTATGGGTATTTGATAATCCCAATAATTTAGATGAAAGTGCTTGGTTTAATAAATATTGGTACTATCCATTTAATTGGGGACAGTTTGAAAGTTCAGAAAAAATTAAAATTGCCCCAAGTCTTGATGCCACAATTGGGGGACAATTAGCCAGATATGGAGTAGTTAGCTATTCGCCTGGCAAACCTAAATTTATATATTTAAATGAGCAAGCTCTTTCTTCTGGAAATAAAGATGGCAAGATGTATTTGTTTAGAGTTTTAACTGATCCAAATCAAATTGGAGATCAAATTTTATCAAGTTTTAAATTTTTAAATAATCCAAAAAATTATATTTGTCCAAAGCCCGAGTTTACAAATTGTTTTACTGATAAAAATAATCCCACTAAAAATCAATGCTCTGATGATTATTTAAAATGGGCTAAAGCCAACTGCCCAGCTGTAGTTAACAATGCTGCAAACTAAAATGCCAAAAGGGTTTGTATTTATCCCAGTTTTAATAGGAGTAATTTTATTGGGGATAGTTGGAGGAGCATATGTTTATTTTTCTCAAAAAAATTCTAATTCTCAAATAATTCAACAACCATTACAGCCAAATATTATCCCAACACCTGTATCTTCCCAACCAATTCCAACAGGTTCCCCAGCTGCTAATTGTTCAACAAACTGGCCTGGAGCCAGTTCTGTCTATTCAGGCCCAACTTCACCTTTAAAAGTTTGTTTTTCTGATTGGAAAATTGGAGGATTGGGTAGTATTTAGGGGATCAGAAAATTCAACTTAGTCTTAGTGCAGAAATAGCAAAAGGAGCTATAGCTGGTGGAGGAGATGTACTTTTATTAAGAGTACAAAAAGACCAAACAGAAGCTAGTAAAAACTATTTTGATATTCCTAGCCCAGGAGATCAAGAAACTGATCAGTTATGTTCTTCAGACAATGATTGCCCAACAAATTATTATTGTGCTAGATCAGGTCCAATAATTTATGATCCCAAAACAAAACAGCAGATTAATGACTCAGCAACTTGCCATAAAAACGGTACAGCTATTCCTTTATAAATCTTTATAATAAATATATATCAACAAATTGAGCATGCCAGCCTGCAGTTCTAGCATCAGGAAAACCTAGATCAATAATTTTGCCCTTGATTGCACCACCTGTATCACCAGCCACTGCTTTACCATAACCTGGGATATATACATTGGATCGCAGTTTAATAACTGATGGATCAACAGCTATTACTCCTTTGCCCTGATGCATCCCAATAGCTGTCCACTCATCACAACCCAAACAGTGGGAATCATAATGAGTTGCCCAAACCCGAAGTTTTCTCCAGTAAGAAATTTGCCCATCTGGAGTATCCAAGCTTCGCCAGACAATTTTAGTGCCTCTTAAAATAATTTTATCTTTGGGTGGGGTAATTTCAGTTGAAACTATTTCTCTGGAATATTCTGCTCCATCATAAAAAGTAATCTCTGTTTTAATAATTTTTTGGCCATCTGTACCTTCATCTAAAATTTTATCATCATCAATTTCTGCATCTGGGTTATCCTTATAAATAATATCTTTAGCTAAAGTAATTTCTTGAGTTTCAATTTTTGAACCAAATTTTGACTGCGTTTTAATTGGTTGAGATAAAGTCAGGGAATCATTTATTTGAGGAGATTCTTGGGCTGAAACTGGGGTAATAAATTTATTAATAATTGGAGAAATCGCAAATAGTACAAGTAAAAAAATTAGGGTTAGCGCTCTATCCATTTTTTAAACATTTAACCACTCTTCATCATCAGAAACTGGACTGGAAATATCTTCATTAAAATCTTCTGATTTTTTAAGTCTATTTTCAAATAAATTTTCTGGAATAGACACCAAAAATCTAGAAACTAAATTATTTGATCTTTGTCCAAAATATAACCTGGAGCGAGCATAAGTTAAAAATAGTTGATCTTTGGCCCTGGTAATTGCTACATAAGCTAAACGCCTCTCTTCCTCTAACTCAGTTGGATTTAACATCGCTCTGGAGTGAGGAAATAAACCTTCTTCCATACCCACAATAAAAATAACAGGAAACTCTAAACCTTTTGATGCGTGAATAGTCATTAAAGTGATTGCTTCACTGCTATTAATAGATTTTCTTTTGGTACCATTTGGCATCTCTTCATTTTGAACTAAAGCCACATTTTCTAAAAACTCCACTAAACTGGGAAACTCTTCAGCTACAGAGCGTAACTCTTTAACATTTTCTATTCTATATTTTCCCTGATCGCTGCCATCATCTAAATAAGCTAAATAGCCAGTTTGAGCTAAAATTGCATCAAGCAACTCTAACGTGCTAAATTGATCTAGTTTTTCATTTAAATTTTCTGATAGTTCATAAAATTTTTGCGAGCGACCTTTGCCAATTTTTTCAACTCTTTTTTTAGAAACAGAATCTTTTTCGTTTTGCAACAACCTTAAAAAAGACAAGACATCTTTAATCTCTTTACGCTCGTAGAATTTAATCCCACCAATTAAAGTATAAGGAACGCCATGTTTTAAAAATGCTTCTTCCAAACTTCGAGATTGGGCATTAGTGCGATATAAAATAGCCACTGAGTTTAAAGATAAATTATTTTCTTTAACAGTTTGGATGATAAAATTAGCTTCATCAACTTCTGACTTGGCTTCATAAACTAAAATTTTTGGACCTATCTTTTTATCAGTCCATAATTTTAAAATTGGATGAGTTCGATTAGCAGATATTACTGCCTGAGCTGCATCTAAAATAATTTGAGTTGATCTATAATTTTGCTCTAAATTAAATACTTTGGCTTCTTTATAATCTTTTTGGAAATTAACGATATTTCTAAAATCAGCCCCTCTAAAGCCATAAATAGATTGAGAAGCGTCTCCAACCACGCACAAATTGCGGGATCTGGCAGCCAACATTTTAATCAACTGATATTGAGCTGCATTGGTATCTTGATATTCATCAACTAAAATATATTTAAAAGTTAGTTGATAGCGGGTTAAAACTGGGGGACTAATTTGAAAAAGCTGAATTGTTTTCATCAATAAATCGTCAAAATCCAAGGCTTGATTTTGAGTTAAAATTTTTTGATATTCCAAATAAACTTTAGCCACAGTTTCTTGAAAATAACCTCTGGCGTATTGGGGATATTCAAGCTCTGAGATTAATTCATTTTTAGCAGAAGAGATAGTATTTCTAATAGCATGAGGATTAGTTTTTTGAATAGCTAAATTTAAATTAGCCATTGCTTCTTTAATTGCATCCATGGAGTCTTGCTCATCATAGATAGAAAAGCCAGGTTTAAGTCCTAGCTGGTAGCCTTCTTTGCGTAAAATTTTAGCGCAAATTGAGTGAAATGTGCCCATTAAAGGGTGATTATCTCTACTGATTAACCTTAAGATTCGCTCTTTCATCTCACCAGCTGCTTTATTGGTAAAAGTTACAACTAAAATATTTTCGGCTGGAATTTTTTTCTCGGCAATCAAAAAAGCAACTCTGTAAGTTAAGACTCTAGTTTTTCCAGAGCCTGCTCCAGCTAAAATTAAAACTGGTCCATCTGTTGCCATAACAGCTTGTTGTTGAGCTGGATTTAGATCATCTAAAAGGTTAGGCATATTTTGTTTTGTTGTCATTGCGAGGAGCTCTTAGCGACGTGGCAATCTCATGATTTTGTCTTGAGATTTCTCGCTAGCGCTCGAAATGACAGCTGAGGGAATGGGCATGAGCCCTAGTTTACCATCTCTATAACTCTTTGACAAAGGCTGAAATTTGCTTTTGCTTGTATAGTTTGATATAGTATCAGTAATGGAAGCAAGGGTTTTGTTTAAAAATAACCCTGTCTTAAAGCCAGCAATAGCAAGCTTAATCTTTTTAGCAGTAGAATCTTTATTTATTTATCCGGTTTTTTACGGATACGCATGGATTATTTTTTCCTCAATCTTGCCCAAATCTAGTTCACCCCATTTTAGTGAATTTATTTTTCTAATAATTTTTTTATTTTTTATTCCCATAGCAGCATTTGTTTTAGGAATTGATGCAGTTAAAAAATATTTTGAACTTAAAAAAACAAATATTAAGTTATTAATACTAACTAGTCTAAGTTTTTTATTAAGCAGTTTAAATCTTTTATATATAGCTTATATATTTCGAATCTTTAAATTTTAAAAATATTTAATTGTATGGAACTTTCCTTTTAGTGATCTCTTGCAAAGAAAAATTTGGGTGTTAAAATAGATACCTATGGTAAAACTAATTGATTTTTGGGCTCCTTGGTGTGGACCTTGCAAAGTCATGAACCCAATCTTAGATGAGTTAGAAAAAGAGCTTTCAGGTAAGATTGAAATTGAAAAAATCAATGTTGATGAAAATCAAGCTAGAGCCTCTGAATTTGGAGTGATGGGAATTCCTACTTATGTAGTTTTAAAAGATGGTAAAGAAGTAGGTAGAAAAGTTGGAGTAACTTCTAAAGACGATCTTAAAAAACTTCTTACAGCTTGAACTTTCAACAAAAAGTTATTCAGATTATTAAAAAAGTTCCTTATGGCAAAGTCACAACTTATGGCACAATTGCCACTTTAGCTGGGATGCCTAGAGGAGCAAGAATTGTTGGAGGGATTTTAAGTTCTTGTTCTGAAAAGTTTGATTTACCTTGGCAAAGAGTAATTAATAGGCATGGGTTTATCTCTATCAAATCCCTAGATCATCCAAAGCAGTTACAAAAAGCTTTGCTTGAACAAGAAAGTGTAGAAGTGTCGTCTGATTTCATGATAGACTTGCTAAAGTACGGTTGGTTTGGGGATTAACCGGGTCCTGTCACCTGAAGTATCCCGCGATTTTTCTTCACTTGCTTCAGGTACGTTACGAAAAATCGTAAGAGCCCTCTTCGGTGCCACCCGGTATTCTTTATATTATGAATAAAAATTTGTGGATAATAGCTAACTTTAAGTCGCGGAAAAATATTCAAGAAGTTTTAAATTGGATTGGGGAAGTTGGACCAAAATTAATTAAAAAAGATAATTTAAAAATTGCAGTTTGTCCAAGTTACTCTTGCCTTTCTGAAGCTAAAAAAGCTATTCAAGTAGGTAATTTCCCTTTGCTTTTAGGTTCACAAAATTTATCAAACTTTCCAGCTGGAGCATATACTGGTGAAGAACCAGCAGAAGCTTTAAAAGAGTTTGTAGATTTATCCATAATTGGACATTCGGAGAGACGTCAAAATTTTAAGGAAACAAATGAACAAATTGCTCAAAAAATTCACCTGGCAAATCAAAGTGGGATTGAGCCGCTACTTTGTATTCAAGGGGAAGATACGCTAATTCCAGATGTAGTCAAATTAGTAGCTTATGAACCAGTTTTTGCGATAGGTACTGGTACACCAGATACGCCGGAAAATGCCAATAAAGTAGCTTTGAGTGTCAAACAAAAACATTCTGCTAATTTAGAAGTTCTATATGGCGGTAGTGTTGATGAAAAAAATGTTAAGAGTTTTATAAATCAAGAAAATATTAATGGAATTTTAGTAGGTAACGCATCTCTTGATCCGTTGAGCTTTTTAAATATCATCAACAACTGCTTAAGTTAAACTATTTATG
>JACPZA010000004.1 GCA_016195715.1 Candidatus Daviesbacteria bacterium
GCCGTTAAATCTTCACAAAAATAGCGTACTATGAGACTAAATTTTGCCTTCGTAATTCTTGATCGTTTTAAAAAGATACTTTTGGTCTTCATTACAATCTAGTTTAACAGTTTTAAAACCGTTATCTAGACAAGACCCAATAGTAATATGACGAATGAAGATAAAAAGTTAAAGAAACTTTGGGAGCAGATCTCAAAGGGTGCAACTCAAATAGTTGGTGATCCTGAATCAATCCAAAAACTATTAGATAAAGGAATTATTAAAAAGAAATTCATAAGCTACGAAGAGTATGCAGAAAAAATATTTGTAGAGAGGAAAAAAAATGCAGTTAAATTGCTCAGTAAATTGCCTTTAATAGATGAATCAATAGCCGACTCAGTAATTACTGATATTTATGAAGAGATAAGATCTAGCTATGCGTTTGGAATTTTCACTTCAACCATTTTCAACTCTATTATTCTTCTAGAATATACATTGAGATCTCGTTTGTATTCTGAACTCCTTAAAACTGATTCAATAACAGATTGGACTAAACTAGAGAAACTTACGATGGGACAATTAATAATTGAAGTTTCTAAATTAGACATAATTCCCAAAGAAGATATGGAAAAACTAAAGAACTTTAACAAAAATATAAGAAATCCATATTTACATATAAATATTCAACGATTAACAGAGGGAATTCAATATTCGGGAAAGTTGCCTGGAGTAGATGTTAACACGCAAGAAATCAGGGAAATGCAAAACGTCAAAGCAAAAGATCACAGATTTTTATGGTTCTCGGCTAAAAGATTTTTTGACAAAGCATTAGTACAAGGTATTATAGATTTTTGTATTGATTGGACTAATAAACTTTTGGATAATAAATAATTTTATAATTATGAACTATGTCGCACAACATACGGTTTACGACATGGAACAAGGCCAAATTTCTATAACTTTTAGTTTAAATCCTATAGTTTACTGACTTAGCTTCAGAATAAATTTAAAAAGGATATTATATTAACTATACTTTCCTACTAATACTGTTTGTAAAAACAATATCCTGCAGAAATATGAACAAATTGGCATTGGAGATGGTTCTACTCGGAGCAAGGGGTTAAATAAATCTTGTGTGTCTTTCAATATGAAGACTTAATGGGGAATGTTTTTACCCTTCTTAAGCGAGCTGTCCAACCTTCACGAGCCTAACCCCTACTATTTCTCTTAACAAACTATCAAACATACTTTCTACATCGTACTTCCTCCACGCTTTTTGATTAACAAAGTAACCAAAAACGCAACGATAGTATAAACTACAATGCTAATAATCGTTTGATATGAATGAATAAAGAGACTTGAATAAAAAAAGTTTAGTTCATTATTTGGGGAATAGTAGTCTAAAAAAGTGGACAACCCAGAAAGGTTAGAAATAACAAGAATTCCCCAAACAATCCAGACAGCTTTTTGCCAATTTGTTTTAAATAACGTACTCATTTTAAGTTACTAAAATTAATATTTTTATTTTTATCTCTCTTTTATATTTTTTAACTTTTCTTGGACAAAAGATTTAACCCAAGCTGGAGAATCATTTTTTATTTCATCAGGTAAATCACTAACATGGTGATTGGGAACACTTTTTTTGTGAACCTCCGAGATTCTCACTAAATTAGCAGTTCCAGTAGAACTTACTAACCATTGGTCATGATTTAAGGGTAGATTATCTTTTGCATCAATTCTAAGCCTACCTATAGTCCCAAATGTAAGGCTTGGCGTAGAAGTATAAGATATGCTGCCAGCCCAATAATAAAACAATCCGGGTCCAGAAATAATAGGTACAGGAGAAACTGTAGCAAAACTTTGTTGCAAGTTCGCCTGGAAGATACTAACAGAACTATTATAGCTTATTAACTTATCTTTCATGCTAAAAACCTAAGTTATTTAGAAACATTTTTTCGCCTTTCATCTTTTTTCCAAATTTACGCAATTATCTATATCTATAAAACCTTAAGGCAGGACCATATCGTAAGTAACCCCCATAATAATGGCTCCCTTTCCCATGCGGTGTATAGCCACCAAATCTTCTACTCCCATAACGTCATCTAGCTTCTGCAGCCATCGGGCTGACCAGAACCGTAATCCCTAAGATAATTAGGATCAAAAAAATTTTTTTGGATTGTTTTTTCATAAATATCATACCCTAAGTAGCTCCCAAGTATACATCAATCATCTCTTTTTTGGCTTTTTTATAGGAAATAAATATTTATATAATCTAAACCCTCCAAAAAAAACTACGGGTAGGAAAATACCTATAGATAAATAGGTTAAAAAGTCTTTTTGGATTTGGTTGTCAACTATAATTTCTCTACCAATACAATCAAAATATAAATCCACATTATTTTTATAAATTTCTTCCTCTTTACATTTTTTTAACTTATTGATGCTATATTTGTGACCTAAAGCATCTTCAGATAACATTGCTGTAAGTATCCATGCAATGAAAGTTATTACGATAACTATTGCTTTGCTCAATTTATAAAGTTTTTTAGGATCAAACTTTCTCATTTTTATACGTCAGAATATAATTGACATTAATAACTGTAAATTTGGATTATCAGATTCATGGACAGATAATAATAGATGTTTCCATCTTGGTACTGCATACATTTTTTTAGTGAAAGCAATAGTTTCCTGATCTTTTTCCAAGTACGTTGGTTTTGTCCAATATACACCACTAGTATAACCGATTTCTCTATACCCACCAGCTGCCTTACAGGACCAATTATTCATATCTTTAACTGCACAATCGTTAAGCTTTTCTATACTTTTATCACTTTCTACCCATCCTAAAACTTCTTGACGATCTGGAATTGCTTTATAATATACAGTAGCTGACAATGTGTGATCGGGGCTGTTGCAATGATAAAATAGCACTTCATTTTTACACAAAGCTAAATGAGCAGTATTTTCTCCGCTTAAGAATCCCCAATCAATCACTTTATATGGAATTAGGAGAGCAAAAAAGATTAATAAGAATATTACTACATAGTCTAAGGCTGTCTTAGAATTAAGATAATCAATGCATTTGATAAACAAATAGATAAAAATAAAACTTGAGGCTAAAAGAATTTTCCAGTTAACCACTATAAATGCCATCAAGAATAATAGAACATCATTCATAATTATCTCTTCGGTTTTATAGCTTATTTGCTACCCTGAGTATATGCCTAATCTTTGACTATAGTCAATACACATTGTTCCTTGTCCTAGCCATAATCTGGCTATGACTAAAGTCAGCAAGAAGATAGCACGAAAAATGAGGCTATTTCGCAAAAAGAAAGGATTAACCCAGGAAGAAACTGCCTATGAAGCAGAACTTGATTACTCTTATTACAATCAGATTGAGAACGGAAGAAGAAATCCAAGTGTTGAAGCGGTTGCAAGGATTGCCAAGGTGCTTGGCGTGCCTGTAAAAGAGTTATTCTCCTGATGTAAACCGTCCAGAAAAACCTAAAGAACTCCTCTTTATAACGTCAATGTTTCTGCACGAGATACCCAGCCTGGCTGTTAATCTTTTCCTTTTTTCATTCCCATAATCTAATCCTTTTGACCTGGTGCCAGGCACTAGGGGACCCTACACCCGGCGTAAGGTTATATCCCATCATTTTCAAGCAGAGCTTTGAAACGCTCATATTTGGGCAAAGAGGATAAGAACGAACATATAGTAATATTATTAGTGGAGAATAAGGGTAATAAGGAGAAAAGAAAGAGTTAGTATAAGGTCATTTCAAAACTCCTAATTTCTTATTAAGACAATAATAAGTGCCAAATAGACGAAAGCCTTGAACATGGCAGAATGATAGTCTCTTCTTAATCTAATCCTCCAAAAGCTTTTAAGCCAGGAATTAAGCCGTTCC
>JACPZA010000036.1 GCA_016195715.1 Candidatus Daviesbacteria bacterium
GCTTGCGGGCTGCACAGCGCTATATTGTTGATCAAGTCAGGTCGGTTTATGAATCCCAAGGTGTGCCTATTAATGAAAAACATTTTGAAGTGATTGTGCGGAAAATGTCGGATAAAGTTAGAGTGGAAACTCAAGGAGATACTAACTTACTTCCAGGTGAGGTGATTGATCGAAATAGATTTGAGGATGAAAATAGACGAGTCCTAGCTGAAGGTGGCGATCCAGCTACAGCTGGAGTGGTAATTTTAGGTATCACTAGAGCAGCTTTGCAAACTGAAAGCTTTTTGTCTGCTGCATCATTTCAGGAAACCACTACAGTTTTGGCTGATGCGGCAGCTTCTGGTAAAGTCGATCGTTTGATTGGACTAAAAGAAAATGTTATTATAGGCAGACTTATACCAACTAGTGTAGATCGAGCGAAAATTCAAGCTTAAGATCTCATTTAGAGTAAGCGCAGGTAATATACCTGAAATAAGCTGAAGATGAGTAAGATTTATTTTATCCTCTTTTCAGCCTATTAAGTAGATCATGTTACGTAATGGACAATCCGGTAACGTGACTTATTAAACAGATTTAGAGGGGTAAGATTGTCCAAACTAAAGTGCCAACAATTAATCAATTAGTAAGACATGGCCGTAAAAGAGCCAGTAAAAAAATTAAAGCTACAGCGATGAGGAGGTCTTACAATAGTAAAGATCGAAAATATGTAGCTAACTTTAATCCTTTTAAAAGAGGGGTGGTGACTTTGGTTCGAACCATGACTCCAAAAAAACCAAATTCAGCTCTTCGAAAAGTCGCTCGTGTCAGATTATCCAACCGAACTGAAGTAACAGCCTACATTCAAGGTGAGGGTCATGACTTAGCTGAACATGGAATTGTGCTAGTTCGTGGCGGAAGAGTCAAAGATTTGCCAGGAGTTAAATATCATTTAGTCAGGGGTAAGCTCGATTTGTCTGGAGTTAATAATCGAAAGACTTCTCGTTCAAAGTATGGATCTAAAAAAGGTGGAGGAGGAGCTGTTAAAGCCAAAGTCGCTCCCGCTGCACCCACAGCTTAGGGAAAATTACAAATTATGAATTATAAATTAACAATTAAGGAGGAAACTAGATAAAGGTCGTGCTGGACGATTTGGCTATAAAGCCTAAATTGAAACCATCCAGTTATGTCCAAATCTGTCCAAAATAATTATGAGAGCAGGAAAAGTTGAAAAAAGAAAATTATCACCTGACCCTATATATAATTCAAGGTTAGTAACCAGATTTATTAACAGGGTGATGTTTGATGGCAAAAAAACTATCGCTGAAAATTTAGTTTATAAAGCTTTAGATGAGATTGAAAAACAAGCGGGTAAAAATGCCCTATCTGTTTTTGAAACAGCGATTGCTAATGTAGCACCCAGAATGGAAGTTAGGCCAAGAAGAGTAGGTGGAGCTTCATATCAAGTTCCAGTTGAAGTTAGAGGGGATAGAAGAGAAGCTTTGGCTATTAGGTGGTTAATTGCAGCTGCTAAATCTAGATCAAATAAAGAATATAAAACTTTTTCTGCAAAACTAGCTAAAGAGCTAATTGAAGCTTCTAATAATGCTGGTGGTGCTATTAAAAAGAGAGATGACATCCTAAGGATGGCAGAAAGTAATAGAGCATTTAGTCACTTTAGATGGTAAATTAAGGACTGAAATTTTTACACTGCTCTCATTCTTGTTGCTTCAATTTTTTGGTTTTTAACTGGGACTATAGGAATTCTTAATCTAAAAATGTAAGTACTTGGATTACTTTCTTCACCTGAAACATGTTTGGTATTTTCTAAACCTAAGTGTGCTTGCAAAATATCACCAAGTTGGAAGTGGGGTAAATAGACAGATTGTTCAAGAACATCATCGTAGTTTTTATGATGATATACATCTAATTTAAACCTTCTTCTCGGTCCATTCGTAATAGAAATTTCCATTTTGGTAACTTTAGATGGTGATCTATAACCTGTATCTTGAGAACCTTCTACATCAAAATATTTTGAAGGGTCATGAAGAAAAGTTAGCCCATCTTCAATTAGCTCAACCCCAGCCTCTTCAGAAATCCCTCTAGAAGATGGCAAAAAAGCTCGCCAACCATTATAGTCAACAATAGTTTCTCCATGAAGAATCATAGCTTCATCTTGAGCTAGTCTGTCTAAGGAGTTACTTGATTGACCAAATAATCCAAATAGCCTTTTTGGGTGCGGAAATATTCCTTTTCTTAAGCCTTCCCTAATATCAGCCATCACGGTTGCATATGCCGCTAGTCCCTCTTCCATTGTTGTTCTACCACTGAGTACTTCTAGTGCTGCAAGCATAGCTCTTGCTGTATTTTCATCTATTTGCCTGGGAATTTCTCCATTTGCCATAAATATAGCTCTAGATTTTACAATTATAAGCTAGTTAAAACAAGGGACAGAAACAAAAGATAAAAATTACAACTCCAGGAGAGAAATATCACAGGGGATCGTGATACGATGTGAGAGGTTATTGACTTTTATTATCAAAACATTATAATTATATATATGCAGAAAACTATTCTTCAGGTACCAATGGATAAAAATTTAAAAAATAGTGCAGAAAAAGAGGCCGTTAGACAGGGATTTTCTTCTTTGCAAGAAATTATTAGAGTTTTTTTAGCTCAGCTTGCCTCTAACCAGGTAGAAGTAAGCCTGCAGAAATCAGTGACTTTGTCTGCCAAAAATGAAAGAAGGTATGTCAAAATGACGAAGGATTTTGAATCTGGTAAGAATGTTTACTCAGCTTCTAGTGTTGATGATCTGCTTTCTAAATTAAATGCAGATTAAATATCACAAAGAATTTATTAAAAATTATAAAAAAAGAATTATTCCTAATCCAAAACTAGTATCTCAATTTCAAAAACAATTAAATAAATTTATTCAAAATACAACTATCCAACCTTAAAAGATCACAAGTTAATTGGGAAAAAATTTGGATTTAGGGCTTTTTCTGTAACCGGAGATATCAGGGTGGTATATAAATTAATTAACAGTGATGTTTGGTTATATGATATAGGTTCTCATAATCAAGTCTATTAAACTAAGATTACCCTATAACACTTGACAAGAGGATATAAAACCTGGTATACTACACAAACGCATGAAAAAGCTTGCTTTATTAGCTTCAATTATAGCTGTTTTTGGAATCTTAATGGTTTCCCAAATTAGCGTTGTAAATGCTTCAGCTAACACTAACTCACCTTTAACTATACCTGTTAGCTATTTTAGCATCTCTGGACATGTGGTTTATAAATTATTAGGTCAATTTAGCCCAGCTTCAAATATCACTGTTTCAGCTGTTAACTTAGATACTAATGAAAAAACTTCAGATTTAACAGGTCAAGCTGGCAGATACAGCTTTACTTTAAAAAATGGTCATTATGCTATTTCAGCAGAGGATTCTACTAAATTTAGCTTTAACCCAGCTCAACACTTAGTTAATTTGATGACTCACAACGTAGTTGATGTCAACTTTGAAGGCAATCCTAAATAATTTTCATGAAATCAAAACTTATATTTGCTTCAATCTTAGTATCTTTATTTATCGGTCTAATGGTCTCTCAAGTTAAAGTGGTAAATGCAGAAAGTTCAAATTCACCTTTAACAACTCCAATCAGTTATTTTGAAATCTCTGGAAAAGTCACTTATAGATTAGGAAATATAGTTAGACCAGCTGTGGGAGCTTTTATTAAAGTTATAGGTAATACTGGAATTTTTATTATCCCAGTTAATTCTGATGGAAGCTATTCAACTTATCTGACAGCTGGAGAATATAAAGTTCAAGCACAAGATCACAGATCTCAAACTACTTTTTATCCTACCACAAGAATAGTTGACTTGAGAGAAGCTTCAGCTTCTGGAGTTAATTTTCAAGGCTTAGTTTCAACTGGAAGTGCTACTCCTTCAAACTAATTGAATTCCTGGTAATATTTATTTAATGCCAGAACTGATAATTTCTTTTTTGCTATTTTTTTTGCCTTTAATAATCTTACCTTTTGGAATTTCACCATTTGAAATACCTAAAGTAATTATTGCTGAAATCAGTATTCAAGCTTTATTAGTTTGTTTTTTACTGTTCAGTAAAAAAATTGAGGTTAAAAACTTTAATCCACTTTTTTTGGTAATAAGTTTGGGATTTCTAATTTTAAGCATAATCCACTTACTCTTTTTTAATCAACCAACAACTTTTTTTGGTAATAGCTTTCGCTTGCAAGGAGTGTTTTTGCTTTGGAATTTAATAATACTTTCTTTAATTAGTTCCCAATTTAAATTAAAAACTCTCCCTAGTTATATCTTTTTTGGTCTAATTTTATTTGAACTGCTAGCCTCTCTGGCCATTTCACCAAATTTAAATAATCGGGCAATTGGAACTTTAGGTGAACCAAATGCCCTTGCTAGCTTTTTAATTTTTCTTTGGCCATTTTTGCTCTTTAATGCTAAAAAATCTTTAAAAATTATTGGCAGTTTACTGGTTTTAGGTTTAGTTATATTAACTGGATCTAGGTCTGGTTTAATTGGTTTAGGAATTGAAGGGATTTTTTATCTATTGATAAGGTTAAGTAAATTAAAACAAAATTTAGTAGTTTTACTAAGTTTTGTTTTAATAATCCTTTCTTTAGTTTTACCCTTTTTAGAAGGGTTTAAAGTTTATGAAAGTAGAAAAGAGATCTGGCAAACCTCACTTACAGCTGGAGCAATCTCTCCAATTTTGGGTTGGGGCTTTGGCAATACTCAAATAGCCATAAGCCAAACTAGTAAAATTTTAGGCAATAATGTTCAGTATCAGTTTGTAGATAGTAGTCATAATTTTTTGCTGGACTTTTGGTTACAAGCGGGTGTTGTAGGATTAGTTTTAGTAATTTTGCTGATTTTACAAGTCATCCAAAACTTAATTAAAAATAAAAAAGCTTTGGAGATAATGGCACTACTTGGAGTAATAATTGTAATGCTATTTAACCCAGTCAGTATTGTAACTTTAATTGCCTTTTGGTGGTTGATAGGTCAAGGGTTTGTCTAATTGTTGTCTTAAATTCGTCAAGCAACTCTACTTCTTTAAGTGTATTTTTTAATGGAAAAAGGGGGTGATTTTTTAGAAAGATTTAATTTATAGCTGATTTATTAATTGACTTTTAAGCGAGTATCAGCTAATATTTGAAAGGTCAAATAAGCCTTCCTCATTTTGGGAGGCTAATTTTTTTGATCATGGTGGAATAAATCTAAAATATGGATAAATTAATTGAGGAAAAATTGAATATATGGAAAAATAAACTTTTAGGCTTGGAAAAAGATCTAGAAGCGATCATGCAACGACGTGGTGAAGCCGCGGCAATGGGTGATTTATCTGAAAACGCAGCTTTTCAACTGGCTGATGAGGATGCAGATGTTTATCAAACTCGAATTGATGAAGTGAAAAAAATTATCCAGGATTTAGAAAGTTCTCAAGGAGAGAATTAACCATGGCCACAGCTAAAACTAAACGCGATTTTCCACTTGATCGAATCAGAAATATGGGTATTATTGCCCATATTGATGCTGGTAAAACTACTACTACTGAGCGAATTTTATTCTACACTGGTAAAACTTACAAAATCGGAGATATTGATGAAGGTACAACCACTACTGACTGGATGGAGCAAGAAAAAGAACGTGGTATTACCATTGTTTCAGCTGCGATTACGACTTTTTGGACTCCTAAATCAGGTCCATTTAAAGATCAAGAAATCAGAATTAATTTAATTGATACTCCAGGCCACGTGGATTTTACAGTTGAAGTAGAAAGGTCTTTGCGGGTTTTAGATGGTGGAGTAATTGTTTTAGATTCAGCCTCAGGTGTTCAATCTCAAACAGAAACAGTATGGCGACAAGCTAATAAATATAAAGTTCCGCTGGTCGCTTTTGCCAATAAAATGGATGTGGTAGGAGCTGACTTTTTAGGCACAATTCAATCTGCTAGAGATAGATTAAATGCAAATGCCTTGGCTTACAACTTACCAATTGGTTCAGAGAATAATTTTACAGGAGTGGTTGATCTACTTACTCAAAAAGCGCTAATTTGGCAAGGAGATGAAACTGGAGCTAAATTTGTTGAAGAAGAAATTCCAGTTGATATGGTGGAGGAAGTTAAAAAACACCGAGAAAAATTAGTCGAAGAGATCACCTCAACTGATGATATTTTAATGGAAAAATATTTAAATGGTGAGGAGATAGATGTTGATACATTAAAAAAGACTCTTCGAAAAGCAGTGATTGAAAATAAAATTGTCCCAGTTTTAGCTGGATCATCTCTTCGTAACAAAGGTGTTCAACCAATGCTTGATGCGGTGATTGATTTTTTACCTTCACCCCTAGATTTACCAAAAACAGTTGGAATTGACCCAAAAACTGGTGAAGAATTAGTTTTTAATAATACCAAAGAAAATCCACTGGGAGCATTAGTTTTTAAAATTCAAGTTGATCCCCACGTTGGAAGATTAACTTATGTTAGGGTTTATTCTGGAATTTTAAAATCTGGATCATATATCTACAACTCAACTAAAGGGGTTAAGGAACGAGTGGGACGAGTGTTACTTATGCATGCTAATGACAGGGAAGAGATTGAAGAAGCTTATGCTGGAGAGATTATAGCAGTGGTTGGACTTAAAGATAGTATTACTGGAGATAGTTTGTGCGATGAAAATACCCCGATTGTTTTAGAATCAATTACTTTTGCAGAACCAGTTATATCTTTAGCAATTGAGCCAAAAACTAAATCTGATCAAGAAAAGTTAGCTCAAGCACTGCAGCGACTGGGTGAAGAAGATCCCACCTTTAGAGTTAAATCTAATCCAGAAACTGGTCAAACCATAATTTCTGGAATGGGCGAGTTACATTTGGAAATTATCGTTGATCGAATGAAACGGGAGTTTAAAGTTGAAGCTAATATTGGTGAGCCACAAGTAGCTTATAAAGAAACCATTACTCAACCCTCAGAAGGAGAGGGAAAATATATTCGCCAAACTGGTGGTCGAGGTCAATATGGTCACTGTTTGCTAAGGATTGAACCGCTGCCTCGTGGTCAAGGTCGGGAATTTGAATCAGAAGTTGTTGGTGGAAGAATTCCCAGAGAATTTATCCCGCCAATTGGTAAAGGTGTAGAAGAGCGGGAAGATACAGGAATTATGGCTGGATTTCCAGTGACTGATATTAAAGTAGTAGTTTATGATGGATCTTTCCATGATGTTGATTCATCGGAGGTAGCTTTTAAAATTGCAGGTTCAATGGCACTAACTGATGCAGCTTCTAAAGCAAATATGATCTTGCTTGAGCCAATCATGAAGGTGGAAGTTACTACTCCAGAGGAGTTTATGGGAGATCTGATTGGTGATTTATCTGCCAAAAGAGCTCAAATTTTAGGCACAGAAAAAAGAGGAAATTCAAATGTAATTAATGCTTTAGTGCCACTAGCTGAACTTGGTGGATATATCACTGCTATTAGATCAATGTCTCAAGGTCGGGCTACAGCTTATATTGAACCTAGCCACTATGAACCAGTTCCAGCTAATATTGCTCAAAAAATTGTGGCTGCGTCTGGGTTTACAGGAAGAATAGAAAGATAACTTATTACTCTTTCCTAAAACTTACTCTTTTTTATTGACTTATCTTATTAAGTGTCGTAAAATTTGCTTGCAAAATAGTTAAAGCTTGCAGCTAAGGGAGGTAAATGGCTGCGACACTCAAAATTACTACTTTTGTTAAACCTGTCCATAACCCTGGGCAATCTTTTTTCCAATTTCAAAGACTGAAGCTATCTTCTTTAGTCAGTGTGGCTCTTAATGATCATCCCCTACGTAGAATACCTAGTCCGCTTTTAACACTTGTGGGACTGGCAGCGATAGAGCTACTAAAGATCACCCAAGTATTTGTTTTTGACCAGCTACTGCTTTTACAACTTTTAGTGGTTTATGTAGCTTTTAGCCGAGGACTAGGCGCTGGTTTAAACTCAGCTGCTATGGTTTGGCTTTATTCTGCCTACTATTATTCTCAGCCATATAAAATCTTTTTTTACTCTTTAGATAATCTAGTTCATTTAGCGCAAGCAACTGTCAGTTTACCTCTATCAGCTGTCTTAGTGGGTATCTTAAAGTACCGATCTGATTTAAGAATTAAAGAACACATTGAACGTGTCAAGGAACAAGAGGTAGCCAAGGTGATGGCTAAAAGCGAGAAACAATATCGGCTGTTATTTGATAAAAATCCTCAACCAATGTGGATATTCGATAGTCATAGCTTAAGATTTCTGGCAATTAATACAGCTGCAATTCGCCACTATGGTTTTTCTAGGGAAGAGTTTTTATCTATGACAGTTAAAGACATTAGGCCGCCGGAAGATTGGCCACATTTTCTGAAGTATACTAAAGAAGGATCTAAAGTTAGGACTGAGACTGGGTTTTCTCAAAAAGTAGAATGGAGACATCGCAAAAAAGATGGAACTTTGGTTGATGTAGAGGTGAAATGGAGTCCGATATCTTTTCAAGGTAAGGATGCGAGGTTAGTTTTGGTTAACGATATCACAGCTCGCAAAAGATTAGATAAATTAAAAGAGGATTTTATGTCAATAGCCTCTCACGAGTTAAAAACTCCGATTACCGTTTTAAAATTATTGGTTGAGAATCAATTACAACACTATTATAAAAGAAAAGAGGTTAAATTAGCTGAGTTAGCCATGGTTGATAGCGAGCTAGAGAGATTAACTCGCTTAATTGACGATATGTTGAACATTTCCCGTATAGAATTAGGTAAGTTCCTAATGCGCTTAGAAATTATTGATCTGATTGATCTAATTGCAGAAGTTGTGAAACAAATGCAAGTCATTGCTAGAAGTCACAAAATAGTGTTTCAGGAGAAGCGGAAGGTAATTATCGAAGCTGATCCTGATAGATTGCGGCAGGTTTTCATTAATCTCATTTCTAATGCAATTAAACATTCCCCAGCAAAAAGTAAAATTCTTATCACGCTTAAAAGACAGACTAATAATGTACTTGCTAAGGTTCAAGATTATGGAGAGGGAATCCCTAAAGAAAAACAACCTTTTCTTTTTGATAGATTTTATCAAACAAAGGAGAGCCAAGGTAATGGTTTTGGATTAGGGTTATATATTGCTAAAGAGATTATTGATAGACACAGAGGTAAAATTTGGGTTGAATCGCAGGTGAATAAAGGAAGTACTTTTTACCTTACGATTCCGATTAGAAGGAAGCATTAATTTAATTATTAAATTGATCGTCTTCCTTTAAAGTTTTATACTGGTAAAAAATAAATTTTAAATATTGTGACAAAAGCATCTCTATTTGTTTTAAGTTTTTTAGTGATTATCAGTTTGATTTTTGGAGGGCTATTAGTAGGATCTTTTTTTAGGAAAAATTCCCCTCAGTTTATTCAAGCATCAAGACATAGAGAATTATTAAGACCTGTAAATGTGTCTGAAACCACCCCCTATTTTGATGATAGTACCAACCAAATTAAACTGGGTAATAGTTACTATGAAATAACTCTTTCAAAAACTAATGGCTCAATTATTAGCTTAACTGATAAAGCTAGAAATAGTTTACTGAATCAGGGTTCTGATAACGGCTGTTTATGGAAAGCTGTATTTACCAATGCTAATATCAGTTCAATTGATGGATGCAGTTATACTAATAATTTTTCTTATAGTTGGGATAGTTCTAAGTCAAGTTTGATCTTAAAATACACTCAACCTTCCCATCAAGTTGATACTCAAATTATTTTAACTGCATCAAGTAAATCCTATTTTGATTTAAATATAAATTTACAAAATAATTCTGGGGGAAATTTAACAGAAGTTTTGTTGCCTAACTCTTTGTCTTTTTCTGATTCAGAAGTTAGTAATGGCTATGGCAGCTTTAGTTTGCCTGGGATCAGGTTAGAAAAAAGTTTTTTCACTGGACACCATTCCTTTAACAGCCTTTATCCAGGGTTAAAAGGTTTTGGAAATTTTTTAGCAGTGAATATAGGAAATAGTAGCTTAGCTTTGTATACTATTAATCCAAATGGTCCTATTCAGCCTGTCAGAATGGGCTTTTCTGATAACAGCCAAAAGCAAAAAGATACTTTTTTGATAGACTATGACTTTCAAACCTGGATTGCTAATAAACAAACTTATACAGCTCCAGCAGTTAGGATCAGAATTGGCCAGACTATCAAAGAGAACAGTTTAAGCTATAGAACTGATAATGCTATTGATAATTATCAAAATATCTCTGATAAAGTTGGGGTTAAGTTTCCTCAACTAGCCAGATCTATCTTCATTAAAGCTGATAAAAAAATGCCTTTTAGCGCTTGGAGTTCTAATTTTGGTTTACTACCCAAACCAGCCTTACTTTCTCCGGCTGATTATACTTCAGGGGGATTTGATACCCATTATCCAGATTTTTTGCCACCTGATCCATCTTATGGCAGTAGTGCTGATTTTCAAGCAGCCATCAATGCAGCTCATAGCAATAATATGCTAGTTATGCCTTATATTAATCCCACAAGGTGGACTAGTAATTCTCAAACTCTGGCTCATCTTTCGGTTGCAGACTTAGCAGTTTTGGACCAAAAAGGCCAACCTGTGTATGAGAGTTATGATAAAAGCAGTAGTTTACCTCAAGGCAAAACTGGCTTTTTAGTCTCTCCCACTCTACCTTTAGCCAAGCAAATACTAACTCAAATTATGGGTCAGTGGCATGGTCAGGGTCCAAATGCAGTCACCATTGATTTTTTGTTTGAAGATCAAATTGGTTCTAGAGCTTTTAAAAAAGATTTTAATCCAAAGGCTCAAGGAGTAATGAGCTATGCTGATGGTTGGCTAGACCATATCAAACAATACAGCAGTTGGGGAATTAATGAGGAGCAAGGCTATGATAAACTAGCTCAAAATAGTTTTGGTTTTCATGGCAGTGCTCTATTTTTCTACCCAAATATTAATGATGATTTTGGAGGAGCAGACAACTGGAATGGATACCCTTTAGCTTTATGGATGATGGGAGATAAAGTTTTATTTTACCAACATAACCTTTCTGGTAGAACTATGAGTGATAGAAAAGAGATACTCACTTGGAACTTAGCTTTTGGGACAATGCTCTCTTATAGATGGCAAATGATCGATGAATCCCTTCAGTCTAAGCTTTGGGTCAAATTTATTGCAGATTTGCAGCAGCTGATAAATTCAAAAGCTGCAGGTGTTAGATTAACTGATTTTGCAGATTTAGCTGATTATGTTACAGAAAGTAAATTTCCAGCAGTCTCAATAATAGCTAATTGGGATACTAAAAATAGCTATTTAGATCAACAGGGCAGTTCAATTGCTCCTTCAGGTTTTTTAGCTTCTACTAATGATGCATCTGTTCAAGCAGGGATTTTTAATGGCCAGTTTAATCAAACCAAACTGTCTTCAGGAGATCATTATCTGCTAATAAAAAGAGACCAGAACTCTTTAATAATAGAACAGGCCTTAGGATTAGATACCCCTTTGGCCATAAATATCCCTTCTGATTTGGTCAATTCAAATCCTCAAGTTTGGGCACTAGATTCAGCTGGCAAAGAGATCAAACAGATTAGTTTCCAGAAGCAAAATAACCAAATTTTATTTACTTATTCCCAAAAACAAAACAATCAGGATGTTTTTGGCTATGAGATTAGCTTTCAGTAGCTTTCACCTCATTGACAATACGTACGTAAAAGCGTATCATCATGATATGAGTACAATTTCAGTTACTAACGCTAGGGATAATTTATACGAGTTAATTGATGAGGTTTCCTCTTCTGGGAAAAGGATTGCTATTACTAATAAAGGTGAAACTAAAGCTGTTTTAATAAGCGCTGAGGAACTTGCTTCCTGGGAAGCTACATTAGAAGTCATGTCTGATTCTAAGCTAGTAAAAGGGATTAAAAAAGGATTGGAAGATATTAAAAAAGGTAGGGTGGTTCCTTGGGAAGAGGTTAAGAAAAAAGCAAAATTATAAGAGTGGTTAAAGTAATTCTTACTAGGCAAGCTGAGAAATCTCTCTTTAAATTAAAATCCTCAGATCAGAAAAAAATTTCCAAAGCAATTGCAAAGCTAATTAAAAACCCTTTAACTGGGGAAAAGCTTAAAGGAGAATTTGAAGGACAATTCAAACTTTATGCTTGGCCTTATAGATTGATTTACATATTTTCTGCTAAAGAAAATGTGGTTACTATTTTAGAAATTGGTCATAGGCAGGGAATTTATAAATAATTTTACCCAAAAAATAGTTGCTGTCTCTGGCTTTACTGGAAGAGTAGAAGCTTAAAATAGTCTTGACTTTCAGAGAGAGAGTATAAAGTAGGATATGAGCCAAGGAAGTAAAGAGTCTACCCGTCCAGAAAATCCTAGAGTAGCTCAGCTAAAAGAAAGAGCAAAGGATGTTACTCAGGTTATCTCCATGGGTAGAGATTTTGTTGGAGCTGGAGGGGTATTACATGGTCGGAAGTTTGATGAAGGCAGATTTTCTGAAGAGGTTGGATCTTGGGCAGATAGAGTTGCGGAGAGAGGTTTTGGAGTATTATTGACAAGTGATAGTAGTTTCCCCCGATTTCTACAGTCTTTAGGGCAGCATAAAGAATATGTAGGGTCCTTTGTAACTGATATAGAAGAATCGATTGACGGTAGAAAAAAGTCTAGTAACCCTTACAGAGACTGGGAAAGTGCAGCCGAGGTGGCCGCTCATCTGAATAATCCAGATCAAGAGAACGTTAGGTAAAGTTAAAGTATAATACTGCACATCGGGAGTATGAGAGCAATATCACACACCGGGAGTGGAACTGGACTGATTAGAATAGCAGTTGTTACATTCCCAATATTCAGCTTTTTTGGACTTACCTAAGTTTATTTTTCCAAAGAAATGGCCACCTTTGTAAGTTTTATTGTGGTGAATCACAATATTTATTTTTTTTCCACAGACCACACAGTGACGGATTAGCTTTTTATTACTAGGATTTTGAGTTGGACTAGTCATATAGTTTAATTTATCACACTCCTGGTGTGTGATAAGTAGTTATTCTTCTAATAATAAATGTTTAATTTGGTCTAAGGTTTTAGAATAATCTTTTTGGTCTTCAATAAATTTTTGGTAGTCTGCAGGCTTTTTAAAGAAATCCATGATAACTTTTGGAATAGATAATTTATTTTGCGTTGGTTCTAGGTACTCCTGATAGGAGGAGTATGGGAAGTTTTCTAGATTATTTGTTAAACCAGCAACAAAGGGATTTAAATGGATATAGCGAGAGACATGGACGAGTTGTTCATCTGTTTCTATATCTTTTGCTTTAAAGTTTCCTTGAAATAATGGACCAACACGTTTATGTTTAGTATTAAAGTATTTTGTATAACTGTTGCTAATTTTGCGAATAAACTCCTGAATACCCCCATCTTTTAATTGTTTCAGTAGAAGATGAAAATGATTTGGCATTAAACAGTAAGAGATAATTTCAACAATCTTAGGATTTTTATTAAAAGTTTGGTTACGAAAATATTTGTGTGTGGAAAATCTCGGTTTTGGTCCTGAGAATTGATAATAGTATAGGACTTCTAGAAGGCGGTGGTAATCAGAATCATCCATAAAGAGTATACGTTTTTCCACCCCTCTATTAAAAATATGGTAGAAGAAATCATTTTCAAAGTGTGTTATTCGAGACGGCATGGGATGAATAGTAACATATCTTGTATTATATTACTTACACATCGGGAGTGTAAGTAATGATCTATTGATTTGGAAGAAGAACGGAGTTAAACTCAAGCTATGATTTTGGTTGGAGTTGTGGCAGCAGTAATAATATTTTTTCTAGTATTTAGCATTAGGATTGTTCAAGAATATGAAAGATCTGTGATTTTTTTCTTAGGTAGAGTCACTGGAGTGAGAGGGCCAGGACTGATTTTGCTAATCCCAATCTTAGAAACAATGCAAAAAGTTGCTCTAAGAACTGTGACTATGGAGATCCCTTCCCAAAAAATTATTACCAAAGATAATGTCTCTATAGATATTGCCGCTGTAGCTTACTATCACATTGTTGATCCACAAAAATCTGTGGTAGCTATAGAGAATGTTTACTCAGCAGTCAATCAAATTTCCCAAACTACTGTTAGAAATATTGTAGGCCAGTTTAGTTTAGATGAACTGTTATCCTCAACTGCTTCTGTTAATGAAAAAATTAAAAAGGTGATTGATGATCATACAGAACCCTGGGGTGTGCAAGTGACTGCTGTAGAGATTAAAGATATTCAGCTTCCAGATAATATGCAAAGAGCTATGGCTAAAGAAGCTGAAGCAGATAGGGAAAGAAGAGCTAAAATTATAGCTGCAGATGGAGAATATCAGGCGGCTACTAAGCTTGGTCAGGCTGCAGATCTGATTGCTAAACATCCAGTAGCCTTACAACTTAGAACTTTGCAAACTATGTCTGAAATAGCTACAGAGAAAAACTCTACTATAATTTTTCCAGCTCAATTTATGGATACAGTCCAATCTGCCTTTAAAATGATCTCCAAAGATTCTAAGAAGTAACAGGATTGACTTCTATTTACTAAAGAGTTACTTTAAAAAAGAGATGGTTTTTTTGCCCAAAAAACTAAATAGTGAAGGTGGAGTAGTTCCTTTGTTATTGCTTTTTGCAGCCATAGGGCTAATATCTTTTCTGCTTATATCTGATACTTTTAATTTTAGAGATAAGTTATTTAGCTCTCTTTTTCCTAAACCCTCCTCTTTTGCTCAAACAAAAGTCTCTCCTTCTGCTTCTGATCAGATATTAGTTAAGTTCAAAAATGGTCTGTCGGACAAACAGAAACAATCTGTTTATAAACTATATGGATTAGAAAAAAAAGATAATCTTAAACAGATAAGTGTAGACCTAGTAAAAGTTAATCCTAAAGCCAAAGATAGAGTACTAGAAGCTTTAAGTAAGAATAATTTAATAGAATATGCTGAGCCTGATTATCTATTAAAAGCTGATGATGTTCCTAATGATCCTTGGTTTTCTGTTGAATGGCATCTAAAAGATATTAATGCCCCAACTGCTTGGGATATTAATAAAGGATCTACAGCAGTTTCAGTGGCTGTTATTGATTCAGGAGTTTATTCCCAACATGAAGATTTAGCAGGCCAATTGACCTCTAATGGCTATAACTTTGTAGACAATAACACTGATACTGCTGACAAAACAGGACATGGAACAGCTGTTGCAGGAACTATGGACGCAGCTACCAATAATGGTAAGGGTGTAGCTTCCCTAGGCAGAAATATTATGACTATGCCATTAGTTGCTGCGGATTCAACTGGTGCAATGTATTTATCAAATGAAATTAAAGCCATTGATTATGCAGCAGATAATGGTGCTAAGACTATAAATATTAGTTATGGAGGTTCAGTCTTTATTCAATCAGAGCAAGATGCTGTTAATTATGCCTGGAATAAAGGGTTAGTTATAGTTGCAGCTGCAGGCAACAGCAACCTCTCTTCAATAGATTACCCAGCAGGTGATCAAAATGTCATTGCTGTGGGGGCAGTTGATGGTTCTGATAATAGAGCGAACTTTTCTAGCTATGGAACAGGATTAGATGTGGTTGCTCCTGGGGTAGGAATCTATACAACAAATACAACTAATAGCTATCAGGCTGATTCAGGAACCTCTTACTCCTCCCCTTTAGTGGCAGCTTTAGCAGGTTTAATCTTTTCTGCAGCTCCTAATCTAGCTCCTCAACAAGTAACAGATATTATTACCTCAACAGCCAAAGATTTAGGGGATCCTGGTTGGGATCAATATTATGGTTGGGGTAAAATAGATGCTTATGCTGCATTACAGAAAGCTACAGGTATTACACCTTTACCTGATACAACTGCTCCAACAGTCTCTATCACCTCACCCACCTCTAACTCAATTATCTCTGGCATAGTAAGTATTGCTGCTTCAGCCTCAGATAATGTAGCTGTAACAAAGGTAGAGTTCTATATAGATAATAGCTTACACACTGCAGATTCAACTTCCCCATATTCTGATTCTTGGGACACAACAACTTTTGCAAATGGAACACATACCATTTTAGCTAAAGCTTATGATAGTGCTGGTAATATTGGAATTTCTAGTACAACCTCTGTCACTGTTAACAATCCAGTCTTAGATATTACTCCTCCAACAGTCTCTATCACCTCACCTGTTTCAGGTTCAACAGTCTCAGGTAGTGTTAATTTAACTGCTACTGCTTCAGACAATGTCTCTGTATCTAAAGTTACTTATTTAATAGATGGGGTTTATATAGGAGAGAGTACTAGCTCACCTTACTCAGTAGCTTGGGATACAACTCAATTTAGCAATGGAACCCACTCTTTGGTAGCTAATGCTATAGACCCATCTAATAACTTAGGTACATCTGCTATTGTTACAGTCATTGTTAATAATCCCTTGCCTAGCCCAACTCCTGTACCTACCCAAACACCTGTTCCAACCCCTACCTCTACTGATACTACTGTCCCCACAGTCTCCATAATCTATCCTTTAAATGGTTCTACTGTTTCAAAACTTTCTACAGTTAACATTGCAGCTTCTGCCTCAGATAATATAGCTGTCTCTAAAGTAGAATTCTATGTTAACAGTAGCTTAACCTGTACTGATACTACCTCACCATACTCTTGTTCCTGGAAAGTCCCTGGAGCTAAAGGTAAAAAATATACCGTCCAAGCCAAAGCCTATGATAACTCTAATAACACTTCCTCTAGTACTATAACTGTTACTGCAAATTAGACCAACAAAACTATTGCTTTTTAGAGAAAGTTAGTGTATATTACATTAGCCAGCTTGCTGAAAGCTGGATTTTAAATATCATGGCAGACGCAAAAAAATTTGATAGAAGCAAACCACACGTCAATGTTGGAACCATGGGTCACGTTGACCATGGAAAAACAACTCTAACTTCAGCTATTACCAAAGTCTTATCAGGCAAAGGTCAGGCTGAATTTAAATCTTACGAACAGATTGATAACTCTCCTGAGGAAAAAGCCCGGGGAATTACTATTAATATTACTCACGCTGAGTACGAGACTGATAAAAGACATTACGCTCATATCGATATGCCAGGTCATGCAGATTACATTAAAAACATGATCACTGGTGCTGCTCAAACTGATGGAGCAATCTTAGTTGTTTCTGCTCCAGATGGACCAATGCCTCAAACTAGAGAGCATCTTTTGCTTGCTAGACAAGTAGGAGTTCCAGCAATTGTAGTTTATTTAAATAAATGTGACATGGTTGATGATCCAGAGTTATTAGATTTGGTTGAAGAAGAGGTCAGAGACTTACTTAAAAAATATGAATATGACCCACAATCTCCAATTATTAGAGGTTCTGCTAAAAAAGCTTTGGAAGGTGACCCAGAAGCAGTTAAAAGCATTGAAGCTTTAATGGAGGCAGTTGATACTTGGATCCCAACTCCAGTTAGGGAAGTTGATAAGCCATTTTTGATGGCAGTTGAGGATGTTTTCTCAATCAAAGGTAGAGGAACAGTGGTAACTGGGAGGATTGAAAGAGGTAAGGTTAAAGTAAATGAGGAAATAGAGATTGTAGGAATTCGGCCAACTAAGAAAAGCGTGGTAACTGGAATTGAGATGTTTCATAAACTTTTAGATGAGGGGATGGCTGGAGATAATGCTGGAATTTTACTTCGGGGCATTGAAAAAGATGATGTGGAGCGTGGTCAAGTTTTAGCCAAACCTGGTTCAATTACCCCACATGCTGAGTTTGAAGCCGAAAGCTATGTATTAGCCAAAGAAGAGGGCGGAAGACATACCCCATTTTTTAAAGGCTATCGACCCCAGTTTTATATTAGAACTACTGATGTGACTGGTGAGGTACAACTCCCAGAAGGTGTAGAGATGGCTATGCCAGGTGATACTACTAAAATGACTGTTAAGTTAATTACCCCTGTTGCCATGGAAGAGGGATTGCGATTTGCTATCCGCGAAGGTGGTAAAACAGTTGGAGCTGGAGTAATTACCAAAATTATTGCTTAAATTTTGGTGAGCATGAAAAAACAGGGGCCAGATTGGCCCTTTTTTTGTGCCTAGTGTATAATTGTTGCACGTTAACAAAGGAGAAAAGAAAATATGGCTAAGGGCAGGATTAGAGTTAGACTTAAAAGTTATGATCATCGGGTATTAGATGCTACCTGTGAGCAGCTGCTTGATACTGCTTTAAGAACTGGAGCAAAAATTGTAGGCCCTATTCCACTTCCCACCAAACGCACCAGAATCACAGTCCCTAAATCTCCTTTTACTGATAAAAATTCCCAAGAAACATTTGAAATTAAAACCCACAAAAGAGTTATCGAGATAGTTGAACCAACTGATAAAACAATTGATTCGTTGATGTATTTAGAACTGCCTGCAGGTGTCGATATTGAAATCAAAATGTAGAAGTTGGTACGCCTTGACTTCTCACTAAATTCCCACTAATCTTAATTTAATGCCCTTAAAGTTTAAATCTTTTAATTCAGAAGGTGGAGCAATACCTTTTATAATTCTTTTAGCCTCTTTGGGCTTGCTTGCTTTTTTAGTCATTTCAAATATTTTTAATTTTAAAGACACCCTGTTTAACTCCCTTTATCCAAAACCTTCTTCTCGTGCCAGTTTAATTTTAACTCCGGATAATTATGGTTTTAATGCTGGAGGAGTAGAAGAGAGTGATCCTCAATATTTGAATGCTATCTCCTTGGCTAGGGATGCAAATATTGGCTGGATTAGGGCAAGTGGGAATGGATGTGATTGGGGGGCTGTACAGTCAGCAGATGGCAAACCATATAATTGGACAAAATGCGATAGTACTATTAATAATATTGTCAATGTTTACGGCCGATCTTTTCTCCATAATGTATTTTATTCAGTCAATTGGTGTAGCGCCTCCCCTCCTGTTGGTACGTTAAACGTTATGGGTCAAGTTATTGGTCAAGCAGATCTTGTCAAAGCCGAGCCATGTGATTATCAAAAATATTATGATTATACCTTCGCATTTATCTCCCGTTATGGTTCAGTTGAGCATCCAGAAAAAGCCTATACCAAAACTAATGGTTATGCCAAAGGTTGGATTAAATATTTTGAGATGGGTAATGAACCAGATGGTTCAGGAGCAATGCTCTATTACACCTATGGTCAAACAGCCCCTGCTTATACTGGTACTCCCCCAGCAGATCTACAGCAGAAAATGAGCGAGCATTATGGACACATTGTCCAACAGACCTATCAAGCTGTCAAAGCAGCAGACCCCAGTATCCAAGTTGTTTTAGGAGGGTTAATTCAAGGCAGTAAGCCAGCCCCAGATTTTTTAAATAATATTTTGGGTAATGCTCCTTATACCACCCCTTACTCTATTAAAGGCTATTTTGACATTATGAATTATCATTGTTACTGTAATTTATCTGGAGCAGATAGCAAGTTTGATCAAGTA
>JACPZA010000001.1 GCA_016195715.1 Candidatus Daviesbacteria bacterium
CCAAGAGATTGAAGTTGTAACCTATGAGAAACATTCTCAAGAATCTATAATAGATTTTTTAAGGCGAACTAAGTTGTCTCCTACTAAAAGTTATCCAAAAGATACAGCAATACTATGTTATGTGGCTAAAAATATTATTATTCCATCTTGGAGTGAACTACATAATAACTTAAAAGATACACATAAAGAAAATCCAGTAATAATTCTTGGTCAGACTAATAAAGACAAGGAAATCTATACTATTTGCCAAATTCACCCGACTATTGCATTAATAACAGAATTTGATTTGTTGAAAAAGAGTTATAATAAGAAGTATCTTGGAGTTTTAAGATTACAAACGGGAACTGGTAAAAAATTAAATCCTCTCTATCTCCATAAGGAAAAACACTATCCTTTTGAGACTCTAGGAGTTAAGAGTTTATAATTAACTCACAAAAGCTAAAGCTGGTTACGGTTGATTAATAGCTTGCAGCCTTAATTGTTTTTTATCAGCGTGTAGTCTAAAATTATAGGTATGAAATGGTATCATTTTTGGGTTGAATTTGTATTTGGCTTAGGCATTTTGTTTTGGGATAAAATAGCAGTTTTATTGTTGTTTATTTATCTGGTTATAAGACTCACATTGATTTACGAATATTTAAGAAAATTAATTAGAATATATCAAATAAGTAATGAAGCAAAAATAATGGCGATTGTTAAAAAACTAAAAATTACTAAGGAAGAAATAACCAAAAATTACGAAGAAGAAGAATTAGCTAAACTTACTCCCAAACAAAAACAGCAATTGGAAAAAGATGTTAATGATATTATGAGATTTTAAAATTAAAATACCAAATAGATGGTATAATATAAATATACTAGGTCACATAGACCACCCATTGGGTGGTTCTTTTTAAAATGAGGTGATTTTAATGACAAAATTAGACAAAAGGTTTAATGAAGATGGTTCAATTAATATTGAAGAATTAAATAAAGCTTATACACGGCATTATAGTAAATATGACGAGAGAAATGAGATGAGAAAATTACTTGATGCGGTAGTAGAAAAAGAGATAAGAAAGTAATGGATCTCAAAAATACAAGAAATATGGCTTATTGTATATTTACTTCACAAAAGCTGACATTGGTTGTAGTTGGGAAGTGAGTGAAACTTGCTCAAGTAATTGCTTATAATACGTTCCAACATAGTCAACCAGCCACCGCTTAATATATTTTAGACTATCACAACAATCCAAATAAAAAGACTGGTTCATTTATCCTCTAAATTGTATAATTCCATTATGAAATCACATAGATTATATGACCATCTTTATCATGCCACTTTGAAATGGCCATATATATATCATGCGTTTACACAGATAGTCTCTGGTGGCCATTGGGAAAAATGGCAAAATAGAGTACTTGATGACTTAACTGGTAAACATATACTAGAGATTGGTCCAGGTCCAGGTAAATTACTGCTCAAGTTGGCTAAGAAGGGATATACTGTTGCTGGAGTTGAAATAAGACCTGGTATGGCGTATGAGGCAAGAAGAAGATTAAAAGGCGCTGGCTTTGATGTTGATATATTTCATCAATCTGCTCATAAGTTACCTTTTAAAAATGAAACATTTGATTGTATAGTTGGAACATTTGTTATGTCAGAAATAGAAGACTTAGATGAAGCTATAAAAGAAATGAAACGAGTCCTTAAAAAGAAAGGTAAAGTAATCATTATTGCTGGCAGCGTACCACAGAATAATAACTTCATGGCTAGGCTTATATTCAGACTAATCAACATTGGCTCAATCCGTCCTTTTGGTCGAGATAACGCTGAGTATTTTCAAAAGCACGGATTTGAAGTGAAACGTCATGATTTTGGCCCTTTCAATATGATAAACAAAGTAGTTGCGGCAAAAGAATAAATCTTCTTCTTTACATCTTCTTTACATTTGTCCACTTGACAGAAAACCCCAATAGTTCTAGGGTAAAAGTATCTCGCGTTAATTTGGGAAGATGATGGAAAAACAATGGATAGAGAAATTCCAGATATTAGATAGAAGAGATATTTAGAGAAATTGATTTGTAACTAAAAACAAAAGATTAAGTATAAATAATAGATAATGCCAAGAAAACTTAGAAATATCTCTTTGATCTAATATCTTCTTCGTTTTTCTATTACTCTTCCTTTATTAGTTTTTAAATGAGTTAGGTGAGATTTTTATTTCTATGATGTTGAAAACTTTTGTTTTTCAATACATTGATAAATTATCCTCCTTTGTATTTAGATTCAATTTACAAAGAAGTAAAGATAAACCCTCTTCTGAGGTTGTAACGAAATTGGCTGCTTATGCATATAAAGACATTGATGAATTACTTCATGAGCTGAACACTTCTTCCGAAGGATTAACAAAACAAGAAAGAGAGAGACGTCTGGAGCAGTTTGGATTGAACGAAATAGTTCATGAGAAGCGAGATCCTTGGTATTTGCGACTTCTTATCATATTTAAAAATCCTCTTATTTTTCTTCTTATTATTCTAACAATAATATCTCTTATTACAGATGATATTCCCACAGCAATCATAATCTCAATCATGGTCTTAGTGAGTGTAAGTCTTAGATTTTACCAAGAGAATCAAGCGTACAATGCAGCAGAAAATCTCAGGTCAATGGTGACAACTACATGTACCGTTGTTAGGAATAATGAACCAATAGAAATAGATTTAAAAGAGGTAGTGGTAGGTGACATAATAAATCTATCAGCGGGCGATCTTATCCCTGCTGATCTTCGTCTCGTCTCAAGTAAGGATCTTTTTATTAACCAATCCCTTCTTACGGGTGAAGCTCTTCCAGCTGAGAAACACGCCAATATACCCTTAGATCGTATAGAAAACCCTCTGGAACTGCAAAATATGTGTTATACGGGAACCAATGTAGGAAGCGGTATAGGAAAAGCAATTGTAATTGCTGCAAACGGAAATACATATTTTGGACATATTGCAAAAAGTATTATTGGACAGCGCATTCTTACCAGTTTTGATAAGGGAATAGAACGTTTTACCTGGTTGATGGTTGGTTTTATGGCTGTGATGGTACCGACGGTATTTCTAATTAATGGATTTGGAAAGGGTAACTGGTGGGAAGCCTTTCTGTTTGCCATCTCTGTAGCAGTTGGGCTAACACCAGAAATGTTGCCAGCTCTTGTTACGGTAAATCTTTCAAAAGGGGCAATAGCAATGTCAAAAAAGAAAGTGATCGTTAAAAGGCTGAGTTCTATCCAGAATTTTGGAGCCATGGATATATTGTGTACAGATAAAACAGGGACCCTAACTGAAAACAAGATAGTTTTGGTAAAGAATATAAATATCACAGGAGCAATAGACTTCAATGTCCTGCACTTTGCTTATCTGAATAGTTTTTTCCAAACAGGCTTTAAGAATCTTTTAGACACCGCTGTTGGTGATTACGCCCAAAAGAATAATCTTACAACAATAAGTAATGATTACAAAAAGATTGATGAGCTTCCATTTGATTTTGTTAGACGTCGCTTATCTGTGATTGTGGAAGATAAAATAGATAAAAAGATTCTTATTTGTAAAGGATCGATTGAGGAAGTTACGAGTATTTGTAATAGTTATGAGTTAGATGGAGAAGTACATGATCTTGGAGATGAAAGCTTACAAAAAATTAAAACAATGAGGGATAACTTTAGCAACGATGGCTTTCGTGTCATTGCTGTGGCATATAAAAAGCTAGTTAATGGGCGAGAGCATTATACTCATGAAGATGAAAAGGAGCTAACATTTCTTGGACTGATGGCATTTTTTGACCCTCCTAAACCCTCAGCTGCTCTGGCAATCCAGCAACTTAAAAAAAATGGTATCGATATTAAAGTTTTGACAGGTGATAATGAATTGGTAACAAAAAAGATTTGCGATGAGGTTGGTCTGCCTGTACGAAATATACTATTAGGTAATCAGATAGATAAAATGACAGAAGAAGAACTGAAAACACAATCGATAGTGACTACAATTTTTGCTAAACTTTCTCCTGACGATAAAAAGAGAGTTATAGAGGCGCTTCAACAACAAGATTATGTGGTGGGTTTTTTAGGAGATGGCATAAACGATGCACCAGGACTGCGGGCAGCAGATGTAGGAATTTCAGTCAATACGGCTGTTGATATAGCCAAAGAATCTGCTGATATTATTCTTCTTGAGATGAGTTTGACTGTTCTTTCCGATGGTGTCATTGAGGGAAGGAAAGTGTTTGGGAATATCATTAAATATATCAAGATGGGAGCAAGTTCAAATTTTGGCAATATGTTTAGCGTCCTTGGGGCAAGTCTATTCCTTCCATTTCTTCCGATGAACCCTCTACAGCTTCTTACCAATAATCTCTTATATGACCTGTCTCAAACATCAATACCTACAGACAATGTAGATGAAGAATATATAGAAAAACCAAGAAAATGGGAGATTATGGAAATTAGTAGATTTATGATTTTTATAGGACCAATCAGTTCAATCTTTGACTATGTTACCTTTGGAGTAATGCTTTTTATTTTCCATGCATGGGGTAATCCTTCCCTATTTCAAACAGGATGGTTTGTGGAGTCACTCCTAACACAGACATTGATCGTTCATGTCATAAGAAGTAGAAAGATACCTTTCTTGCAGACAATGGCAAGCAAACCATTGATACTAACAACGGTGGTTATCATGCTTATTGGAATATATCTTACATTCTCGCCATTTTCTGGGACACTGAACTTTGTCCATTTACCATTCCTATATTGGCTAATCCTTGGAGTCATTCTACTTTCCTATATAGCATCAACTCAGGTTGTGAAAACTTGGTATTATAAAAGATTTGGGTATTCTTGAGAGGATTAAACTAAAGCATTTGTGGTTGGTAATTCAATAGTATTTGTTCTAATAAATGCTTGTAATACGTTCCAACATAGTCAACCAGCCACCGCTGACAAGTTTCAATACCATCTACGTCTCGGAGCAAGCATATTAACAGTATTAAACTAAAAATATGATATATGCCAGTATTTGGCGACGCTTGATAGCATGGGTGATAGATGCATTTATCCTTCTTGGTTTGAGTCTTTTCCTTCTATTTCCATACTTTAGCTTGAGTAATGCTTACTCAAAATGGTCAGGCTTTGTTGGTTTACCAGTATGGGTTGCATTTATATTTTTCTTAATTGTTAATAATGTGTACTTTATATATTTTATTGGAAGAAAAGGACAAGGTATTGGAGGAAGACTCCTTCATATTAAGGTTATTTCATTAACTACTAATTCAATCCCCACATATAAGCAAGCAACGATCAGACAAATTATAATTTTTCTTTCAGAATGTAGTACTAAAATAGTTTTTATCGGTACGATCATCAGTTATGCTATTTTAGTTATTGATGGTCTTTGGATGTTAAAAGAGCAGAATAAACAAACATTACATGATAAGTTAGCTGGAACAATCGTTATAAAAACTGGTGTACCCGAATTGTCGAGTGCTTAATATATAGCCAATAACTGTTCTGTTTCTTCTAAAAACAACTGAGGATATTCAATAACAGCAAACCAATCAAAAGTTCGAAAGTCATCCCATCCTGCCCGCTGAGCATAGTGCAATAGCCGCGATGGTGACCAATGGGGAATTGTAGAGTCATTTTTCCTAATTGTTTACTGCTGAAACCTTCCAACAATAGTTCA
>JACPZA010000008.1 GCA_016195715.1 Candidatus Daviesbacteria bacterium
GCATTAAATCAATTTGATTTTGGATATCAGTATTAAGTTGCAGAGTTATATCTTTGATATTTTTATCATTACAGCTTATTTGGGCAGTTTCTAATTTAATTTTATCATAGCCTTCTTGAATTGATTTAGCAGTCTCATGAACAGCAGCTGATAAATCTTTGTAGGCATCAACTGTTTTTCCAGCTGGAATCATAATTGTTTGATAATAATTTTCGGTATTTTTTTCGTTGGTATTAAGCCTATTAATTATTGATTGGCTTAAGATTAAAAGATCCAAATAATCTTTTCTCATTCCGGTTAAAACTTGAGTGCAACTTATTGGTATAGTAACTGTTACATTTTGCTGTTTAGGGCTGGCGCTTTGAGCAAAAGCTGCTTTAGAAATGAGTATCAAACAAATTAAAGTTATAAATAGATAAAAAATTTGCTGCTTAAAAAATCTTCTCATGGTGTTGGACTTAAATTTTCATATTGCGATTTTTTCTGATCAAAAGCATCTTGCAAGGAGTTAATATCAATACTATCCACTTCATTTAAAGCATCTTGTAAATTAAAATTATTTGTATTACTGCCACTACCTGGAGAACTTTGATCATTATTAGCTTGATTTAGAGCATCATTAATATCTTGCAGTTGCTGTTGAGTATCATCAACTTGCTGAGCTAAATCATTGTTGGAACTTTGAGAGGTTGGTGTAGAATTTGAGCTTGTTGATTTTTCAGCAAACTGAGTTTTAGCGCTATTTAAGCCTTGGTTATAAACTTGAATCTGATTTGAAAGATTAACAATTAACTGCCTTCTTTGAGTTGGATTGCTGACAAGTTTAATCTGATTAGCCGCCAGTGCAGTTTGCAAAATTAAATTATTTAAAGATTGAGAGATTTGTTCATTGCTACCACTACTTAAAAGCCCGGTTGTTTCTTTATACCTTCTTTGAGAATAGGCTAATTGAAGCCAGCCACAAAACCCCATCTTCTAAACCCCGCTTAACCGGATAAAGCCTATCACCAGGCAGTGAATTTTGAGAGATATAAGCTAGCGTTGCTGGTGGGAAAAGCATAATTGTCAGTATCAAAATAAAAGTCGCGAGCAGTTTGACCATTAATTTTAATATAAGGAAAAGTCTGCAAAATTACAAGCTAAATTAGAAATTTGCGGATATCTGAGATAGTAATCAGGATAATTAGCGATAAAAGTATCGCCAAACCGACGGTATGAACATATTTTTCCAATGTTGGATGAGTTCTTTTGTGAGTAATAGCTTCCAAAATTAAGAAAAATAATCTTCCACCATCTAAACCAGGAAATGGTAAGACATTAATAATGGCTAAATTTAGCGATAGAGCTGCTAGTAAATTTAAATAAGGAATTAATGGATTTTGAGTAGCTAACACTTGTTTGATAATTGCAGTCATCCCAATTGGACCAGACACAGCTTGAGAAACTGGAGTGATATCTTTTTTTTGATAAGAAGTTGAAATTAATTTTCCCAGCAATTCACCAGTATAAGTTGTGATATTTAAACTATAGATTGGACCAGAAAGTATTTTTTGCAAAGGATCTTTAAATTCCAAATTAGCTACATCAAAAGAATTCAAACTCACACCCAGTGCACCTTGACCTTTTGGAGGAGATTTTCTTGGGATAATCTCAACTGATCGGTAATTTTTTTGTTCTAAATCAGATAAAGTCAATTTAACCTGCTCCCCGGCATGAAGTTTGGTCTGGTCCACTAAATCTTGGCTACTTTTAATAAAATTATCATTTAATGCAACAACTCTTTCTCCTTCTTTAATCCCAGCTTGTTCAGCAGGAGAACCTTTGGATAAAGAATCAATCACTACATATTGTTCATTGTTTTGATAAACTCCGATAAATTTATGATCGGTTAAAAGTGGGATCTGGACTTTAAAGTTTTGAGCAACAATCACAATCCAAAAAAGAATCCAGGCCAATACTAAATTCATTGCTACACCAGCTGCTACCACAATAATTCGCTTATGAATTGCAGCGGCCGCAAATGAGCGTTTATTAGCTAAAATTTCTTTACTAACTTCATCTTCACCTAAAGGTCTAACAAACCCGCCAAATGGTAAAAGATTAATTGAATAAAGAGTTTCACCAATTTTTTTACCCCAAATTCTAGGTGGAATACCAAACCCAAACTCCAACACTTTAATATTAAATTTTTTGGACATTATAAAATGTCCAAATTCATGGATTAAAACTAGGATAAGTAATGTAATGATAAAAACTACTATAAACATGTTAAATCTGACGAAGTTCTTCTTCTTTAGCTTTAACTAACTCATCAATACTTCCCATGGTTTTATCAATTAGCTCTTGCAGCAATTTTTGTCTTCTAAATAATTCATCTTCACCAAATTCATTTGCCTCTTTTGCCATTTCCCATTTGGATCTCTCATCAGCTCGGATTTGACGGATACTAACTTTAGCCTCTTCACCTTTGTGGGTAGCTTGTTTTACAAATTCTGCTCTTCTTTCTTCAGTTAAAGCTGGAATTGGCAGTCTAATAGTTTGCCCGTCAACTGCAGGGTTTAATCCAATATTTGCTTCCAATATAGCTTTTTCAACATCTTTAACAATAGAGGCGTCCCAAATAGAAACTGTTAAAAGTGAATGTTGCGGAGCAGAGATAGTGCCTACTTCCATCAGTTTCATCTGTGATCCATAGACAGAAACTGGCAGATTTTCAATCAAAGATGGATTAGCTCTACCTGCTCTAATTGTAGAGAGCTCTTTTTTTAAATGCTCGATGGCATTTTGGATCTTTTGATTTGCATCATTTAGGACAGAGTCCATAAATTATTCTCCTAATGCTATTCTTTCAAATCTGCCAACTTGAATATTTTCTCCTAATTTAGAAATCACACTTTTAATTAGTTGATCCACAGTTTGAGAGTTATCTCTAATATATTCTTGTTTTAACAACTCTTCAACACTCGATGCATTCATTGAGGCAATCTGCAGCGAAATTTCATGGGCTAGCGATTTAAAATCATCAGTTTTTGCTACAAAATCAGTTTCACAAAGTAGTTCTACTAATACCCCAACTCTGCCAGAATGTGAATAAGTTTCCACCAGGCCAGCTTTAACTTCTCTATTTGATTTTTCAGCTGACTTTTCTAAACCTTTTTTCTTCAAATACTCTTTAGCTTTAGCAAAATCTCCATTTGATTCTTGCAATGCCACTCTACAATCTGCAATCCCAGCTCCTGTCTCTTCTCTTAATTTTTTAATATCATTAATTTCAGTTTTCATTAGACTTTCCTTTCTGATTCTTCTACTGCTTTTTTCTCAACAACTTCTTCCAAAACTTCAGCTTCCTCAGCCACTGCCTTATCTAGCTTATTCTCACCATCTACAACCTGAGCATTTTTCTCTTTATCCACAGCTTCCTTGTCCGCCATAGCTTTAGCGTCGGCGGATTTTTTACCTTCACCATAAGCTTTAATAACTGTCTCGCAAATTATTTTAATGGATTTAATTCCATCGTCATTGGCTGGAATGGGAAAATCTAACATATTTGGATCTGAATTTGTATCTGCAAAACCAACTAAAGTTAGACCCTTATTAAAGGCTTCTTTAACAGCGGTTTTATCAGAGACAGCATCAACTACAAACATAGCATCAGGAACTTTATCCATTTTAGCTACCCCACCAAATACTCGCTCAAATTTTTCTAATTCTCTATCAATTAGCAGTTGCTCTTTTTTAGTATAGCGAGTTAAAGTTCCAGCTTCTTTTTCATTTTTTAGATCACCTAAACGCTTTAAGTTACGTCTGATCTCATCAAAATTAGTTAATAACCCTCCAACCCAACGCTCGCTAATATATGGAGCATCAACTTCTTTTGCTAAACTCTCTACAATTTCCTTAGCTTGTTTTTTAGTACCAACCAAAAGTAAAACTTTGCCTTCTTTGCCTAAGTTATAGACAAATTCAACTGCTTCTTTTAATTTTTCCTCTGATTTAGCTAAATCAATAATATGCACACCATCTCTGGCCCCATAAATATATTGATTCATCTTTGGGTGGCCACGACGAACTTGGTGTCCAAAATGAACACCTGCAGTTAATAAATCTTGCATTGAAGGAACATTAAGTTTCATAGTTTTCCTTTTCCATCTCCATTACCAAGTAAGTTTCAGGAAAACATTAGGTAATAGATGTTTGATTTGAGTAGTTTAACAAGACTGAAGCTAAAAAGCAATATTATCTTTATAAGCAATCATTTGACAAATTATAGGTTAATAATTAATATTCTATTAATGGAAGTATTAAGCAATGGAGCTCAAAGATTTGTGCTTAATCATGGTGTAAGTGTTTTAGAAGTCGATATAACTGCAGGTATAGCCCATTTAGAGATTCAAAAAACACCATTGAGCTTTACAAAAAGTTTAGATCCAACTCGCGATGTTACTTATACAGAAAGTGGAGTTCCTACAATAGTAGAGTTTAGACATATTGATGATGAAGTTAGATTGGATGGAAGAGTTTTAATGAGAAGGAGCCTTGTAAGACAGCTTAGAAATGTCTTTGAAGGATTAGGATACAGCGTCAGAACCAACTTTCCACGATACTCTTACTAGGAGTATTTATCCTCAATTGCAGCAAGTTTTACTTGAATTCGCTGCATTGCTTCCATCCGCTCCAAGTTTTTGCTGCGATCAGACATATCCACAAAGTGCGTGTTCATCGCTTTTAAATTTTTTAAAAATGGATAAACTTTTGAGGCCTTCAAAAACATATCTTGAGCAATTGTTCGATAACTAAAATGACCCTGAGGAGTAGATCTTAGCTCTGTTAACCAAAACGCTTCTCGTAAATTCATCCCCATATACCATCTAGTATAATTGGCCATAGTGGTTAAATACTGGGCCTCATCTGGAAAAGAAAAATCTATTTTATCATGTGCTTTTTTAACACTGCTCATCACTTGCTCAAATTCTTTATCCAAATTATTTTCCTCAAATTCCAAAGGCATATCAAACCCATGTTCAGTAGTTAAATGCTGTCGTTGTTGAGTCAGCATTCTTTGACGATGTAAATCTCGATAAATTCCAAAGTTGCCTAAAATATCAAAAACTAATTCATAGCCTGGCAGTTCAAAAGCTCTGGGTGGTTTATGTCGGCGATTGGTTCTAAACCTTAGCGAGTCATAAATTATCTCTCCAATTTTAGTTTTATTTATTTTTTTAACTAAACTTAAAACTTGTTTTAATGGCAGATTAGTGTATGGATAAAGCAAAGCTGCTGCAATAGTAATTTCTGGATCTTGTGGTAAAATTATCAGCTCTACCCTATCTACTTTTTCTGGCTTTATCCCTTTTAAAAGCTCTTTTGCCTTCTTTCTCAACGATCCATCAGTTTTTTTCAAATATCCTTGATAAGATGATCCATGAGCGTTATCTACAATATCAAAAAACTTGGGGAGAATTTTTTTTAACTCTCTGACAGCTTCAAAAGAGATCATTTGCATCTCAGCTAAATTTAAACTGGCCATTTTGGTAAATAAATATCCATAAGCTCTGGCATTTCCAAACTCTCCAATATTCGTAAAAGCTGAAGCTGGAAGTAAAACTCTGGCGACGTCACAAGCTTTAGAACGAACTGAAAATCTGTAGGCAACTTGAGCCGCTTTAATAGATTTTTCATCTTTTAACTCACCAAATTTCTTCAAGCGATTTTCATCACTCATATCTGGAAATTGTTCTTTTTCAATTGGGATTTGTTTTTGAAAATATTCTAAAAATATAGCTACAGCTTTAGCATAAACTTCAAAACACTCTCTATTTACTTTTAAATACAAATCTTTAAATTTAGATTCCATGATTTCAGGATCTTTAAAGAAAGAAAAATCGCCATTAATCCCTTTTTGATCAAAAACTACATACCTAGTAGATTTTTCTAAAGGCGAAATCCCCACTCTGGCATCTTCAATAATTTTGGATGCTAGCATAGAAACTCGATCTAAAAATAAATGAGCACCCCCCAACTCAAACACCGAATCATCACCATATTGCAATAAAATTCTCTCAGCTACCCCCTCTGCTTTAGTAAAATTCAAAGCAGAATCTAGTGCTTCTCTACCTTCTAAAATTTTTTGCCAATCGATTCCCTCTTTGTTAGCAACAAACTCTCTCCACAAAAGTTGTTTGGCAGAAAGTTCAGTTCTTGAATAGCGAGCTTTAAGCAGTGCAGAAAATAGTTCTGGAACTAGTGGTGTGGTTGCATAAATTGCACCATTAACATCTGTCACAAAATGGGTTAGAGCTTTTTTAGCTTCAATTTCTTCTTTTGGATCATCTAGTTTAGAATATTTCTCTTTTAAAGGTGGATTTAATTGGCGAGTTTTTTTTACTAAATCAATCATAAATCAAACTTATTCTTGACTGCTTCCCAAATTTTTTGATGAACTGCAATTTTACTTGCATTTGCAGAAATTTTTAGCCAATTAAATTTTTCTGCAAGCTTTAAATGTTTTTCTTGACCTTTTTGCCAAACTTGTTCATTTTCTTCATTAATATGATTTTTTTCTACACTATTTTTAAATCTCTCTCCAAAAAGTAAAATTGCTAAATCTTCATCAACTAATCCTTCATTCATTTTTTCTAAATCTTCAATTTTCAAGTTTCTAACCATTCCCCAAGCCATGCCAGTACCTTTATAATCTTCAGCAACCACCCAAGTTCCTTGATTTAACATCTCTAAAAGTTTGGGTTGAAAATCAAATCTATTTTGGACAAATATTTTTTGTAACTCCAATTCACTGGGTAACTTCTCTCCGCCTCGCAAAATTGCATTTAATTTTGGTCCAGTTGGAGCTAAATCATAAATTGGATACTTCACATATGCTGCTGCATAACCTTTTTCTTTTAGAACATCCACAAGTATTTTAGCTTGAGTTGTTTTCCCTAAATTATTCGCTCCATATATAACTATAAACTTACCCTTATTCATATTTGCCATCCTTATCTAGCTCATTTCCATACTCAAGCTCGCCAAGATCTTTTGCTTCACTGACTATATAACAACTTTTGGGTCGGTGCAAAAGATCTTAATTTTTAAAGTTTTTCCAATATTGAGATGCAATTGGCTTGGGATTTTCTGAAAAACTATTAGCATATTTTTTGCTGCCCAAAACTTGCTCTCCATAAGCATGTTCTGCAGGTGAAGTTAAAACTGTAAATCTAATTTGACCAACTGGCATATCTGGATATAGCACTAAAGGTAAATCTGTTAAATTAGTAATTTCTAAAGTCACATGGCCAGAAAAACCCGCATCAACAAATCCAGCTGTAGCATGAATTACTAAACCAAGTCTACCTAAGCTAGACTTACCATCAACGTTCGCAATTAATTGATTAGGCAGCTCAATCCATTCTTTGGTAGCACCTAAAATAAACTCATGGGGATGAATTACGGTCCCTTTTTTTGGATCAAGCACTTCAAAATCAATATATTCTTCAATTGGTTTTTTTAAATCAATTGCACCGTCTTTAATTCTTCTTCTGGCAAAAGTTAAAATAGTTTTAGCTAAATGGACATCCACCGAAGCTGGCTGAATAGATAAATTTTTCTCTGGTTTAATCTTTAAATAACCAGAATTTATCGCTAGTTTAATATCTCTATCTGAAAGTACTGTCCCACCAGATTTTAAAAATTGCAGTTGTTGAGCTTTCATCTTCAAACAATCTAATAAACCAAGAGCTTTTTTTCAAGAGGGAAAACTGTTAACTTTTCTTAGGTTGTTTAAGTGGGAGTTCTACTGTAAAAATAGATCCTTTGTTTGGTTTGCTTTCAACATTGATTTTGCCATTGTGAGCTTTAATGATTTGAGCAGTGATATACAAACCTATGCCTAAACCCTGGTATTTAGAGGAGTTTGCAGCCCTTTCAAATTTAGCAAAAATTTTATCTTTTTGTTCTAAAGGTATACCTATACCTTGATCTGTAATAATCACTTTTCCAGAAGACCCACTGTTTGTAACTTTAATATTAATTGGCTTACTTTCACCATATTTAATAGCATTAGAGATTAAATTAGTTACAACTTGCTCTATTCTTAATTTATCCAGCTGAACTTTAACAGGTTTTTGCGCTTCTAAACTAAGAGAGTAATTTTTTTGTTTTAAATTTTGCGAAAAACGATCCGTGATATCTTTTACTAGCTTTGACAAATCAACTTCCTCAAGTTTTAAGTCAAGCCTTCCTGTAGTGATTAAAGAAACATTCAATAAATCATTTATCATCTTACTTAGCTGCTTACTTTCAGCTTCAGCATTTTCTAACATTTGAAGTAAATGCTGTACTGAAAAATTGGCAAGTGAGACATTTTTTATATTGTGTAAAATAGTTTGAATTTGCAGCAACATTGTTGTTAGTGGAGTTTTAAGTTCATGTGAGGCAAATGATAAAAATTCATCTCTGGCTTTAATCTCTGCTTGAGCTTTGGTGAATTCCTGTTGAGTTCGAGTCATGATTTGAGTAATTCTTTTTTCTTTTTCTCTATAATCTCTTGCCATATCTGTCTTTTTAAATTTTTCAATTACCAAACTTATTAGTAAACCATTTAAAACAAACATTAGAATTTGAGTAATTGAGCTTAATTCTGTAACTAAAAAAGAATTACCTGGAGGTAAAATATACATTCCCTCTAGAGTTGTAATAATGGTTGTTAATAAACCTGCCCTCAGACCTCCATAAGCACTACTTAATGTAATCGCTAAAATAAAAATAGAAAAAATTACTAAATGGGCATGTGGACTTTCAAAAAACCTATCAATAATATATGCCCCAATACCTGTTGCAATAGCAAAACCATATGTTAAAAATATAGATTTTAAATCTTCAAAAGTTAAATCTTTGAAGGGGGATTTCATATTGGGTAAATTTTATCACAAGTAAAAAATTTAGGCTAAATAACTAAGTCAAATTTTTGAAGCAGCCGAAATAAAGCTTAAAAATAATGGATGGGGATTTAAGGGGCGGGATTTTAGTTCTGGGTGAAATTGAGTACCTATAAAAAATGGATGATCTTCTAGTTCAATAATCTCTACTAAATGATTATCAGGTGAAATTCCAGAAACTATCATCCTAAAGCTTTCAAACTTTTCTCTATATTTATTATTAAACTCATATCTGTGTCTGTGGCGTTCTGAAATTTTGTCTTTTCCATAAGCCTCGTATGTTTTGGTTCCAGGTTTTATCATAGTATCCCATGCCCCAAGCCTCATTGTCGCTCCATATTCTCTTTTTAACAGCTTTTTTTCCTGATCAGGCATGATGTGGATAACTGGATCGTCTGTATCTAGTTCTATTTCAGTAGTGTGAGCTTTTGGCAAACCTAAAACATTTCTAGCAAACTCAACCACTGCCATCTGCATGCCATAACATAAACCTAAGTAAGGAATTTTGTGCTCTCTAGCATATTTAATCGCTTCAATTTTACCTTCAATATCTCTTGAACCAAATCCACCTGGAACAATTAAGCCTTGATAGTCCTTTAAAATTCCTGGATTAGTTAAAACTTTAGAAGCATCAATCCAGGCAATTTCTGGCATAAAGCCTTGAGTAAATGAAGCATGCTTGATCGCTTCAATGACCGAAATATATGAATCAGTCAAAGTAAAATCCCCAGTTGCAAAATATTTGCCAACTATGCCAATTTTGACTAATTTTTTGGCTAAATCTACTTTTTCTACAAATTTTTCCCAGTCTTTGGTATCAGGTTTACCATTTTTGATATTTAATTTTTGTAAAACTCTCTCTACTAAGCCACTTTCTTTAAAATGCAAAGGTACCTTATAAATATTTGCTAAGTCTGGAGCAGAAATTATATCTTCTGGTTCAACTGAACAAAATAAAGACAATTTTTTTCTTCTGGATTCATCCAAGGGTTTACCTGAGCGAGCAACTAGCATATCTGGTTGAATACCTAGCGAATTTAACTCCCGAACAGACATCTGAGCTGGTTTACTTTTCATCTCACCTAGTGACGGCGGAATTGGTAAATAAGTCACATGAACATGTAAAACATCTTCACTTTTTTTAAGCTTTAAAATTCGATTAGCTTCAAAAATAAAGACATTTTGCAACTCCCCTACAGTTCCACCAATTTCTATTACTACAACATCAGCTTTTAGCGACTTTCCTGCTTCATTAATTCTTCTGATAATTTCTTCAGGGATGTGAGGGAATGCTTCAACACAATCTCCATCGTATTCAAGCGCTCGCTCTCTTTGAATAACTGATAAATAAACTTGACCTGAGGTAGTAAAATTATGTTTATTTAAATCTTCATTAATAAACCTTTCATAATGACCTAAATCCTGATCAGTTTCTGAACCATCATCCAATACAAACACCTCACCGTGGGCAATTGGATTCATAGTTCCAGCATCAACATTTAAATATGGATCAATTTTTATGGGAGCAACTTTCAAACCTGCAGATTTTAAAAGAAGGGAGATGGAAGCAGCTGTAATTCCTTTACCTATTCCACTAATAACACCACCTGATACAAAAATATATTTCATATTCAAAACCTTAACTTGGGGGTGGCTTTTTTGGTAGTTAGCCAAAATTCAAAAAAAGTAGCCTTTCCAAAAAAACTAAAAGCTTTTTTGAGGCCCTCAATATAATACTAAGTTAGCTTGAATTTGTCAATATTTTCAGCTGAAAAAAATCATTTTTAGAGAAATTAATAATAAGCCAGCTCCAAAAACTTTTTTTAAAGCTTCATCAGGTATGCTAACTGCAAA
>JACPZA010000009.1 GCA_016195715.1 Candidatus Daviesbacteria bacterium
AATTTAAGAAGAAGATATAAAAAAAAAGATGAAAAAACATCTAGCGATATTAACTCCCCACTGCATAATAAAATTTTATTAGATAAAGATAAAGAGGTTCCAGTAGGCGGTGGGTTACTACTCATTCCGATTATTGTTTTTTTAACTTTAAGTGTATTTTTTTTGCGGGAGCATAAATTGAATATGGAAGCATTTATTTTAGTACTAACAATTTTGTGCTTTGGATATATTGGGTTAATTGATGATGTTAGAAAAATTTTTACTGATTTTAGAGGCAAATATGTGGGGCTTAGAAGTAGGTATATCCTTTTACTACAAACTTTTTTTGCAATAATAATTTCTTTACTGTTATTTTTTTTTCTAGGATTGAACAATGTCTTTGTGCCTTTTTTTGGAAATATAATTCTAGGTTGGGTCTATATACCTTTGGCAGTTTTATTGATTGTTTCATTTGCTAATGCTTATAATATTTCAGATGGTTTAGATGGTCTTTCAACGGGTTTACTTTTAATTTGTTTAATTGCTTTTTTAGTTTTAGCACACAGTGTTTTTGATTCAACTTTAACCATTTTTGTAGGGATTTGGATTGGTGCAATTATCGCTTATCTATATTTTAATGTTTTTCCAGCTAGGATTTATTTAGGAGATGCTGGGGCCTTTGGATTTGGGGCAACTTTAGCAGTTGTTGGGTTATTATCTGGAAAAATAATTGGTTTAGGGGTAATTGGAGGAGTTTATGTAGTGATTGTTGGATCTTCATTACTTCAAATATTTTCTAAAAGATTTTTGCATAAAAAGTTTTTTATAATTTCACCAATTCATATGTACTTTAAATATATTGGTTGGGAAGAGCCAAAAATTGTTATGAGGTTTTGGCTAGCTGGAGCGATTTTTGCTATATTTGGACTTTGGCTATCTTTGTTATCTCATTAAAATGCGAAGGATAAATCCGCGTTTTTCTACTTTAAGTTCTAAGAAAAAATCTTTTAAAATAGATTTGCCTATTTTGATAACCGTAATTTTATTAACCATAGTTGGTTTAATTTTGGTTTATGATGCATCAGTTGTTCAAGCATATAAAGATTTTGGAGACAAATATTTCTATATTAAACAACAACTTATTTGGGCAGTTTTAGGATTTGGCAGTTTGGTTTTTTTTACTTTTTTTGATTATAATTTTTTTAAAAAAATTTCTCACTTGATATTTTTTGCTTCATTTATTTTATTAATTGCTGTTTTAGTACCAGGTTTAGGAGTTGCTGCTGGAGGTGCCCATCGTTGGTTGCGTTTAGGGTTTATTACCATTCAACCTGCTGAGATTATAAAAATTTCTACCATTATTTTTTTATCAGCACTTTTTGAGAAAAAAGTTAAAACCTTACCGTTTGTATTGATACTTGGTTCCATAACTTTTATATTGGGAATTTTGCAAAAAGATTTGGGATCAAGTATAGTTTTTTTCCTAACTACTTTATCAATTTATATTGTGGCTGGAGCTAAACTTCGCTATCTATTTACTTTTTCACCAATTGCCATTTTGGGATTTATTATTTTTATATTAAAATCAACTTATAGAAAGCAGCGTATTTTAGCTTTTTTAGACCCATTTACTGACCCCCAAGGATTTTCTTATCATATCTCACAAATTTTAATAGCTTTGGGTTCTGGATCTTGGTTTGGCTTGGGGTTAGGTCAATCTCGTCAAAAATTTGAATATATTCCTGAGGTAACAACTGATTCTATTTTTGCAATTGTGGGTGAAGAATTTGGATTTATTGGTGCCTTAATTTTAATTTTAGGAATGTCTTTTTTGATATATCGAGGATTTAAAATTGCAGAAAATGCAGAAGATAATTTTGGAAAATATTTAAGTTTTGGTTTAACTTTTTGGCTTGGAATTCAAACTCTGGTAAACCTTGGAGCAATGGTCTCACTAATTCCTTTAACTGGGGTACCCCTACCTTTTATTTCCTACGGTGGCTCTGCTTTACTTGCTAATTTAATTGCAGTTGGTATCTTACTCAATATTTCTAAAAGGCCCTCAAGTTAAATCTATTTTGCTTTAATATATAATTAGATCTACGATGAAAGTTTTAATGACGGGGACACACTTTACGCCAGCTCAAGCAGTGATAGAGAATTTAAACAAAAATAAAAATATAGAAATAGTTTATTTGGGGAGAAAAAAAACTTTTGAAGGTGATCAAAGTATTTCAATTGAATCCAAAGTTTTACCTAGTTTAGGTGTTAAGTATGTTAACATCACTGCTGGTCGGTTTCCAAGATATTTAGGTTTAAACTTTTTTTTATCAATTCTAAAAATCCCAATAGGTTTTATTCAAAGCTTTTATTTTTTGTTAAAAGAAAAACCAAGTATAGTAGTTTCTTTTGGTGGATATGTTGGTTTACCAGTTGTAATATCTGCTTGGCTTTTATCAATTCCTATTTTAGTGCATGAGCAAACTTTAAAGTTTGGTTTAGCAAATAAAATTAGTAGTTTTTTTGCCAACAAAGTTGCCATTTCTTTTGCAAATATTAAGTACAGATTTATAAATCCAGAGAAAATGGTTGTTTCTGGAAATCCACTCAGGGAGGAATTGTTTAAAAAACCAACTCAGGTGTCAAAAGATATTTTAAACTTTTTAGGAAATAAAACAAAAGCTAAAAAACCCTTAGTATTAATTACTGGTGGAAATCAGGGTTCACATTTTATAAACAGAGCAGTTGGGGAAATTATTAATGATTTAACCGAAGAAGCTTTCGTAATTCATCAAACTGGAGATTCTAAATATAAAGACTTTGAGTATTTATCTTCGAATTTAAATTTAAAAAATAAAGACAGATATTTGATAAAAAAGTGGATCGATGTGAATAATTGGACTGCAATCTTACATGAAGCAGATTTAGCTATTTCTCGAGGAGGGGCAAATACTTTATCCGAATTAGCTTTTTTTTCAGTTCCAACTATTTGTATTCCCTTAGCAAGCTATTTAAATCACGAGCAAGAAACTAATGCAAAATATTTTAAAGAATATGGCTTACTGGGAATTTTATATCAAAAAGACTTTGATTCTAAAAAACTATATAGTTTAGCTGAGACAATTTTAGGAGATTTAAAAACCTATAAACAAAAAGCAAAACAGACTAAAAACATAATTATTTTAGATGCTTCCAAAAAATTAACTCAAGAGATCCTTTATTTAGGAGAGATGAATGTTTAAGAGGCATTCTAGATTATTAAGAAGACCAGGATTTGAATCTAATAAAAAAATATTTTCGGCAAATAAATTAATTGCAATTTCGCTTGTTTTCTTTCTAATTTTAATTGGTTTAGTATTTAGTGTTTTTGGTAATTTTTTTAAAATTAAAAATATTGATTTAAATTTAAAAAAAGTTGAATGTGCTGATCAAAATTCTATAAATAGTAGTATTAATTTATTAGGTAAACAAATTTTTTTTGTAAACAATCTAATTTTGCAAAAAGACTTAAGAAAAAAATTTCCTTGTCTTGAAAAAATTGAAATTACTAAAAAATTTCCAAATCAAATTTCAATTAATTTAACAAATCGAGTGGGACAAGTTATTTTAAAACAAATTAATATTGCAACTGATTCTTCAACCCTTAATTTAAATCCCCAAACGATCTCTTCTCAAACAGCACTTTTAAAAGATTACCCTGATTCCTCAGTTTCAGGATATTTAGTAGTAGATGAAACAGGTTTTGTTTTTTCCAAAGATATAAATAGATGGCAACTACCCCAAATTGATATTCAATACAAAAAAATAAATTTAGGAGATTACATTGATGACTATACAAAGCAGGCAGTTGTAATTGTTGAAAAGTTAAGGAGTTTTGGCCAAGTTAATAAAAGTAAAATTTTAGAGGATAAATTTTTGATCACTGAAATTCCTCAAAAAGTTATTTTTAGTTTAGAAAAAGATCCAAATTACCAACTCGCCTCTTTACAACTAATCTTGCAAAAAGCTAAAATGAATTCAACAGATTTCTCGCCTCAGGAGAAAGATTTAAAAATGATTGAAAGTATAGATTTGCGTTTTGACAAACCCATTGTAATTTATTCTCCAAAAAATAAATAAAAAATATGGCAAAAGATAAAATAATTTGCGGAATTGATGTTGGTTCATCAAAAATTGCAACTTTGATTGCAACAGTTGGCGAAGATGATCGAATTAATTTAATTGGTGTGGCTGCTACCACTTCAAAGGGTGTTAAAAAAGGTCAAATTGTCGATATTGAAGAAGCAGTTGAGGCAGTCACAGAAAGTGTGGAGTCAGCTGAAAGAATGGCAGGGTATTCTATTTCTTCAGCTTTTGTTTCCATGGGAGGCCCTCAAATTGAAAGTATTAATTCCCATGCGGTGGTGGCAGTAGCAGAACCAGCTGGAGAGATTAAAGAAAGTGACATTTTAAGAGTTAATGATGCTGCTAGGGCAATTGCTCTACCTTCATCTCGGGAAATTCTTCATGTTATTCCTCGAACTTTTACAGTTGATGGCCAAGAAGGAATTAGAGATCCAATTGGTATGACTGGCATTAGGTTGGAAACTGATACTCATATTATCTCTGGTGCAACAACTTCTATTAGAAATTTAGCTAAGTCTATTGGCATGGTTGGGGTAAATGTTGATGAGTTAGTTTTCTCTGGGATTGCTTCTTCACAAGCTGTTTTAACTGATACAGAAAAAGAATTAGGCGTTGTGTTGGTTGATATTGGTGGAGAGACAACTGATATTGTAATTTTTGTTGACGGAGCAATTGCCTATTCAGCTGTCATTCCTCTGGGTGGTAGACATGTGACATCTGATATTGCTGTAGGACTTCGCATCTCTTTAGAATCCGCAGAAAAAGTCAAACAATATTTAGCTAAACCAATTCGCCAGCCAGTTATTCCAGAGGGTGAAAGAGAACCAAAGAAAAAAGAGGAAGAAACTTTAGATATTAAAGCTATTGGCATCACTGAAGATATCCAAAAAATATCCAGAAAAGCTGTGACTGAAAGTATTATCCGCCCCAGGTTACAGGAGGTTTTTAAATATATAGGCAAAGAGATTAAAAAAAGTGGTTTTGGCAGTCAAGTCCCCTCTGGTTTAGTTTTATCTGGAGGTGGGAGTTTAACAGTTGGAGCACTAGATCAAGCTAAATATGTATTAGGTTTTCCAGCAAGACTTGGTAAAGTTGAGGGGTTTATTGGTTTAACAGATGAAATTGATTCGCCAGCTTTTGCAGCAGTTGCCGGGCTTGTTTTATATGGGACTAGACAAACTGGTTCAAGTTCGGAGATGAGTTTTCCAGTAATTGGTCGAACCTTGCCTCTAAAAGCTGTCACGCAAAAAGTCACAGATTTAATCAAATCTTTCTTACCTTAATCTTCAAAGATATCTACTGTACAAATTGAATTTATCTTGCTAAAATCAGCGCATAAAATAAACTGAGTAATTTATGCTGATAAAACCCGATGTTCAACGCTTTGCAAAAATAAAAGTTATTGGTATTGGTGGTGGTGGAAATAATGCTCTCTCTTCAATGATTAATCTTCAAAATATTCAAGGAGTGGAATTTGTAGCAGTTAATACTGATGCTCAAGCGCTTTTAGCCAATCAATCACCAACCAAAGTTCAAATTGGTGAAGCGCTAACAAAAGGACTTGGCTCTGGTGGAAACTGGGAAATAGGTCAAGCTGCTGCTGAAGAATCTACCCAAAAAATGCAGGATGTGATGCAGGACGCTGATATGGTTTTTTTAACAGCTGGTATGGGGGGAGGAACAGGAACTGGTGCTATTCCTACAGCTGCTGGAATTGCCAAACAAATGGGAGCTTTAACTGTAGCTGTTGTCACAAAACCTTTTTCTTTTGAAGGTTCAAGAAGAATGGTCGTAGCTGAGGAGGGAATTGAGCGGCTTAAAGACAAAGTTGATGCCTTAATTGTTATCCCAAATCAAAGGTTACTGGAAGTTATTGAAAAAAATATGACTTTGCAAGAAGCTTTTAAACTAGCAGATTCTGTTTTAGGTCAAGGCGTCCAAGGAATTTCTGATTTAATTACCATGCCCGGATTAATTAATGTTGATTTTGCTGATGTTAGAACTATTATGAGCAATGCGGGTAGTGCATTAATGGGTATTGGGCAAGCTGGAGGAGAAAATAGGGCATCCACTGCAGCCAGAATGGCGATTGCTTCACCCTTGCTTGAAGTTTCAATTGAAGGAGCTAAAGGAGTTTTGTTTAATATAGTAGGTGGATCTGATTTGAGTATGAATGAAGTTAATGAAGCAGCTCAAATTATTGCTCAAGCTGCTGAACCAGATGCCAATATTATTTTTGGTGCCACAATTAAAGAAGATTTAGTGGATATGGTTAAAATTTCTGTGATTGCAACTGGTTTTGATGAATCTAGAGGTAGATTTAGAGAATATAGTGGGGTTGGAATATCTCCTGCTCCAAATGCTTATATTAATACCAATAAATTCCAGCGAGTTACTGATGATACTTCTCAAACTACTACAAGCAGTTCAACTCAAGATGATACTACTGAACCAGAAGAAGAGCGCGAAGCAGATGATGAACTAGAAATTCCTGCTTTTTTGAGACAAAATAGATAAACTCCTTTTATAAAATATCATTTGGTTTTAAAGATGTATAATATTTGTAATGAGTCTCTTTGGACAAAGAGGTTTTAGCAGCCTCGCAGTAATTATTTGTCTGGTAGTAATTGGTTTAATCTTCGCTGGAGCTTTTTATTATAGATTAAGCCCTCAAACTAACACTCAACCTAACCCCAAATGGGCTAATCAAACTCAACTGCAAATTCCTGAAGATATCCACAAAATTAAACATATTGTAATTATCATGCAGGAAAACCGCTCATTTGACCATTATTTTGGGACATTTCCTGGAGCAGATGGAATTCCCATGAAAGATGGGATTCCTTCAGTTTGCGTACCTGATCCAGCAACTAACCAATGTGTTAAACCCTTTCATGACCCTAATGATCTCAACAGAGAGGGACCTCATAGTCAGGATAATGCAATCAATGATATTGACGGGGGCAAGATGGATGGTTTTATAGCAGAACAACAGAAAGCTTTCAAAAACAAATGCCAAGATGCAGTTGATCCCAATTGTGCCCTGCAAACTAGTCAGCCAGAAGTTATGGGCTATCATGATGATCGGGAAATTCCTAATTATTGGGCTTATGCTAAAAATTTTGTACTGCAAGATAAAATGTTTGAACCCAACGCTTCATGGAGTTTGCCAGAGCACTTATTTATGATGTCTGAATGGTCTGCCAAATGTCAAAAAAAAGGCGATCCACTCAGTTGCATCAATGCACTTCAGTCTCCAGATCGTCCACCCAATCCGAGTAAAAAACTAAGCCTACTTAGAGGCTCTCCTAATTATGCCTGGACAGATCTAACTTATCTGTTACATAAAAACCATATTAGCTGGGGTTATTATGTTTTTGCGGGTAGTGAACCAGATTGCCAAAATGATAATGAAGTAGTCTGTCCCAAAATTCCCCAAAATGCTCGCACTCCAGGAATCTGGAATCCTCTCCCCTTTTTTGATACCGTCAAAGAAGATAATGAAGAAGGTAACATTCAATCAATTTCCAACTTTTATCAAGCTGCCAAATCTGGTAATTTACCAGCTGTTTCTTGGATTATTCCCACTCTAGAAGTCAGTGAACACTCACCAGGTTTAGTAAGCGCTGGCCAAGCTTATGTGACCGGACTTGTTAATACTATTATGCAGGGGCCTGATTGGGATAGTACGGCTATATTTTTAACTTGGGATGATTGGGGAGGCTTTTATGACCATGTGGTTCCACCAAAAGTTGATCAAAATGGATATGGTCTTAGAGTCCCAGGACTTTTAATCAGTCCTTATGCTAAATCAGGTTACATAGATCATCAAATATTAAGTTTTGATGCCTATGTCAAATTTATAGAAGATGATTTTTTAAATGGCCAGAGAATTGATCCTTTAAATGATGGCAGGCCAGATTCCAGGCCTACTGTCAGGGAAAATGCTCCCCAGCTTGGTAATTTAGTCTATGAATTTGATTTTAAGCAACCTCCTAGACCACCTCTACTTTTACCCAAGGGAATTACTTATTAAAAAAATCTTAATGGGTGATATAATGGGACATGAGCTTGTAATCCCTGCTTTTTTGAGATAAAATAGCTAAATTATGAAAGAAAGTTTTTTGAATATGCTAAGAGATTTGGTGTCAGTTGTCCCTGCAGAATCAGAGACAGAAAGTTATGAAGCTCATCTTGTGGAGATTCAGAGAGATGGTCAAAACTTGTGGCATGCAATGGAAGATGTTGTAACTGCTGCTAATTTACCTCATAATGGTACCCATTTTTGGAACGCAGTTGAAGGATTGGGTAGAGCTGAAGCTGGTTATGACTTAGAGAGACAGACTAGAGTTCCTCAAGCAAGAAATCTTGTTTTATTTGGAAGTCTGAGTGTCCCCTGGTTATCAAAATTCTTACCAGTTAGAATTACTCGAGTGAAGCTTCCTGCCGATCCTATGATACATATTGTTCGAGTTGATCCTTCTTAAAAGAGCTTGCTTCATTTTTTTCTCTGGCGTAAAATATCCACATGAGTTTCAAAGCAGTTAGTTCACAAGTTGATTTTCCAGCTCTTGAGAGAGAGTTGCTTGATTATTGGTACAAGCAAGGCATTGTTCAAAAATATTTAAATAAAAATAATTCTTCTGACAAAAAATTCTCTTTTTTAGATGGGCCAATTACAGCCAATAATCCAATGGGGGTTCACCATGGCTGGGGAAGAACCTATAAAGATCTATGGCAGAGATTTTTTAATATGAAAGGTTACAACGAGCGTTTTCAAAATGGCTTTGATGAACAAGGACTTTGGGTTGAAGTGGAGGTTGAGAAAGAGTTAGGTTTGCATAATAAAAAAGATATTGAGAATTTAGTTCCCGGTGATAAATTTGCCTCCTTAGAAAAATTTATAAATCTTTGTAAGGAGAGAGTTAAAAAATATTCAGGGATCCAAACTGAACAATCTAAACGTTTAGGTTACTTTATGGATTGGGATAACTCATATCACACTTCCTCTGATCAAAATAATTACTCAATTTGGAATTTCTTAAAAGTCGTCAATGAAAAAGGTTGGCTCTATAAAGGTCATGATAGCGTTCCTTGGTGCCCCAGATGTGGCACAGCCATTTCCCAACATGAAATTTTAACTGAGGATTATAAAGAGTTGGAACACGAGTCAGTTTATCTAAAGCTTCCCATTAAAAATAGAGAAAAGGAATACTTAGTTGTCTGGACTACTACTCCATGGACAGTTCCAGCTAATGTGGCAGTAGCAGTAGATCCCAAAAAGGATTATCTGAAGATTGAGATCGATGGAGAGTTTATCTATTTAATTAAAGCTAGAGCCAAAGACATGGGATATAAGAAAGGAGAAAGGGTAAAGGGTAAAGATCTAGTGGGATTAACTTACAGCGCTCCTTTTGATCATTTGGAAAGAGTTCAAAAAGCGCTAAATGGTTATGAACATAGAGTTGTTGAAACCGATGAGCTTATTTTGCCCATTAGTGAAGAAGAGGGTACAGGACTTGTTCATGTAGCGACTGGTGCAGGTAGTGAAGACTTTAAATTAGGTAAAAAGCTTAGTTTGCCAGTTATAGAACTAATAGATGAAGCAGCTTATTATATGGATGGAATGGGGGAATTTTCTTCCCAGAATGCCAAAAAACATCCAGAGTTGATTATAGATTATCTGAAAAACACTAATAGAGGAAAATTCTTACTCAAAACAGAAAAAATTACTCATAGATACCCCAGGTGTTGGCGATGTAAAACAGAACTTGTTTGGAGAGTGGTTGATGAGTGGTATATAGCCATGGATATCGAAGATGAAACCAAAAAAACATTTAGGGAACAGATGATGGAAGTAGCGAAAGAAATAAATTGGATGCCAAAATGGGGATTAGAGAGAGAACTTGATTGGCTAAAAAATATGCATGATTGGTTGATTTCTAAAAAAAGATATTGGGGTTTATCTTTACCCATTTGGGAATGTAAAAAATGTGGCAATTTTGAAGTAATTGGTAGTAAAAAAGAGCTAAAAGAAAAAGCAACTGAGGGTTGGAAGGAATTTGAAGGACATTCACCTCATCGACCTTGGGTTGATCAAATAAAAATTAAATGTTCAAAATGTGGAAAAATTGTATCCAGAGTGCCTGATGTTGGTAATCCTTGGCTTGATGCTGGGATTGTGCCATTTTCCACTATGCCAGAGGACTGGTTTCCTGCACACTTTATAACAGAAGGTTTTCCAGGCCAATTTAAAAACTGGTTTTACTCTTTAATTGCTATGTCTACTGCCCTAAAAAGAACTAATCCATTTGAAAATTTGTTAGGATTTGGCAATTTAGTTGATGAAAAAGGTAATGCTATGCACAAATCTGCTGGTAATGCTATTGAATTTAATGAGGCAGCAGATAAAGCTGGGGTTGATGTAATTAGGTGGTTGTATGTTACAGCTAATCCAGAGTTTGATTTAAGATTTGGTTATCATGTACTAGATGAAATCCGCAGAAGATTTTATTTAATTTTTTGGAATGTTTATAAATTTTTTGTGGATTATGCTGTAGTTTCAGAGTGGAAATGTGAGTTAAAAGTTGGTGAGCAAACTGTTTTAGATAAATGGATTTTAGCCAGATTAACAGAAGTGGTTTTATTAGTTAATAAGTCAATGGAAAAATATGATAGTGCTAGTGCTTCAAGAGCGATTGAAGATTTTGTTATAAATGATTTATCAACATGGTATATCAGAAGGGTTAGGGATCGAGTTTCTCCAAATGCTAGTGAATTAGATCGTAACTTAACCTTAAGTGTGATCTACGGTAATCTAGTTACTTTAACCAAGCTAATTGCACCCTTTATGCCTTTTATAGCTGAGGAAATTTACACAAATTTAACGAGTGAGCAGTCAGTTCATTTAGCCGATTATCCATTAGGTGATAAAAGTTTGCTCAATGACCAGTTAATCAAAGATATGAAAACAGTCAGACAAATTGTTGAGCTTGGTCATGCTAAAAGAAAAGAGGCAAGTATTAAACTACGTCAGCCTTTGAGTAAATTAGTTTATCATTTGTCTAATCAGTTAACTGAAGAACTAGAAAAAATTATCAAAGAAGAACTGAATGTAAAAAATATTGAGTACCAAAAGAGCTCAAATATTAATGCAAAAATAGAGTTGGACACAAATATTACTCTTGAATTAAAAGAAGAAGGAGAAATGAGGGAGTTAATTAGGGAAATTCAAAAGCTTCGAAAGCAAATGGGTTTAACTTTAAGAGATAAAATTGAAATAAAAGCTATTAGTTGGTCTAGAAAGTTTGAGAATATAATTTTATCTTCTACCTTAGCGAGTTCAATTACTCAAGCAGATAAATTAGAAATAACTAAAGTTGGCTAAATATTAGTTCATGATAATTCCTGTACTGCTTTTAATTTCTTTTGGGACACTAGTAATTTATACTTCAGAGCCACAACAGGCTTTGGCTCAAGCTATTTTTGCAATTATTGGATTAGGCGGATTTTTTTTATTAAGCAATTTTGACTACAGAATGTTTAAGCCTTTAAATAGAGTGATTTATTTTTCAATTTTGTTTTTATTAGTTGTAGTTTTTTTAATTGGATTTGAAACCCGGGGATCCTTAAGGTGGATATCTCTGGGTCCTTTTAACTTACAACCTTCAGAATTTGCTAAAATTTCTCTAATTTTGTGCTTAGCAGAATTTTGGTCAAATAATTCACCTAATTGGAAAAACATCGCTAAAAGCTTAGTAATTTTATTGCCATTTACGCTGCTTATTTTCCGACAACCAGACTTAGGAACTGCTTTAACTTTAGGTTTTATTTGGTTAAGCTTATTAATTGCAACCAACGTATCTTTAATAAAGCTAGCAGTTATTTTTATTCTTAATTTTATTTTAGCACCACTAGGTTGGTTGTTTTTAAAAAGTTATCAAAAGCAGCGCTTAATTAGCTTTATTTTTCCAGGACAAGATCCACTCGGGGTAGGATATAATGTTATTCAATCAACAATCGCGGTTGGATCTGGTGAAATATTTGGTAGGGGACTCGGCAGGGGAACTCAATCTCGGTTGCAATTTTTACCAGAGTTTAGGACTGATTTTATTTTTGCTTTTATAGCAGAAGAGCTTGGTTTAATAGGTTCAGCTATTGTTTTAGGACTTTATCTTGCTATTTTTTATTTTTGTTTTAAGATTTTAATCAATACCAAAGAGCAATTTGGAGATCTACTCGTAATCGGGATAGTTTCGATGTTATTTTTTCAAGTTTTTGTTAATATTGGAATGAATACTGGAATTTTGCCAATTACCGGAATCACTTTACCGCTACTTTCTTATGGTGGCAGTTCAATTATTACCACTTTGCTCTCTTTAGGAATTGTTTCTTCAGTTAAAAAATTTGGCTTAAAAAGAAAAGAGATTGACACTTTTTCAATATAAAGGTAAAATTTGAAGCTATGTTTAAATATGCAGTAGTAGAGCTATCGGGAAGACAATATTTGATTGAGCCAAAAAAGACTTTTGAGGTTGATTTTTTAGGGGATAAAAAGACTTTGGAGTGTGAAAAGGTGTTGTTAATTTCTGATGACAAGGGTTTAAATTTAGGCAATCCTTATCTCAAACAAAGATTAGTCTTTGATGTTTTAGAAACTAATAAATCCAAGATCAGAGTAGCTACATATAAAGCAAAAGCCAATACTCGAAAGGCCAAAGGTCAAGTCAGAACAGTTAGTAAAATCAGATTGCAAGATAAGCAGTCGTGAAAAACTTGACATCTGTTTTCACAGTTAGTATAGTGATCTTGTAAATTTTCAAGAGAAAGGAACACAGTAATTAGGTCGCAGTAAACTTTTTGGCAGATAAAAGCTAATTGAAAGTATAAAGTTATGACCAAAAATGTCTAAACTATCATGGCACACAAAAAAGCAGGTTCAGCAGCTAAAACTAATCGAGACTCTATATCTAAGCGATTAGGTGTAAAAAGATATGGAGGAGAATTAGTTACGCAAGGAAATATTATTATTAGACAAAAAGGTACTAAATTTCACCCAGGAGTTGGTACCAAATTAGGTAATGATTTTACCATCTTTGCTATTACCAAAGGCAAAGTAGAATTTAAAAAGTTTCAAAGCAAAACAGTTGTTAATGTTAAATAATTAATGGATCAATCAGAAGAAAAGATATTTGAGCTGGATATCAATTTACTTCAAGCCAATCCCTTGCAACCTCGTGGATTAATTACTCCCGAGTCTTTAGCTGAACTAGCTGAATCGATTAGATCCCATGGAATCCTTGAGCCACTTGTCGTTGCTAAAACTCCGGCCGGCTATCAAATCATAGCTGGTGAGCGGCGTTGGCGAGGTGCCAGACTGGTTGGTTTAAGTAAGGTTCCAGTTATCATTCGCGAAACCACCCCTCAAGGAATGTTGGAGATGGCGATTGTAGAAAATGTTCAAAGAATTGATTTAAATCCACTGGAACGTGCCCAAGCTTATAAAAGATTAATGGATGAATTTGATTTAACCAATAATGAGATTGCTCAAAGAGTTGGCAAAAGCCCATCTTATATTTCTAATACTATTAGACTTTTAACTTTACCAGATGCGCTCAAAGATGCTTTAATGTCTGCTCAAACTACAGAAGGTCACGCCAGGGCCTTATCTTCTCTTGAAGATCCTCATTTAATAATTGATGCTTATAAAGAAGTTCTAAAAAGAAACTTGTCTGTTAGAGGAGCTGAGGAGTTAGTTAGAAAATTGAGGTCCCACCATAATATTGGTCCAAAGAAGGGTGCTTCAACTGATTTAATGAGAATAGTTAATGAAGATATAGACCGGATTGAGGAGGTTTTAACCAGAACACTCACAAACGGTGAAAAAGCTCCAAAAGTTAAATATGTTTTAACTGGAACAACTGCTCGCTTAGAGATTCGTTTAAGCGGACAACCCAGCGAAACTAATGAAAAAATTGAAACTATTTGTAAAGCTATTACTGAGTCAGGCTATTTCAATAACTCGCAGAATTAATTATTCCAACTGCAGATAGTGGCCAATATCTAAAAAAGGCTTTACCAATGATCTCTTCTCTAGTGACAAATCCCCATTCTCTAGAATCAGAAGAGGCTAGCCGATTATCACCTGCCACAAAATAATGGTTTGGACTGACTGTAATCTCTTCCCCTTCTCTCAAAAAAGCGCCGCTTGAGGTATAGACTGAAGATTCTAAGTAAGAAGATTCACTCAACTGTTGATCATTAACAAAAAAATGTCCACCTTCTATTTTAACTCTATCACCAGGGACTCCAATAATTCTTTTGATAAAATCTTGGGATTCTTCCCTTGGGTTTTTAAAGACAATAATCTCCCCTTTTTTTGGTTGTTCCAAACGATAACCAATTTTATTAGTGATTATATAATCCCCAGTTTTTAAAGTTGGAAACATTGAAGAGCCTGAGACTTTGTGAGGTTGAGCAATAAACAGATAAATGGCTGTACCAATTGCTGCAAAAACTACTAGAGTTTGAATAAACTCAACAATTTTATAACGCAGACCAGTTTCTTCTTGATTGTAATTTATATATATAGGATCCATTTAAAGTTAAAATACACTGTGAAATTATCTCAAAGAATAGATTTGAGTTGCAAGGGTTAAAATGTTAAGCTGGACAAAAGTTTAAGCAATCCTGAACCCGTAGCTCAGTGGCAGAGCGCTTCGTTCACATCGAAGAGGCCGAAGGTTCAATCCCTTCCGGGTTCACTTTTTATGAAAAATCAGATATTTAAGAATACCTCAATTCTTTTGTTGTCACAAAGTATTGGTAAAGTTAGCTCTTTTTTTTATACAGTTTTTTTAGTTAAAAATTTAAACGTCGAAAATTTTGGCTTCTATATTTTAGCGCTGTCTTACTTTAGTATATTTTCGGCAATTGCTGATTTTGGATTTTCAAGATTTCTAATTAGGGAGTCTATCCAAAAAGTTGCCAGTTTACCTTCTCTGATTTCAAATATTTTAGTTTTAAGAATTATTTTAACTGTCTTTAGTTTAGTTTTTTTTAGTTTTTCTCTGAGGTTATTGGATCATGATAGCTTAAGAGTTAATTTAATTTTGCTTTCTGTTTTGGCCGTTTTACCTCAAACTTTAGCTTTGACACTTGATAGTTCAATAATTGCTTTACAAAAGTTTTCTGTTTCAGCTTTAGGAATTTTAGTTTTAAATTTAGCAAACATAATTTTTGGAGTTTACTTGGTGATTTTAAATCATCAAAGCTACTCCCCTATTTTAGCAATTTTTTTATCTCAATTTATATATTTATTATTTTTTTTATTTATCTCATATAGAGAAAAAATTTTCGTTAATATATCTTTAAACTTTAAGCTAATGAAAAATATTTTAGTTGGTTCTTTACCTTATGGAATTCTAACAATTTTGGGTTTAATTTATTTAAAAGTAGATACTTTAGTTTTGGCTTATTTAACTAATTCTTATTCGGTTGGTATTTACGGTGCAGGGTATAAATTTTTAGAAGCAGCTTTAATTATACCTTCAACTACTTCAATCGTTCTTTTTCCGATACTCTCTGGTTTAACAAAAAAATCCCAATCAACTTATCAGTTTCATTTAAAAACACTATTTGTATTATTTGGCATATCAGTTATTTGTATGGCTTTTTTTATCTGGGTCTTGCCAATTTTAATTTATTTGATTATTCCTAAATATATTAGCTCAATTAGTGTGGTTAAAATATTAGGTTTATCCTTACCTTTCTTTTTTATGAATGCACCGCAAGCTGCTTTACTTTTATCCCAAAAAAGATTTTTAAATTCATTGATTCTAATTTCAACTGGAGTAATTGCTTTTAATTTTATCTTAAATTTTAGTTTTATCCCCAAATATAGTTATTTAGCATCTGCTTGGGTAACTGTTTTAACTGAAATTTTAATTTTTGTAATATTCTTTTTTATAATTAGAAAAAACTTCCAAAAAAAGCAGTCATGACAAACTACAATCAACAATATTTTGCAGAGCTGGAAAAAGCTGATAAATTAGAGAAACCGCGTAATTTAAGACTACTTGAATTAGTTGAAAAATATCAAACTTCTGGTAATTTTTTAGACATTGGAGTAGGGAGTGGGTTAATGCTAAAGCTGAGTAGAAGGCATGGCTTTAAAACTTATGGAGTGGATGTTTCTGAATATGCAATTGCTCGCTTAAAAAAAATTGTTAAAGCTAAACTTTTTTGTGGTGATTTAAAAGATCTTAATTTACCAAAGAACTTTTTTGATGTTATTAATATGCGCCACAGCATTGAACATTTAAAAGATCCCCAAAACTCTTTAAAAGAAGTTTTTAAATTACTTAAGCCTGGAGGGATAATTTGTATTGCTACTCCAAATAGCTTTGGATTACATGCTAAACTCTACGGTCAGGATTGGCCACACCTAAGTCTGCCCTACCATTTACACTTTTTTTCTAAACAATCATTAAAAGATTTAGTGATAAGTTCAGGTTTTGAAATTTTAGATCAAAAAACTGAAGAGTTAACTAACTATTATTTATTTAAATTATTTTTATTTAAAT
>JACPZA010000003.1 GCA_016195715.1 Candidatus Daviesbacteria bacterium
CCATTTTTATCCCTTTAATAACTTTAGTTATCTCTGATTATTTATTGTTATATATCAATCCATTTGGAAATCCAAGTTTAAATTTTACTCAGCTTCAACCCATCTCTTCGATGTTTAATTCAACAACTTTATACGTTTGGGGTAGTTTTGCTATCTCTTCTTTAATTGGAATTTGGCTAAAGCAACACCAAAAACCAAGCTTAATTGTGGCAGCTTCATTTTTAGCTTCTATTCAGTTTTTCTTAATTACTAATTTTGGAGTTTGGGCGAGTGGGATGTATAGTCATGACCTAAGCGGGTTGCTAGAAAGTTATTTAATGGGATTACCTTTTTTTAAATGGACTCTACTTGGAGATCTATTCTATGCTGGAGTTTTCTTTGGGTCTTATAAACTGGCAATAAACATTGCCAAAAGAGCAAAATTAAATTTAAGTTTTAAATAATCTGCTTGTCATTTTGTTATACTGGATGTAGAGTAAAACTATATGAGTCCACTTGAAACGTCCCTTGTTATATTAGTTTCTATCTGGTCAATTATTTTTATAATTATTGCTATAGCTTTACTAATAATTTTAAAAGAAGTAAAAAAAGCATTAGATAAAGTTAATTCAATTTTAGATACTACAGAAAGTATTACTCAAGGAGTAGGTGGACCAGTTAAAACAGTGGTGTCTACTATCTCAGCTTTTTTAAAAAAAGCCAAAGCTTCAAAAAAATAATTTAAACATGGGAAAATTGGTTTTCTTACTTATCTTAGTTATTTGGTTTCTTGTTTGTTTAGTAATTGCCCAAATTATGGTAGCTATTTTTGGCTTTGGAAAAAAGAAATCTAAAGGTCAAAAAATAAGTTGGAATTTAGGGAAAAATAGTACAGTAATTAAATTAGCTGTAGTTATATTTGCAATATCTGCTATTTTATTAATTAAATATTATGTTTTCTCAGGTTATATTCCTGGTTCATGATGACCTTCAGAAAAATATAAAAAAGCTATAGATATAAGTACAAAATCTGCTAAAAAACTTTCTAAATAAATCTGAATATATTTAGGTGTATAATTAGCCTATGATCAAGTGTGAATTTGACTGTCCTTACTTCAGAGATCCAGCTATAGGAAAGTTTTGTCCTGCTAGAACAACTATGTCTAGAGAACAGGCTATTGAGAACTGCGCAAAAATTGTTTCAGCAGAGTCATTTAATAGATTACCAAAAGTAGTTCAAAGAGATTTAGACAGTCAGGCACTAGAAATTGGTGCTTCCTTGAGTGGTTATACCTTTAACAGAATTGATGTCTGGAGTCCAGACGATACAGAGCCTTAACTGTGTTCTACTGTTGCATAGATTCTTCTTAGGCCAGAACCTAGAGATTCCTGTTTTATAATTTTAAATTTGCCAATTAATTTAGTATGCTCAACATGCGGTCCGCCACAAAATTCCATGGAAAAAATAGATTCTGGATTACCTATTTTATATATTTTGGATTTTTCTGGGTAATTTTCACCGTAATTAGTTAAAGCGCCCATTTTAATAGCTTTCTCCCTTTCTTCTATATCAAACCAAACTTTTAAATCCTCAGCAATTTTTTGATTAACTAAATCTTCAACTTTTTTTAACTCTTCTTCAGTTAATTTTTGAGGATGTGGAAAATCAAATCTTAAACGCTCACCGTTAATATTGCTTCCACGCTGTCTTATATGATTTCCTAGAACTTGACGGAGTGCTGCTTGCATTAAATGGTTGGCTGTATGCAGTTTTGTAGTTGCTTCTGTTTGGTCAGCTAAACCTCCTTTAAACATTCCTACAGATATTTTTCTTGATAGGTCGCTATGTGATTTCTGTGCGTTTTCAAATTCCGCTAAGATATTAGGAGATATTTGAGCATTTTTTTGCTGAGCAATTTCAATAGTTAATTCTAGTGGAAACCCATCAGATTGGTATAGATCGAATGCATGTAATCCATTAATAGCTGGATTATTTTTGTTTTGAATGTAATCATCGAGTTTTTTTAGGCCATGTTTAATGGTGATTCCAAATTTAGTGATTTCTCCAGCTACCACTGATCTAATATTGTCCCAATCTCCGGTTTGGAAATAATCAGTATCGGTATAAATATCAATCACTGGGTCTACTAGTTTAGGTAAAACACCCATTGAATTTTCTTTAAGTTGATTAATCTTGATGGCAGCTCTTCTGAGTAACCTTCTTAAAACATAACCTTGTTGCTTATTTGAAGGAATAACTCCATCTTTAATTAAAAAAGTAGCAGCTTTTATATGATCTGCAATAATTCTTAAAGAAGAGGTAGTTTTTGGATTCTGGTCGTAAGAAACTCCTAGTTGTTCGGTAATTTTTTCAATAATAGGCCAAAAAGAATCAGTTTTAAAAACATCTGGCTCATTATTAGTGGCTGCAATTAATCTTTCTAAACCTCCACCAAAATCAACATTTTTATTTGGTAGTTCCTCAAAAGTTTTTTCATCAATTTTTTTATATTGCATGAAAACGCTGTTACCGACTTCTAAAAACCTTCCACAATCACAATTAGGATGGCATGGTTCGTCTTTCCATGGAGAATTCTGGTGAAAATTAAGTTCTTCTCCAAAATCAAAAAAAACCTCTGAATCTGGTCCACCAATTTCGCCGACTGGCATTTGTTCAGGCGTTCCAGACCTAGACCACCAATTTTTTGAAGCACCATAGTAGAAAATTCTCCCTTTGTTAATGTCTGGTTTTTGGTTTGAGATATTAGCTATTTCCGCGTTAATTCCTTTTTCCTGGAATAATCTTTGCCAAATATCTACGGTTTCTACATCAGGACGCATAGCTTGTGGTAAATTGTTTTCGATAACTCGATATCTTTCATCTCCACCAAAAGCTGAGAAATATAACTTTTTTGGATCTAATCCCAGTCCTTCTTTTTCATCTGTTAAAAACTCAAAAAACCATTTTAATTGATCCTCTTTCCAATAATCACCTAAAGACCAATTTCCTAGCATCTCAAAAAAAGTAGTATGTCTATTATCTCCAACCTCATCTATATCTTGTGATCTAAAACATTTTTGAGAATCAGCAATTCTTTTGCCCAAAGGATGGTCTGCTCCTAGTAAATATTGAATCATTGGTTGCATTCCAGAACCAGTAAAAAGCGTAGTTGGATCATTTTCTGGCACTAAAGATGAAGAGGGAATAATTTTATGATTCCTTGGCTCTTTTTGGAAGTATTCTAAATATTTAATTCTTACCTCAGATGATTTCATGAAGCAATTATATAAGGATCAAGCGAAGTTGTAAAACTTTTCACAGCTAATTTATTTGTGTTAAGATAGCTTTAGCTTTAATTTTTAAGCGATTTTCTGCCATGAGTTTATTTGACAACTTTGCGAAATTTCTTCCAATTAATAAAAAATCTAGTGATATAGAGTATTTTTTTGCACTCAATATTGAAAGCCAAAGCATTGAGGGAGCAGTTTGGGGAATTGAGCATGGTAAGCTAGTTGTTGTTAGTGCTTCAAGACAAAATTATAAAGAGGGAGATTTAATTGAAGTAGCTAATTTATGTCTAGATTTGGCTTTAGCGGATTTTCAACCTGAACCAGAGAAAATTTTATTTGGGGTACCCGATAATTGGTTGCAAGATGATAATTTAAAAGAGGAACATTTAAAAAAATTAAGAAATTTAGTTAAGCAACTGGATGTGACACCTATGGCTTATGTGTCTACATCCCATGCAATCTCACATCTCCTACAAAAACAACAAGGTGTACCAATTACAGCTATTTTAGTTGGAGTAGCAGAAAATTTAGATATTACTGTAGTTAAAGCCGGAAAAGTAGTGGGTTCAAGGGTAGTTAAAAGAGGGAATAGTTTACCACAAGATTTAGAAAAAGGGTTGATGACTTTTGATGAGATTGAGGTTTTACCATCAAAAATTCTTCTATACAGTAGCACTGGAGCGCTAAACAATAGTGAAAAAATAAAAGATGAGATGCATTCTTTTCCTTGGATGCAAAACTTACCTTTTTTACATTTGCCTAAAGTAGATATTTTAAGGGAAAGAATTGCAATTTATGCAACTGCTTTTGCTGGAGCCTCAGAAATTACCCCAGACATTCACTTAAACGAACAAAGCTTTGAAAAATTAGATAAAAAAATAGAACAGCAAGAATTAATCCCTACTCATAAAGCCGATGATTTAGTTGAGAATTTACCTAATTTAGATGAACCCCAAGAACCCCAAAAGCATCCACGTTCTAAAAAACAGCTAGAAGATATGGGGTTTGTTGCTGGAGATATTGAAAACTTTAAAGAAGTTGATTCAGAACTTGGTTTAGATGAAGAGGAGCAAGTGCCACCCGAGATTGATGAGCGAGCTTTAATTAGGGAAGAACAAGTTTCTGAAACTTTCGAACACCAAGGAGTTAAGCAGACTGGTTTAACTGCCCAAAAAATGTTTGCTAATTTAGGTTTTCCCAAATCAAGAATAAATTCTTTAACTAAATTTTTGATCATCTTGGTTATATTGCTAGTTATTTTGGCTTTAGGTTTTATATTTTTACCCAAAGCTAATGTGAAAGTTTTTATTGACCCAAAGATTTTAGAAAAAGATGCTCAAGTGACAGTTGATCCTAATTTAACTGCAGTTGATGAGGTGAATAAAAAAATCCCAGGAAAGGTAGTTTCGCAAACTTTAATTGGAACAGATAGAGGTCAAGCGACTGGTAAAAAAGAGATTGGTGATCCAGCTAAGGGAGCTGTGATAGTTTATAACAAAACTGATGCATCTAAAACTTTTTCTTCAGGTACTGTCTTAGTTGGTCCAGATAATTTGCAATTTAGCTTGGATTCATCAGTCACTGTAGCTTCCCAATCTGCAGTTGAAGGTGGGATTACTTATGGTAAGTCCAGTGTTAATGTAACCGCTTCAGCAGTTGGTCCTGATAGCAATTTAGCAGCGGGTAAGGAACTAACTATTCAAGGTCAATCTAGCTCAAATTTTTCAGCAAAAGTAGATTCAGCATTAAGTGGTGGAACTAGTAAACAGGTGACAGTTGTAACAAGTGATGATCAAAAAAAGTTACTGGCTCAAGCGACTTCCAATTTGGCAGCTAAAGCTAAAGATCAACTCCAATCTCAGTTGTCTGATGGTTATAAAATCTTACAAGAGGCTTTGGCAGAAAGTAATATCAGTGCTACTTATTCTAAACGAGTTTTAGATCAAGCCTCAGATTTTACTATTAATTTATCGATCACTTTTAAAGGGACAGCTTATAAAGATGCTGATTTAAAAACCATAGTTTCAAAGCTAGTTGAAACTAATGTCCCATCCGGTTATGTTTTAAACTTAGCAGATGCAGAGACCCAAGCTGATGTTGCAAAATTAAACAAAGATGGGACATTAGTTTTTCTGGCCAAATTTAAAGCTAAATTAATCCCTGATTTAGACAAAGAAAAAATTAAAAACCAGATTATTGGCAAAACTCCAGATCAAGCGGCAACGATTTTAAAAAATATTGAGAATGTAATTAGCTCAGAAATTAAAATAACTCCATTGTTACCAGGACCGCTAAAACGTTTGCCAATACTTTCTCAAAATATTTCCATCAGTATTGAGGCTAAATAACTTAGTATGTTAATCAGAGGAATTTGTTTGCTATTTTTAAGTTTGGGAATTTTTCTTTTAGTTCAGGTAGCAATGCCTTTTTTAGCCTTTAAATTTTGGGAAGTAACTGCTTATCAAAAAGATTCTATTTTAGTTGATCCAAATCCAGGTGGAGATATAACTGGTTTTGCAGTTGAAAATATTGGGGATTTTCCAGCGATTGTTTCTAAAAATAGCTACTCTACTTACGCTCAATATAGGCAGTTTTATTTAACTATCCCCAGTTTAAAACTAGATTGGCCAAAGGTGATAGTTAATTCAAATAGTTTTGAAGATAATTTAGCTTTACTTCCAGGTTCGGCTTTACCTGGAGAGCGGGGCAATGTTTTTATAACTGGACATTCCTCACTAACCCAGCTGTATAAAGAGGGAAATTATAAAGCAGTTTTTGCTCATTTGCCGGAGATTAAAAGAGATGATGAGATTGATTTAAATGTTTTAGGCCAACAATATAAATATAAAGTTGAGGGGATTAAAATAGTTGACCCCAAAGATATCTCGGTGGTTAAACCACCTGATAAAGTTGGTAGGTATTTAACTTTAATGACTTGTGTTCCACCTGGATTTAATACCAAAAGATTGATAGTCTTGGCAAAACTATATTAAGATGCGTTATTTAGGCGTGGATTATGGTTTAAAAAAGATTGGCTTAGCTATTTCGCAAGGACAGCTTGCCTCAATTTATAAAATAGTTGAAGTTAACTCTCTTACTGATGCAGTTTCCAAAATCAGCCAAATTGTCAAAGATGAAAATATTGATTTAGTGGTTGTGGGAATGCCAGAGGGAAAAACGTTAAAGATAGTTAAAAATTTTGTTAATAAATTAAAATTTAAAAACATTGAGGTGGAAACTTTTGATGAAACACTCAGTTCCGTTAACGCTAAACAGTTGATGATTAATCTAAATTTAAGTCAAAAAGAAAGAAGAAAAGAAGATGCTTATGCTGCTGCTTTAATTCTGCAAAACTTTCTGGATACTTTAAGTTAATTTTTATGAGACAAAGCAAGAATAATTTTTTGAGGAATTGGTTGATATTAATCGTTTTTTTAGGAGCTATTTTTTTAATTGGCAAGGGATTTTTAAATTTTTTAAATTCACCAGTCGATGCCAGTCCTAATTTTAAAGCGCTTGTAGTAAAAAAGGGTGATGGGTTAACTACTGTTGCAGAAAATTTAAAACAACAAAATTTAATTCGCTCAGCACTAGCTTTTAAAATTAGTTATAAATTTTTTACAGAAGATCCGCAAATTCAAGCTGGAGATTTTAAATTATCTGCCAGTATGTCTACTCCGGAAATTATAAAAGTTCTAAAAAGCGGTTCAGTGGATAGATGGGTAACTTTAATTGAGGGCTGGCGAGTTGAAGAGATGGCTGCAAAACTAAATGATGAGTTAGGGATTAAAAGTGAAGATTTTTTAAAAGAAGCAAAAGAGGGATATATGTTTCCAGATACTTATTTATTTAATCCTCAAGCAAGCGCTGCAATTGTAGCATCAATTATGGAAGATAATTTTAATCAAAAATATAGCGCTGATTTAAAAAATCAGATTGGCAAATTAGGTTTAACTCCAGATCAAGGGATAATTTTAGCTTCAATTGTCGAGAGAGAAGCGCGCTCAGATGGGGTTCGAACTAAAGTTGCGAGTATTTTACTTAAAAGATTAAAAATTGGTATGGGTTTAGATGCAGATGCTACAGTGCAATATGCGCTGGGTTATCAATCTCAGGAAAAAAATTGGTGGAAAAGAAATTTAACTGAAGAAGATTTACAAACAAAATCTCCTTATAATACCTATCTTCATTCAGGTTTACCTCCCGGGCCAATCTGCAATCCAAGTCTCTCATCTATAAAAGCTGTAGCAAATGCTGATCCCACAACTGATTATTTATACTACTACCATGACTCAAAGGGAAATTCTTATTATGCAAAGACTCTAGAAGAACACAATAAAAATGTTGCTGAACATCCCTAGTTTTTTAAAAGCTTTGAACCTCTTTGGTTAATTTTTCATAATCAGGGGAAAAATCAGCTGGGGAGAGTTTATTAATTTCATCAGATAAATTGCTACCACTGGTAATAGGAATTGGAGTTGGGGTGGGCGGCGGGGTTGATTGAGTGTTTAAAGTATTTGGTTTTATTAAAGTAATTTTACTGGGGCTGCTTTGAATTAATAAATATACTAAGCTGGCTAAAATTATTACTAAGATAACCGTAATTAAATATGATTTCATTTAGAAATTAAATTTTTAATTGTAGTTTGTGATTTTATTACTTGAGACCTGGCATAATTTAAATCAGTTTCAAAACTAGCAATTAAATTACTTGCATCATATTTAATATTATTTTCAGAAGTTAGATAAAAAATATAATTTTTAGCTGCTTGATAAGCTACTGCTTCATGAGCAAAAGTTAGGTAGTAGCGAGTTTGAGAAACAGAGTCTGAATTTCGATGAATTCCATCTGCCCCACCATTTTCAGATATTTTATTTCGTTTAACATATTCATCTAAAATGTCTCCTTGAGTTTGTAAGTTTTGTTCTAGTGCATCAGTTTTTTGCTTATTTAAATTGGCAATGTCTTTTGAAAGTTTGGTTAAAGCTTGCTGATGCGAGTTAGAATAAGTCTTAACTGTTTGGTTATAGATTTCGATTTGAGAGTTGACAGCGTCTAAAGGTGTAGCTTTTACAAAAGAATATTTTGAAAAAAATACTAAAGCTATTAAGATAATGGACAGTGAATATTTCATTAGTTTTATTTGTTTCTTATCACTTCGTGATGTAGCACACATCTGGCAGTGTAAGATTCTTTTCCACCAACTAAAATCTTATCAGCAGTTGTTGAGTTATTAGTTAATCTTTGAGTTCTGGTAGCATTGACCAGATGACAAACTGAACAAACAGCCACTAATTTTTCTACTTTATCAGCAAAACTCATGATTTTTGCAGTTGTTTCCCAAGGCTCACCAGCAAAATCTAAATCTAAACCTGCCCCATAAATTATTACCCCCTTTTTTTGTAACTCTAGCAGTAAATCCGCTAAATTGGTTTCAAAAAATTGCATTTCATCAATTCCTAAAACCTCAATTTCTCCTAAATCTTGAATTATTTTTTTAATTTCTGCAACATCTTTAACAGCTTGAGCTTGAAAACTAGAATCATTGTGTGAGGTGATATCTTCTTTGTGGTAGCGATTATCTAGTGCATGTCTAATAGCTAAGATTTTATCTTTTGCTACTTGATGAACTCGAAGTTTAGAAACTAGCCATTCTGATTTACCAGAAAACATTGGCCCAACTGCTATTTCAATTCTGCCTAATTTTTGATCCATACTAACTTAATTATTTTAGCAGAAAAAATTTTTAAGTGCTGCTCTTTACAGCAAGCATTAAATTAAGCTATCTTAAAATACTTATGCCATTTGGAGATGGGATTGCTAAAATCAACTCTTATTCTTTAACTGATTTTCATGATTTTGAAAATTGCTCGTTTAGATTTTTCATTAGACACCACTTAGATAAAAAATATGAAATAGAAGAAGGTAATGAAAGTATGGCTTTAGGATCTTTACTTGATCAGACAATAAAAAAATTTCATAAATCCAAAGCTTATGGTCAGAGTCCAGAATATTTAGTTAACCTAGTTAGAGCAGCGATGAATGGAATGAAAGAAGATGAAGCCAGAAAACCCAAACCATCTTTTTATTCAAATACTATTCCATTTTTAACAGAAAGTTTAGTTCAAAAAGCTATCAAAATTTTTAAAAATTTTTATGAAACTAGGGTGGGCCAGATACTTTGGAATTAGGAGAAGATGGAACTGCAGAAATTGTGGATTATAAGTCTCGCGAGGCGCTTGCCTTTAATTCTGAGAAAGTACAGAATTATAAATCTAGAGAAAATTTAGAAAAAGAAATTAGTTTTGATATGGATTTAATGCCCAAAATTTATACCTTGCTATGTAGCGAAAATTTATTGAAAAAAGGCTATAAAAAAGCTAGGTTCAAAGTTAGAATTTGGCAAGATCCACTCCAAGAATCATTTTTTGAGGAGTTTGATTTAACTGCTATGAATGGAGCAGAGTTTTTATTTAAACAAAAGATTGCTAATATTTTAAAAACTAGAGAAATTAAATTTTGCGAAAAATCTTTTTGTAAGGCTTGTAAAAGTCCAAAAAGAGATGAATATTTAAGCAAACTTAAAAGTTTAGGTTTAAATGTATAAAAAAGTACTTTACAATTTAGTAGTTTTAAGTTTAAAATTTTAAAAAGTATCAAGAGAGGTAGAAAGAGTCGCGGCTTGTTTTATCTACCCGACAACCGATTCCGATTAAGATCGGAACACGGTGCCAAATCCGTTCCGAATTTAAGGAAAAGATATGGTCAAAATGGACAAAAATTTTATCTTCACATCAGAATCAGTTTGCAGCGGCCATCCAGATAAAATCTGTGATCAAGTTTCAGATGCAATTTTAGATGAAGTCTTAAAAGTTGATCCTAAAGGAAGAGTAGCAGTAGAAACTGTGGCTGCCTTTAATAAGTTAATAATTGTAGGGGAGGTAACTGCTAAGTTTAAAATTAATTTTAAAAAAATCGCTAAGCAGCAAATTAGGCGTTTAGGTTATACAAACCTGGCTTGGAATTTTTCTGATCAGTCAGCGATCGAAGTGGTAGTACATCAACAATCTTCTGAGATAGCGGCAGGAGTAGATGAAATGGGTGCTGGCGATCAAGGAATGATGTTTGGATTTGCTTGTAAAGATAGCCAAAATTTTATGCCACTACCAATTAGCTTAGCCCACAAACTAGCTGAAAAAATAGATTTAGTCAGAGAAAATCACACTTTAGACTATCTTCGCCCAGATGGGAAAACTCAAGTTACAGTTGAATATAAAAATGGCAAACCACTAAAGGTCTTGAAAGTGGTTGTAGCAGTCCCACACAATGAAGAAATTTCTTTAAATCAAGTCAAAGAAAGTATTTACAAACAAGTAGTTAAAGCAGTTTTAGAAGAGTTTGGTTTTAAAATATCTCCAAAAAATTTAATTGTGAACGGAACAGGAGTTTGGCATAAAGGTGGACCAGCATCAGATAGTGGTTTAACTGGTCGAAAAATTGTGGTTGATACTTATGGCGGATTTGCCAGAGTTGGTGGAGGGGCTTTTTCTGGGAAAGATCCTACCAAAGTTGATAGATCTGGAGCATATGCAGCCAGATTTATCGCTAAAAATATTGTCGCAAATAATTTAGCTGATAAAGTTGAAGTAGCACTAGCGTATTTTATTGGAGCAAAAAAACCTTTAATGGAAGAAATTGAAACTTTTGGAACAGCCAAAACTTCGCAAAAAGTAATTAAAGCGTTTGTTAAAAAAATTATCGATACTTCAGTTGCTGGGATAATTAAAACGCTAGATTTACAAAGACCAATCTATTTAAAAACTGCAAGTTATGGTCATTTTGGAAGAGCAGATTTTCCTTGGGAAAAAATAGTTAAAGTTTAACTTCAAGTTAAATAGATAATTGGGATTGACCAACTCTTGACTAGGCAATATAATCTTTCAAGGCATGAAAACAGCAAACGTTTATTTAACTGGGGCGGCAGTTTTGGCTTTGCTTTTGTTTGGAGTTTATTACTTTAATCAAAAACCCTCCCAAATTAACTCCCCTCAGCCAATTTCAAATTCTGCTCAACCGAAGAAAACCGATCTAAGTAGTCAAGTTAGTTATAATTGCCAAGCAGGAAAGACTGCTTTTGAAGTTTTGCAAGATAAAAATCAAGTGCAGTTTCAAGGTAGTTCATTTGGTAGAATGATCACTGCTATTAATGGCAAAAACCAAGGTCAAGGTAAATACTGGCTTTATTTTATTGATGGTAAAGAAGCTTCAGTTTCAGCAGATGCTTATTTATGTCAAGGCAATGAACAGATTAAATGGGAGCTTAAATAGCCTTAAATTTAATTTAATTGCTTGAAAAATTCTAGAGAAAGTTTACAATAATTTTATGGATCAATTAGCCAAAATTTTAGCAATTATTCATCATTTTATTTGGACTGTAATTGGTTTTGTTATTTTGATACTTATAATTATTTATCTAATTCAAGGACCAGACAATTTCTTTAAAAATTTCACCTCTGGAAATTTAATTGGTTCAACTAGTTCTACGTCTTCTCAATCTTCAAGTCCCACCAAAAGCTCAGGATTACTTGAATCCAAGTTTGAAGCGTTGACTCAATCTCAAAAAGATTGCGTTAAAGCTGCAGTTGGTGAAGCTAGATTTAGTGAAGTGATGTCAACTGGTCAGGTTACTAAACAAGACTTGCAAAAAGCTAATAGTTGTTTTAAATAAAGATATTGCAACTTAGCACAAAAGTGCTAATCTAAATCAAGGGGGTGATTTATAGATGGCCAGAAAAAAAGCCAAGAAAAAGAAGAGATAGTCTTCTTGATGGCATTTATCTAAAGGCAGGAAATCTCTTCTAAGCTTTTCAATTTTTCTGTATCTAAAGATAAATTAAATCCGCTAACTAGTGCATTTTTTATTGCCGGCATAGGATTTAAAGTTGCCATAAACTTTTTGTAAAAGCTAACCTGCCTAGCCCCGAAATTTTTCGGGGCTAGCTTGTTTTAAACTTCTAAAAATCCAAAATAATGTAAAGTGTAGTTGACATCAAAAAAGTTTTTTGGTTAAATTCAAGAAATGTATGAAAAAGACAGTTACCAATCAAGTGGCCAGATTGCGAGCTGAAGCAAAGTTAACTCAGGAGGAATTAGCAAAAAAACTCGAGGTCACCAGACAAACAATTATTGCCATAGAAAAGGGGAATTATACACCATCAGTTCTGTTAGCTTTAAAAATTGCTCATTACTTTAAAGTTGAGGTGGAGGACGTATTTAGCCTATGATCGGAAATTTCTTAAATGAACTTGCAATATCGCTGGTTTTACTTTTGCTGTTAGTGTTTTTACTAAACCCTTTTGATTTTTTAATGCCTTCGAGTCTAGTTATGCTGCTTGCTCTAGCTGTAACTTTAGCTTTTCTTTTATTTGCTAGCTTTATTTGGAGAGAAAAAACCCAAGATGAAAGAGAAGCGTTCCATAAACTTCAAGCTAGTAGATGGGCTTATCTAGCTGGAACAAGTTTTTTGGTTTTAGGTATTATTATTCAAACAATTAAACATTCATTGGATTCCTGGCTGATAATTACTCTTTCCATTATGGTTATTTTTAAGGTTGTGGCTTTAATTTATACGAAAATTAAAAACTAAATGTAAAGAATACTTGACATTTAAGAAAACGTTTTGTACCGTTAATTTATGATTAATACAAAATATCAATTCATATTAATTGGAATAATAGCTCTTGTCTTAGTTATAGTTGGTTTTTATTTCTTTTCTCAAAAAAATACCAAGTCTCTTGAAGGTAGTAATGTTGACAAACAAACAGATTTGGCAATGATGAAAAAACAGCCAGAGGGTAGCGAAGGTAAAATGATGAGTGGGTATTCAGGGAAAGTTTTAGCTGGAAAAGATTCGCCCTACCTTGAGTTTACTAAAAATGATTATGATAAAGCTTTAGCTTCTGGAAAGATAGTAGTTTTAGATTTTTATGCTAATTGGTGTCCAATTTGTCGAGCAGAGGCCCCAGAGATCACTTCTGCATTTGATTCTTTACAATCAGAAAAAGTAATTGGTTTTAGAGTCAATTTTAATGATTCAGAAACTGATGGAGATGAAAAAGCGCTAGCTTTACAATTTAAAGTTCCTTATCAGCATACTAAAATTATTCTCAAAAATGGTCAAGAAGTTGATAGGATTGTTGACTCGCTAACAAAAGATAACTTGCTACAAGAGATTAATAAATTTATTTAATGATACTTTTGCTGCTTTTTGCCTTCATATCAGGGCTGGTTACAATTTTAGCGCCATGTATTTGGCCTTTGCTTCCAATCATTCTTTCATCCACCACTACTGGGGGCCATAAAAAACCTTTAGGGATAACTTTGGGGATAATGTTAAGTTTTGGGATACTAACCTTGACAATCTCTTATATAGTTAAAATAGTTCCTTTTGATCCTAATATTTTGCGCTACTTTGCTGTTTTTGTTATTAGTCTTTTAGGATTAACTTTAGTAGTTCCAAAATTATCTGCAATTTTAGAATCATATGTTAGTAGACTTAGTGGATCTATAACTTTTGGAAATCAAAATCAATCTAGTGGTTTTGGATCTGGATTTATAACTGGTTTATCTTTGGGAGTAGTTTGGGCTCCATGTGCAGGACCAATTTTGGCAACAATAGCTACACTCGCAGCCACCCAAGCTGTCAACTTAAATGTAGCTTTAGTAACTATCTTTTATATTATTGGAGTAGGTATCCCACTTTTTATCTTTGCAACGCTTGGAAGTTTTGTGTTTACTAAAAGCCATTTTTTATCAAAGTACACTGGTAGAATTCAGCAGATTTTTGGAGTAATTATGATTTTAACAGCCATAGCAATTGCTACAAATTATGATAAAGTTTTGCAAGCAAAACTGCTAGATTTATTCCCTGAATATTCAACAGCTTTAACTAGTTTTGAAAGTAGCCAAGTAGTTAGCTCGCAACTTAATTCATTAAAAGGTAAAACTCAAAACACTTTTCAAAATCCTAAAGCTTTAAATATTGAAAATATGGCAGGTTTACCTAATTTAGGACCAGCACCAGATTTTGCGGGAATTACCAAATGGCTTAATCCTGAAAAACCTTTAAGCATTAAGGATTTAAAAGGTAAAGTAGTATTAGTAGATTTTTGGACATATACATGTATTAACTGTATTCGTACTTTGCCTTATGTGACTGGTTGGTATGATAAGTATAAAGATCAAGGATTTGTAGTTATCGGTGTGCATACTCCTGAGTTTGAATTTGAGAAAGATACGACCAATGTTTTAAATGCAATTTCTCAATATAAAATTCACTATCCAGTTGCTCAAGATAATAATTATTCAACTTGGAATGCTTATTCCAATAGATATTGGCCAGCTGAGTATTTGATAGATGCCAATGGTAATGTTAGACATACTCATTTTGGAGAAGGAGAATATGATCAAACTGAAAAATATATTCAGAGCTTATTAAAAGAAGCAAATAAACAAGTGAATGAAAGTATTTTAAATATTCCAGACCAAACCCCTGGTGGTGAGATGAGTCCTGAAAGTTATATTGGATCTGCTAGAAATCAATATATTTATCCTGATGGTTCTGTTTCAAATGGTACTCAAAATTTTACTTTAGCAAATAATTTACCTGTAAATCATTTTTCTTTAGGTGGGCAGTGGACAATAACTGATGAGTATGGAACCTCTGGTCAAAGTAGCGTGCTTGACTATAATTTTCTAGCTAATAAAGTTTTCTTAGTCATTCATCCGCCTGCAAATCAAGTTGCAAAGGTAAAGGTGATGTTAGATGGTAAAGATTTGGATCAATTAAATGCTGGTGATGATGTAAAAGATGGGCTAGTTATTATTGATACTCCAAGACTTTATAATTTAATTAACTTGCAAGGTAAAAAAGGAACTTATTTACTTCACCTAGAATTCCAAACTCCCGGTACTCAAGTCTTTGCATTTACATTTGGATAAGCTTACTTTTTTCATACTTGAAAGTTAATTCTTCTGGAATATAATAAAAGTGTGAAAGTTTTAGATTCATTGGTTAAGATTCTTCCTTCTTTTGAAGTATATGCACACTGTGATGTGCCGTGTGGGATTTATGATCCAAAGCCGGCACAAATTGCAGCAGCAACTATTTTAAAAATGATCCAAAAGTTAAAAGAGTATCCAGAAGATGATTTGAACAATCGAGTCAGAGCAATTTGGACAAAAGAAGAACATGCCAGAAAGTGTAAAGAAGAGCTGTTAATACTTTGGACTGATTATTTTAAATCCGAACACTTAGAAAAATTTCCAGATTTACATGATAAATTTTGGAAAGCAGCTAAGTTATGTTCTAAAAATAAGCAATCAGTTGATGAAGAAGCTGCTAATGAATTAGTTAAAGCTGTTGATGAGATAGCAGAGATGTTTGTTCAGAGTAAACAGAAATAAAGTTCTTCTTCGACTAAATATATGCATGGAGAAGTTATATGAAAGTAGTTCTCCACTTTGGTAGAACAGTAAAAGAGTTATTTTTTATATTTTCTCCAATTTTAAAATTCAAAGTTTTAGAAGAGAGCATGATTCCACTTTTTTATCCAGGAGATTTTGTTTTGGTAGAAAAAATTAATTATTTGGTGGGAAATCCTAAGATAGGAGATTTGGTTGTTTTAAGGTCGCCAAAAGATGGAAAACTTTTGATAAAAAAAATACAAAAAGTTCACGACCGTGAATTTTTTGTTGTAGGAGAGAATCAAAAAAAGAGTATTGATAGTAGGAGCTTTGGTTTAGTAGACAAAAAAGATATAATAGGCAGAGTATTTTATGTTAGCAGAACCAAAAATTGATAAACAAAAATTAAAAGAAAAACTTGAAGAAGAATATTCTTTAAAAATTAGCGAAATAAAATTTATTCCTAAAGGTGAAGCATCTTGGAATTATTGAATAATTGCAACTGATAAAAAATATTTTTTAAAGATACACAGGGAAGAAAAAGTAAAAGAAGAAATATTTCAAACGCTAGCTATTTTAAAGAGTGAACTCCACAGTAAAGAAATTATTGCACCGATCAAAAACATTTCAAGAAATTCGCTTGTAAAAATGGATAATTACTTAATTGGTCTTTTTGATTATATTGATGGGCAAACAAATGAAGAGGTAAAGCTAACTTACAACCAGTTAGAAGAAATTGGTGAGTTACTTGGAAAAATCCATGGATCTAAAATTACAAATTTTTCCATTAAAGAAGCTTTTGAAGTACCTTTAAAGCCAGATTTTTTAAGGGCGTTTGATGAAATTAAAAAAATTTCTGATCAATCTAGTGACTACAAACAAGAGGTAAAAAAATTATTAGAAAAATATAAGCTTAAACTTTTTGAAAGATTTAATGAATTAGAAAAACTACAAACAAAATTGAAACAGCAAGAGGTTAAACTTGTTTTATGTCATGGAGAACCATCGCCAGGAAATATTTTAATATCTGGGGTTGGTAAAATTTATTTAATAGATTGGGATGATTTAATTTTAGCTCCTAAAGAAAAAGATCTAATGTTTTTTAGCGAAAGATTAGATCCAGTCTTAAAAGGATATAGAAAAATTTTTCCAAATGCAAAAATAAGTGAAAATATTCAAATATTTTATGAAATTAAATGGTTGATTACTGAAGTAGCAGATTACGCAATTAGAATTTTGTTTCCAACTGAGGAAGAATCTCAAATAAGAAAAAATTTAGAAGAATTAAAATATGTTTTTGAATATATGGGAATTGTCAGTTAAAAGTAATATAATTGCTCAATGAAAATTATTGGCTTTGCTGAGTTGACAAGTCAGTACATTGTCAGTACAATATAAAATATGTTAACTCAAAAATTGTACAGAAATGGTAATTCTATCGCTGTCACTATTCCCAAGGAATACTTAAAGGAATTAAGTCTAAAAGAAGGTTCAGAGGTTTTAGTGGTAAAAGATGAAGAAACTCAAGCTATTACTATCTCTGGGGTTAAAAATAAAAGATCTAACAAAAGTCGCGACATTAGTCTAACTCCTAAGTTTTTAAAATGGCTTGAAGATTTTAATAAAGAATATGGTCCTGCTCTAGAAGAACTCGCAAAAAAATAGTTGCTGTGTTAAAAACTTTATTCCTCACTCTAGAACAGCTATTGGCAATCCATTATGACCAGATAGAAAGATATGGAGGAAGCCATGGAGTTAGAGATTTAGCACTACTTGAATCAGCAATACAAAGACCACAAGGATCATTTATGGGCGCTGATCTTTATCCTACAGTGTTTGAAAAAGCCGCGGCTTTGATACATTCTTTGTTGTTAAATCATCCTTTTTTAGATGCAAATAAAAGAACGGCTATGGTTTCTGGAGCAGGTTTTTTATACCTAAATGGCCTTAAATTAAAAGTTGAACAAAAAGAATTAGTACAAGCTGCTTTAAATATAGAATCTAAGAAATGGGATCTTAAATATATAGCAAAATGGTTAAAGGAACACTCATTAAAATTTTCTAATCCTTCTTAAAATGTCAATTTTCAAAACAGTTGGAAAAGATATGTATAGTAGAGCTGGTGTTTTAAAGACACCCCATGGAGAAATAGAAACTCCAGTTTTTATGCCAGTTGGTACTCAAGCTACTGTTAAATCTCTAACTCCTGATGATTTAAAGACGGCTGGTGCGCAAATTATTTTAGCTAATACCTATCACCTTTATTTAAGACCTGGGGAAAAATTAATTAAAAAGCTAGGGGGGTTACATGAGTTTATGAGTTGGGATAAACCAATTTTAACTGACTCTGGAGGATTTCAGGTAATGAGTTTAGGAGGAAGTTTGGTTAAAATTACTGATGACGGTGTGACATTTACCTCTCATTTAGATGGATCAAAACATAAATTTACACCAGAGAAGTCAATTCAAATTCAGCATGATTTGGGAGCAGATATAATTATGGCTTTTGATGAAGTGGCAGCAGATAAGGTCGGTCGAGAATATTCAGAGAAAGCACTAGATAGAACTCACAGCTGGGCAGAACGTTGTGTTAAAGAGCACAAAAAATTAGGCGGAGATCAGCTTTTGTTTGGAATAGTCCAAGGCTCTGTTTATGAGGATTTAAGAAAAAAAGGGCTAGAGTTTATTTCTAGTTTGGATTTTGATGGGATTGCTTTGGGTGGTGAATCCATAGGCTTTGATAACAAAGCTACTAAAGAAATTATAGACTGGTTTGCTGATTTAATGCCAGAGGAGAAACCCCATTATGCCATGGGAGTTGGGGAAGTAGAAACTATTTTTATTTGTATTGAGGGAGGTATAGATATGTTTGATTGTGTTTCTCCAACGAGGCGAGCGAGAAATGGCTCTTTATATATTTCTCCAAAAAATGGTGGCAAAGTTTCTAATAAATTTGCTTTAGATATCTCTAACTCTCAATTTAAGCTGGATAAAAAACCTATTGATCCAAATTGTCTTTGTTATACATGTCAAAACTTTTCTAGAGCTTATTTGCGTCATTTATTTTTTGCTAAAGAGCTTTTATATCATCGCTTAGCTACAATTCATAATATTTATTTTATGGTTAATTTGGTTAAAGAAATTAGAGAAAGTATTTTGGATAAAAAATTTAATTCTTTAAAAACTTCTTGGCTCAGATAACTTTGTTAGATTAGTAAAATCTTTTATACTAAAGATTAATGAAAGTTTTATCCCAGGGGGGGTTTATCAGTGCGCTAGTTTTATTTATTTTAGTTTTTGGTATAGCAATTGGAGTCTATTTAGTTGAAAATCCAACATTTTTTATTCCTAAAGCAGAGAATCCCCCTTTTCCTAATACAATCTATACTGAAGCACCAGAGAAAGCTTTTGGACCAGATGCTAGGCTTTCTGATGCTCCTTTTACAACTAGTTATTCATCTTCGTCTTCAGCTACTTTGCTTGGTTATTTTGCTTCAGGCCAAATTCAAATTGGAGGTATTGTTAAAAATCAGCAAGCTAGAACTTATTTAAGAAAAGGAGCTGATTTGAACTCACTTCAAGAAGTTTTGGGTCATGTTGTTGTCCAAGGAGGAAGTGGCTGGGATGTTAATGGAGCTTGGATTTTAGGACCTTCCTATATTTCTACTGATAGAAGTAAAACTATTAATTGGTATCATGCTGAAAGACCTAGCAGTCCGGTGACTATTAAGTCGGTTGGTTATATTGAATCAACTGATGGTGGAGAGACATTTTTAAAGCCTAACTACCCAAACAATCAAGTGTTAACAGGTGATAATCAATTCGCCAGCGATCCAGGCTATGATAAATTTTCAGCAGGGGATTTTAAAGTTATTCCATATCCGCCAGAAAATCCAGAGTATTATTATATGTATTTTAGAACTGGTGTTGATTCAGATGTGCCAGATGGTCCACAAAGTTTGGCGATGTCTTTAGCTAGAGGTCCACTGGGGAATTTATACCTCAGATGATGGTATTAGTTGGCATGAGCCAGCTGGGCAGTTTATGCCTGGAACAGATACTTATTCAGATTCTGCTGCCCAAAGAATTTGGTATGTTAGTATTATCGGAATTGATGGGGATCCTAATATTATCGGAAACAGTTTTTATCTTTATCATGCTTTTAACCCTCCAAATCAACTCTATCCGACCAGTCCAATAGTTTACACAATCAGAAGAAAAATGACCTATCAATATGATTCAAATTTAGGAGTGATTAATACCATTAATAAAATTAAATTTAACAAATATCAAAGTTCTGATGGCAAAGATGATTGGGATACAACTGGAATTACGGTTTATGGTAAAGATAATTTTGGGGTTGATTATAATTTAAAGCAAGATTTAGGTTATTTACTAGCTTCTCCAGCAAATGGTTCGTTAACTTTATATAGTTGTTTGATTAGCTCGAACAATGATCATTTAATTAGACTATCTCAAGCTGCATGTAGTAGTGTTGATAAGCAGTTTATTGAAAAAGTAGGTTACAGCGTTCCTCAAGATATCCCTGGAGCTAGGCCAATATATGCTTGTATCAATAAAGCTAACACTAATCATTTTGTTTCGCTAGATTTAAACTGCGAAGGAAAAGGAACTAAAGAACTAAACTTAGGTTATAGTTTCTTTCCAGCTTTAATTGGAGTGCCAACCCCAACTCCAAGTCCAATTCAGACTCCAACACCTACTCCTAGCCCATCTTCAACTAATCACCCTACCTTTACACCCACACCGACAGCTAAAATAACTTCATCATCAACTCCAACCCCAAGTCCTAAGCCAACCCTTACTCCAACACCAAGCCCGACCTCTAGGTTTACCCCAACGCCTACCCCAACCCCAGTTCCAATCAGCTGGTTTACAACCCCAACCCCAATTCCCCAAACCCCGACACCAACTTCTACTTCTACCCCAACTCCAAGCCCGACTCCTACACCAAGTCCAGAATCTCAAGGGGGAGTTGACAATAGTTTTAATGCAACACCAACGCCAACTAGTCAATCTTTTATTACTCCCACACCCACCCCAACTGCATTCTTTAATCCAACTCCGTATCGCCATTTATTTTTAAGCCATTACAAACGCCACAACCTTTAGTCAGACCTAGCCCTACCCCAAAACCACTAAGCCCGATTGAAGCAATATTTTCTGGAATAGGAGGTTTTTTCTCTTCAATATTTAATCTATTTCTAGCTCCATTTCAGTAAGGAATTTTACCCATTGACAGAAGCTAATTTTTTTGGTATCTTTCTTTATAGAAAAATAAGTTTATGTAAAGTAAGGCGTACAAGGGCTGCGCTTACTTTTTTTTGATGTTTAAAGAAAATCTAGAATAGGGAAGAAAAACTGCCATCTACTTATGTTTGATCAACAAGTAAACCATATTAACGGTCGAGTCTATTGGGGAAAAAATAAATCACTACCAAAACAACTTGATCTAATCAAGCTTCAAAAAGAGTCTTATCAGCAATTTTTAAATGAAGGAATTGGGGAAATTTTAAAAGAAGTTTCACCTGTTTTAGATTTTACTGGTAAAAATTGGCAACTTGATTTAGGAGAATATGCTTTTGGAAAACCTAAATTGACGCCAGAACAATGTGTAACTAAAGGAGTCTCTTATGAGGCTCCTTTAAAAGTTAAAGTCACTTTAACTAATTTACAAACTCAGCAAAAATATAATCAAGAAGCTTTCCTTGGGGATATCCCCCAAATGACTGAGAAAGGTACATTTATTATTAATGGAATTGAAAGAGCTATAGTTTCTCAAATCGTCCGTTCACCGGGCGTTTTTTTTAGCTCAAGTGATGACCCAATTACTGGTCGAAGACTATATGGTGCAGAACTTAGACCATCTCATGGATCATGGCTGGAGTTTTCTATTTCTAGATCTGATGTCTTAACAGTTAAAATTGATCGCAGAAGAAAATTTGCCGCAACTACATTACTTCGGGCATTGGGCTTTTCTGAAGAAGAAATTTTAGAGAAATTTAAAGATGTTGATATAAACCCAGACCATCAATTTTTAGCAGCTACTCTAAATAAAGACTTAACTAAAACTCAAGATGAAGCATTACTTGAGATTTTTAGAAAAATGCGACCGGGTGATCCAGTAGTTTTAGATACAGCTAAATCACTTCTTGAGAATATGTTTTTTAATAGCCGACGCTATAATTTAACTCGAGTTGGTAGATTTAAAATTAATAAAAGACTAAGTTTAGATATCCCAAACACTCCTGAAAATTGGGTATTAACCAAAGAAGATATCATCTCAACTTTAAAATATTTAATTAACTTAGCTAATGGGCAAGGCCGAACTGATGATATTGATCATTTATCTAATAGACGGGTTCGTTGTGTAGGAGAACTGGTTGCCCAAAATGCTTTTTATGTTGGATTGCTTCGTTTAGAAAGAGTGATTCGAGAAAGAATGAGTTTATTGGCACTTGATCAAGAGATCTCAGCAGCTGGCTTAGTTAATGCCAGGCCTGTGATTGCCGCGATAAATGAATTTTTTAGATCATCTCAGCTTTCTCAGATTTTAGATCAAACCAATCCTTTATCTGAAGTTGATCATTTAAGAAGATTATCTGTTATGGGTGCTGGGGGAATTGCCAGAGATAGGGCTAGCTTTTCCATCCGAGATATTAATCATTCCCAATACGGCCGAATTGATCCAGTCAGATCACCAGAGGGACAAAACATTGGTTTAGTGACTTACTTAGCTTTGTATGCTCAAATTAATGAATATGGCTTTTTAGAAACTCCTTATCGCAAAGTAGTTTTGGATAAGGGGCGACCTAAAGTTACCGATGAGATAGTTTATTTATCTGCAGATGATGAGGAGGATCAATATATTACAGAGGCTACGATTGATATTGATCGAGACGGTTATATGAGTCAAACTCGAGTTCCAATTCGTAATAAAGGCAGTTTTTTTGAAGCTGAAAGCAAATTAGTTAACTTAATTGATATCTCACCTCAACAAATTGTTGGAACTTCAGCTTCATTAATCCCCTTTTTAGCACACGATGATGCCAATCGAGCTTTGATGGGAACTCACATGCAGTGTCAAGCAGTCCCTTTACTGTTGCCACACGCTCCAGTTGTTGGAACTGGGATGGAACAAATTGTAGCAGATAATATGGCAAGGGTAGTTAGAGCTCCTTTTGAAGGGATAGTCAGCTTCGTTGATGGTCAAAAAATTACCTTAACTGGCAAAAAAGATAAAAGAGATTTTAAAATTAATAAATTTGTTAACTCACCAATGTCTACCAGTTACTCACAACGCCCTGCTGTAGTATTAAACCAAAAAGTCAAACAGGGCGATCTATTAATTGAAGGAACTTGTACCGAAAATGGTGAGTTAGCAATTGGTCAAAATCTTTTAATTGCTTATATGAGCTATGATGGTTTAGGTTATGAAGACGCGATTGTTATCTCAGATCGTTTAGTTAAAGATGATGTCTTAACCTCAGTTCATATTGAAGAATATTCCACAGATGTAGTAGAAACCAAACTTGGTCCTGATGAGGTAACTAATGACATTCCTAACGTTTCTGAAGAGAATTTAGCAAATTTAGATGAGAAAGGGATTGTTAGAATTGGAGCCGAAGTTGGACCAAATGATATTTTAGTGGGAAAAGTTCAACCCAAAGGTGAGACAGAGTTAACTGCTGAGGAAAGATTACTTAGAGCGATCTTTGGAGAAAAAGCTAAAGAAGTTCGCGATACATCTTTAAGAATGCCACACGGTGAGCGTGGAACAGTCATTGGTGTACAAATTTTGTCCCGAGAAGAAGGAGATGATTTAGATGCTGGAACTTTAATGAGAATTAAAGTTAAAGTCGCCCAGCTTCGAAAAGTGACAGCTGGAGATAAACTCGCCGGACGTCATGGTAACAAAGGGGTTATTTCAAAAATTGTGCCAACTTATGATATGCCTCATTTAGAAGATGGTACGCCAGTTGATATTATCATCTCTTCTGTATCTATTTTATCTCGTATGAATTTAGGGCAATTACTTGAGGCACACTTTGGATTAGCTGCTAAAAGATTAGGTTATAAAATTGCTGCACCTGTTTTTGAAAATATTCCAGAAGATATCTTACTTCAAGAGCTTAAAAAAGCTAATTTACCATTAACTGGTAAATCTAAATTAGTTGATGGACGAACTGGTGAATATTTTGCTCAAGATGTGACAGTCGGCTACGCTTACTTTTTGAAGCTGATTCACATGGTTGAGGATAAAACCCATGCTCGTTCAACTGGACCATATTCTTTGGTTACTCAACAACCTTTGGGTGGAAAAGCCCAAATGGGAGGTCAAAGGTTAGGAGAGATGGAAGTTTGGGCACTGGAAGCTTACGGTGCTGCCAATATTTTACAAGAGATGTTAACTCTAAAATCAGATGATGTGATCGGGCGAGCTAAAGCTTTTGAAGCAATAGTTAAAGGGATTGAGATTCCTCAAGCTTTGATTCCCGAATCATTTAAAGTTTTAGGCAAAGAGTTGCAATCTTTAAATATTGCAGTTGAGCCTCAAGGTGTTCAAGTTGCCACAATCGCTGTACCTGATGAATTGGAAGATAATAGCGAAAAAGCCACAGTTGAACAATTTGCCCAAGCTTTGGAAGTCGGACAAGTTGGAGAAGAAAATGAAATTATCCAAGAAAATAGTTCAATGGAAATTATTGACGCTAGTAAATCGAATGAAGATAATAGCCAAACGGAGGAAAGCTAATGGATTTAGTTGATTTTGAATCTTTAAAAGTCTCGATTGCCTCCCCAGATGTCATAAAGGGCTGGAGTTTTGGTGAGGTGACAAAGCCAGAAACTATCAATTATCGAACTCTAAAAGCGGAAAAAGATGGACTATTTTCAGAAAATATCTTTGGTCCAACCAAAGATTACGAGTGTTATTGTGGTAAATATAAAAGAATTAGGTATCGAGGTGTAATTTGTGATAAATGTGGAGTTGAAGTTACTCAATCCAAAGTCAGACGTGAGCGCATGGGGCATATTAATTTAGCAGCAGCTGTAGCTCACTCTTGGTTTGTGAAAGGTGCACCTTCAAAACTATCTTTGATTTTAGATTTAACCATGAAAAATCTGGAATCAGTTATTTATTTTGCATCTTATTTGGTGATTGAAGTAGATTCTGATGGTAAAGCTCAAGCATTGAAATCTTTGGAAAAGCAATTGGAAGAAAAAAAGGAACTATCTAAAAAGAATTCAGAAGTAACAATTGAAGAATCAGAAAAAGCTTTGAAAAAAGAGCTTGATGAACTCAAAAAAAAGATCAAAGATCATGAAAAATTTGAACTGGCAGCTTCAGATTTACAGCTTAAAAATCGCCAAGCTAATGCCAAATTGCGAGAAAATAATGCAGTTGAGTTTGGTCAATTAGAAGAAATTTATAAAACAGTTTCAGAACTTGTTAAAAGTGTCCAACCATTAAAAATTCTCTCGGAAGATGAGCTTTATAAACTAGAAGAATATCAAGTAGCTGACTTTTTGAAAGTCAATATGGGGGCAGAAAGTTTACTGGAGGTCTTAAAGACTATTGATTTAGATAAGTTATCTGCGCAGCTGCGCGATGAGGTTAGAAAAAGTTCAGGTCAACGTCATATTAAAGCAACGAAGCGCCTTAGATTAGTTGAGGGGATGAGAGCAGCAAAAATCTCTCCAGCCTGGATGATCATTACGATTTTACCAGTTTTGCCGCCTGATCTTCGGCCAATGGTCCAACTGCCTGGAGGTAGATTTGCGACCTCTGATTTAAATGATCTTTACAGGAGAGTAATCAATCGAAACAATCGATTAAAGCGTTTGATTGATTTAGGTGCGCCTGAAATAATTCTACGAAATGAAAAAAGAATGCTTCAAGAAGCAGTTGATTCATTAATTGATGCCTCAGCTAAAACTGCCAGACGTGCTACTCCAGCTTCACATCAACTCAGATCATTATCAGATATGTTGCGTGGAAAACAAGGTCGATTTAGACAAAATTTACTGGGAAAAAGAGTTGATTATTCTGGCAGATCAGTCATCATTGTTGGACCAAAATTAAAGTTGCATCAAGTGGGTCTACCTAAAGAGATGGCTTTGGAGATGTTTAAACCGTTTGTTTTAAGAGAGATGATAAGTAGAGGTTTAGCCTCTAATGTTAAAGGCGCTAAAAACTTACTTGAATTTAGACCACCTGAAGTTTGGGATATTTTAGAAGAGGTGATTGAAGGTCATCCAGTTTTAATTAATCGCGCTCCTACCTTACACAGACTAGGAATTCAAGCTTTTTATCCAATCTTAATTGATGGTAATGCTATTCAAATTCATCCTTGTATTTGTGCTGGATTTAACGCTGACTTTGATGGAGACCAAATGGCAGTTCATGTGCCACTGTCAGAAAAATCCAAACAAGAAGCTAAAGATTTAATGATGGCTCAAGAAAATATTTTAAAAGGATCTGATGGTTCACCAATCAACGTGCCAAATCGTGAAATGGCTCTAGGAGCTTACTTTGTTACATCAATTGATCCAAAGCTTCCAATAATTGATAAAATTTACTCCACAACTGAGGCAATTTTAGCTTATCAAACTGGATTTTTGAAACTTCGCCAACAAATTAAAGCTAAAATTAAAGATCAGATTTTGGAAACCAGTGTCGGAAGAATTATTTTTAACGGCTTTTTACCAACAGAGCTTGCCTTTATTAATAATGCTGTTAATGGACTAGCGATTAGAAATATTATTATGGATGCTTTTAAGCGTTTTGATCACTCTCAAGTTGCCAAAATGATTGATGACATTAAAGATATGGGTTTTTGGGGAGCAACCATCTCTGGGTTATCTTTGGCGATCTCAGATAATATGATTATACCGGAAAAAGAAAAAATGATCGCCGCTGGGGATAAAGAAATTGCTGAAATTGAGAGTAATTTTAAAAAAGGATTAATTACTAATGAAGAAAAAAGAGCCCTCTCTCAAGAAGTTTGGACTAGAATTGGAGAAGAAATTGCCCGTAAAACTTTTGCTTCAATTGAGATTGATAATCCAATTCAAATTATTATTCAATCAGGTGGAGCCAGGGCTACCAAAGAGCAAATTAAACAGGTTTCTGGTATGAGGGGATTTTCGGTTGATCCAACTGGAAAAATTGTTGAGCTGCCAACTAAATCAAATTATCGAGAAGGATTGGGAGTTTTTGAGTACTTTACCTCATGCAGGGGTGCTAGAAAAGGTGTGGCGGATAAATCCTTAAAAACTGCCGATGCAGGTTATCTAACCAGAAGATTGGTGGATGTAGCTCATGATGTGATTGTCCGCTCTGAAGATTGTGGAACCAAAAATGGTTTAGCGCTTGAGGTATTTAAAGATAGTTTAGCCGCCAATATCTCCAGATTTTTAGGTAGAAAAATTCTTGGTAAAGTAGTTAATCCCCAAACTAAAAAAGTGATTGCTGAAGACGGCGCTTATTTAGAAGAAGTTTTAATTCAAGAGATTTTTAAAGCCGGAGTTAATGAAGTTCATGGTCGATCAGCTCTAACTTGTGAGTCTAAGTTTGGACTTTGTTCTGCATGCTATGGTTTAGACCTTTCCACTCGCAAACCAGTCAGTATTGGCATTCCAGTTGGAGTAATTGCTGCTCAATCAATTGGTGAACCAGGCACTCAATTAACCATGAGAACCTTCCATTCTGGAGGTATTTTAGGAATCGATATTACCCAAGGATTACCTAGAGTTGAGGAGTTATTTGAAGCTAGAACTCCTAAAGCAATTAGTCCAGTTTCAGAAATTGCTGGAAAAGTGACCATTAATGAAACTGAAGGCGGAAGGTTAATTAGGGTTCGAACTACCACCAAGCCTCACGAAGAAAGGGAATATCTAATCCCAATGCAAGCTACACTTTTGGTTGAAGATGGAGAGTTAATTGGAGCTGGAACACCACTTTCATCTGGTCATTTAGATATTAAGGAAGTTTTGCGAATTAAAGGGCTTAGAGAAGCACAAAGATATATTGTCTCTGAAGCAAGGAGAGTATATGAGTCACAAGGAGTTTCAGTTAATGAAAAACATT
>JACPZA010000005.1 GCA_016195715.1 Candidatus Daviesbacteria bacterium
GCTCATCTGACAAAGAGGCCAAAACCTTATCAATTGAACCAAGAGCTGCGTAATATTGAAATAAAATCGTGCCAACTAAAAATAAAAGTGTAAATCCTGCCAGAAAATATAAAAGGAAAATAAGATGTTTTGAATTAAACATAAACTTTAAGTGTTACAATCAGTATATTCAGTTAAGCAATGAAAAATCCAGGACTCCTTATTATTGGTGGCTTCTTTCTTTTAAGCTTAGTAATTGCAGTAATAGCTTTTGCACTCAGTGGAAGTACTAACTCCAATAATCCTACTCAGGTAGATAGTTCCAAAAGTAATCGTGAAGTTGCTTTATCTTGTACTTTAGATATGTACACTCAGTTTCATATTCACCCTCACCTACAAATTATCATCAATGGTCAGGATCAAATAATTCCAGCTGATGTAGGGATAATTGGTAATTGTTTACAATCCAATTCATACCCATGATGATAGTGGGATAATTCATGTTGAATCACCTGTTAAAAGAGACTTCACCTTAGGTGACTTTTTTGCTATTTGGGGTAAAGCCTTTAATAAAGATCAAGTTTTGGACAGTAAAGTAGATGAACAACATGTCATCAAAGAAACAATCAATGGTAAAGAGTCACAAGATTACGAGAGTACCATCCTAAAGGATCAAGATCAAATAGTCATCTCTTATGAGAGTAAGAGTTAACGAGAGTGAAAAAAGATCAGTCCTAACATTATTGTATCCAAAATATTTTTGTATAATATTCAAGGCTTAAGGAGCCAATTTAATAGTATCTTTACTATTAGCTACTTTTGTTAGAAAATTTAGTAAGCAATGAATACTTTAGGGTTAATATTAATAGTAGCTGGTTGGTTATATCAACTAAGTAGCGTTTCTAAGAAAAATCCTAAAATCCAACCTAATTTTTTAATTCTTTATAGTCTAGGCAGCTTAATATTAATTTATACTAATTTAAATGGGGGGATTTTCCCAACTATTTTTAATATTCTTGCTTTAGTTGCTGCATTAGCTGTTTATATGAAGCTTAAAAAGTAAAACAGACTGGCTAAGAAAAATCCTAACCAGCCTGTTATCTCTTAAACTGTAGTTTGAGTTTTGGATTGGTCTCTAATTAATTTAGCTCTGACCCATTTTAGATCTTCCCAACTAAAAGAAGGATCTAAACTTTGTTTCACTGGAGCTAAAAATTCTAAACCTAGTTTTTGAAAACTTTGAGCAATTGTTTGTTGCTTTTCTTTAGAAACAAACTGATTAATATCAATCTGCTCACCTTTTTCAAAAGAGTAAGCAAGATGATTTAAAACAGTAGTTTGGGCAAGCTTTCTTTCCTGCGCAATTTCCTCAACAGTTTTGCCTTGCTTAAATAATTCAAAAGTTTTAGCTGCACTTTCTCCTTTAAAGCTAAAGTCAGCTTTTAAATTTGGATCAGGTTGAGTTAGTTCAACTTGCTCTTTACCAGATTGAGCTAAATTAGCTTTATCTAGCAATTTAATCACTGGATATTCATCTTGAGTTTTAGTTAAATAACCTTTTTCAATTAACTCTTTAATCCAAATTTTAACTTGCTCCAGGGGATACTGTTTGAGTGCTCCGTAGACATCAAGCTGGTTGTGACTATATTTTAAAATCTTTTGAGAATTTGAACCAACTAAAATTAAAGCAATATAGTTTAGTCCAAATCTTTGTTGAATTTCATAGACACAGCAGAAAATAGAGTTAGCTACAGCCGTTCCATTAAAATCTTTCACCATCATACCTTTTATCACCTCCCTTACCTTAGAACTTATTACCCGAATATAATACGAATATATCAAAGAAGAAAAATTATGTCAAGAGGGTAAAATAATCTTTAATTATCGTCTATTTCAGAGACAGTATTGAAGCCAGAGCCAGAGTTAGTAACATAAACATGATTATTAGTTAAATTTACTTCCATCCCTCTTGGTCCACTACCAGTTGGCAAGCCAATAGTTTGAATAACTGTATAGCTATTATCTGGATCAATAATTGAGACAGAATCACTTCCATAATTAGAGACATAAACATGGTGGTGCCCTGAATTAGTATTAACTGCTACTCTCCTTGGATCAGTTCCTACTGGAATACTGACATTAACTCCTCCAATTTGGACTCTAGTTTCAGTGGTTGTGTCATAAACCCAAACTGAATTATCAGTAGTATTGGTCACATAAAGTCTGTTATTTGGTATATCCACTACTAAACCTCTGGGTACATTGCCTGTAGTTAGAGTGTTAACTACAGTATTAGTTAAACCATTGATAACTGAGATAGTGTTATCATCTCTATTGGCTACATAGATATGATGGTTATTAGGATTAACAGCTACTCCTAAAGGGGAATTTCCAACTGTGACATAAGTCATAATAGTTGGAGCTGCTGGGTAGTTATTATTGTTGATCACAGCTACTCTATTCTGTTTATAAAGAGGAACAAATATTCTGTGGGCATGGGTTGTACCAACATCATAAGAGACCATATCATTATCTCCAGCAAAACCATGTTGCCCCCCAGAATCAGGGAAGTTAACTGTTTGCTGTAGTCCTCCAGAAGAAGAATCAATAATAGATAAACTTTTCCCCGCATCATTAGAGATATAGGTTACGCCGTTTGAAGAAAGCCAACTACTAGGATCCTCACTACAGCCTGTTGGTTCAGCATCAACAGGAGTGGTGTGCAAAACATTAGTCCAATTATCAACCTCTAATTTTTTAACCTCAGCTGCATTCCAGTTAGCTACAAATAATCTAGTAGAAGCTGGGTTTAAAACTGCACAATCAGGCTCTGAGTTAGTTCCACCAGAGGTAAAAGGAGTTAATAATGTAGCTGCTAAAGAAGGGGTAACACCAAGAGTTAAAAATAAAAAAAGAGAAAGAAAGGCTGCAGATGCTTGCTTGGCCAAATTCATAAATTGACAATAGTCTTTTATATGAGTTTTGTCAAGCGATTAACTTTAATTTAGAATGAATTGTTGGTACAATCCATTATCTTGATGATTAGATTTTGGGGGAAAATTAAATTAGGTCAAAAAAGAGGTAAAGCTTTAGGTTTTCCTACAGCGAATATCAATTTAAATAAAAAAGTTGATCAAGGAATTTATATCTCTTTAGTCAAACTAAATCAAAAAATTTATCCTGCTTTAACTTTTATAGGAGAAAATATCACATTTGGTGAAAAAATCTTTCAAGCAGAAAGCTATATTTTAGATTTTAATCAAGATATTTATAATAGTTGGATTAGTGTCAAACTTTTAGAAAAAATTAGGGGTAATCAAAAATTTGCTAGTGTTTCAGATTTAATCATTGCTATGAAAGATGATCAGAAAAAAGCCCGGGAATATTTCTCAAAAAAATAATTTATGTTTTCAGGGATTGTAGAAGGATTAGAAAAAGCTAAAATATTTAAAAAAAATGCTCAAAGTTTAGAGTTAACTTTACCTGCTCCCAAAGGCTGGGAAATTAAACAGGGAGAAAGTATTAATATAGATGGAATTTGTTCCACAGTTAAAAGTGTAAGTAAAATTGATTTTTCTGTTTACTACATGCCAGAAACTATTAGGGTGACTAATTTAAAGTATTTAAAACCAGACCATAATTTTAATTTAGAGCGCTCTTTATCTTTAAATAATTTAATTGGTGGTCACCTTGTCTCAGGTCATATAGATACTACAGCTAAAGTTGAATCAATTGAACTTAAAGAGCAGTCAAAAGTTTTAAAGTTTAAAATTGAAGAAAAATTTATCCGCTACATTATATATAAAGGTTCAATTGCAGTTAATGGGGTGAGTTTAACTATAGTTTCAGAAGCTAAAAATTATTTTACAGTTTCTTTAATTCCCTATACTTTAACTCACACCAACTTAAGGAATTTAAAAGTAGGGGACTTAGTTAATATTGAAGTTGATTTAATGGCAAAATATTTAGAAAAATTACTTAAGCCCTGGAGTGTTAAAATAAAATAACTAATGGAAGAAGTCTTAATTTCCAGACAACAGATTAAAGATAAAATTTTTGAACTAGCAAAACAGATTAAATTAGATTACCAGGACAAAAAATTATTTCTAGTAGGTATTTTGGATGGCTCGTATATTTTAATGGCTGATCTGTCCAGAATGCTATTTGAACAAGGTTTTTCAAATTTTGAAATTAATTTTATTGGTGTATCAAGTTATGCTAACAGCCGTGAGTCATCGAAAAACCCTAAAATCACCAAAGATTTAAATCTAGATATTTTAGACAAACATGTTTTATTAGTTGAAGATATAGTTGACACTGGTTGGAGTTTAGATTTTGTTCAAAGATTACTAAATGAAAGGAAACCTGCTTCTTTAAAAACTTTAGTACTACTTTCCAAGCCAGATCGACGTGAGGTAAAAGTAAAACTAGATTACCTTGGTTTTGAGATAGAAAATAAATGGGTGGAAGGTTATGGATTAGATACTGCTGGTTTAGGCAGAGGTAATCCAGATGTTATTCAAAAGAAATAATCTTAAGCTACTTTATTAAAGGTAAAAAATTTTAGCTTGGAAACAGGAATTTTGTAGCGATTTTCTATTAAATATCTAGTTGATTCCATACAAACATCTTTCCAATCTAAGCCTATTTTTTTGACAGCTTCTTTCAACTCCAATTCTGATTCCCCTTCGAGTTCAACTAAAGGAGGAATATTAGCTGGAAATATATCAATATCAACTGAGACTTTATCTAGTTTAAAGCTGTGTCTTTTCTTTTCTTGATGTCTAAAATCTACTAGACCAATCTCTTTTAAAAATTGTTTAGCTTTTTCTAAATCTTCAACTTTAAATTCAACCTCAACTGTACCATCAGCGGATTTTTCTATTAGTTGTTTAAAAGCCAGAAAAATTCCTTGATTATTTTTTCTTAATCTAACGATCTTTTTTTCTTGATATTGCCATTTTAAGTCTTTGTCATAAAAAATAATTTCAGTAAATAAATCTTCACCTTGATCCGCTGCTCCAAGTGAGTTTAATTTTTCAATAATTTCTTGAGGGTTAATTTCTAAGAAGCGAACTTCAATTTCTCGATTAGCTTTTTTCATTCCAACCCCGATTTGGATTTTTTCTCAATTCTTCAGTTTCAGTTGGACGAGCATAATCATCTTCCAAACGATAAGTATTGCCAAGTTCAGGGGTAGAAACTTCTAGCACATCCGAGTCTTCAATCCCTACAAGCCGATGTTTTTGGCCAAGCTTGGTAGTATATCCAACTCCTGTTTGCATATCTACTTCCTCAAGCTCTCCTTTATTATTTTCAATTATTAACTTAACTTTACCTTTTATCAAAAACCAACTTTCAGTTTTTTGATCATGAGCTTGCAGGGATGGTCTTTTTCCAGCATTAATATGTAAAACTTTACCCATATAGGGTAAATCATCTGGTGTAAAATGCAGTTCATAGCCCCAAGGCTTTTCGACTTTTTTAATATAAGAAGAAGTATCAAATTTAGATTTATCAATATTTTTTAAAAAATCATCCATTGGCATTTATTAATTTATAACCCCTAGTTTTAACAGTCACAATTTCCAAGGGGCTTTTTTGTAACTTTAGTTTATTACGAAGCCTGGCAATTAGTCTATCAATCGCCCAATCAGTCACTCCTAAGTTATCTACTTCTGGCCAAACTGTTGCTATTATAGCTTCTCTTTCGCACACCATCCCTAAATTTTTTTGCAAGAAGCTAAACAAAGTATGTTCTTTTTTAGAAAAATCAACAGAAGATAAGTTATCACCATTTGTTTTGGTTTGGCGAGTTTTAATAAAACTCTCAAAAAGTGGACTAAAAAAGTCATATTGATTGTTTTTTTGAATTAACATCCCAGTATCAAAAAGATATTTTCCTTCCTCAAAATCTGATTCAGTCAAGTTTGAGTTTTTACTAGCCTTAACTAAAACTGTTTGTTCGCTGCTATTTAAGCTTTCCCAAAGCTCTTCAGATTGTAAATTAATTCTTTCATCTTTGACCAAAGTGGAGAGTAGGTCGGCTGCCTCTAGATTATGTTCATGTAAATAAATTAAAGCTAGTTGCATATATTGATAATAACCATCTACAATCTCCAGTAATTTTTCTTCAACATCATTTGAGATTTTTAATTTTGAGCGTTCTTTTGAAATATCTAAAATGGTTTTTGAATCAGTTTTAGTTTCAGGTTTAATATATTGTTCTATACAAAAATCCATAATATCTGCTCGAGAGAAAACTTCAGGTGAAAGCTTATCTAAAGTGCGATAGCTTGTAAAAACATAACTTAATTTTTGATGAGTAGCATCTTGCAATCCTTGCAAATTATCAAAAAACTCAGGAGTCGCAGCGTCTTTCATTCGGTCAAATCTAATGAAAAATATAGTTGGTAACACCCCAGACTCCACAATTTTAACTAAACTTTTGCGCAAACTTTCTATTAGTAAAAATAAGTCTTTGGATTGAATTGAATCCAAAAATAAACTCTCAATATATTTTTTAACATCATCTTTTAAAATAGGGGATTTTTCCACTTCGTCAACAATTCGTTTTAGAGTTAAAATCCAAAAAGGGAATATCTCTCGCTCCACTAAATTGTTTAAATCAACTGGGATAAATAAGTGGTTTTGATCATCTTGGATATAGGTTTTGCTAATTTCTGGATGATATAGAAAAAAGCGGATAAATGAACCAATTCCAACTCGCTTCATCCCGACTAAAACTACATTTCGACGATTCTGCAAATTCTTACCAAGAGATAAAGCATCATCTGCTCGAAAGCTAATTGGAAAATTGGCTTCAATGATTGATTTATCCATTAGCTGGAATTTTAATGAATTTAACTCAACTTGACAAGCAGAGAAGCGAGGACTATGCTTACCTTAGCCCAATAGTGTCAGGGTTTTGTAAGAAAATTGTCTTTAAAAATATGAGTTTAAAATTAGAAGGACTTTTACATGGACTACCTCATCTTCTTAATGGAAAAGATGGGGTTAATGAAGGTGGCTTAATAACTAGTCGAGCTGCTATATGTGATGAAAATCAGTTAGATGTTGTTCGATCTGAGGTATTAGTCCCAATTCAACAGCCGAGACCAAAAAGACCTCTAGATGGATTAGAAGTACGTCTAACTGATCAATCCATACCCAGCTTGCGTGTTCCTTATAAAGATTCTAGGTGCACAGTGGTTCTAATTGGACCAGAGCTTGGGGCAAATGGACAGCACTTAAGAGTAGAAAGACTAGCTCCTCCAAAAAATATTCCACCAGCCAATTAATTAATTTTATGTCAGGATTTAGTCAAGCATTGGAACTTAAACATTCCTAAGATCTTTATTTATGCCAGGTAAGCTAAGCTACAACCACACTCCAATTGCCCCATATCCAAAACCTATTAGCAGTTTTTATGAACAGACCAAAGATTATTTAGCTAATCTTCCTCAAACTATGTTAGAGGCAGATACTAACTCTAAATCCAGCATGCCAAATATTTTTAATGTGCCACTACAAGGAATGGATGGAGTTTGGAATGTAAAAGAGGGGATTAAATCGATGTTTGTAATCACTACTAAAGCTGATGTAGGTGGAGTGGGCGGACATGTTGAAGTATCTTTGCGTACTCAAGCCACAGTGTTAGATCATGTCTTGCGCCACAATCGCTATGGAGATGAAAATCTACCTATTTTTAGAAGTTTAATTGTTACACACACTGGTGATGATGTTTGTATTACTGGGATAGTTGATGGCGATGTGATCAAAAACAGACAAGTAATTGATGAGTTGCTTTGGGATGCATTTAAAAAAGGTGAAGAAGTAGCCTATATAGAAGGTTTGTACGGACCAGGTCAAGATTTAAAAGCAGATGCTTTTTCTGGAAATATTAGAGGTTTGGGTCCAGCCAGTATTACTTTGCCTTTGCCTGTGCGTGACATGAATCCTTCCCAAACAGTTTTGCTTGCAACAGCTGATAAAACTGAACCAGGAGCTTATAACTATTTAACCACTGGAGCTTACTTAAACCCAGATTATAATACAGGTTTATTAATTGCTGAATCTAGTTTATCCAAAGGTTATATTTTTGAAATTATGGATTTGGATACCAAAGCTCAAGCTTTTGAAGAAGGTGTAGCTATGACAGATAGCAAAAAGTTAGAAGCTGTGATGGAAAAATTAGGTAAAACTGAGCGCTCAATACTACTTTCTGGACCTGAGGATTACTATAATATTGGAGCTTTAACTATGGCTTCATCTAGATTTGTAATTGCTAAAATTTATACTAAAGGTAACGGTGGGAAGCCAGGACAGTTAGGAGTAGTAGTTTCAGCTGAGAGATTACACAATATTAAAACTTCAAAAGGGTTTACTTATGGAGGTAAAGATGATCCAATCATGTTATCTTTGTGTCAAGGAGATTGGCCAGCACCAGGAGAAATTACTTCACCTTTAGTTAAAACTCCACTAGTAGCTGGAGATTGTCGAGGTAGTCATCATTTAAATTTATATCCAATGCCAATTAACTCTCAAACAAGCTACTGGTCTGGACCAATTATCTCTGTAGTTACACTAAGCATTAACATTCATACTGGTAGGATTGGAGCAATCTCTGATCAACTTGGTCAGGGTACGCCTTGGGATACATACAGGGCTCAAGCTGCTAAAAAAATGGCTGAGTTTAGATCTGCCCAAGGCTATAAACAACCAGGGACACTCCCAACTGATGAGATTGAATACCAACCTGGATTTAATAGAAGAATGGCTGAGTTGAATAGTAGATTTGTAAGAAAAGCTACCTAAAATGCTCCAAAATTGATTTTAGCCTCAGATCTGTCAGGATATAGTCATTTTTAGGTTCCTAAAAGGTCAAGCGAGCATAATAATATTAGGATAAAATATGTCCTATAACTAAATATGCAAGAACAATTTGCAATCCAAAAGCCACAAGCTGAAGTACAATCGCTACCTACTATGCCCATTCAAGATGGTACTTTGCCTGAGGTACGACGACAAGTTTTAGCTTCTTCAATCAGCCCTATAAATCCAGTAGGATTATTGCGGTTAGGTAAACAGTATGATCCAGGTACAGTAATTCTTGTTCCCATACATGATGCTGAACGTAGGAAAAAGACGATCATTGAAACAGTTACAACCCTGGCATATCAACAAAACAGAGGTAGAATAAGTTTTGTGCTTGCCAATAATGGTCTATCCAATGGTGAAGTTGGTCCAATACAATCAGTTGTAGAAAGTTTAGGTGTTCCTTTTGCAGTCGCCGATGCCCGTCCAGTTCACCCAGGCCAAAGGAGCCCTGCTTATGCAAGGAATGTAGGGGTAAAGCTAATTAGAGAATTAGCTAGACAAAACCCCGCCTTTCGTGGTGATACAATAGGTTTCCTAGATAGCGATACAGCATTTACACCAGAGAGTTTACCTGAACTATTAGCAACTTTTACACAATATAACGATGCGGTTGCAGTAATGCCAACGGTAGTGCCAGTTGATGAGTTAGATAATAACACCTATCGCTTACATAAAGCAATCCAGGATAGATCTGTCAGAGAGACAGTTTTTCCTCTTCCTAGATTAAGGTACCCCGACGGATCAGTAGATGTATCCTCAATCGTTGCTTTTTCAAGTGATATCGCTGGTAAAACCACAGGATTAATAGCAGATAGGGATATTGTTTTTGATATTGACGAAAGAACCGGACAATTGTTTGTGCAAATGCCAAAAAGTAGTGGTGAAGATATGATGTTTGCAGTGGCATTAAATGAATATGGAAGAATATATAGCAATCCTAATGCTAGGGTTTTAGATGAAGCTCGCCAAACCCGCCCAGACACCCGAAAGCAACAAATGGCTTGGGGATACGATCACGTTATTTTACTAAATGATCTAAAGATTCAAAGTTTGGTAGACGCAGGATTAACTGTTATGGAACCTGTGGGGGATCATTGGGAAGAATGGACTATTCCTGGAACGAATCATATTACTGGAAGAGTTATTAATCCTGCCCAATTAAGAATTGTAGCAAGAATGTTAGAGCATTTTGTGAGTGATCCATCTATATTCGGAGATTCTACTCCTAAAATAGTGGATGGTATTGTAGTGTTAAATAGAGTGCTAGGTTTTATTGAATTAAGTAGACCTCAGGCTGAACCTGTTGTTAAAGAAGGGTTACCAAGACCCACTTTAGTAGATACTTCTCATCCTCGTTTTTCAAGCGTAGCAACAACAGCTCGTTTAGCTGGAAATATAATGGGAATGTATGATATACAAGAGGTAAATGGAGAAATACCTCAAGCCTTTATGTTCGGTTTAAGACAAGCTGCTAGGTGGAATTAATTAAATGAGCGAGCAAGATAGATTTGTGATTTCTCAGTCAGCTGAACTTGCCGGACAAGATTTCCCTTTAATAATAGAAAGAGAAGGAAAGCGATTTGCTGTAACAGCCTTTACAGATCTAGATGGTACAGCTAATGATGAAACCCTACCTGAATCAGAACGTCTAGCAACTATAGAACCTGCAAGAGAAGCGATTGCTGAGTTAGAAAAAAGAAAAATACCAGCAGGTATTGTTTCAGGTAGAAGTTTTGGAGAAGCATTACTGTATCAAAATGCACTCAAAGGCCATGGGTTTATAATCTGTGAGGATGGAGCTGTGGTTGTATTACCGAATCTTGGTTTAGATCTAACTAGCGAAGCGTCACTAGGTTCAAGGTACCATCTAACAGAACATGAAGGAAGGAGAGCACTAGTTTTAAGTAAAATAGATACAGCAACGATCGGTAAATTCTTATCAGTGGTTGGTCTTAGAAGTGATGCAGTTACTACAATTTATAGTTCCCCCGAACAAATTCAACAAGTCGTAGGCCATCCTACATCACTAGCAGCCCGCCTAAGCGCTGATCGTTTAGCTTCAGCTTATATCGCCCAAGCATCTCCCGAGCAACTCCAGCGAGTAACTGCAATGGCTCCAGAGTTTGGTATAAGAACTTTTGGTGTCCCACTACATTTAATTGGAACCGATGCAGACAAAGGAGAAGCCCTCCAAGTTATTAGCGATAATGTATCTATCTTTTTTCCCAATAGAGGACAATTAGCAGGAATAATTCCAGTTGTATTTGGAAATAACGTAAATGATATAAAGCTTATACAACGTGCGGAAACTATGGGAGGAGTAGGGGTATTAGTAGGACATCCTATGGGAGGGTATTTTGTTCCTGAAGATCAGATACCTCAAACCACAATTAAAGCTACCAAACCTTATGGTTTAGGAATGAGAGAAGCTATACCTCAAGTTTTAGAACGATTAAAAATATGATATTATCAATCGAATAGTTATGAGCCTAAAGTTTCCTAAGTCATTTAAATTTGGCGTTGCTGATGCTGACTTACAGGTAGTAGGTGAAGGTTTTACTAGAAAGTTTGAAGATTCTGAGGTTTCCAGCTGGGATTACTTTGCAAAACATTCAGGAGTTGTATATCAGAACCAGCCTCCTGGAGCAGGATCTGACAGATACAATAAATGGCCAGAAGATGTTGAGCTAATGAAAAAGATGGGTGTAAAACATTATAGAACTTCTGTATCTATGTGTAGGACTTTGAAAAAGGATAGCACTATAAATGAAAAAGCGATTGCATGGTATAAAAATTTCTTCCAAGCCCTCAATCAAGCAGGTATAAAAGTTTATATCACACTTTATCATTGGGAACTACCGCATCATTTAGCCAAAGAAGGTGGCTGGAAAGTTAGAAAAACAGTTGATTATTTTGTTAGACACGCTGAAATTACCCATAAATATCTAGACCCATATATTGAAGAGTATTTTATTTTAAACGAGCCTTGGTGTAGCTCAATTTTAGGCTACTATTATGGAGCTAATGCTCCGGGAGAAAGAAACCTAAAAAACGCTCTATTGGTAGCTCATAATCTTTTATTAGCTCAAGGTTTAGTTTATAAAAAATTAATTGCCAAAAACCCCAAATTAAAAATTGGTACAGTATTTAATACTGAGCCGTCTTATGCAGATACTGAAGATGAAAAAGATATTCTTGCTGCTAAGTACGCAGACGGCTTCTTTAACAGATGGTTTATGGACCCACTGTTCATTGGGGAATACCCAGAAGATATGTTGAAATTATACGGAGAAAATGTACCGAAATTTACTAAAGAGGAGATGGGGATTATTAAAATCGGAGATAAGCTACATACATTTGGAGTTAATTATTATAGAGGTAATACAGTACGCTATGATGCTAAATCTGATTTGAAATTTGCAGGTTATATAACTAAAAAAGGCTGTTTAAGAAATGATTTAGATTGGGATATTTATGTTCCACCTTTTTTCCAAGAAGGTTTATATGATGTCTTATCACAAATATATTACTCATATAAACAATTTGGGCTCAAGAAAATGTACATTACTGAAAATGGTATGGCTCAAAATACTCCATGGGATGGTAAAAGTTCTGTAGTTAACGACGATAGAAGGGTATATTATCTTAGAGAACATATTAGACAAATTCATAAAGCTCTTACGCGTGGTATACCGATAGAAGGATATTTTGAATGGACCTTAATGGACAATTATGAGTGGGCTAGAGGATATGTTCCAAAAGGATGTTTTGGAATTATTCATGTAGATAGAAAAACAATGAAAAGAGTTTGGAAGAAAAGTGCTCATTGGTATAAACAACTAGTTGACACCCATATATTGCCTGAGTAAACTGCATTTTAAATGCAAGTTTCAGAAGTAGTATCTATTCAGCAAAATTTTTTAACTGAGTTAAAAGATGCCAATTCTGGTAAAAAAACTAGTTTACCTTTTATTATTCATCAACTTCCAGAAAGCTCTTTAGTTAAAGATGGAGAGGTATTTCAAGTGATTGTGATTGGTGGGAGTGTTTGTTGGAAAGCTTTTGTAAAAAAAGAAGCTGGGAAAATTAAAGTCTTAAAACAGCTGGGTATTAATCCAGTTTTTTTAATAAAATATCAAGATTTGCCTGATTTTATAGAACGAGAGTTAGATAAAAATGTCCGAGTTTTAGCCATTAATTTTGCTTTTCCCATGGATCCTATTTTTGAAAAAGGCAGACTGGATGGCAAATTAATCTCTGGTTCAAAAGAATATGAATTTAAAGGATTGATTGATAAAAAAGTCGGCGAAGAGATTGAAAAATATGTTCAAAAAAAGCAAAACAGAAAAATCACAGTTTCAGTTGCTAATGACACAATTTGTTTGCTTTTATCTGGTTTAACTAAATTTAGTTGGGAGCAGCTAGTGGGTGGGATTGTGGGAACTGGGATTAATTTTGCTTTTTTTCTAGATGAAAAAAAGCTAGTTAATCTAGAAGCAGCTAATTTTGATAAATTTTTATTAAGCAATGAAGCTAAAGAGTTAGACAAGTCTTCTGTTCATCCAGGCAGAGCCTTACTGGAAAAAGAAGTCTCTGGGGCTTATTTGTATAAATTATTTAATACTGCACTAAATAAACAAAACTTAAATCACCAACCTCTTTCTTCAACTAAAGATTTAGATGAATTAATGATTGGGGAAGATAAAAAATTAGCTAATTTAGCCAAACATTTTATGGATAGATCATCTGAGCTAGTCTCAGTTGAAATGGGAGGAATAGCCCTTTTTAAAAAAACAAATTTAGTTTTTATTATGGAAGGATCTTTATTTTGGTTAGGTTTAGGTTATAAAAGACACATTAAAGCTATTTTAGATAAAACAATTCCTGATCTAGATATTAAATTTACTAAAATAGAAAATAGCACTGTATTGGGCGCAGCTAAACTGGTTTGTTAAAACTTGATTTTCTCAAAGCAAGCAATTATCTTAATTAGAGATGATCTCTCGTTTAGAAGCTTCAGTAGGGTCTCAGCCAGCTGAAAGTTCAAATACTCTAGGTAAGTTAATCATATTTCCTCAACCCCCAACCCTAACTACTATGCCTTTAAGATATTTAAACGGAGTTTTAGATAGATTTACAGATATTGTTAATGGAGTTTGTGATCAAGCTAAAGGAGATTTTTTTAGTGCTCATGTGGTTGACTGGCAGCTACCAGCTACTCCTAGATCACGTGTTCCAAGACCACTTCAGCCTGGAGTTAGTCTACCGATGTTATTTGCTACTGATGCATTAACACCTCATCTAAGAGCAACTGTTGAAAATTGGTGGGATAAAAAAGAAGGATCTTTTACTGATAGAGGAGTTCTTCTTCATAACAAAAGAGAAGTTGTTGTTTATGATTTAACTCCAGATTCTGACGGTATTAGAGGGATAGTAGCATTTGATAAAAATGGGATGGTTGATACAAAAACTACCCTGGTTCTTGCATCTCATTTTTTAGCTGCACTTGAGGGTGTTGTTGAGCAAAGAGATTCTGGGGCTAATGTGTTTGCAACTGTTGGTTTAGCTTTGCCTGAAAGATTATCAGCTTTTGAACTCAGTCAACTTTAGGGAGCAGTGTAACCAGGGAAGAAGTCTTGTTTAATTTGATTTTTAGCTACACCCATTTTAGTTAACGTCTCACCAAACGCTTCAACCATTGGCTCTGGACCTGAAACATAAATCATTGGTAAGTTACGTTTTGCGCGAGCAAAAGGCAAGCTTTGCTTATAATTGTTTATTGCTAATTGAATGGCTTTTTCATCAATTCTTAATGGATCAACATAGTACTCAATTTTAAACTCTGGATGCTTTTTTTGAACACTTTCTAGCTCTGATTTAAAGATAAAGTCAGGGGTTCTATTGGCGTATAAAAGCTTAATATTAATTGGTTTTTGATTGTGATTTAAATCCAGAATAATTGATCTAAATGGGGTAATTCCAATTCCTCCAGCGATGAAAATAAAATTTTTATTCGAAGAAGAGCTTTGCTCACTAGGATCTTCAACTACAAAATCTCCACTTGGTCCTGAAGCCTCTAAACTATCTCCAATTTTTAAATTCAGTAAATCTTTTTTAAAAGTACTGCCATCTCCTGGCACAAATCTAGTTGTAATCATAATTAGTTTTTCAAATGGAGCTGAAGCAATTGTAAAATAACGGTTAGTTTTTCTGGTGTCTGGATTGAGATCTTCTAAGTGATACCTAAAAAATTGCCCAGCTTGCCAAGTTAAATCTATCTCTGGCTTAAATAAAAATGATTCAACATTTGCAACCTCCGGTTTTTTATTGACTAAAGTTAACTTCATGGGGTTAAAAGATTATATGGTGATAGTAATTTTAGTGCAATTAGTTAGTTTTTATATTGATGGAATCTATTTGATTGGATTGATTAATGACTGGAGGAGGATTGAGAGTTGAATTAACTGATGAGAAAAATAATGTTCCAAGCAGTCCTAAAAGGGTAATTGCTAAAACTAAAATCATTAAAGGGACTGAGACAGTTACAATAGTTTTTCCCAGTGAATATTCATTAATCTTTTTTAAGCCAAAACCAACAAAGTAAACTGTCAGTAAAAATCCAATTAATCCTAATGCTGGTACTTGAGTAAATATTAAAGTTAAACTTGAGTAAGCTAAAACCGATAGGGTTTGTTCAAAACTGCCTTTTCCACTTAGCAACTTGGAAATTACAAAAAAGATGGCGGAAAAAGTTATTAGTAAAAGTATTAAAAAAGGCACAAGCATAGTAAGTTGAGAGATGCCAAAAAAGAATGAAGTGGAACCAAAGTTGAAAGCTTCTTGGACCAATCCTCCCATAATATATGCAACACAAACGTTAAGAGCAAAAAAAATTAGAGATGATTGCAAGCTAGCTTTGATTGGAATTTGCTCGACGTAGTTTCGCGGACTCAAAAGACTATATCGTAAAAGTTGGATATAATTTTTTAAATTTAGTTCAAAATTTAATTTAACTGATTTTTTAAGTTTAACCTTTGTCATAACTTTTTGAAGACAATGTAGCTTTTAGCTTAGAAATAGTCAAGGAACTTTTTGAGGATTGAAAGAATCAAAGGCTTTGCATATACTATCCTAGAATTCCTGCCGGAAAGAGGTGATTAAAACTTTGAGCCGGAATGTGACGATTGTTGTTATAATTTTAATTATTGTTTTACTTGCAGGTTATTTAGTTTGGCTCAGGGGAAGATACTCATCAGCTAATACTAATGCAGTACCTGAGGCATCTATAGTGGTGAGTCCAACCCCCACCCTTGAACCTACACCAACGGCTAGTAGTTCTGCAACACCGGTTGCCAGTAGCTCAGCTAGAGTTGCTACCCCTTCAGCAAAAGTAGGGTCTGGGTCAGCTAAAGTTAAATAATTCATTAATTAAAAGAATTTTAATTTAAAACTTACATTTGAGTAAGTAATTTTTTATGGAAAAGATTGAAAAGCTCGTAATTATTGGTTCTGGACCGGCTGGTTTGACAGCTGCAATTTATTCTGCTCGGGGAAATTTAAATCCAGTTATGGTTGCTGGACGAGTGGCTGGTGGACAGCTAACTTTAACTACTGATGTGGATGATTTTCCAGGTTTTCCGGAAGGTATTCAAGGGCCAGATTTAATGGTCAATATGCGTAAGCAAGCTGAGAAATTTTTAACTCGATTTATTGATGAAGACGTAGTCTCAGTAGATTTTAAGCAAAAACCATTTATTATCCAAACTGAATCTCAAACTTTAAAAGCTCAAAGTGTAATTATAGCAACTGGAGCATCAGCTAAGTGGCTTAATTTAGAATCAGAACAAAAATTTATTGGTAGAGGAGTTTCAGCTTGTGCAGTTTGTGATGGCTTTTTCTTTAAGGATAAAACTATCCTGGTTATTGGTGGTGGAGATACAGCCATGCGTGAGACTCAGCATTTAGCTAAATTTGGTAAAAAAGTAATTTTAATGCATCGGAGGTCAGAATTTAGAGCTCAAGCTGCACTTGTTAATTTAGTTAAATCCAAAACTAATGTGGAATTTTTAATGAATTTTAACTTAGAAGAAGTATTGGGTGAGCAAAAAGTGACTGGAGTCAAGATAAAAAATGTAGAGACAGGTGAGATAAAACAACTTGAGATGGATGGAGTATTTATAGCCATTGGTCATAAACCCAATACTGATTTTTTAAAGGGGCAGATTGATTTAGATGAACAAGGTTATATCAAAGTTTTAGATGAAATTAAAAGTTCAGTCGAGGGAATTTTTGTGGCAGGAGATGTGGCAGATCACAGATACAGACAAGCAGTGACAGCAGCTGGAGCTGGTTGCAAAGCAGCTTTAGATGCAGAAAGCTTTTTAGAACAGCTGCATGTAGTAGAAGTGACTACTTAATCGTTTTCTAAATCTTCGCTTGTTATAATAAGCTCATATGCCCGATTTAAAAGATGTTAGTTTACCCAATCCTAGCGAAGTTCAAACAACTTCAAATACAATTAGAGATTTAGACCAAGAAGCTGATTTAGCTGAAGCAAATTTGCATCAAGGTACAGCTGAACAGTTAACCCAGGCTACTGGAGGATCTCCGGAGAAAATTGCGGCTTTTCAAACCAAACCTGCTACTTCCCAAACTGTACTCTCAAATCACAGTGGTTTAACACGTTATGAAATGAATTTGCCTCAAACTGAGTCTCAGATAACGAAGGCTACAGTTCAAGATCCAAGTTTGACTCAAATCGAAAAATCTCCAAACCTATTTAGTAAAATGTTTAATAAGATTGGCGATATCATTAATAGTTTAATTATAAGGTTTAAAAGAGAAGGCGAGTTTGTAGTTAAGCAAGAAGGAAGCGACTTAGGGTTATATAATACAACAGTTCAAAAAACTAATATTCAAGAACAAACTCTTAATCGTTTTGGAGAAATAGTTAAATTAAGAGGCGGACAAGTCAAACAAGTTTAAATTATGGAAGTTACAGATCAAGCCACTCAAGCAGCGACACAAGCCGGAGCAACATTTGATCCCTTAGTTTTTTTAGGGATTATTTTTGGAGTATTAATTTTTTTTCTGATTTTATTTGGAATAGGTTATTTACTTTTTCCTTATTTTGTCGGTTGGTATAAGTATAGGAATAGAGAAAAAACTTCTTTGGAATTTGTACTCCTTCAAATCTCTGTCCCTAAAGCCAATGAGATAAAAATTGATGCAGCTGAACAATTATTCGCCACATTTTATTCAATTAAATCAGGTGGGGGGATGTGGGGATTTTTGCAACCTCAACCCCATTTATCTTTTGAGGTTGTTGCTTTAAATGAGTCAATTAGATTTTATGTTTCCTGTCAAAAAAAGTACCAAGATTTAGTTGAAAAACAGATTAACGGAGCCTACCCAGACGCTGAGATTAAAGAGGTTCCAGAATATAATATTTTTTCTGAAACTGGCCAAGTAGCTTATTCTATGCTTGGACTTCGAGCAGCGGCTTATTTTCCAGTTAAAACTTATAAAGATTTACCAACAGATTCCATGTCTGCTTTAACTTCTGCTTTATCTAAAATGCAAGTTGGTGAGGGAGCAGCAGTGCAATTAATAATCTCTCCAGCTGATAATAAGTGGAAAAATTCTGGAAAGTCTTTCTTAAAAAAAGAAAAAGATCCAGGTACAGGTGATAAACCCAAAGCTCCACCTGATGCCAAACAACTTGAAGCAGTGGAAACTAAAGTTGCTAAGCCTGGATTTAGTGTTGCTTTAAGAATCATTGTTTCATCTAGTTCAAAAGACGCCGCTAAAGCCCACTTATCTAATATTAGATCAGCATTTGAACAATTTAATGGTCCATTTAATGGCTTTTCAGCAGCTAAAGTTTCATCAGAAAAAGGTTTTATGACCGACTTTGTTTATCGCTATTTACCTCGTTATACTAAACTGCCAGTTTTAACTGCAGATGAGATTGCTTCAATTTATCATCTGCCAAATAAATCAGTTGAAACTCCATTTATCTCTTGGCTACCAGCCCGTCATGCCCCAGCTTCAGAAAAAATTCCTATGGAAGGCTTGTATTTGGGAAAATCTATTTTTCGAGGCACCGAACGTCCAATCTATATCTCTGAAACAGATAGGCAGCGTCATATGTATATTGTGGGAAGAACTGGTACTGGTAAATCGCAGTTTTTACTAACTTTAGCTTATCAAGACGTCTTAGCTGGTAAAGGAATTTGCTTTATTGATCCACACGGTGATGCAGCTGAAGAGCTTTTGCAACTCATTCCACCCCAGCGGGCTCAAGATGTTATTTATTGGGATCCATCTGATATTGAAAGACCCTTTGGTATGAATATGTTGGAGTTTAATACTGAGCAACAAAAACACTTTGTGGTGGAATCAATCATTGGGCTTTTATATAAGCTCTATGATCCAAATCATACTGGAATTATTGGGCCAAGGCTTGAGCATGCTGTCAGAAATGTTTTATTAACTGTCATGAGTAAACCTGGTGGGACTTTAGTTGAGGTGGTTAGGTTACTGACAGATACTGAGTTTATTAAAGAGATGCTGCCATTAGTTCAAGATCCACTGGTTCGTCGCTACTGGACAGATCAGATTGCTCAAACTACAGATTTTCATAAATCAGAAACGCTAGATTACTTTGTTTCTAAATTTGGCAAATTTGTGACTAATTTGATGCTTAGAAATATTATTGGTCAATCTCAACCTTCTTTTTCTTTGCGTCAAGTTATGGATCAAGGTAAGATCTTAATTGTTAATTTATCTAAAGGAAAAATGGGCGAGGATAACTCAAACTTTTTAGGTTTAGTTTTAGTACCAAGGATTTTAGCGACCGCTATGTCTCGGGCAGATATGCCAGAGAGTCAACGAAAAGATTTTTATTTATACGTTGATGAGTTTCAAAACTTTGCCACTGAGTCCTTTGCCAGCATTTTATCTGAAGCTAGAAAATATCGACTTAATTTGGTCGTAGCTAATCAGTTTATTGGTCAAATAGATGAAAATATTAAAAATGCCATTTTTGGAAACGTTGGTACAGTTATGGCTTATCGCGTTGGCGTAACAGATGCTAATTTTTTGCAACATGAGTTTGCTCCAGTTTTTAATGAACAAGATTTAGTGAATGTGGAAGCTAATACTTTATATGTTAAGACTCAAGTCAAAGGTGAACCAGTTCCACCATTTTCCTTAAATGTCTATAAAGATATGAAGGCTTGGTACGGGATGCTTCGACCTGATATTGGTAAAGCAATTAAAGAATTATCAAGATTAACTTATGGAAGAGATAGAACCACAGTTGAAGCTGAAATCTCTGCTCGTGCTAAGCTGTAAAATCTACCAAAACCTGATAAAATACCAGCAGTTTGGAGCTGTAGCTCAACGGTAGAGCAAATGTCTTATACACATTTGGTTCCTGGTTCGAATCCAGGCAGCTCCACCTTAATTTTGTTTGGGTGAGTTTACACAATTGGTCCTAGGTTCAAATCCTAGTCCGCGCACAGGATAAGCTTTAGGATAATTGGTCTACTACTGATAATAAATGTTTAGTATTTGGGTGATTAGGATCGCGCGCTCCTTCTATAATCGCAGTTCTAGCAATTCTCACAAAATCTGATCTACTTTCAAGGGTCACAATGTCTGAATCACATATTCCACCATACTGTTGAGCAAGATTTTCGTAAAATCCAATTCTCTCAAATCCGCCAAATTCGTCAACTACAGTTAAACTTCTAATGTCTTTGCTTGTTGAGTAGAGTAAGTATTGTCCAGGCTGATCTTGAAAACCAAACAATACAATACCACCAAGTGAGTGCTAGAATCCTTTATTTGTCTACTTAAAAGTTGATGAACCTGAGTAGGAATATCTATTTGACCTTCAGTCATAAAGAATTTTTAGAGTTCTTCGAGTTTTACTTTTGATTCAGAAGAGCGGCCTTGAATAAATTGCAGATATCTTTCAGTGGTTGAAACTCGCTTATGACCAGCTAATTTAGAAATTAAAGTTAAAGATGTTCCAGAAGATAAATGATGTGCTACCCAAGTGTGTCTTAAATCATTAACTTTCGCTCCTTTAATTCCAGCCAGTTTAAAATAGCGATCAATAGCTGTTCGGATATTTCTCACCAGCAGTGGTCTGCCAGTTTTTGTGACAAAAAGGGCTTTATTTTGAGTTTTTGGTCTAACTTCTAAGTATTTTTTAACAGCTTCAACTGCTGGTCTATTAAGCGGAATAGTTCGCTCAACTGCACCTTCAACTGCTGGTACATGAACAGTTGTAGCATCAGAAGCTAGCTCTAAATCCTCAACTCGCAAGCTAGCAAGCTCTCCAATTCTAATTCCAGTTTGTAAAAGTAACTCAATAATGGCAAAAATTCGAAGATCACCTCTGGCAGCATCTCTTAGAGCTCGATATTCAATTTTTGATAAAATTCTAGGAGGTTTGTTTTCAAATTTAGGGTGCTCCAAAGCGGCAGCAGGATCAACTTCAATCAAACTAGAAGTTTTTAAGAACTTAAAGAAAGTTTTGGTGGAATTAGTTTTTCTAGAGATGGATTTAGCAGTATAACCTTCTTTGGAGAGCTTCTCCATAAAACTCATTAGGTCTTCAGTTTGAACCTGATCTGAGGTTTGTTTATCAGCTTGGTTTAAGAAAGCGACAAGTTGATCAATGTCTTTACCATAAGCTAAGATAGTAGCAGAGGCACGGGATTTACCCTTTAAATGGCCCACAAACTGTTGATGGGCGTCTTTTAAGTTGATCATATCCCATATAATATATATAAAGGCTATAAAATGTCAAGATCTCAATCAATATAAAATGTTAAAAAAAGCTTCAATTGGAGTTATTATCTTGCTAATTTTAATAGCTCTTTTTGGCCTCACAAAGCAAATTACTAAAGCCCTGCAAGCTGGAAAAAGGTTAGATATAGCTACAGATGAGGTCAGCAAGCTTCAAGATGAGAATAGAAACTTGCAACAACGATTAAGCGAGGTAAAAAGTTTAAGCTTTATAGAGCAGCAAGCTAGAGATAAGCTCAATTTAGCTAAGCCTAATGAAACAGTGGTCATAATTCCTAAAGAGCAGATAGAAAAAGTTTTAGGTGAGAGTAAAAAAATAGAAGATATTAAACTGACTAACTGGCAAGCCTGGTTGAAGTTAGTTTTTAAGTAGGCTATAATAACAATGTTTATACCGCGGGGTAGAGCAGTGGTAGCTCGCGAGGCTCAAATTGGGCTCACTAAAGAGTAATTTTTAGTGATATCTTGGCTCATAACGGTGAAATCTTGAAAGTTTTAAGATAATACCGTGGGAATTCCATAAAATTGGAACCCGTAACGACTTATATGAGGATTAAATTTAGTTTAACTCATTTTATAGAAGGTATCAGATAATCTGAAGTTAAACTTCTATAACACGCCGAGCTCCTGAAAAACAGGATGAAGGTATAGTCTAGCTTCTCAGTAATGAGATAGAGCATAATCTCGAGGTCAGTGGTTCGAATCCACTCCCCGCAACATAAGTTAGTTCAGATTGTTGTAATAGTCTAAAGTTTGACCACCTTACAGATATTTTCAGCTCCAGTGAAAACAACTTGGGATTTGTCAAACAAACTATTCAAGATAGGCTCTTCTTTTAACAGAGTTGAAGTAGCAAAGAGGAGCGTAATAAAAAAGATTATTAAGGACACAAATAATAACCTATCCTTTTTCTGATATGAGGCGTTTTGAGGAACAGGGCAATTATTATCACAGTTTGGGTCCCTGACTCTTCTTATAAGAAAAAATAAGGGTAAAACTAAAAGAACTACAGACAATGCTTTTAATTCTAATCCCTTGAAGGGAAAAACAGCTAATCCTCCAGTAATTCCAACTAAAGATAGTAGTACTCCTGAGCAAATAGGACAGCTAGCTGCAAAAGCACCCACCAAAGTGCCTAAAACTGTACTGCCTCCCTCTTTTCCTCTCAGGTTATTGGTTTGGCGAAAAACATGAACAGTTAAACTTAAATCTAAACCAAATAATATAAAAGCTAGGATGCTTGAGACTATATAAAACCAGATGTAAAAAGGTGTATCTGAAGTATTGGTCAAAAGAGTTGTGATACTTGAGGTTCTTGTCAGTAAAAAATTATAAAGAACAAATAAAGCTAGAGCAGCATCTAGTCCGATAATTGTATAGAAAGTGGTTGTTAAGAATCTTTTATTCAAGATTCACCTCCACAACCATCAGAGTTATTTAATAGATCTACGATTTGGTTTGAGGTAAAGTGATAGCTTTTGACCAAATACTTTGATAGTCCCTCATAAACATACCATCTCCAACACCGACAGCAACAATAACCCTTCTCGTTTGTTTTAGGCAGGGCATCATCTAATACCTTTTGTTCATCTTGAGTCAGGGTAAGAGTATTATCGTAATTAAGGAGTTCTTTAGCTAAGCTGGCTGGAATATCATACGGGTCAGAAGGTATTTGTGGAATATCCTGATATTTTCTTAACCCCTGAACCTGTTCTTTATATCTGCTAAAAATCATCTTACTACAACAAGAACCTTGGATATGTTGACCATCACTCATATTAGAAATAGAACTGGTAAACTGTTGGGAGCAAGATGAATTACCTTGAGTTGAGAGTAGTTGGAACTTCTGCTCTAAGGGATTACTGGCTGTAATGGGTTTTGGTTGAGATAATGTTTTATTAGGAGTCGAAGGATGATTGCTAGCTATTATTGCAACGACTGTCAATGCTGATATTCCTAAAAGTAGATAAGCAGAAAGGTTTTTTGAGTGCATCTTTTAACTAATTTTAACATGGAAAAGTATTATGTGTTTTTAACTTATATAAAGTAAAGCTAAAAGTTCATTTTTAATCCCATAGTTTGACTAGATTAGTGATTTGAATTATACTGTTTAGTTATGTCGTATTCAGAACAACAAGTAGCCAGTTTGAGAAGTCATTTTAATGATTTAGTTTTGTATGAAGATAGCAGGATATTAGTTATGAATAAACCAGCTGGAGTTTCTGTGACTGGAGATGAAGTTAATAGAGTAGGTGTTTCAGAGATAGCTAAAGAATTAAGAGGATCAGAAATTGCTCTGGCACATCGTCTAGATATGTATACATCAGGAGTCTTATTGTTAGGTAAGACTCGGGGAGCTCGACGCAGTTTATCAGATCAATTTAAAGAAAGACAGATAGGTAAAACTTATTTAGCTTTGGTTGATGGAGAATGGAATCCAAGTTTAGCTGGAATAGTCGCCCCCATATTTAGATCAGAAGATGAGGGTTTAATGAAAGTTGGGCTCAATAATCAAGCAAAACCAGCTGCAACAGCTTTTGAAGAAATTGCCCAATTAGGAATTGGTGAACAACTTAGATCACTATTGAAGGTGGATTTACTAACTGGACGTACTCATCAAATTCGAGTACATTTAGCCTATTTAGGCTATCCGGTTACTGGAGATCAACTCTATAATCCAGACAAACTCGGATTTATAAGACCATTACTTCATGCTTATGAAATATCTTTTAGGCACCCTCATACTGAAGAAGAAATGATTTTAACAGCACCTTTAGCTGATGATTTCTATAGCTATCTAGCTAATAGCTGGGTTCTTAACCATTCTGGGTTTTTCGAGGAAGTTATAGCTAACTCTGCAAATTAAAGTAGCAGGGGTGGGGATCGAACCCACGACCTTGGCGTTATGAGTGCCACGCTCTAACCAACTGAGCTACCCTGCTGCTGCTAAATTCTAGCAAATTAGGGAAAAATTAGAAAGTAAAGCTAAAAAGATAGTTTTTTAAGTAGATTTGATAAGAAAGACTCTTGAGTTTGGATAACTTTGCCATTTTCTGCAGATATAAAAGCTTTGGTTTGGGTATTAATTGGGATTAAGCCAAACAGGCGATTAGTTTTAAAGCCATTGATCTCATAAACTAACTGATTGTCTTGCAAAGAAAGTCTAATAGTATTGGCTGAGCTGGTAGCCAACTCTGGTGATAGTTTATTTATTTCCGACTCTAAGCTATCCAATAAATGATCAGACAAAGCACTGCTAATAGCTTGGTCTGGAGTTATGGAAATACTTTTTATACCAGAGGCTGTATTAACGGTTAATTTTTTAGATTCTAAATCAAACTCAACAGGCAAATCTACCAGTGCGGTATTTTTCTTATCCATTAGTGCGATTTCTGCTCCAGCAGAGGCAATTTTTAAATTATCATCAGACAACTCTTGTTCAAAATCACTTAAATCATTATCTGAAAGATCTTCTCCAAGCTCATTTTCTGTTTTGACTTTAATAATCCCATTTTGGGGAGTAAATTTAACTCTGCCTTTTTGGGGAGGAAGATTTTTTAAGTCAAAAATGTCTTTGCTAAAAAAATTATCAATGTCTTTCTCAATCGCTGCCTCATTTTCTTGTTCAAATTCCTTATTTAATTGCTCACTCGCTTCTTTATTAACCTGAATAGGTGGCACTGCAAAACTATTAGGAGGTAAAGGAGCCACAGGAGCTGTAGTGTTTGAACTTCCAGAATCACCTGACGATCCTCCGGATGATGTTTCTCCCCCAGATGATCCTTCAGAACTACCTGAGGAAGACGAACTTCCAGATGAGCTACCTGAAGATCCTCCACTGCTATCATTTCCACCTTCAGCTAGAAAAACTCCCTGAACTCCAGGATAATTTTGGGGATATTTTTTAGAAACTTGATAGTTTGCTGAAGCTACTAAACTTAAAACTAAAACCAAAGCTAAGGCTGCAAAGATATGAGCAAAACCTGACTCATTTAAGTGTTTTTTGGACATTAATTTAATTAAAACACAGATTACTTAGTTTGAGAAGACTTTCAGTTCTTTGCCTACTTTTTCAAATACTTTTAAGGCAAAATCTAGATCTTTTTTAGAATGAGTTGCTGATGGCATTACTCTTATTCTAGCTTTACCTAAAGCGACCATGGGGAATTTAATAGCAGTAGCATAAACCCCGTTTTCAAATAACTTATTACTAAAATCTTTGGCTAAATTTTCATCACCTAACATCACTGGAGTAATTGGTGTACCACTTTTGCCACAATCAAACCCAAGTTTAGTCAAATTTTCTTTCAAATATCTGGCATTTTCCCACAGCTTTTTAACTAAACTATCTGATGTTTCCATGATCTCAACTGCAGCAATTAAACCAGCTGTATCAGGAATTGATAAACCATTGGAAAAAAGAAATTGCCTAGCTTTTTGGCGAAGGAATTCAATAATTGCAGTTTTACCAGTCACAAAACCACCAACTACCCCAAAAGCTTTAGAGAGTGTTCCAACTTCTAAATCTACCTGACCATTTAAATTAAAATGATGGGCAATCCCTCGGCCGTGTGAACCTAATACTCCTTCACCATGAGCATCATCAACCATGGTTAGAGCGTTGTATTTTTTAGCTAATTTAACTATCTCTTTTAGGGGAGCTAGATCACCATCCATGGAAAAAACCCCATCTGTGACTATTAACATAGTGGGTAAATTACCATCACTTTTGGGTTTTTTAGCAACTTTGGATGCTTCTTTAAGCTTTTCTTCCAAATCAGCACTGTCTGCATGTTTATAAATAAATTTGTTACCAACTTGAGCAAGTCTAATCGCATCAATAATTGAGGCATGATTTAACTCATCAGAGATAACTATATCTTCTTTTCCAAGCAGAGTTTGGATACAAGCTAAATTGGCCATATAACCTCCTTGCAAAACTAAACCAGCCTCTGCATGTTTAAATTTAGCTAATTTTTTTTCTAGCTCAACATGTAAAAAGTTTGTGCCTGATAGAGCTCGAACTGAGCCTGTACCGACCCCATACTTTTTGACAGCTTTGATCACAGCCTCAGTTAATCTTTTATCTGAAGCTAAACCTAAATAGTTATTAGAGCATAAATTCAGCTTTTTTTTGCCTTTAATGGTTAAATAAGCACCTTGACCAGATTCAATGACTTTAATGTCATTATATAGGCCTTTTTGGCGCATCTGCTCAATAATTTTTTCAAAGTCACTGTTCATAATTTAGGGCTCTAAGACAATCTTTCCAGCCTTACGACTTTTCATTACTGCCATAGCTTGTTCAAAGTCCTTAAGTGGGAAGTGGTGAGTAATAATCTTTTTTAAATCAACCTTACCTGATTTTAAAAGTTCAGTGGTTTGATGCCAGGTTTTCCAAATTTGTCTACCAAAAACAGATTCAATGGATAGCTCTTTATTAATCATGAACTTCCCCCAATCAACTGAGATATTTTCCTTAGGAATGCCAAATGCAATCAATTTTCCAGCAATTCTAACAGCTTCAAATGCTATTTCTATACCTAACCTATTACCACTCATCTCTAAAACTACATCATAGCTATTATATTCGCTAGGATCTAATTTCTCTTCTGTCCGATCAAACCAACCAGTTTTATCTGCCAGCTCACGTCTGTATGGTTCATCATTAATTCCGACAATTTCTTTGGCGCCGTAAGCTTTAGCTGCTCCTCCAGCACAAAGTCCAGTTGGCCCAAGTCCCATGATTAAAACTCGCTTATCTTTAACCTCAGCTTTAGTCACCACATTAACAGCATTGCCCAGTGGTTCTTGAACACTCATTACCTCTGGATCAATTGAAGGATCATTTTTCCAAGTTGTTTTTAAAGGGATAGTGGCATACTCGGCAAAAGCGCCATTTCTGCCAATCCCAAATAGCTGCATATTCTCACAAACATGATAGTTTTTAATCTCACATTGATAGCAATTTAAGCAATAAATATGAGTTTCTGAGGAGACTAAATCACCAGGTTTAATTTTAGTTTCTTTATCAGAATTAATTTCTATTACTTCACCCACCATCTCATGACCAATAATTTTTGAGGGATGAATGTGTGAAGCTGCCCAGGGAATCCAATCGTAAATGCCAATATCAGTACCACAAATTGAAGCATATTTAACTTTGACTAGGACTTCATCTTTTTGCGGGATAGGTTTAGGAACATCTTTTAGAACTACACCTGGTGCGGCTTTATCTTTAACTACAGCGAGCATAATTTTCAAACTATACCAAATTTTTTTGAGTTTGTCCTATGGTAAGTGCTTATTAGTCGTTAATTTTTAAAAATTCCTTCTGATATAAAAAATCCCAGTTGAAAAAATAGGACTAAAATGTTAATATAATTATCCTTTGAAAGATCTTACTAAGGTAAGAAAATTAAATATAGGCTTAAAGATTATCCCGCAAGGGATATTTTTTTGTAAGAAAGGGGTAAGAAAATGATCGAATGGTTTAGTGACTCTAGACGAATAAGAGAGGTTATCCGGGTAATTGACGGGGTAAGAATAATTGGTTCAGATGAGATTGAAATGGCAGTAGTCTCACTTAGAGATAAAGAAAAACAACCCGAAATGGCTCAACTTGTCCCAGTTGCAAAGAATGGGCGATTGGTTACTGAAGAGGCGTTATTTTTCCCAACCGATTTAGTAGTTGTGGGTGGACTTTATGATGATTATTATTTCCCTGGGATATCCCGAAGTCAGCTTAGATGGTTAGATCAGATCCATGAAGTTACACCTGATGGTAATAGAACATTTTTAAAAGTTGGCTTAGCTCTTCAGTTTCCTGAAGCTCATCAACAAATGATTGATGCCGGTTTAATTCAAGCTTTGGGCTATTCTGTTAAGAGGAAGAATTTTGGGGATGAAGAAACTAAGATTCCGCAACCAGCATCAATTTTACTCAGACTAAACAGAGGAATCCAACGTATATTTGCAGGTTTTATAAGGTCAGACTGTTCTGTGGCTAAAGGATCGATCTAATTTTCTTACAAAAATCCCTATTGACAAGCAATTCCTAAGTTAGCTATAATATAGCTTATAGTTTATGAATAAGCGCTTTAAATGTATGTGGCATCAAAGAATCGTCCTTAAAGGAGGCGGTTGTGGGGCATAAGACAAAAGTCTTAAATAAAAAGCATCACCCAAGCCGCCACTAAAAAAGGCGGTTTTTTAGTAGAAAGAAAGGAAAAAATATGGCTGGAGACAGAGTTGAGCTAAATAGTCAGGTTAGAAATGGAAGATTAGGGTCACAAGTGTCAGGTAGTGAAGTAGTGAGGTCATCAGAACTTAGATTTGGAAAGGGAGGAACTTTTGTTAGAGTTGAACCAAAGGATTCAGAAGTATTTGACGCGACATGTTCAAGTGTTGAGCGTAATGGAATGGTAAATTTAGGAGGATTATTGGAGCCGAGAAGAACTATTTGGAGAGCAGATATCGAATCATTGGTTAATGGGGGAGATGAATTATGTCGCTATCAAATCATAGACGAGCAAAACCTCTAAAGTGACAATCCCAGGACTCTAGTATATAGTAGTTATAAATCTATGAAACGCATTTTAACAGGTGATCGTCCTACAGCAGATAGGTTTCATTTGGGGAACTATTATGGCAAGCTCAAAAATACTCTTAGCTTGCAAGATGAGTATGAAGTTTTTATACCAATTGTAGATCTACATGCTCTAACTACTCATTTTGATCAAACAGCTAAACTAGCAGAAAATATTAGGGGATTAATGCTAGATTATTTAGCAGTTGGTTTGGATCCTAAAAAAGTGACTTTTTTTATTCAATCTAGCGTTCCAGAGGTTTTAGAGCTGGCTTTTATTTTAGGTTGCTTAACTCCAAGATCAATTATTGCAAAACAACCAGCTTTAAAAGAAAAATTAGATCAAGGTGCTCAAGATACTGTTGGGCTGTTTTATTATCCAGTTTTAATGGCAGCTGATATTTTGCTTCCCAAAGCCAATTTAGTGCCAGTTGGTAAAGATCAAAAAGCCCATGTTGAATATGCCAAAGATATTGCCCAAAAATTTAATAATCTTTACGGCGAAGTTTTTCCTTTGCCTGAGCCAATGATTCCTCCTGATATAGGAACTTTACCTGGAACTGATGGGCAAAATAAGATGAGCAAATCTTTAAATAATGCAATCTTTTTATCAGATTCTAGTGAAGAAGTTGAGAAAAAAGTTATGAGTATGTATACCGATCCAAATCGAGTCAGTGCTACTACCCCAGGAAAAGTGGAGGGAAATCCAGTTTTTCTATATCTTGATGCTTTTTCTAATGAGTCTGAAAAAGACCAAATTAACAAATATAAAAATCTCTATAGGGCAGGCCAAGTTGGGGATATTGAGGTTAAAAAGTACTTGGTCAAAATTTTGAATGAATTCCTAGATCCAATTAGAGTTAGACGGGCTGAATTTGAAAAACAACCAGAGTTAATAGATAAAATCTTAAAAGAGGGAACTGAAAAAGCGAGAATCGAGGCCCAAAAAACTTTGAGTGAAGTTAAAAGAGTAATGAAGATAGATTATTTCAGTTAAAATACCATTGACAATTTGGTTCAAGGAGCATACATTTAAGCCATGGAAAGCAAAAGATTTGGTTCAATAAGAGTTGATTATGATGATGAGGCAAACAGTGGTTATGTACATTTTACTCCAGATATTCACTATGGTTTAACTCAGGATGGTTCAGATCAAGATGGAGGGGAATTGACTTCAGTTGAGGCTGGCGAGATAGTTGTTTTAGATTTAAACTCTGGTGGAGAGATAGTAGGAATTGAAGCAATACCTGTGTCAGGTGATTTCCAGACTTATCCCCAGGTTCTTAGAGAAATAGTTAAAGCAAGTCCTTTACAAGCTAATCTTAAACCAAGTTTACTTGACGGATTTAATAAAAGACTTGTTCAATTATCAGAAGCGTTACAAGCTCAGCCTTCTTGAATTTTTGCTTATTTTTATATGATTAATATTGAAGATTTTGCCAAGGTGGAGATTAAAGTTGGGACTGTTTTGGAATGTGAGGAAATTCCCGGTTCTGATAAGCTCTTAAAGCTAAAAGTAGATTTGGGTGAACAGTTTCCTAGACAAGTTTTATCTGGAATCAAACAGTGGTATAAACCCGCAGATTTAATTAATAAGCAATTTGTATTTGTGACAAATTTAGAGCCAAGAATAATGATGGGTTTGGAGTCTCAAGCTATGATTATGGCAGCAGATGGGAAAAAACCAATTCCTCTTAAACCTGCAAAAAAAGTTGCTAGTGGCGCTAAAATTAGGTAATTTCTAGGGTAGTTTTTTGAAGCTAGTTGGTGTATAATTTGCTTCATGGCTACTCTTAAAAGACCACAACTTCCAAAATTGAGTACAAATAGAAAACTTCCCAAACTTCCCCAAAATAGATTTGTTTCTATATTAAAAGGTTTTGCAATTTATTTAATGATTGGTTTAATTGCTTTAATCTTTTTTGTCAATTTAACTGGCGGATTGAGCACAAGTCAAGAAGTGCCTTTGTCTCAAATTGTAACTGATGTCAAAGATGCCAAGATCTCAAAACTTAGTTTAGAAGGTGATAAAGTTATTGCCACATATAAAGATCAAGGAAGTACACCTAAAGTAGTTGAATCCCGTAAAGAGCCAGGTGAATCAATCTATCAAGTCTTAAAAAACTCAGACATTGATCCAAAAACTGTCTCGATTGAAGTTAAAGATATCTCTTTTCAGCAAGCTTGGCTATCAATTTTAGGGACAATTTTACCAATTGTAGTCATGGTTATCTTCTTTTTCTTAATTTTCAGACAAGCCAGAGAAGGGGCACAAGGTATTTTTTCATTTGGTCAATCAAGAGCTCGGATGTTTAATAAAGATTCACCTCAAGTTAAATTTAATGATGTAGCTGGAGTTGGAGAAGCTAAAAGAGAGTTATCAGAGATTGTGGAATTTTTGAAAACTCCAGAAAAATTTAAAGCTTTGGGGGCTAGAATTCCCAAGGGAGTCTTATTAATTGGTCCAGCTGGAGTTGGAAAAACACTTCTGGCTCGAGCTGTTGCAGGAGAAGCGAATGTGCCATTTTTTTCTATTGCTGGATCTGAGTTTATGGAGATGTTAGTTGGAGTTGGAGCTGCCAGAGTTCGTGATATGTTTGCAACAGCTAAAAAAAACGCCCCAGCGATAATTTTTATTGATGAGATTGAATCAATTGGAAGGCAGCGAGGAATGGGAATCTCTGGTGGTCATGATGAAAGAGAGCAAACGCTAAATCAAATTTTGGTTGAGATGGATGGATTTACTCCCAATGATCATGTGATTGTGATTGGTGCAACTAATAGGCCAGATTTATTGGATCAAGCTTTAATTAGACCAGGCAGGTTTGATAGACGAGTAGTTTTGGGCATGCCAGATATTGAGGAGAGAAAAGCGATTATTAGCATTCATATGAAAGGTAAACCCTTTACTAAAGAAGTTAGTATAGAGAAATTAGCTAGACGTACTGTTGGATTTTCTGGAGCAGATTTAGCTAATGTCTTAAACGAAGCAGCAATTTTAGCTGCCCGTGAGGGTAAAACTGCTATTGATGGTAAGGATTTAGAAGAAGCCGCTACAAAAGAAAAATTAGGACCTCAAAGAAAAAGGATGCAATCTGATTATGATCGAAAGTTATCTGCTTATCATGAAGCAGGTCATGCGATTGTTGGACACTTCTTAAAACATATTGATCCAGTGCACAGGATCTCAATTGTATCTCGGGGTATGTCTGGCGGGCATACTATGTTCCCCCCCACTGAAGATCGCTCCAATGAAACTAAAACCCGCTTAGTTGAACAAATTACTGCTGCTTTAGGTGGACAAGCAGCCGAGGAGATTGTTTTTAAAGATATCTCAACTGGAGCTTCATCTGATATTGAAGTGGCGACCAACTTAGCTCGGGCTATGGTGACAGAGTATGGAATGAGTGGACTTGGACCAATTAATTTACACCCAAAATCCATGTTTGGAATTTGGGGTAGAGGGGAAGATAGTGCGGATATCTCCCCAGAGCTTAGAAATGCTGTTGATAGAGAGGTTAAAAAATTACTGGATAATGGTTTTAGAGAGGCTTTAAGTTTAATTAGAAAACATAGATCAGGACTGGATAAAGTTGCTAAAGAGTTACTTGATAAAGAAACTTTAGATGGAGATGAATTTGAAGCAATAGCTGGCAAAAAAGTCTCTGCTGGCTAAAATATGATTAATTTGACAAGTAGAAAATATAGGAATATTATTGGCCTATGATTGAACAAGGACCTCAAGAAGTTAGACAACAACATGGTTAATATTGTGCCCCATAGTTGACAAAAGTTTAATTTCAGTTTACACTTTTACATGGTCAACTTTAATTCATACTAAAGATTTAAAAGTAGCCTGTTTATGCTCTCTAAACACGTACCCAGTTTGAATAATATTTTTGGCGGGACTCGATTCAATCGAGTGGTTCTCGCAACTTATAAAGGAGAAAAAGTTTGAGTTAAGTACTTAAAAATCATCTTAAATAAATTGCGAGTAACCAGCTAAAGTCAGCTGGTTTTTTTGTTTTAAAAAAAAGGAAAAAATTATGTCAAGATTAAAAAGGGTGAATTTTTTAGAAAAAATTTGGGGTTTGTTAAAGCCTTTTCATCGGGATTTTTACCAAATCATAATTATCAGTACTATCTTTCAAATCGTCCGCATGGGTGGGCCGTATATTTTTGGAAAAATTTTAGATTTATTAATTGCCAGTAAAGGCTTACTTAACTTGCAAACAGCTTTGTTTATAGTTGGAGGATTAATTGGGATTAGAATTCTATCTTTAATTATTGATTATCTAATTGATATTTTGATAGTTTTTTTGCTTTGGAAATCAGAACAATTTGTTTCGCGTGAGACCTTTAATAAATTATTGGAGTTATCACTTGATTATCATGAGAAAGAAAACACTGGCAATAAAATTAATATTGTTAACAAAGGTAGAGATAAATTAATTGATTTACTGGCAACTTATGGTTGGAGTTTTCAGCCAGTAGTTTTGCAACTGATTGTGACAGCAGGATTAATGATGTTAGTTAACTTTTTATTCGGCGCAATCTTTTTTATCTCTTTAGTGCCATTTATTTTTAACATGTTTAAAACTTATCAATCAACCGCAACTTTGCGTGCTAAAAGACATGATTCTTATGAACTCTCCAGTGGTGAAATAGGAGATACTTTGGCTAATATCACAGTAGTTAAAGCTTTTGCTCAAGAAAAGCGGGAGTCAAAAGCTTTTGGTTCAATCTGGGATGAGATTAAAAGTCTTTCAGTTAAAGAGTTTAGATCACATATGGTTAATGGTTTTTTAAGATCTTTGAGTATTGAAATAATGTATGCAGTTTTAATTATTGTGGGAATTGTTGAGATTAAAAATAGTTTATTAACTGTGGGAAGTTTGGTGTTTTTAATTTCTTTAACGGAAAGAGCTTACTCAAATATTTTTCAGTTAGGTTGGATTTATGAAAGAGCGATTGATGCATCAGAGCCTGTGGATCGAGTGATCTCACTTTTGCAAAAGCAGCCAAGCATTCAGAATTCGCTAAATCCTATCAGAGCAGAAAACTTAAATGGTCAAATTAGCTTTAAACATGTAACTTTTGCTTATACAAAAAGACGGGTTTTAAAAAATGTCAGTTTTACTATTCCAGCTGGATCATTTAGCGCTTTTGTAGGTAAATCAGGTTCTGGTAAATCAACCATTGCTAAGTTAATTAGCCGCTACTATGATCCAACCAAAGGTGCAATTATCATCGATGGAAAATATGATCTAAGGCGGTTGGATTTAGACACTTTTAGAAAACAAACTGCGATTGTTTTTCAAGATTCGCCTGTTCCAAATCGAAAAATTTGGGAGGTAATCTCTTATGCAAGTGGTAAAAAAACTTTTAGTGAGATTAAAGATCAAGTTGTTAAAGCTGCCAAGTTAGCTCATGCTGATGAGTTTATCAAAGAGCTAAAAGATGGCTATTTAACTCAAATTGGCGAGCGGGGTGTGAAATTATCTGGTGGACAAAGACAGCGTTTAGCAATAGCTAGAGCGCTGTTTGCTTGCCCAAAAATATTAGTTATGGATGAGCCAACTTCACACCTAGATACTGTATCAGAGGCTTTAATTCAACAAGCTTTAGTTAATATTTCCAAAGAGCGCTCGATGACTAAAATAATTATTGCCCATAGATTATCGACAGTTCAGCGAGCTGACCAGATTTTAGTGATGGAAAAAGGTAAATTAGTTGAACATGGGACGCATAAATCACTTTTGCTAAAAAATGGAATTTATAGTCAAATTGTCAAACAATCTGAGTTAAAAAATTAACTTTGACAAACTAGTATCTTTATCTTTAACATTGGGTATATGAAACTGGCTTTAAGTATAGTCATCCCCACTCTTAATGAAGAGAAGTATTTACCTAGTCTACTAAATTCTATTCAAAATCAAACTAAACTTCCCAAAGAGATAATTATTGCTGATGCAAAATCTTCTGATCAAACCAGGAAAATTGCCAGAGATTTTAAGTGTAAATTAGTTGATGGAGGATTACCAAGTGTAGCCCGCAATAATGGAGCTAAAGCTGCAAAGGAAAAATTGATCCTTTTTTTGGATGCTGACATTTTACTATCTCGAAGTTTTTTAGAAGTAGCTTTGCTTGAGATGAGGCAAAAAAAACTTGATGTAGCATCTTGCTTTGGTATTCCACTATCTTCAGCCAGAATTGATAAGATTATCTTTCGCTCAAGTGCTAGAGTAATTAAACTAGCTGAAAAAATTTCTCCTCGGGCCAGTACGCCCTGTTTGTTTATTAAAAAAAGTTTGCATCAACAAATTGATGGTTTTGATGAATCAGTTGTCCATGCAGAAGATCATGACTACGTTAAAAGAGCAGCCAAAATTGGTAAATTTGCTTATTTAAAGGGAGTTAAAGTTTTAATATCTACCAGAAGATTCAGCAAAGAGGGTCGGTTAAAACTGGCTTTAAAGTACGCTATTTCAGAAATGCACCAAACTTTTGTTGGACCAATTAGAAAGGATATTTTTAAATATGAGTTTGGAAACTATGAAGAATAAGCTAAATTTAGAAAAAATTCTAAAAAGTTATTTACTTTTTGGAGGGGTTTATATGATTTTTGAAAGTTTAATTCATCTAAGTCAGATTAGATTAGTAGATGTAAAATCCAATTGGCCAGATTCTGCTTTAATTTATGCTACGCTTTTTAATTATCTTTATGGATCTTTTGCTCTTTTTTTAGCAGCTTTAGTTTTTTATCTGCAAAAAAACTTAGTTAAAAATCGCAATTTAATAAATTTACTGGCTATTTTTGCTTTTTTGCATGCTAGTTTAGTAGTTTTTTTAAGTTTAAATTTTAATTTTGATTTAAGCTTTGCTCAATTTAACTCTTTGCGATTTTGGATACCAATTTATAATTTTTATTTACTATTTGAGGCAATTTTGCTTTATTTTTTTTGTTTGTTAGTTTATTTGTGGAATAAAAAATGAAAAAAGAATTTTTAGTTTCTGTGATAATTCCGGCTTTTAATGAACAAAAAAATATCGCTATTTGTTTACAGTCTTTAGTTGATCAACAAACAAATTACCCTTTTGAAGTGATTGTAGTTGATAATAACTCAACAGATAAAACTAGTGAAATGGCTTACAAGTTTAAAAAAAAGCTGGATTTAAAAGTTGTTAATGAAGAAAAGCAGGGTAGAGGAATAGCTAGATGGAGAGGATTTAATGAAGCAAAGGGAGAAATTTTACTTTCATTGGATGCAGATACTAAAGTTCCAGCTAATTGGCTAGACAGTTTAGTCAAAGCGCTGGATCAAAAAAAAGTTGCTGCTGTCACAACTGCTGTTAAAATTAATGATTGTTCAGTATTAACTAATACTTTGTTTAATTTAACTCAACCTTTAGTTTTGCAACTTTATAGAGTATTAACTGGACACCTTTGGTTAAATGGTTTTAGTTTTGGAATTAAAAAAGAAATTTATCAAAAATCCGGTGGGTTTAATCCTAACTTACAAGCTCAAGAAGATTTAGATTTGGGATTTAGAGTAGCTAAACTTGGGAAAATTAAATCAATTGATTTAGTGGTAATATTTTCTGGTAGAAGATTTAAACATGGACTACTAACTGGTGCGCTACCTTACTTTAAAACCTTTTTTCAGCTTTACTATATGAAAAAAGAAGACATCTACTTAAGTAATCCTAGGTGATAAAATAATATTTGATGATTGAACAACCAAGTAGATCTTTTTTAGATAAATCTCATCCTTCCTTAGAAGCACTTCAACCTAGAGCTAATGTTGAGGAGCGAGTATTAACAGGATTTACTCCTGAACTGCGTCAGCAAATTAGAGTCGGAATGCAAAATTATCCAGAATCTTTTAGAGTGGAGGTCAAAAACCCACCTTCATATCGAGCTACAGTCATAACTCCTAAGTTCTTACCTGAATCAGCTCTTCCAAAACAGGGAGTTATTTGGTTGCCTGGATTTACTGGTAGCGCTTCAGATAATGCTGATGTTGCAGCTCAGCTTTATGAAAAAATTCCAAGTCAAGACAAAGATGGTCAGCTTGCTTTAGCTGCTAGCTTAAGTTCATCAATTGGTAGGGATTTGCAAACTTGGCGTTTTCCTCAAAGTCATCTAGAAAGAGCAACTTATTATGCTGCTTTTATTATGCAGTTAGTTAAACAAAGTCCTTATCCGCTTGATGATTTAAAAATAATTGCCCATTCTTTGGCTGGCATGGAAGCAGCTTATATAATTCCTATGTTAAGGAGCTTACTTAGACAAAATAATTCAAAAACTAAAATTGGAGCAGTAGTTTTAACTCAACCAGGTGGCATGTACGATCAAAATCGGTTTGGATTTGTGGGAAAAAGAACAAATGAGGTAACAAGTCTTCAAGGAGAGATGGCTGAGATGTTTCCTAGTATTTTTGATATTCAAACAGTTAAAGACAACCTAGAAAATGTCCAAGTTCAACAAGATCCAGCCAGAGTTGTGTTGTTAAAACAACAACTTCTGGAGATGGAGCAAAAAAGGCAAAACCCAGCTAATTTAACAGCTGAGCAAAAGCAAGCTTTAGCACAAATTGATGAAGCACTAGAAAGTTCAGACAATGCAGATGGAGGTATGACCAAATCCTTGCTCAGACATAGGAAAAAATTACTTAAACCAGTCATTCAAAAAGTTTTACGGGGAGCTGATCTGAGAGGCAAACCAACCTTTAAAGAGAAGATACAAAACTCGGTTAATTTAGTTCAATTTCTGACAGCTAATTTTTTACCCAGAAGATTTGGATTAACTACTGCTTTGCCTGAGGCAATAAATAAGGGTTTAGATGATGTGCCAGTTGTATTAATATTTGGTGAGCAAGATGGCTACTTTAAATTAAAGGAGTACCAAGAATATTTAAAGAAACAAGCAACTAAAGGGAAACATCCATTACAAGCATCAGCTAAACGTTTTATAGCTCAAATTGCTAATTGGCCACATATTGCACCAGCTACTAATCCTGCAAAATTTGCCAGTATTGTAGGAGATATTTTCAGGAGAATGAATGAGCCAGCTGCTTCTGCCATTACTGAACTTAAGTATTAATAATCTTAATTTGATACAATTCCTTCATGAAAAGGTTAGTTCTCATCGATGGAAACGCATTACTTCATAGAGCTTATCATGCTACTCCTCCTTTAACTACGAAAGCTGGGGAGTTAGTCAACGGCGTTTATGGATTTACCTCGATGTTGCTTCGTTCAATTACAGATTTAAAACCAGATTTTATTGGCATTGCTTGGGACAAAAAAGCACCCACTTTTAGACATCAAGTTTATACTCAATATAAAGCCACGCGTGGGCCAGTGGATGATGGGTTAAGTTCTCAATATAAAAGAGTTCATGAAGTTGTTGATGCATTAAATATTCCAGAGTTTGAGCTAGCTGGTTTTGAAGCTGATGATTTAATTGGTACGTTAGCAACCCAAGCTGTTAAAAAAGAAAAAAATATTGAAGTAATTGTAGTAACAGGAGACCGGGATATTATGCAGATCATTGATAAAAATATCAAAATTTTAATGCCTAAAAAAACTTTACAAGATGTTGGATTATATGGCGAAGGGGAATTTTTCTTAAGGTTTGGTTTTGAACCAAAGCAAATTATAGATTATAAAGCTTTAGCTGGTGATCAATCAGATAATATCCCTGGAGTAGCTGGAATTGGTGAGGTAACTGCGACCAAATTAATTAAACAGTTTGGTTCTGTTGAAAAAATTTATATTAAAGAAAACTTAGCCAGTTTGCCAGAGCGAACTAAAACTTTACTCGCTGAAGGAGCAGAGTCAGCAGTTTTAAGTAAAAAATTAGCTACATTAGATTTAAATGCGCCAATAAAGCTGAATTTAGCTAAGTGTGTTGTCTCTGATTATGATCAAGCAAAAGCCATTAAACTTTTTGAAGAACTTCAATTTAAAAGTTTGATTTCCAGACTCCCTGGCATCGCTCAAGGTCCTGCCGCTTCGGTATCTCAGGTGCGTCCTCGTCTGCTAACAAGCAAGACTGCGGTCGACGCTCGGGATCTCGCTCCTTCAGTGCCACCCCTAAAAACATCTGTCACTCAAAATCAAGCTACTACAAATTTAGATTTGGAAGTAGAAAAAGTTTTGCAAAAAATGTCAAAAGTGGGGATTTTAATTGATCTAAAATTTTTAGATAGTTTTGGGAAAGATTTAAAAGTTAAACTTGCTAAAACTGAGAAAGAGATTTATAAATACATTGGTCATGAGTTTAATTTAAATTCTCCCAAACAACTTTCTGAAGTATTATTTGATGAGTTGCATTTACCAGTATTTAGAAAGACCAAAACTGGCCGTTCAACGGATGAAGCTACTTTAAATGAGCTCTCTGCTGCCCATCCAGCTGTATCTTTAATTTTAGAGTATCGCCAGCTTTTTAAGTTAATATCAACTTATGTTGATACACTACCTAAATATGTAGATAAGCAGAGCTTGAAAGCTAACGCTTTTAAAAAAGCTAGGATTCACTCCACTTTTAATGTTGAGGGCGCAGCCACTGGCAGGCTATCTTCTCAAGATCCAAATTTACAAAATATTCCAGTTAAAGGTACACTTGGTGGAGAGTTACGTAAAGCCTTTATTGCTCCAAAAAATAAAATTTTACTTGGAGCTGATTATTCCCAAATTGAGCTTCGGATCATGGCACATTTAGCTGATGACCCAGGGCTTAAAAAAGCTTTTCAAGAAGGTTTGGATATCCATAGCGCAACGGCTGCTAAAATTTTTAAAGTTCCAGTTGAAAAAATTTCTAAAGAGCAAAGATTAGTTGGTAAAACCATGAATTTTGCGACTTTATATGGTCAAGGTCCAAGAGCGCTGTCCCAGCAATTAAAAGTTGATTTTCAAACAGCCAGGCAATTAATTGCTGAATATTTTGAACAGTTTCCTAAAGTTAGAGAATGGATGCAAAAGACACTTGAGTTTGGGATGAAAGAAGGTTATGTCCAAACTTTGTGGGGAAGAAAAAGATTTATTCCAGAACTCCAAGCTTCCAATAAAATGATCCAATCAGCCGGGGAGCGAATGGCAGTTAATATGCCAGTCCAAGGAACTTGCGCTGATATGATCAAAAAAGCCATGGTGGAAATAGATAAAAATTTAAAAGGTGAGGGTTGTGTAATGATTTTACAAGTTCATGATGAATTGTTGTTTGAGTGTGATGGTTTGGCAAGCTCAGCAAAGGTTCTAGAAATTGCTAAATTAATTTGTGACAAAATGGAGAATGCTATTAAGCTTTCTGTGCCAATCAAAGTAGATTTAAAAGTTGGCAAAAACTGGGGAGAGATGGAAAGGTTAAGTTTATGAGTCCGGAAAGAAAACCTAAAAAAGGCTTCTTCGGCAAAAAGTTTGAATTGCCAGATGAAGCTTGGGGTGGGGATTTAAGTCCTGGAGTGGGTGAGCATGCAACAGAAATGCCAAGCTACCGGGGAGATTTAGAGGCAGATAGCTTATATTATGCTTTACAGGCAGGGTTAGTAGAAGAAGCTTTAAAGCGTGATCAGGTTATTGGTGCAAGACTTTTCGGGAACAAAAAAACTTTAATTTTTGGTAGTTTAGCTGCTGTTGGTCTAGTTGCTGGAGGAGTTTTGCTTTACAAAAATAGAGATGAAGCAATAGAGATTTTAAGAAAAGCTGGTAGAGCAATGAAGCCAAAAGATAAACCTTAAACCATCATTTTTTTGACCTCGCGCATCTCTATGCTAAATCTGATGAAATTAGTTTTTTCTAGGATTAAAAATATTAACCAAATTAAAGGATTTAATAATAATTCCATTATTGATAAGAAAAAACTCAGGGAAAAATAAAGCAGCAGGGAGAGTCCAAAAGGAATAAATTGTTTATATGGAGCAATAATATTTTGCAGTTGGTTATTAACTGTATCTTTAATTAATGAGCTAGGACTCGTTTGAGTAGTGCTTAAATTATTTAACAAACTTGGATCAATTCCAGCTTGTTTGAGTAAACTTGGATTTTGTTTTAATAAATTAAGCTGATCAGAGCTAACACCCGGTAAATTATTTTGGAGTGAATTTAGATCATTGTTTTGACTTTGGGGAACAAACTTTAGCGCATTATCAATTAAAGAGTCTGGAATTTTAAAGCCATTTTTTTCTATATCTTGATTAATAGATAAAAAATAACCAATTGAAGCAATGATAATTAAAAGTGAAGCTAGTTGCTTAATAGATGGAGTAAGTAAAGTAGTTGGATGAAAATTTAAGTAAGTTATAAGTTGGTTTCTAAGCGGTAAAAAAATTAGCGAAAATGCCAGTAAACTAAGCCCTCCAAGTACTATATTTATATTACTAGGTAAAAAAAATATTAAAATTACAGAGCCTAACAAGCTTAAAGGTAGCGAGTAGATCCAATCTTGGACAAAACTAGAAAAAAGTATAAAAAATAAACTAGAAATTAAAGCTAAAGCTGTTAAAGTTAAAAGAGCAATCAAAGTATCTAAACTCAAAGAAAAAACCAAATTAGGAATTTTTAAAACTAGATCTAGCTGGCTCCCAAAAAAGGCAAAGCTAATTAAAAAAATTGGAGCAAAGGTAAATTTTTTTAATAAATTCATTGATGTGGCTCTCGACTAGACTAAAACAATAATTTAATATTAGCAGATAAATGAAAACCTATGCTAATTTAAGTCGAGCAGAGCGAATTGAAAAAGTTATGCAAACTAGAAGAGCAGATTTAGCGCTAGTTTTAGAAAATTTAGCAGAGGATTTAAATATTTCAGCAATTTTAAGAACGGCAGAGAGTTTTGGAGTGGGCAAAATATGTGTTATCCACGCTGAAGGTAAACTTCCTAAAATCTCTAAAAATACTTCTTCTGGTGCATCAAAGTGGCTTGATGTAAAAAATTTTACTTCATTAAAGAAGTGTATCAATGAACTTAAAAAAGATAGATTTAAAATAATAGCAGCACTTGTTGACCCTGATGCAAAAGTGTTATGGGAGCAAAAATTTAATGGTAAGATCGCAATTTTAGTCGGTAATGAAGCTTTAGGAATGAGTGAGGAAGCCAAGAAATTAGTTGATGAAAATATTTATCTGCCAATGTTTGGGTTAACTGAAAGTTTAAATGTCTCAGTTGCAGCAGCAATATTTTTGTATGAAGTTATCAGACAAAAAGAAAAAGTGACAAGTAACAACTAACGAGTTAAAATACTTCATATGAAAACTTTAGTCACCCATATTAATCCTCATTTAGATGATATAGTTGGCATTTGGTTGGTTAAAAAATTTATGCCAGACTTTGAAGATAGCAAAATAGAATTTATTAGTGCAGAGCAAGGTAAATCTGGGTTGTCTGATTCTGATGATAAATTATTTATTGGAGTAGGGATGGGTAAGTTTGATGAACATAAAGGGGATTTAGATGAATCAGCTGGATCTTTAGTCTGGAAATATTTAAAACAAAATAGTTTTGCACCAAGCGATGAAATATCTCAAAAAGCTTTAGCTGAACTTTCAGAGTGGAATAGGTTAATTGATACTGGCAAAGCACCTATTACAGAGTTTAGCGAATTTAGTGTCCAATCTTTTATCCGTTCACAAGATAGTCAAGACGTCAGTTCTCTAAAATCAACTGAACTTGGTTTAGAAATTTTAGATAGAATTTTTGCAATTTTAAAAGCTCAACAACAAGCGCTAAAAGATTGGGAAAAAAGGCAAGAGTTTGAAACAAAATTTGGCAAAACTATTGCAGTTAAATCTAGCGCTGTAGATAGAGCTTTTTGTAAAAGAGAGGGAAGCGCTAATTTATATTTGATTTTTGATCCTAAAAACACTTCAGTTCAATTTTTTACTCCTTCTTTTGATAGAGATCTTGAGCCTATTTATATAAAAGTTAAAAGTTTAGACAAAGAAGCCAATTGGTTTTTGCATCAATCTCATCACATGGTAATTTGTGGATCTTCCTCTGCTCCTGAATCTAAAAAAACTAAATTAAGCTTTGAGCAGTTAATAGAAATTGCTAAAACTATCTAGTGAGGTGAATTTTAATTATGTGTTTTAACTGTGGGTGTGGAATGCCAGCAGATGATATGGGTGATCCTAAAAATATTACTGAAAAAACTTTTCAAGAAGCAGCTAAAGCTTCTGGACAATCAGTAGAAGAAGCAAAGAAAAACGCTTTAAAAATACTAAAGCGCCAAATTGGTGACAAAGAGTAATGTTGAATAAATTTCACCAAGAGATTTCAGATCAGATAAAAAGTAACTCCAGACCTTCTAAAAATCTCTACCAAGGAGATAGTTATGTTAGCAGTGGACATGAATATTATTATGTTTCTGTACCCAAATTTAGAGAAATAGCTAAAAATTGGGCAGTTCAAAACAAGGATATCTCTATCTCAGCTTTATTAGAAGTACTTGATTCAATAATAAAAGGTAAATCTTATGAGGAGAAGATAATGGCAGGGATAATTCTTGATTATTTACCAAAACAAAGATCTCAGCTAGATCCTCAATTTTATAATAAATGGCTAGATTATTTAGTCGGCTGGGCTGAAATAGATTCTTTATGCCAATCAGCATTTAGCTCCAAAGAAATACTTTCAAAATGGAACCAATGGGAAAAATTGATTATAGATTTTTCACAAGATCAAAACATCTCTAAAAGAAGGGCTAGCTTAGTTTTATTAACAAGTCCAGTCGGGCAAAGTGATAATCAAAGATTAGCAGATTTAAGTTTTCAAATTATAGATAAATTAAAATCTGAAAAAGATATTTTGATCACTAAAGCAATTTCTTGGCTACTTAGAAGTTTAATTAAAAATCATAAAAATAGATTACAGGAATATTTAAAACAAAATATGAATTCTTTACCAAAAATAGCCATCAGGGAAACTAAAAATAAGCTCCTAAAAGGCAAAAAGTAGTTGACCTATAGCAATTAAATTGGTATAGTTCTGGTTTAATATGTCAAATAATAGTCGGGAGAGATTATTACGAGCTTATGCAAAAGCTAATACTTCTTATTCAGTACCGCTGAGAGCTTCTGGTCTTCGAGATTGGGATGTAGTAGCTTACTCTAGATACACAAAGGAAGATGATCATGAAGCAGCCCAATCACTTCTGGATTTAGGAGTCGATGGTAGAGATATAGAGCGTACACAGCGATACTGGGAAAGAGGAAATATTAAGCCAACCAGGCTAGAGGCTGCTTTAGCTTATTATACAGAAATGTTTGGTCCTTCTCAGGCTCTGTTTAGAAGAGAGCGAGAGCTGCTAAAAGGGAAATCTCACTCTACTAAAAGTAAAAGATATAGAAGATAACTTAACCTGCCATTTGCTACAATTACCTATAGATGAAAGTTGCGCTAGTTCATGATTATTTAATTGAATTTGGTGGTGCTGAGAGAGTTCTGGAAGCTTTGCATGAGATTTTTCCAGAAGCGCCAATTTTTACAGCTTACTTTAATTTAAATTTGCTTGGTCCACATAAAGATAGAGTTAAAAACTGGGATTTAAAATCTTCTTGGCTACAAAATTTTCCCTTGGCTAGAAAATTAATCTCACCATTTAGAATTTTTGCTCCAGCAATTTTTGAAAGTTTTGATTTAACTGAGTTTGATTTGGTCATCTCATCTTGTAACACTTACTACTCAAAAGCTGTGATAACTCGTCAAGATGCACTTCATTTAAGTTATATTCATACTCCGCCCAGATATTTATATGGATTTACAACTTCTTTTAACTATAAAAAACATTGGTGGACTAGAGTAGTTGGTGAGTTAATGAATCACATTTTGCGAGTTTATGATTTTGAAGTTTCTCAGAGACCGGATATTTTAATCGCTAATTCTAAAAATGTTCAGGAAAGAATTAATAAGTTTTACAGAAGAGATAGTGTAGTTATTTATCCACCAGTCTCTCTCCTTCATCCGCAGAAGCTTGCGACGCAGGATCTCAAGAAAAATTATTATTTATCTTTATCTAGATTGATAAGAGGAAAAGGAGTTGAAATTATTGTGGCAGCTTGTACAAAGTTAAATCTGCCTCTAAAAGTAGTAGGATCTGGTAAAGAATTAGATAATTTAAAAAAAATTGCTGGCAAATCAATAGAATTTTTAGGTCATGTTGACGATCAAAAAAGAGTAGAACTTTTAACTTCAGCTAAAGCTTTAATTGTGGCTTCAGAAGATGAAGATTTTGGAATAACTGCAGTTGAGTCAATGGCTTCTGGCACACCAGTTATTGCTGTCAAAGCTGGGGGATATTTAGAGACGGTAATTGAAAATAAAACTGGAATATTTTTTGAAAAAGCTTCAGCAGAATCATTGATGGAAGCATTAGAGAAATTTGATCAAAGTAAATTTAAAGCAGAAGATTTAAAAAAACATTCAGAAAAATTTTCCAAAGAAAGATTTAAAAAAGAGATACTTGATCTAGTGAATAAACATTATGCCGGAGCTTCCAGAAGTAGAGACTATTAAATTAGGCCTTCAGAGAAAAATTATTGGTCTAAAAATTAAAAAAATCACTGTGCTAAACTCTAAAAGTTTTGAGGGAAATGAAAAATTACTAGAGGGTAAAAAAATACTCAAAATTGATAGATTAGCTAAGGTTTTAAGGCTGGATTTTGATTGTAAGTTTTCGTTGTTAATTCATCTAAAAATGAGCGGACAGTTAATTTATCAGGGAAAAGACAAATTTATTGGTGGACATCCAACGCTAGATATGCAAGGACAGATGCCAAATAAAAGTACCAGAGTGATTTTTGAATTTAGTGATGAAAAAAGTTTTTCCTGGCAAATTTTAAAAGAAAATTTATATAAACACAGAAATTTAAATATTAAAGTTGCCATACTTGATCAAAAAATAGTTTCTGGAATTGGGAATATTTACGGCTGTGAAGCGCTATTTTTAGCTAAAATTCACCCTCAGACTAGAGTGAAAGACTTATCTGATAATCAATTTAAAAAGCTGCATCAAGCAATTATTGATTCATTAAGCTCTGGTATTAAACATGGTGGGTCAAGCAAAGTCCACTTTGTAAATGAAGCAGGCAAAAAAGGGCTGTTTTTAGATCATGCCTTTGTTTATGCCAGAGAAAATTTAGCTTGTAAAATTTGCAAAAATAAAATTCAAAAAATTAAACTGGCAGGTAGAGGAACCTATTTTTGCCCTAATTGCCAAAAGTCTTAAGTAATTCTACCAACCCTTGCTAAAGTTTTTGCAGATGCTCCAAATTCTTCGGCGGTCCAGAATGGTAAGCGAAGTATAAAGCCATCTAATTGATGATCTTGAAGGCATCTAGCTCTAGCTGCAAAATAAGGCGTCTCTTCTGGAAAAAAACGCGCTAGAGCAACTAGACCAATTGGTGCATGATCAACTCGTTTTAAAGCCTTCTCAAATAATTGACGATGTGGCTCTCTTTCTGAAACTTTAGCGTCTAAAAGTTGAGCTAGCGACCTTAAGGAAACTTCTTGGAGATCTTGGTGCCAAGGAGATCTAATTTCTGCAAGCGTATCTCTTTTTGCAAAGCCAGCTACAGATGCAATCGCCCCAGTTGCCTTTATAACCCCTATTAAGTGAAGCAATTCGGCAACAGGTGCAGAATTAGCTTGGATTTGTTTATCAGTTTGTTGACTCCATTCGTCGGCTATTGTTACACAAGCTGTTTTAAGTCTAAGGGCAATTTCACCACTTCCGGAATACCTTTGAGTTGCCAAATCAACCATTCTCGACGATAAGTTTTTATAACCATCTCTCAGAGGTGGAAAAACCTGGGTATCCAATCTTTCTAAACGCCTTCTGACAACTTCAGTCACTTCAGGTTGTGACATAGACCCTAGAGCTTCTTGAGCTTTATGTAGATTAGATCTTTCTAGCATTGAAATCTTATATCATAGTTGAAGCGAAAGAAGCAAATTTTAACATTTGTTTTCAACTTGCTATCTTCTTTTACAAAACGTAAAATTACCCTTAACCTTCTTATGCAAACCAGTAGTTCTTATGCTTCAGTTTTAAAAAATCCAGGTTTTTTAAATCTTTGGGTGAATCAAATCTTAGTTCAGTTTGCCTATAATTCTTTAAACTTTGCTTTAATTTTATGGGTTTTTAGAATAACTAATTCAAATACCGCTGTGGCAGCACTTTTAGCATCAGTTTATCTACCCTCATTACTTTTTGGGATTATCTCAGGAGTGTTAGTTGATGTAATTGATAGAAAAAAAATTATTATTTTAATTGATTTGATTTTAAGTGGGCTTTTTATAAGTTTAATGTTTTTCAAAACTTCTTACATTTCAATCCTGTTTTTAACTTTTTTAATCAATTCTTTAGTCCAACTTTATTTACCTGCCGAATCCTCAGCTCTGCCTTTAACAGTTAAAAAAGAACAGTTGTTTGTAGCTAACTCACTTTTTTCTACCACCTTTTTTTCTACATTTTTAATTGGTTTTGGTTTAAGCGGGCCATTAATTACTCTTTTTGGAATCAATTTTATCTTTAAATTAGGTGCAGGGGTGATGTTTTTAGCATTTTTACTGGCATTAAAATTTCCTTCAATCACTTCGAAAGAAGATGCAAGTTCAATTAAGCTTAGAGCGGCGATGTTCGGTGGAAATATAAATTCTTTTTTTGAAATTGTCTCTTTAGAGATTAGACAAACTATTAATATGATTAGAAAAAATTTACCAATTGTTTCAGCCTTGTTTATTTTAGCTGGAGTTCAAACTGTGATTGGAGCAATAGCTGTATTACTTCCTTCTTTTTTAGAAAAAGTTTTACAAATTCGTCCAACTGATATTTCTTACATTGTAGTCATTCCACTGGGTATTGGGATGGTGCTTGGGGCAATTTTAATAGGCAGAATTGGCCATGGAATTCCCAGAAGAACACTGGTTGCCAGATCAATTTTGTTTGCAGGATCAATGCTATTTTTAGTAGGAATTGCACCACTAATTTCTCCTGCTATTCAGCATTTCCCCCGTCCCAGAGCTGTGTCTTTTTTGCATCAACCATCGCTTGCGACCATTATGACTTTAGGTTCGCTACTTTTAGGAATTTCAGTTGTCTCAGTGATTATTCCCTCCCAAACTGTATTGCAAGAAAATACTCCAGAACAAGATCGAGGCAAAGTTTTTGGGGTATTACTAGCGATAGTTTCAGGGCTATCACTTTTGCCAATTTTATTTGCTGGAATTTTATCAGATCTTTTTGGAACCATGCCCATTTTTATCGCCATTGGTGGATTTATTGCTATTTTTGGGCTGCTTATCTTAAAGCCTGACTTTTTCTTTGAAGAGCGTCACTTGCCATTTAGAATTAGAGAATTCTTAGGTCTGGGCCACTGGAAAAAGAATTAAGTGTAGCTTTAACTACGCTAAGTGTACTTGTTGGAATCGTCTAACTCTTGCCATCTCTTCAGGGTGAGTATAATAATATTGTAGTGCTTCTCTGATACCAGCTCGGCTCAAATGAGGGTAATCTTCTCGTAATGCCCTGATGCCTCTGCCAGACATATGATTAGTTTCACCTATAATCCAAACAGGAACTCTAGTCCCTGTAATAGCTACTTCACCACTTACTATACGAGGATCCTGATTTAAACGTTTATAACCTTCTATATTTCCTGCCATTAAGATGCCTCCTAGTGCATTATTTTATCACATAAGTCAATCCTTGGAGATTAAATTTTTATAGACTTGATTTGAATGGGTCTACCCGATACTATTTCCTTCATGTTCTTAAAGAGTTTAAAATTAGTTAATTTTAGAAATTATTCAAGTTGCAATTTTGAATTTAAAACTCCACTAATAATTTTATTGGGCAATAATGCTCAAGGAAAATCTAATTTTTTAGAATCAATTTATTTTTTATCCACTACTAAATCTCACAAAGCTGAAAAAGATGAGGAGTTGATTAAAAAAGCAGAAAACTTTTTAAGAGTTGAGGGACAAGTTCAGAATGAAGAAAACAATGACCAAACCCAACTGGAGATAGCTATGCAAATTGTTGATGGAAATTTAGTCAAAAAAGTTAAAGTCAATGGGGTAACCAGGCGCATTGTTGATTATATTGGTAATTTATCAGTGGTAACTTTTTCACCTGAAGATATTAATTTAGTAACTGGTTCTCCAAGTTTGCGCAGATGGCATATTGATCTAACTTTAGCTCAAATTGATAAGGAATATAAAAAAGCTTTAACAGAATATGGTGAGATTATTATTCGCAAAAATCGCTTGTTAAAAGCTATTAGAGAAGGCATAGCCAAAATTGAAGAGTTAAATTTCTGGGTGAATGAGCAAGTTAGATTAGGTGAAATAATCAGTACAAAAAGGTTTAAGTTTTTTAATTTTTTAAATTCAGTTGAGAAAAAATTTGATAGTTTCTTTTTTGAGTATTTACAAAATGAGCTGTCTTTAAAGCGAATTCTTGAATATCAAGTTAGAGAGATAGCTTCTGCTACTTCTTTAATTGGACCACATAGAGATGATTTTAGATTTTTAACTGGTAAAGACAAAAGAGATCTAGCTCACTTTGGATCACGCGGCGAACATAGAACAGCCATTTTAGATCTAAAATTATCCGAGGTTTCCTTTGTTGAATCAACCATTGGCAGTAGGCCAATTTTGCTTTTAGATGATGTTTTTTCTGAGCTAGATGATACTCACCAAGAGCACGTTTTAGGATTAGTTAGTTTGCAGCAAACTATTATCGCCTCTGTTGAGCTAGATCCTCATTTAAAACTTAAATTAAAAGATGCTAGCTTTTTCTTTGTTGAAAATGGGCAGCTAAACGAGATAGTTGATAAGTAATTAAAACTGCCAAAAGGGTAATAAGTAAAGCATATAAAAATTTGGAAAGCAGTCCAGAACCTGGAATTCTCGGTTCGATAAATTCTTTAACAAAGTCTTGGATAGTTTCATTCCAAGCTAGTGCTGCTACCAACCCAAATCCAGAAGTAGATAAAGTTAAAAGCTGAGTCACTAACTCTTCTCTAAAATTTTTCTCCTGTTTAATTTGATTTGCCTTTCTTTTTGCCATATTAATATTCTAACAAATCTAAAAAATTAGCGTTAAGTTTGGTTTTTTGCGGGAAATATGCGACAATTAGCTTGGACCCTACTTCGTCAAGACTACGCAGGGACTAGCATATCTCAATTTGACTGCTTGCTCTACCGTAGCTTTAGCGAAGGCGAGCCAGATTATCCATTACATATCTTTATCTGCTAATTATGAAAATCGAGTCAAAAAAACCATCACTAATTTTATCTTTAATGCTAATTGTGGCATATATTTTAATGGTTTTTTTACTAAAAGATATTTTGCCAAGTAGTGAGGAAATTTTAAACAGTTTTAGCAAAGTATTTACTAGATTTGGCTATGAAATAGTTTTTTTTGGAGCATTTTTAGAAGCAGCTTTAATTATTGATTTACTAGCTCCAGGTACATCTGTTGTTTTAGCTGGAGCTTTTTTTGCAGGTCAAGGCTTACTATCTTACCCAATTTTTTTAGCAGTTGCTGCAGCGGGATTTTTCTTGGGTTATTTGCTTGATTATCTAGTTGGTTTTTATGGATTGTCAGATATTTTAGTTAAGTTTGGTTTTGGAAATCAGTTACAAAAAGTCCACAATCAAGTTGAAAAATGGGGTGGTAAAGCTTTTTTTATTGGCTATTTTCATCCAGATACTGCCACAATTTTTGCAGTAGCTGCAGGAATAGTGAAAATGGATATTAAAGAGTTTATAGTTTTTAATTTTTTAGCTGGATTTTTATGGTTGAGTTTTTGGACTGGGTTAGTTTATTTATTTGGTTCATATTTTAAGCAGTTTTTTGATAATGATCTACTTTGGATAGTTTTTCTTTTGCCTCTTGTTTTGTTAAGTTTAAATATAATCAAAGATAGAAAAATCTTTAGCAAAATATTAGGTAGTTAGATGTTTATCCCAAAATATACAATTAACAATTCTATTTTAAAAAACATTGGGGTAGCTGATGCCTCTCGTGAAGTGATTTTAAACTCACCTTTAATCCCAGCTTGGGAAGCAAAATTTAGGAAAGAAGCTTTGGAGCGAACTGTCCATCATGGTACCCATTTAGAGGGGAATAAACTATCAGAAGAAGATGTGCAAAATGTTTTGGATGGAAAAGAGGTTTTAGCTCGCGATAGAGATATTCAAGAAGTGCTAAATTATCGAAATGTCCTAAAATTTATTGATGGAATAGCTACTCAAATTGGAGCAGGTCATCCATATTTTTTAACTATTGAAACTATTTTAGAGATGCATCGGCTAACTACTGACAAAGTGATTGCCTTAGATGCTTGTGGTAAATTTAGAGTTAGACAAGTGGTTGTTAAAAATACCCAAACTAATCAAATTTCTTATACCCCACCACCAGCAGCTGAAGTGCCATATTTAATTGAGGATTTAGTCAACTGGATTAATTCAGCTGAAGTAAAAGAGCTACATCCTATTATTAAAGCTGGAATTATTCATTATGAGTTGGCTAGAATTCATCCATTTGTCGATGGTAATGGTCGAGTTGCTAGAGCAACAGCCACATTAATTATGTTTTTAGATGGCTATGATATTAGAAAATTATTTTCGCTGGAAGAATACTTTGATGAAAACCCAATGGATTATTATTTAACTTTGCAAGCTGTTTCAAATCAGTTGGTAATGGATACACACGAGCGGGATCTAACTCCTTGGCTGGAATATTTTGTCAAAGGTGTAGCAATTGAGTTAAATAAAATAAAAGAGCGAGTTAAAAGAATTTCACTTGATTCCAGAGTTAAAGATAAGTTAGGGGAGCAAGTGGAGTTGAATGAGCGTCAGATGATGATTATGGAGTTTTTGCACCGTCATAAGGAGATGATGAATAAAGATTTTCGCAAAATTTTTCCAGATTTTTCAGATGATACAGTACTTAGAGAGTTAAAGTTTTTAAAACAAAAAGGTTTAGTCAAAAAAACTGGTGGCACCAAAAAAGCTATTTACGTTTTAAAGTAGCTAGATTGCAATCTTTGATTTTTAGCAATATAATCCGCTCAAATGACAGAAATTCCTTCAGTTGTATTCTTTGCAACCCTACGAGATAGAGGAGCCTTGACTGGTCTTAAATTACAGCAATTTTTAGGCAATGAACATTTGATAACTGATGAATCAGGTGATCCTGAGCAGATCTTGGCCAGAATAGAGGCTGAGCGACAATCGGCAAGGTTAGCTGGAGTTGTAGTGGATCAACCTTTAAATCAAGCTAGACTGCTTCTTGCCAAAATAAGAGAAAAAGATGGTAAGTTATCAGTACTTGTAATGGAAGGTTCAGATTTTGGACAAGTCAAACCAGATGATTGGCGAGAGTGGGGAGCCAGTCAAGTTATACCCAGACCTTTAACTACTGCTTCATTGGTAACAACTGGCCATGCTTTACGCAGACTGCTTGCACCTCAAGCAGCTTAGTAATCACCCTAGGGTTTAGCTTTTTGTTGATGAAAAACGACTTGATTCTTTCCCAAGGCTTTAGCTTTATAGACTGCATCATCAGCTTTTTTAATCACAGCTTCAATATTTGAACCAGGTGATATTGTTGTCATTCCCATTGAAAGAGTTTGAGGCCGCCCTAATTTATCTTCAGGCAGTTTTGGGTTTTGTCTGACTCTTTCTGGTATTAAGGAAATCATTCTAGAAGTTAGCGTGGTAACGATATCTCTATTAGTAGTTCCTATAAAAAGCAGAAACTCATCTCCACCTTTGCGACCAACAAATATATTAACTCTGTTTCCTGACTGATTAGCTTGAGCCAGCGCCTCATCTACTGCGTCTTGCATCGCCTTGGCAGTTGTAATGATTAATTCATCACCACCTTCGTGACCCAATCGAGTATTCGCACCTTTTAAATCATCAAGATCAAGAAATCCCACATAGCCTTTGCCGCCAGAATGCTTGAGTATTCTTTGTTCAGCTTCAACCCTATCTGTGAAACTTCTTAAGTTTGGAAGTTTAGTCAAAGAATCAGTTGTGGCGCGATTTTCCCCTAACAATATT
>JACPZA010000011.1 GCA_016195715.1 Candidatus Daviesbacteria bacterium
AAGGCTATTTTGATATTATGAACTATCATTGTTATTGTAGTTTATCTGGAGCAGATTCAAAATTTAATGATGTCTATAACTCTTTAAAAACAGCAGGCATTTGGCCAAAACCAATATGGATAACAGAGACAGGTACTGGATCAACTTACTCTCAACAAGCTCAACCTCAATATAAATGTGCCTCAACTGATCTACCCAACTCAACAGCTTGCCAACAAGCTCAAGCCAACTATATAAATGATTTAGTCCCACACTTTTTGAATGGATATACCTCAAGTGATGGTACTCTGGTCAAAGCAGATAAAGTTTTTGTTAGCCATCAGCTCGATGCTCTAACTGACAATAGTAATTTTTGTAGCTATGGATTAGTTTGGTATGGTTCAAATAATTATGAATGTGGTATTTATCCATCTCCTCTACCAAGTCCACTACCTGCTGTTGTAGGTAAATTAGCATATGGTGCTTATAAAAATTTGATTGCCGCAAGTATTTCTAATTCCACTCCTACTCCAACACCAACTCCCACCCCTTTTGCAACACCTACTCCTACTCCCACCCCAACACCAACATCCTCAGATAAAACTCCTCCAACTGTTTCTATCTCTTCACCTTCTACTGGAAGTAATCTAATTAGGAGTAGTACTGTTACAATTTCAGCTTCTGCCACAGATAATGTAGCTGTTTCTAAAGTAGAGTTTTATGTTGATGGAGTATTAACCTGTACTGATACAACCTCTGCCTATACTTGTGCCTGGAATGTTTCAGGCAAACCCAATGCAACCTATACTTTAACCGCTAAAGCTTATGATTTTTCTAATAACTCAGCTGTTTCTAATGCAATTATTACTACAACTTCTACCTCAAGATAAAGCTTGTGATACCTCCAGTAACACTTCTATCAATACTATAACTGTGACTGCTAAATAACTCCTTTCAAATTTAGCTGAACATAACTTGCATTTAGCCTCGAGTCTGTGTTAGAATTTGGAAAGAACTGATGAATAAATCAGATTATATTTAACAACTTGTTAAATTTTCAGTAGGTTGTGCGTCCCACTTCGCCAAGGCTATGCGGGATACGACAATTGAAGGCACAATTACTGAGTGAGCTCCAGCAATGGACTCACTCTTTTTTTCGGTTAGAAGTCTATGGTTAATACATTATTAGGTATTAAAAAAGGAATGACTAGCAGTTATGACTCTCGTGGTAGAAGAGTTGGGGCAACTATGGTGTTTGTTGGTCCAAATTATATAACTCAAATTAAAACATCCGATAAAGATGGATACGATGCTTTGCAACTTGGATTTGAAACCAAAAAAAGCGTTAGAAAGCCACAAATTGGTCATGTCAAAAAAGCCGGACTAGAAAAACAAGTCCGGTTTTTTAAAGAAGTAAAAGTAGCAGAGGGAGTAACTTTAGGTCAAGAAATTAAATTAAAAGATGTATTTGCTGTTGGAGATAGCATTAAAGTAACTGGAATCTCTAAGGGTCGAGGTTTTCAGGGAGGAGTTAAAAGATATAACTTTAGAGGAGGTCCAAAAACTCACGGCCAATCAGATAGACACAGAGCTCCAGGGTCAATCGGTTCTGGTACAACTCCAGGACGGGTTCTAAAAGGTAAAAGAATGGCTGGACACATGGGAGTTGATCAAGTCAGTTATAAAGGTTTAGAAGTTTTAGCAGTTGATAAAACAAATGATTTAATAACTGTTAAAGGTGGAATTCCTGGACCAGTTGGAGGTTTGGTAATTTTAAGCAAAATTGGTCGAATTAAAGGTTATACTCCTCCCCCTGAAGAAAAACCCTCCGACGATGAATCTATGGAGGGCAAGGAAGATGAGGGAGAAAATAAAACAGAACAAGCAAAAGAACCCACTGTCGCAGAGGGCTCTGGCGAGGTGAAAGGAGAAAAAGACAATGTCAGTTAAAAAAACTAAAGCCGCTCCGGGTCCTGCCACTTCAGTATCCCGCCGTCCGTCCTCACTAGCGTTGCGGGCGAGTCGTCGGGAGCCCTCTTCCGTGTCACCCCTCGCTACTAGTTCTAGTAAAAAAGTTGGAAGTCTTTCTATTCCTGTTTTTTCATTAACCGGAGCTTCAGCGGGAGAGCTAGCTTTACCAAAAGAGGTTTTTGGAGCAGAGATAAATAAAGATTTGCTTGCCCAAGCACTTAGAGTCTATTTAAATAATCAAAAATCCCATTTTGCAAATACCAAAACGCGAGGTGAGGTTGAAGGATCAACTCGTAAGATTTTTAAACAAAAAGGTACTGGTAAAGCTCGACATGGTGGTATTAGAGCACCAATTTTTGTCGGTGGAGGAATTGCCCTTGGACCAAAATATAGAAAAATAGTGTTAGATTTACCTAAAAAAATGAAGAAATTAGCTTTAGTTTCAGCGCTATCTCAAAAAGCTAAAGACAAAGAAATTTCTGGACTTTCAGGGATAGAAAAAATGACTGGTAAAACTAAAGAAATAGCTTTATTACTTAAAAAGTTAAATAAAAAATCAGCTTTAATTATAGTTGATAAAAGATTAGATAATGCTTCAAGAGCTACTAAAAATTTAAAACAAGTTAATCTCCTTTCAGTTTCAGATTTAAACGCTTATCAAGTTATTAAAGCTCACAATATCTTTTTAACCAAAGAAGCCGTTGAATCTTTGATTAAGAGTAAAAAGGAGGTCTTGGATGAATCTGTTGGATTGTCCAAATAAATTATGCTAAAGCGTCCATATATTTCAGAAAAATCAATGATTTTAGTAAAAAGTAATTTTTATACTTTTGAAGTGGCAAAAACTTTAACTAAATTACAAATTGCTAAATTAGTTAAAGATAAATTTAAAGTGGATGTAGTGGATGTTAGGGTAATAAACATCCATGGTAAGTTCAAAAATCAAAGAACTAAAAAAGGACAATTTAAAACTAAAGGTATCAAAAAAGCTTTAGTAAAAATTAAAAAAGGTCAAAAAATTGCTCTCTTTGAAGCTGCACCAGAGGAAAAGGAAGTAAAAGTGACAACTGGTGAGGGTGAGCAAGTAACATCTATTAAAGAGAAAAAAAGTTTACTAAAAGGGACTAAAGTAAAAATTGAAAAAGAGACTAAAAAGAAAGCAGAGAAATAAATATGTTAATTAACTACAAGCAAAAAACCCCAACTAAAAGATTTGCTTCAAAGATGTTAAGACCAAAAAACCATGGTCGACCATCTAAAGCTTTAAGCTTTTTACTGCCTAAAAGATCAGGTAGATTAAACGGCACAATTACTGTTCAAGATCAAGGTGGTAGACACAAAAGGCTTTATCGAATGATTGATTTTAGAAGGGATAAATTAGGTGTAGTTGGAGAAGTTAAAGCTTTTGAATATGATCCAAATCGCAATGTAAATATTGCATTGGTTGTTTATTCAGATGGTGAGAAGCGCTATATTTTAGCTCCAAAAGAATTAAAGCTAAACGATTCAGTCATTTCTGATAAAAAAGCTGAAGTTAAAGTTGGTAATGCTTTAATGTTAAAAAATATTCCGATTGGAACTGTTTTACACAACGTTGAGTTAACCCCAGGTAAAGGTGGACAGCTTGGCAGAAGTGCTGGAGTTGGAATAATTTTACAAGCTAAAGAAGGAAGCTACGGACACTTGAAATTACCATCTGGGGAGGTTAGAATGGTACCTTTGGAGTCATTTGCTAGTGTTGGAGCGCTGGGAAATGAGGAAGCAAAAAATATTAATTTAGGTAAAGCTGGAAGATCTCGCCACATGGGTATTAGGCCTCATGTCAGGGGTACAGCTATGGATCCAGATTCTCACCCACATGGAGGTGGAGAAGGTCGCTCTGGTGTAGGTAGAAAAAAACCAATGACTCGCTATGGTAAACCAGCTGTAGGCAAAACTCGCAAAAAAAATAAATGGACTGATAAATATATTTTAAAGAGAAGGAAATAAAAATGACAGAACTTAATCGTGATCTTACACCAGATGATATTCAAGTTGTAGTTTTGTCTGATCTTAGCGTAGTTGCTTGTGCACTAGTAGAGAGAGCTATTCTGGTCCCAGCTGCTGTTTTGAAAACTAGAGAAGAAGCTGCAGCGGAATTAGCTCTAAGAAATTCAAGACATCCTGAGAATCTATATGCTTTAGGTCCAAGTTTAAATAACGAGAGTTTTAGTTTATCAGCAGAGGGAGATAGAGTTAGGGTAACTTCTTTTTCTAGGGGGTTGGTTACAGTATGGAATGGCCCTTATGAAGAAAATGCAATGGGAATTTTTAGTGAGATTAACGAAAGGGTAAGAAGATAATTTATGAGTAGATCATTATCAAAAGGTCCGTATGTGGATGAGAAGTTATTAAAAAAAGTTATGGCGCAAAAAGCTGGGGGAGCAAAAACGCCAATTAAAACTTGGAGAAGAGCCTGTCAAATTCCACCGGAATTTGTCGGACATACTTTTTTAGTTCATCAAGGTAAAAATTTTGTAACAGTTTTTGTTAGCGAATCAATGGTTGGACACAGGCTTGGTGAGTTTGCTCCAACTAGAACCTTTAGAGCCCATGGAAAAATGACTGAGAAATCAAGCGCCAAGACTTAAAAAACAATTATGGAATATTTAACAATCCAAAAAAATGTAAGAACCTACTTCGCTTGGCGATGGGAAACAATTATATCGCCCGCTCGTAGAACCTTGCCTTTTTCTGAAAGGAGTTTATTGAAATGGAATTTGTAAGTATTCAGAAAAACGTTGGACACTCACCTCGTAAATTGAGGTTAGTAGCTGACATGATTAGAAAAATGACACCTATAAAAGCAATTGAAGCTTTGGAATTTAATAGTAGAGCAGCATCGAAAGATTTAATCAAAGCTATTAAAACAGCCCTAGCAAATGGTGGTAACCTTGCCAATTTAACTTTTAAAAAAATTGAAATTAATGAGGGAATGAAAATGAAAAGATATCGAGTTGGAACAGCTGGTAGGGGTCGAGGTAGACCTTATCAAAAAAGACTTTCTCACATCAAGATCGTCTTGTCAGACGAAATGGTGACAAGTGACAAGGTAAAAGTAACAAGTAAAAAGAAAGAAGGGAGAGAGAAAGCGGTCGTCCTAGATGATTCAGCAGTAAAGACTGGATTAACAGAAAAAGCTACGACTGAATCATCTAAGTAATATGGGTCAGAAGATAAATCCAATTGGTTTTAGATTAGGTGGAGCAGCAACTTGGCAGTCAAGGTGGTTTGCGGATGGTACAAAATACCAGCAATTTTTAGCTGAAGATATGAAAATTCGCAAATTACTAATGAAAAAGTTGCGCCCAGCTAGTATTACTAAAGTGGAAATTGAGCGAGCGATTAATAAAGTGAAAGTCATAATTTTTGTTTCCCGTCCTGGAATTTTAATTGGTCGAGGGGGAAGTGGTCTAACTGAACTAAAAAAGTATTTACTTAAAGAGCTAAAAATTAAAGATGAAAATGTTTTGGAAATTACTCCAATGGATATTAAATCACCTGATTTATCAGCCTATTTAGTAGCCCAAAATATTGCTGAGCAGTTAGCTAGAAGATTACCAGCTGCTAGGGTAATGAATCAAGCGATTGATCGAGTGATGAGAGCTGGAGCTAAAGGAGTCAAAGTAGTTTTATCTGGAAGAATTGGTGGAGCAGAGATTGCCAGGAGAGAATGGAAATTTCAAGGTTCAGTTCCACTACATACTTTGCGAGCAGATATTGATTTTTCAGTTTATCCCGCTATGACTAAATCTGGTTATGTAGGAGTTAAAGTTTGGATTAATAAGGGGGAGACTAAAATATAGCTCCCCTTGCCTTTTTAAACTTAAGGATTTGAAAGGCAGAAAGGATAGTTTAAAAACGTAAAGGAGAGGCAAAGATTTAATTATGGCACTTTTAGTTCCAAAAAGAGTTAAATATCGAAAAGCATTTAAAGGTAAAAGAGCAGGTTCTGCTACTAGAGGAAATAAGTTGTCTTTTGGTAGTTTCGGGTTAAAAGCAGAAGGTCGAGGATTTATTAGTTCTCGTCAAATTGAAGCAGCCAGACGGGCAATGGCTCACTATACTGCTCGGGGTGGAAGAATTTGGATTAGAATTTTTCCAGATAAACCCATCACTAAACACCCTGCAGAATCCAGAATGGGTTCTGGAAAAGGAGAAGTTGAAGGTTATGTGGCAGTGGTTAAGCCGGGCAGTGTTTTATTTGAAATGGCTGCTGTGACAGAAGAGATTGCCAAAGAAGCGATGAGACTGGCTGGGCATAAAATTGGTATTAAAACTAGATTTATAACTAAATAAAAACATGAAGAAAAATGATTTTTTAGAAATTAAAAATTTAACAATTGAGAATTTATTAAAAAAAATTAAAGTTAGCAAGCAAGAAGTAGCAGATTTAATTTTAGATAAAAATATGAATAAATTAAAAGATTTAAAGTCAGTTTTAAAAAAACGTCATGAGATTGCTCAGATGATGACGGTTTTAAATCAAAAAAAATTACTTGAAAAATTAGAAGCTAGTGTAAAAAAAGAAGAAAAAATATCAAAGAGTCATGTTTCTAAAAAGGAGAAAAAATAATGGTCGGAAGAGTGGTATCAACCAAAATGAAAAAAAGCGCGGTGGTTTTAGTAGAGAGCAATAAAAAACATCCGCTATATGGAAAAATCTTTTTGCGTACTAAAAAATATTTAGTTGATGATCCAAAAGGAGTCAAAAATGGTGATGTGGTGGAATTTATAAAAGTTCGACCAATTTCTAAAAATAAACATTGGCAAATTAGTAAAGTTTTGGGAACAGATGAAGTAGCACTTGGTACAGCTTTAATGAAAGAAAAGGCAGAACAAGCAATCTCTGAAGTTTTACCAGAATCCTCCTCCGCCGAGGCTACGGAGGACAAGGAAATATCAGAGGGCAAAAAGGTCTCAAAAGAAGTTGAAGAAGAGAAAAACCAAAAAGATGAAAAGGTATCAAAAATATCGAAGGTGTCCAAAGGTAAAAAAATAAAGGAGGGAAAATAGATGGTTCAACACAGAAGTATGTTAAATGTTGCAGATAATAGTGGAGCAAAAAAATTGCAGGTGATTCAACTACTTGGTGGAACTGGAAAAAGATTTGGCAGATTGGGCGAAGTTTTAGTAGCTGTAGTTAAAGGAGCTGATCCTAATGGTCAAGTTAAAGATGGAGAGATTGTGAGAGCAATTTTAGTTAGAGCAAAAAAAGAATCCAGAAGAGAAGATGGGTCATATATTAAATTTGATGATAATGCCGGAGTTGTAGTTGATAAAGATAACAATTTGCGAGCCACTAGAATTTTTGGACCAGTTGCTAGAGAAGTCAGAGAAAGTGGTTTTAATAAAATTGTATCTTTAGCACCAGAAGTTTGGTAAAAAATATGTCAAAACTAAAAAAAGGCGATAAAGTCAAAGTTTTACTTGGAAAAGATGTAGGTAAAATTGGCACAATTGAGAAACTTGATACTAAAAAAGATCAAGTTTTTATCGCTGGAGTAAATTTATTTAAAAGACATGTTAAAAAGCAAGGTCAAGTTGAGGGAGGAATAATTGACATTATTAAATCAATTAATATTTCAAATGTGGCTTTAGTTTGTCCAAATTGTCAAAAACCAACTCGAGTTGGTTTAAGAGTAGAAAAAGGTCAAAAGGTCAGATTTTGTAAAAAATGCCAAAAAAATATTTAAAAAAAAATTATTATGAATCGTCTAAAGGATAAATATTTAAATGAAGTTAAAAAAAAGCTTAAAGAAAGTTTGAATTTAACAAATAATATGAGTTTACCATCAGTAAAAAAAGTAGTGATTAATATGGGAGTTGGTGAGGGTAAGGATAATTCAGCAATAATTGAAAAATGCAAAGTTGTTTTAACAGCTATTGCAGGGCAGCGACCAGTTGTAACTAAAGCTAAAAAATCTATCTCTAGTTTTAAATTAACAGAAGGAGCACCTATTGGCTTGATGGTTACATTAAGAGGAGAAAAAATGTATTCTTTTTTGGATAAATTAATCAATATTGTTTTGCCAAAAGTTAGAGATTTTCGTGGAGTGTCTGATTCATCTTTTGATAATCAAGGCAATTTTAATTTAGGTTTAAGAGAACAAACTATTTTTCCTGAAGTAAATTATAAAGACATTGATAAACCCAGAGGTATGCAAGTCACAGTTACAACAACAGCCAAAAATAAAGAACAGGGAAAATTATTACTAGAGTTATTAGGAGTACCATTTAGGAAAAATTAAATTTATGGCAAAAATATCTAATATTGTTAAGAAAAAATTTAAATATAATGTTCAAAAAATAAATCGCTGTATGAGATGTGGTAGAAACAGAGGTTACATTCGTAAATTTGGAGTTTGTCGAATTTGTTTTAGAGAATTAGCTTATTTAGGTCAGCTGCCAGGTGTTAAGAAAGCGAGTTGGTAAAATTTATGATTAGAGATAGTGTATCAGATGCATTAATTAGAATAAAAAATGGCTACAAAGCACTAAAGCCAGAGATTATTTTGACATACTCAAAATTAATTATAGCTATTTTAAAAGTATTGGAAAAAGAAGGTTATGTAGTCTCATTTAAAGAACAAAAAGATAAGCAGACTGGGTTTATTTCAGTTTTAGTGACGTTAAAATATGATAACCAACAAAAAAGTGCAGTCTCGGTTTCTAAAAAAATTGCCGCTTTGACTGATGTTAAAAGAATTTCAAAACCTGGACTTAGAATTTACAAAAATAGTAAGCAACTACCTTGGGTTTTAAATGGTTTAGGAATTGCTCTAATCTCCACTCCTAAAGGAGTCATGACTGATAAACAAGCTAGAAAGGAGAACTTAGGCGGAGAGATCTTAGCCTATGTTTGGTAAATATGTCAAGAATAGGGCAAGCACCAATTACAGTTCCAAGTGGAGTTGAAGTTTTAGTAGCTGGATCAAAATTAACAGTTAAAGGAGCAAAAGGAGAGCTGGAGATGGAAGTCAGACCAGAGATAATGGTAGAAGTTAAAGAAGGAAAAGTTCTAGTGAAAGTAGGTAGTGATGATATTTTAACTAAGTCTTTGCATGGCTTAACTCGAGCTTTAATTAATAATATGGTTTTGGGAGTTTCAAAAGGTTGGACAAAATCCTTAGAAATGGTAGGAGTTGGATTTAGAGCATCAGGTGGAGGAGACAATTTAACTTTAAGTGTGGGGTTTTCTCATCCAGTTTTAATTAAAGCTCCAGTTGGTATAACTTTTGCGATAGTTGATAATACTAAAATTACTGTCTCTGGGATTTCTAGAGAGTTAGTTGGTCAAATCGCTGCTAACATTCGGGCTGTTAAGCCACCTGAGGTTTATAAAGGAAAAGGAATTAGGTATGCTGGAGAATATGTGAGAAAGAAAGCTGGTAAGGCTGGAAAAGCTGTAACTGGAGCAGCTAAATAAAAATATGTTTAAAAAAAGCCGAATTAGAAGACATAAAAGTGTTAGAAGAAATATTGCTGGTAGTGAAGCTCGGCCAAGGCTTGCAGTTTTTAGATCCAACCAACACATCTATGCTCAAATTATTGATGATTCAACTGGTAAAACTGTGGTTTTTGCATCAGATATTAAAGAAAAATCTGGATCAAAAATTGATCGAGCTAAAGCAGTTGGAGAAAATATTTCTAAAAAAGCAATAGGTTTAAAAATTAAAAAAATTGTTTTTGATAGAGGTGGATTTAAATATCATGGTAGAATTGCAGCGTTAGCAGAAGGAGCAAGAAAAGGAGGATTGGAGTTTTAGTATGGATAACAAACAACCTAGCACTCAACAAAAAAATCCACAACCCCAAAATCGTACTGGACAATATCAAGGGTGGGGTGGATTTGGTAATAGGGGATTTGGAGGAAGAAATCAGAATAGACCGGAGCGTCCACCTAGTGATTTCTATGAAAAAGTTGTCCAAGTCAATCGAGTTTCTAAAAAAACTAAAGGTGGAGATAAAAGATCACTCTCTGTGATTGTAGTAGTTGGTGACCGAAAAGGCCAAGTGGGAGTAGGACTTGGTAAAGCTGCTGATGTTCAATCCTCAGTTGCTAAAGCTACCGCTTACGCCAAGAAACGCTTAATTATGGTTCCGCTTAAAGATAATCGGACTATACCGCATCAAATTTTTATGAAATTAGGTGCAGCTAAAGTTTTGCTTAAACCAGCTCCGGCTGGAACTGGAGTTATTGCTGGAGGTGCAGTTAGGGTGGTAGTGGAAGCAGCTGGAATTCATGATATTGTTTCCAAAACTTTAGGAACTAAAAACCAAGCCTCAAATGTTTATGCAACTTTAGAAGCATTAAAAAGGTTAAAAAAGATTATATGAAATTAAATCAGTTACCAAAATTAACAGCTAGAGGAAAAAAACGAATTGGTCGTGGAATTGGTTCAGGTAAAGGTAAAATGTCAGGTCGAGGTACTAAAGGACAAAAAGCTCGAGGTAAAGTGGCGACTTCTTTTTCTGGCGGCGGATTACCACTTTACAAAAAAATCCCATTTTTAAGAGGTCATGGCAATAAAAGATCTAGCCAAAAACCCTTGGGAATTAATTTAGATAAGTTAAATGTTTTTAAAGCCAACTCAACAGTTGATTTAGACAGTTTACTCAAAGAAAATCTGATTTCAACTAAAGATTCAAAAAGAGGGGTTAAAATTTTAAACCAAGGAGAGATTAAACAAGCTTTAATTATTAAACTGTCAGTATCAAAAAAAGCTTTAGCAAAAATTGAAAAAGCAGGAGGAAAAGTTGGCTAGTATTCTTGCCCCGTTTATTAATGCTTTTAAAATTCCTGAACTGCGCAGAAAAATCTTAATTACTCTTTTAATATTAGTTATTTTTAGAATCGCTGCCCATATTCCGGTTGGAGGAATTAATTTAGCCGGATTAAAAAGCCTATTTCAAGGCAATCAACTCTTGGGTTTACTTGATATTTTTTCAGGTGGAACTTTAGCCAATTTTTCAGTTATTTCACTTGGTTTAAATCCTTATATTAATGCTTCAATCATTATGCAACTTTTAACTATGGTTTTTCCTAAGCTTGAAGAGATGTCTAAAGAAGGCGAACAAGGTCGCCAGCAAATGAATCAGTATACCAGATATTTGACAGTTCCTTTGGCTATTATCCAATCGATTGGGATGTATACACTGCTTCGTAATCAAGGCTTAGTCACCGCTTTTACCCCAATTGAAATTATTACTATTGTTGTTTCTATGACTGCTGGAACAATTTTTTTAATGTGGCTTGGTGAGTTAATTACCAATTATGGTATTGGAAATGGAATTTCCATTTTGATTTTTGTAGGGATTGTAGTTCGAACACCAGTTAGTTTATTTCAAACCTTTTCAGTTATTGATCAGCAACAAGTAATTAATTTATTAATTTTTGCGGTCGTGGCAATTTTAATTACAGCCGGAATTGTGTTTGTCAATGAAGGCAGACGGCAAATTTTAGTTCAATATGCCAGACGCTATTTAGGTGGAAGACAAACTGGTGGCGGAGCTCAAACTTACCTACCTTTAAGAGTTAACCAAGCTGGCGTTGTGCCAATTATTTTTGCGGTATCTTTAGTGCTACTGCCATCTTTTGCTGGGCAATATTTATCGCAAGTGAGCCAACCTCAACTTCAAGCAGTGGGTAGATTTTTAGCTACTTATTTTACCTCCCAATCACTAGCTTATAATGTAGTTTACTTTCTTTTAGTGATTGGTTTTACTTACTTTTATACGGCAGTCATTTTTAATCCTACTAAAATTGCCGATGAAATTAAAAAATATGGCGGGTTTATTCCAGGTATTAGACCAGGTAGTGCAACCTCAAGCTATTTAAATTATATTCTGCTTCGGATTACTCTAGCTGGAGCAATATTTTTGGGATTTATCGCAGTTTTACCTTCAGTTGCCTCCTCAATAACTGGTTTATCCACTTTAGTAATTGGTGGAACAAGTTTATTGATTGTGGTTTCAGTTATTTTGGATACTGCCAAACAGTTTGAAAGTAAATTAATTGAGCGAAATTATGAGGGCTTTTTGAAGAGATGAGAATTTTGGTCAGTGGAATAATGGGTAGTGGTAAGAGTACTCAAGCTAAACGACTAGCTAGCGAGTACCATCTTTGTTTTTTAACAACTGGTGATGTTTTAAGAGCGATGGCCAGGGAAGATAGTGAAAAAGGCAGAGTGGTAAAACAAGCTCTAGATACAGGTGCGATGGTAGATGATGCAATTGTGGCTGATTTAATTAAACAAAGATTAGCTCAAGGCGATGCTAAAGCAGGCTTTGTATCAGATTCTTACCCAAGACATCTAAAGCAGCTTGATTATTTTGACCCAAATTTGGAGATAATATTTTTTTTATTTTTCTCACCTGAGGTTGCTAAACAAAGATTATTAAAAAGAGGCCGCTCAGATGATACTGAGGAGTTAATTGATTATAGACACAAAACTCAAGGAGCAAAAATTAAAGAGATCGTAGATTATTATCGAGATAAAATAAAAGTTTTTGATATAAATGGCGAGTTAAGCGAAGATGAAGTTTATAACCAAATTAAAGCTTATTTACCATGAATGTTTTGGTTAGAACTAAAAAAGAGCTTGAGTTAATGAGAAAAAGCGGTCAGATCTCAGCTTCTGCTTTGAAAAAAACTTTGGATGCAGTAAAACCTGGGATCTCTTTACAAGATTTGGAAAAAATTGCCGAAGATGAAATATTAAGATTGGGTGGAGGGGTATCTTTTAAAACAGTACCTGGTTATAGATGGGCGACTTGTTTAACTATCAATGATGAGGTAGTACACGGGATACCCAGAGATATTGAACTAAAGATTGGGGATATTTTAAGCATTGATTTGGGAGCAGTTTATCAAAGTTGGCATACAGATACAGCATGGAGTATTGTGGTTGGCAAAGAACAAAATCAGTTTTTAAAAGTTGGAGAACAAGCGCTTTGGAATGGAATTGATCAGGCGATAGAAGGGAAAAGAATTGGGGATATTTCAGAGGCGATTCAAAATGTGGTAGAGAGCAATGGTTATTCAATTGTTAGATCATTAATTGGGCATGGTGTAGGCAGAGAGCTTCATGAAGAACCAGAAGTACCAGGGTTTGGGAAAAAAGGCACTGGGCTAGTTTTAAAAAAAGGTATGACTATTGCTATTGAGGTAATTTATACCTCTGGCTCTGGGGAAGTGAAACTTTCCCCAGACGGCTGGACAATTGAAAGTGTAGATCATTCTATGGGTGGGCTTTTTGAGATGACTGTAGTAATTGGAGAAAAAAAAGCAGAAATTTTAACAGATTTTAGAGGAATTAAATAAACCAACTATGGGTTGTAATCTGAAGCTAAGTTTGTTAAAATACCTAAAGTCTAAATGAAATCTGACGTAATTGAAGTTGAAGGTAAGATAGTTGAAGTATTACCCAATACTTTATTTAGGGTGGAAATTGATCGAAGTGTGGATTTACCAGAACTTTTGGGGAGGGTGATTTTGTGTCATATTTCAGGTAAAATGCGCATGCATTATATAAAACTAATGGCTGGAGATAGAGTTAAAATTGAGATGAGTCCAAAATATGATTTGGATAAAGGGAGGATAACTTTTAGAGCAAAGTAGATTTAGCTTTTTTGATCGACCAGTTACTGTTAAGGTAGTTGTTCTATCAAAAAAGCTATCACAAACTTTGGATAGATAAATTAGCAAAAGGAGATATTTAAAAATGAAGGTGCAAGCGTCAATTAAAAAAAGATGTAAATTTTGTAAAATCGTTAAACGCGAAGGAGTGCTTTTTGTGATCTGTCCAAGAGATCCAAAACACAAGCAAAGACAAGGATAAAAAATGAAAGAAAGAAGAATAAGAACATTTGGTAGTTTTGCAAGAACGTCTAAAGAGAGATGTTTTCAAGCAGCTGCGGCTTTAGAGATATTGGGTAATGCGGCTCATGCTCTAGTACAAGCAGGACTTATAAGTCAGGAACAATTAGAACAGGCTGTATTTGAAAGTGGGACTACTGCCAGAAGATCGAGATTTTTGAGAAGGGAAGCACGTAGATTAGGTTTACCAGAACTTAAAAGAGCAACTCTTCTAAATAGTGCCGTTTTTCCAACGCATAGATTAATTACCGCTGTACCAAGTGAGGAAGGACTTATAAGATAATGGCTAGAATTGCAGGAGTAGATTTAAATAATGAGAAAAGAACTGATATAGCATTGACCTATATTTATGGAATAGGAAGGTCTAATGTGTTAGGTGTGTTAAAAACAGCTAATGTTGATGGATCAAAAAGAGTTAAAGATTTGAGTGAAGAAGAGATAAATAAATTAGCAAAAGCAATTGAAGGGATTATTGTAGAGGGAGATTTAAGAAGGAAAGTTGGAGAGGATATAAAACGGTTGGAAGATATTGGAGCTTATCGAGGTTTTAGACACAGAAAAGGTTTACCTTCTAGAGGGCAGCGCACAAGATCTAATGCTCGAACCAGAAAAGGTAAAAGAAAAACAGTTGGAACAGTCAGAAAAGAAGTAGCAGAAAAAACGGGAACAGTGCCTGCCACTAAAACACAAGGTTAAAAATATGAAGGAGGAAGGAATTAAATAATTAGGTTGTAATGGACAATTTGGCTATAAAAGCTAATTGAAACCATTAAGTTAAGACCAAATTAGTCCAAAAAATATATGGCAAAAAAAATAATTCCCAATCAAAAAAATATAGAAGCTAAGAAAAAAGCTCCACCTAGAAATATCTCAACTGGAAGAGTCTATGTAACTGCCACTTTTAATAATACTTTGGTAACACTGACTGATAATATGGGTAATACTTTAGCTTGGAGTTCATCTGGAGCATCTGGATTTAAAGGCGCTCGCAAAGCTACACCTTTTGCAGCTATCACAGCAGTTGAAACTGTAGCTCAAAAAGCTAAAGCTGTCGGGATGAATTCAGCTGAAGTGTTTATAAAAGGACCTGGACCTGGTCGAGATGCAGCAATTAGAGCTTTGCGTAATGCTGGCTTAAATATAACTATGATTGCTGATGTTACACCCATGCCTCACAATGGTCCAAGAGCTAAAAAAAGGAGAAGAGTTTAAGATATGAGATACACTGGTCCAAAAAGAAGACTCAGCCGTCGAGAAGGAGTAGCGCTAACGACTAAAGATGCTAAAACTTTAGAGCGAAAAGGGGCAATTCCTCCAGGGATGAGAGGAACAAAAATGCGAAGAAGACTATCTGAGTACGGTATTCAACTTCGCGAAAAACAAAAAGCTAAGAGACTATTTGGACTCTCTGAAAAACAATTTCGTAAAACTTTTGACCTGGCATCTAAATCAAAAGGAGCAACTGGTAAAGTCTTCCTTGAACTTTTAGAGACAAGATTAGATAATATTATTTATAGGTTAGGACTAGCTAAATCTCGAGCTGAAGCTAGGCAGCTAGTTAGCCACGGACATATTAGCGTAGAAGGCAAAAAGATCAACATTCCTTCATACCAGGTCAAACCAGGATTAACTGTTGCAATTTCAGGCAATTTCGTGGATAATACACAAGTTAAAAAGAATTTGGACGCTCAACCAACCTTGCCAGAGTGGCTAGATAGAAAAGCCACGGTCGGCAAGGTTTTAAGAACTCCAAGCAGAGATGAGATGGAACAGATAGTTAATGAACAGTTAATTGTAGAGTTTTACTCAAGATAATTATGATTAGATTTAAAGTTAGTACTGAACAAGAAAAAGATAATTTTGCTCAAATTGTCATTGAACCACTTGAGCAAGGTTATGGTCATACATTGGGAAATAGTTTAAGACGCTGTTTACTAAGCTCACTTCCGGGTGCAGCTATAACTTCAGTTAAAATCAATGGTGTTTCACATCAATTCTCCACAATTCCTGGGGTAAGTGAAGATGTGATCGAGATTATCCTAAACTTAAAAAAAATCCGAGTTAAGCTTTACGGCGACAAACCAATTAGGCTCACCCTGCAAAAACATGACAAAGGCGAGGTAACCGGAAAGGATATAAACACCGGCGGGAATGGGGAGATTATTAATCCGGAGCAACATATCGCAACCATAACTGATCCAAAAGCTAAATTAAGTTTAGATATGACTGCTGAGATGGGTGTAGGTTATGTACCAGCTGATGAAAAAAAGACTGCTGAAATTGGGGTAATTCCAGTTGATGCTATTTTTACGCCAATTTTATCAGTTAATTATAAAGTCGACCAAACCCGAGTTGGTCGTCGAACTGATTTTGACAAGCTAACTTTAGAGATTCAATCTGACGGTACAATTAGTCCAAAAGACGCAGTAATTAAAGCTGCTGAGATTTTAGATGAGTATTTTAGACAAATTTATAATCCAGTGGCTGAGGAGGAACAACCAGTTATCTCATCTAATACTATCTCTGAAGATCTGTTGAAATCTTCTGTTGAAGAACTAGATCTACCAGTAAGAATTACTAATGCACTAAAAGCAATTGAGATTGATACCATAGGTAAGCTTTTAAATATTCCCAGACAACAACTTATGAAAGCTAAAAATTTGGGAGCAAAATCTTTGAGTTTAATATCTGAAAAGTTAACAGAGAGGGGGCTGACCCTAAGTGAGGCATAAAGTTTATGGTAAGCACCTCAGTCGAGATAAAAATCAGCGTAACGCACTAATCAAAAGCTTAGTGCGAAACTTTTTTCTGGCAGAAAAAATCCAAACTACAAAAGCTAAAGCTCAAGCAATTAAAGGGTTAGTTGATAAATTAATTAATCAAGCTAAAGTTCCATCTAGTCAGCGTCATTTAAGTAAATTTTTAGCTAAAGAGGTATCTAATAAATTAATTCAAGATATTGCCCCAAGATTTTCTGATCGAGTTTCTGGTTATGCTTCAGTTATAAAATTAGGTAAAAGAGCCGGAGATGGAACAATGATGGTTCAAATTAGCTTAGTTGAAGGAAAAAAGATAGCAAAATCAGAAGTTAAAGAAACAAAAACTAATAAAAAGAAAGAAGTTGTGGCCAAGAAATAATTATGTCAACAAATGCATTGTCATCTAAAAAAATAATTAGAAATTATCATCTAGTTGATGCAAATCAAAAAGTTTTAGGAAGGCTGGCAACAGAGATTGCAACTAAATTGATGGGTAAACAAAAAGCTGAATTTGTACCCTTTTTAGATACTGGAGATTTTGTAGTTGTAACTAATGCTACTTTAGTTTTAGTCACTGGCAAAAAAGAAGAGCAAAAAAAATATGCTAGACACTCAGGTTATCCCGGAGGATTTAGAGTTGAAACTTTGGCTGATTTAAGAAAAAGAAAACCAGAAGAGATTATTAAACATGCAGTTGCTGGAATGTTACCTAAAACTAAGTTAGGTAAAAAAATGATAAAAAAGTTATATATTTTCCCAGGAGAAAAACATACTTTTGAAAAACAATTAGGAGCAAAATCATGATAGATAAAAATTACACACAAGCAACTGGTCGAAGAAAAGAAGCTATTGCCAGGGTTAGAATATTTAAAGGCCAAGGACCACTAATTATAAACAACAAACCAGTTTCTGAATATTTTAGAGGTCCTGTCGCCCAAAAAATTTATCAAAAGCCGCTTGAGCTAACTCAAACTTTAGGTCAATTTACAGCTACAGTTAAAATTGTAGGTGGGGGAAGAGCTTCTCAGCTTGGAGCCCTGGTGCATGGTTTAGCTAGAGCTTTAAATAAAATTGATCGCGATAAATTTAGAGCTATTTTAAAGAAAAATGGATTATTAACTCGCGATGCTCGAGTTAAAGAGCGACGCAAATTTGGTCTAGCTCATAAAGCCAGGGCTAAAAAACAATCTCCAAAACGTTAATTTCAAAGCTATTTACAAACTTAACTCTTTAGTACTACACTAAAGTTAGTTTTAACTTTTTCAAAGAGGGGGTGAGAAATTTGAATCTTCGACAATTTCTTTTGCTTGGTGGAATTATTTTAGTAGTTTTAGGTGTAGCTGGCTTAACAGTTTTAGGACCAACTCCAGCTGCTTCTTTATTGGGAGATTTCTTTTGGCTTGATGGAACAGAAAACGTAGCCCATCTTTTATTTGGAGTTGTAGCTTTGGCAGCATATTATATGCTTAAAGATCCTCAGATGACTAAGATTTTAGTTATTTTAGTAGGAGTTGTAGCTTTAGTAGCAGCTTTGGCTGGTTTTATGAATGGTTCTGCTCCAGTGCCAAATGTTGGGATAACTAATTTAGAAAACCCAGCTGATAATATTTTACATTTAGTAGTTGCAGCTTGGGCGTTTTACGTAGCTTTCATGGGTGATAAAAAAATGGCTTAGGATTTGGGAATTATTTTTTATATAAACGAGGCCTTAGCGGGCCTCGTTTTATTTTTGGGCATGTCTTTCAATTAAAGCCACTATTTCTTCTTTCTTTTTTTGAACAACATTAAAATCTCCTCCTTCAATATTTAATCTTAATAAGGGTTCAGTGTTTGAGGTTCTAACAGAAAATCTCCAATTAGGATAAGAAACAGCAAGTCCATCTATAGTTAAAATTTCTCCATTAAGATAAGCTTGTTTTAAAATATCTATAATATCTTTGGCATTTTTGACTTTAAAATTAATCTCACCTGATTCATGACTTCTTCTTAAGTCGGCAACAATTTCTGAAAGCTTTTTATCTTCTCTAGTCATAACTTTTAAAACAAATAAAATTATCGGCATTTGAGATTCAGCATTGCCTGTAGCTTTAAAAAAATAATGAGCTGATGATTCTCCGGCAAAGATTGCTCCAGTTTGATGCAATTTTTCTGTTATAAAAGCATGACCAACTTTAGTTAACTCAAAAATTCCCTCAGATTCTTCAATAATTTTTTTGGGAGTAATAATATATCTAATATCTGCAATTATTTTCTCACCTTTATGCTCTTTTAATAACTCTCTGGCAACTAGGGCTGTAATAATAGATGGTGGAACAATTTGACCTTTTTCATCAATAAAAAATAATCTATCACCATCTCCATCTGGAGCTAAACCTAAATCTGCTTTTTCATCAATGACCTTTTTTTGCAGATCTACTAAAGTTTCTGCTTGTAAAGGATCTGCTTGATGAGCTGGAAAAGTTCCATCTAAATTAAAATTCATTTTAATTAACTTTCCTGGAATTTTTTTAAATAATTCTTCAATATATAAAGCCCCTAATGCATTAGCTGGATCTGCTACAATTTTAAATTCTTTAATTTCCGGATTACCAGCAATTTTTAGAGCGTTCTCTACTTCTGCAACTAATAACCCTTCTTTTTTAGTAATGGTTCCATTATTAGGTTCAAAAAGATCAACTCCTGCTAAGCTGTACTGCTTAATAATATCCATGCCCGTGTTTTTACCAATTTTGATTAAGCCAGTAGGGGAGGTTCTGACAATTTTTAAGCCATTATATTCTTTGGGGTTGTGGGAAGCAGTAATCTGAATGCCTCCATCGTAATTCTCTTTAAAAACAGCAAAATAAAAGGTTGGGGTAGAAACAATTCCTAAATCAATAACTTGTGCCCCTAAACGGATTAAAGTTTTGTAGATAGCATCAAATAATGCTGGAGTAGAAAGCCGCATATCTTGACCCAGAGCAAGAGTTAATTTCTCTTTAGTAGGGTTTTGTTCAAGGAGGAATTTATAAATAGCTTTAGCAATCGCTATAGCAAAATCTTCGTTTAGTTCTTTTGGATAAATCCCTCTAATATCATAGCTTTTAAAAATATGTTCGGGGATATCCATCAGTAAAATTTTTGTCGTTTCATTTTAGCATATAGAAGTATTTTTCTCTAAAACTACTTGAGTTTTTAAAAAGTTTATTGCTCCTGGATTAATTTTTGAATATTAATTACTCCTTCTCGAATAACTTTAAAGTTTCTATCCTTAAATTCAATAATAGTAGATGGAGTTGAGCTAATTTTGCCTGCATCAATATAAATATCAATTTGATTTCCAAAGTAATTTAGTGCTTCTTTAATAGTTTCAGCTGGCTTTTGTCCTGCTAAATTAACACTTGTTGAGACAACTGGACCCACCTCCTTAATTAAATCTAGTAAAAATTTATTTTTGGGGTTTCTAAAAGCCAAACTGTTTTGATCACGATGTAAATATAGATATTTTTGATTCTGACATGGAAAAATTATAGTAGCAGGATTTGGCCAAATTTTATTTAGAAAATTTTTTGTTTGATGATTAATTTTTATTCCAAATTTTTTTATTTGATTAATTTCAGCGATCAGAATAATTAAGGGTTTGCTTAAATCTCTTTTTCGCAAAGAATATATTTTTTCAATAGCACTTTTTAAATTAACGCTAGCGTGGATTCCATAAATGGTATCAGTTGGCATAACAACTAATCCACCAGTTCTTAAAGTCTGGGTTATGAACTGAAAGCTTTTGTCACTCAAATCTTTTTGGCTAATTATTTTCATTTTAAGTGTAAATTATAATAAAAAACTTGATTGATTGCTAAAAAAAATTTCTTAAGATATCATGGTTATTGTGAAGTCAATTAAACAAACTTACTTAATTAATTCTTCTTTGGATAAAGTTTGGCAAGCGTTGGTTGAGGTAAAAGAGATTGAAAATTGGGGAGCAGGGCCAGCTCAAATGAAAGGTTTAGAAAATTTTAATTTCAAACTTTGGGGTGGAGATATTCATGGTAAAAATATTCAAATTATTAAAAATAAAAAACTAGTTCAGGAATGGTTTGGTGGAGATTGGGACAGGCCATCAATTGTCACTTTTAATTTATCCAGAGATAAAAATGGAACAAAAATTGAACTCATTCAAACTAATGTGCCAGACTCAGAAGTAAACGACCTAGAAAATGGTTGGAAAAGATATTATTTAGGAGAGATAAAAAAGTATTTAGAAAGGAGGTGAGTGATTTTTGTTACCTTCAAGTATTAATTTATTAGCAGTATTTTTAGCTGGAGTAGCTTATATGGTGGTTGGATTTTTGTGGTATTCGCCAATGCTTTTTGGAAAAAAATGGATGAAACTAATGGGTATATCTGCTGAGGATATGAAAAAGGCTCAAAAAAGCATGGTTAAAATGTATGGAATTGCTTTTATAACTGGGCTAGTCATGGCTTATATTTTGGGAGTGTTTATTAATTTGACGCCACTTGCCTCGACTACTGATGGATTGCAAGTAGCTTTTTGGGCTTGGCTTGGGTTTGTGGCAACGGTAGGGGTTACTAGTGTAATTTTTGCTAAAAAGCCACTTATGTTATTTTATATTGACTCTGCCTATCAACTGGCTGGTATGTTAGTAATGAGCTTGGTGTTAACCATGTGGCCTTAAGGATTTGTTTGGAAAGAGTGTAGTGAATTTTTTTGTTTCACCTCCGTTTTATCGGAATATTTTTTAACTTCTTAATTTATCATGAAAGTAAAACAAATTAAAGATAAATTTATTATTAGATTAGAAAAAGATGAAAAGTTAGTTGAAGAGCTAATTTTGTTTTGTCAGCAATATAACATTAAACAAGGATTGATTTTGGGAATTGGTGCACTTTCTCAAGTGACAATTGGATACTATAAACTTGCTACTAAAAATTATCACTTCCAAGATTTTTCTGGGGATTTAGAAGTAACTTCTTTGATCGGAAATATTGCTTTATTAAAAGATAAACCAATGATCCATTTGCATATTAATATCTCCGATGAAAGTTTTAAAGTTTACGGCGGGCATTTAAAAGAAGGAGTGATAGGGCCCAACTCTAGAAGTAGTTTTGAGTATGACTGAAGGTAAGTTAAGTAGAAAGTTAAATAACGAGATTGGTTTAAATTTACTGGATATTTAAAAGATTACTTTGAAGACTTTTTGGATTTACCAAAAACAAAAGCTAGTGCAGATAATATCATTAATACACTTCCAAATAAAGCTAAAATTGCCCAAACACTATGCAATAGTACCATTACTGAGCCTAGTGCCAAACCGTGTAAAGGGCGATGTTTTTTATCCAAAGCTTCTGACAAAAAAGAACGTTTTCTTGCAGGTTTATGGTGGCTTAAATGTGTAGATTTTCTTTTAGTCTTTTTCTTCATAGGCAGCTATATTAATAATTTCATAATCTTTAAAAATAATCAATATCTTATGATGCTTTACTTTAAAGTGCTTTGCAAAGCAATCCCATTAGCAAAGTATTTGCCAGTACTACCAGCAGGTAAAATGTCATAAGTAAATTCATCTTTATAGGGCAGTTTTTCAACTTTTTCAACTAGTGAGTTATCCACATTTGCCCCAATTTGTAGATCAGCTAATCTTCGACCATCTGCCAAGCGGTGATTTAGTGAACCAAGTAAAGATCGACCATCCTTTAAGATCAAGTGAATCATTTGGTGGTCAACCGGAACTTTAGATTGGGAAGTTTTTAAGATGACAGCTTGTTCTCTCTGATTTTTTTCGTTAACCGTCCAAACTTTCATACCAGCTTTAAAATCTTGAACTGCTACCAATCCATCTGGAGTATCAATTAGAGTATCGGCTGATAAACAAACTGGATTAGCAGTTATCTTTTGATTACTCTGAACTGATTTTGGACTAAAAACAATATTTGAAGCAAACGCTACTATAGTTAGTATAGTTACAACTAATAGAATTAGTGGAGCAGCAAAACCATTTTTCATGGGCATCCTTTACTATATCAAGAAAAAAATAGTCTTTGCAATAAGCTGAAAAAAATTAACTATTTTTGCTTGAGGAAATTTGTTCTAAGCTTTTTTTAGAAATAGCGGAAAAATCATAATTATTTGCATCAAAGTTAGGTTGACAATATTTATCCTGGTGTTTAATTAAAAGCCAGGCATTTTTAGGTCCAAAGTTTTTGGTTTTAACTAAAGCAAAACTGCCTTTGAGTTTTTTGCCATGTAGCAAAAACTTAACTTCACCTTTCTTGACTCCTTCTTCCATAGCTTTCTCTCCCTCTTTTGAATCCGTAATTATTTCTCTTTCCCCTTTGCCAATTTCTTTTTCCGCTTGATACCACCCTTCATCCCAAATCATAACTGGACCAGCTCCATATCGACCTTCTTCTATGGTTCCTTCAAAATGTCTGTATTCTAAATCATGATCTGTAGTCTTCATAGCGAGGCGTTTTAGTTTTGGATCAAGGGTTGGACCCTTAGGAATTGCCCAAGACGGCATGACACCGTTTATCTCTAAGCGAAAATCAAAGTGAAGCGAGGTAGCATCATGTTTTTGGACTACAAAGGCAAGATTTTTTGTCATAAATTAATTTACTAGATTTTGAGGGTTATTTTCTAAAAACTTATTTATGTTTTCCACAGTTGTTTGCATAATTGCTTCCTCTGCTTCTTTGGTATAAAAAGCCATATGGGGAGTAACTAAAACTTTATCTAAATTAATTAAAATGTGATTTTCTAATAAATTTTTAAATTGTTCATCAGGCATTTTATTTTCTGATAATAAATCAACATCTTCCTTTAACTCTAGTTCGCCTTCTAAAACATCTAGAGCAGCCCCAGAGAGATGTTTTTTAGTTAAGGCTTCAAATAAAGCTTGGGTCTCAATTAGTCCGCCCCGGGCAGTATTAATTAAAAATGCTCCATTTTTGATCATAAAAATATTTTTCCTATTTAATAAATGATGAGTTTTTTCTGAATAGGGAACATGTAAACTAATAATGTCAGATTGTTTTAATAACTGCTCTAGTGATAAATATTCAAATTCTAACTCTTTAGCTAAATTTTCGTTTTGGAAAAGATCAAAAGCTAAAACTTTTATTCCAAAGCCTTTGGCAATTTTAATAACATTTGTTCCAATTTTGCCAGTCCCAATTATTCCCAAAGTTTTTTGGTTTAAATCAAAACCCCGCAAATCATGATAATCAAAGTCTTTTTGGTATTTTAATCTATAAACTGCTTCTGGAATTTTTCTGGATAGAGACAAAATTAAACCAAAGGTAAACTCAGCTACGGTGTGTGACCCATAACTTGGGACATTAGAAATTAAAATATTTTTTTGCTTTGTATAATTTAAATCAACGTTATCAAAACCAGTACTACGAATAGCAATAAATTTTAAATTAGGAATAGCTTCAATAGTTTTTGGAGTAACCTTACAGCCAACAAAGATAGAAATGATCTCATAATCAAATTTTTGATTAATAATTGAATCAGTTAAGCAAGCATCAAAAAATAAAAGCTCATGGTCAGCTAAATTATTTTTATAAAAATCTTTTTTTTCTTGATCTAAAATTCCAAAAAAAGCAATTTTCATCTATTATCTCCGCTACCAGTTAGTTTTTTCCGCTTCATTCTAGAGAGTAATTTTTCCAAATTTTTTAGAGCAACATCTTCTAATGATAATTTTAACTCAGTTGCAAGCTGACTAATATACCACAAAACATCACCCAATTCTTTTTCAATTTCTTGCTTTTTTTCTGGAGTAATTACTCCCAGGTCATCTCTTAAAATTTTTTTAATTTTTTCAGCTACCTCGCCAGCTTCACCAGTTAAGCCTAAAGTTGGATAAATAAAATTATTATCCTTATTTGGATAAAGTGCAGTAATTCTAGATTTTTTTTGATAATCTTTAAAAGTCATATACCTCTTCTTCGCGTTGCTTAAGTCGGGGTGAGAGGAATGATTCTTCGCTGCTTGTCTCTTCCTCTTCCACCACTCCCTCACAAGTTCGGTCGGGGTGAGAGGAATTGAACCTCCTGCTTCACGCACCCCATGCGCGCGGTCTACCGATGACCTACACCCCGTTTGGACTTTGCTATTCTATCATATATAATCCTAATCTTATGAGAAATGAAGTTGAAATGAGGCTAAGAGGGCCTAAGTATTTCAAAGAATGGATAAATCGTTCAATTGCCCTAGAGCACTTAGAGTTATTGTCCTCAGCTAGTTATGCTCAGCAAATTGGTTTTTTGTGTGAAGATAATTTCCAAGGTCTTAGAATAAATACAAATCTACCTGGACCAATGGAAATAATTCCTATTAATAGAATACAGATAACTTCACCTGAAATAATGGTTGGAAAAGAAGGAGATACTTGGTATGTTGATACTTTTACAAGCAATCATTTTGGTTCAACCTATGCCATACACGCATCAGTTTATCAAAGAGAATCAGGAGATAGAACGTATACCTCGCAACTTTTTTTACCTCTACAATTTTGGGAAAAGCCAGATACTAGAACACATTTAGTTAACAGGCTACCTCTTGGATATTTACAGCAACCGGAAACAGTCATAAGAAACATTTTTGACTTTTTTCCTCACTGGACAGCCAATAAAGTTATTGATAGATTGCAACAAAATTTAATTTTAAGAGTTGCTCAAGAAAGTAAAGATATTGATGATGATTGGGTTGTTGTCGATCGTCCCTATTTTGTCGAAAGAACTAGAAGCGAAACACTTTTAGCTTTTTTAAGAGCTTGCCAAGAATACCCTGACTCCATGATAGGTGCACATATTTATTTTGGTAAACCTGAGGAAACTAGATTATTTTCTGTCTTAGAAAATCATGGTTTAATAGAAAAATCAATTCCAGAAGAGCGTGAAAGACAAAATTTTGAGTTTAGTATAGAAGGAAGATTAAGTGGTAATCCCAGTTATGTTATGACAAAAGATATTGTTAAAACAAAAAAAGAGGTTGCAGAGGAGCAAGGAATTAGTAAAAGAAAAGCGCGGACAGCGGAACACTTTATTTTAGTTTTTGATTCATTACCTGTTGAGTAATAATTTTTTATCCCCTATTTTTATATGTATCTATGTATGGATACATCATAAATAATAAATAAATTGCAACTTGATAAATGAAATTGACTATGTATAATAACTTTAAATGGCCAAAGTTACAGATTCTACAAATTCAAATCTTGATGCTAAAAAAGCTGCGATTACAGCAGCCATGGCTCAAATTCAAAAACAATATGGAACAGGTTCAATTATGCGACTTGGCGAGCGAGCTGAGAAAATGTCTGTTAATGTTATCCCAACTGGTTCAATTGCTCTAGATTTAGCATTAGGGGTTGGTGGATTACCTAAAGGTCGGATTATTGAAATTTATGGGCCAGAAGCATCTGGAAAAACTACTGTTTGTTTGCATGTCATTGCCCAAGCACAAAAAAGAGGCGGAGTGGCAGCATTTATTGATGCCGAACACGCACTTGACCCACAAAGAGCTCAAAAAATCGGCGTGAATTTAGATGATTTATTAATCTCTCAACCTGATACTGGTGAACAAGCACTAGAAATTGCAGATGCTTTGATTCGCTCAGGTGGAATTGATGTAATAGTGATAGACTCAGTGGCTGCTTTAGTTCCAAAGTCAGAAATTGAAGGTGAAATGGGAGAATCTTCAATTGGAGTCCAAGCTCGTTTAATGTCTCAAGCTTTAAGAAAATTAACTGGTGCAGTTTCTAATACTAATACCATTACTATTTTTACTAATCAACTGCGTCAAAAAATTGGGGTGATGTTTGGAAACCCAGAGGTCACAACTGGAGGACTAGCATTAAAGTTTTATTCTTCAGTAAGACTCGATGTTAGAAAAATTGAAAATATTAAAAATGGAGATTTAGTAGTTGGATCTCGCCACCGAGTTAAAGTGGTAAAAAATAAAGTCGCTCCCCCATTTCGAATTGCGGAGTTTGATATGGATAATAATGGAGTTGTTCATGAAGGTGAATTGCTTGATGTAGGAGTAGAACTTGGGATTTTAAATAAATCCGGAGCATTTATTCGCTGGGGTGAAAAAATGTTGGGGCAAGGAAGGCCTGCTTCAATTATTTATTTAAAAGAAAATCCCAAAGAAGCAGAAAAGTTAGAAAAAGAAATTAGAGACGGCTGGCTTAAGCAAAAAGAAGGCAAAGATCATATGGTGGTAGGTGAAGAGGAAGAAGACGCAGCGTCAATCCAAGAAACAGTATAAATTCTTTAGTTTACTCTGCCAAACTTTATGGCATTTGAATCAGTTTTTGAATCAGAAGGATTAGAAAGTCAAGCATTGCATCAAACTGCAGCTATTCTTGTCCCTTGGGTTAAACAAGAGCGTTCTGATCCGGCTGTAATGATGAATTGGCTTGAAGGTAGAGATTTACCTTTACTTGGTTTAAAAGATGAACCTTGGCAAGTGGTTGGGCTTGTATTAGATCATCCTGATTATCCAATAGTCGAGTGTTGTACTAGGATTGCTGAGGTTTTAGGAGAAAGAATAGATTTAAAACCCGACATTGCAGTTCCCGAGGGATACTCCAATAGAATGTTATTTAATCTTTTACAACTAGCAGGCGCAATTGCTTGGGGAGAGATTTTAAACTCCCCTATTGATAGATTATTCCAGCGTAGATCTTTACAGGGAGAATATGGTCAGTCAGATGGTCAAGTTCAAGATCTAAAAGCTACCCTAAGAGGTGCTATGGTTTATAACCAGGTAGATAATAAATGGCAGAAGGATTGGGAAAGAATGTTGATGGGAGAACATGATTTTCTTCCTGGAGGTGTAGAAGAAGGATTTTTAGGAATTAGGACTATGCCTGATCCAAAAATGCGAACTAAAGGAGGACCTGGGCCTTATGTAGATGTATGCGGTAATGCTTTTAGATTATTGGCAGAATTTTATGGATTAAGACCAGCCAGGATTGATGATTTTGCCAGTCAAATTTCACGCTATACAGAGTATTGGGGAACAAGACCATCAACTGAGTTTGAATTACTAGATCAAGCAGCTAAAAGACAGTGGCCTTCTTGGACTCATCATTCCATGAACTTAGTCTTTGGAAATCCCAATGCTCATTTTGCTAACTAGTTTAATGTTGTATTTATATGCCCAAAGTTACTTCAGTTGAGAAGCAGAAAAAGAACCCTAAGCGTTTTAATATTTTTTTGGATGGGCAGTTTGCTTTTGGAGCAGATGAGGATTTAGTGGTGAATTTTAGATTAATTGTAGGTAAAGAAATTAAAAGTGAAGATTTAAATAAACTACTTTTTGAATCAGAGGCTGGTAAGTTAATTGATCGGGTCTACTCTCTTTTAGGTGTCAGACAAAGATCTGAAAAAGAGATTAGAGATTATTTAAAAACCCTTTCATTTAAAAGAAAAGTTAAAGGAAATGAAGAAATTTCAGAATTAGTTGTAGAAAATTTAATTGAGAAATTAAAGTCTAAAGATTTAATAAATGATCAAAATTTTGCCAAAGCTTGGGTTGATGCTAGAAGAAGATCAAAGTCTAAAGGAAAAATTGCTCTCAAACAAGAACTTTTTCAAAAAGGAATTGATAGAGAAATTATAGAGGAAGTGTTAAGTGATGAGTTTAGAGTTCATAGTTCAGAGTTGTCTGAAGAACAACTAGCAAAGCAGGCGTTAGAGAAAAAATTAAAATCCTTTAGTAACCTTCCCTATTTAGAAGCTAAGAAAAAAGCTTTTGGGTTTTTAGTAAGACGAGGGTTTGAATATTCTGTGATTAAAGAAGTAGTTGAAAAGTTAATAAAAAAAGAGTACTATTAACTCATAGTAGTTTAGAGGTTTTAGGTTAAAGATGAGTTTTTTAAACTTAAAAATTTATTTCATCTAAAAAGCCATTAATCTGGTTTTTAATCTTTAGTCCTCTCCCCTACTTTAATTCAAAATGAAAAAAACATTTGGTCCAGCAAAACAAGATATAGTTTCTGTTAGCCCAGAGCTAGCGGAGGAAGTTTTAACAGATAAAGCTTTAATTGCTAAAGAAACAGAACTAGCAAAAAGAGAAGGTATTTTAGAAGAGCGTGAGCGAATTTTAGCAGAGAAGTTAAAAACTGTTGATGCAAAACTAGATCAGTTAGAAAAACAACGCAAAGATTTAGTAGATAAGCTAGAAAAATCTTCAAAATTTTCAGTTGATGATGCTAAAAAAATTCTTTTAGAAAATATTGAAAATGATTTAAGCGTAGAAATTTCCAAAAAAATCAAAGAATCAGAAGATGAAGTTAAACTTCAAGCTGATGAAAAATCCAGAGAAATTTTAGCTGATGCTATGTTACACGGTGTAACAGATTATATTTCTGAATACACCACTTCTTCAGTTAAGTTACCAGATGAAGAAATGAAAGGTCGAATCATTGGTAAAGAAGGTCGAAATATAAAAGCTTTTGAACAATCAACTGGTGTTGATGTGTTAATGGATGATGAAAGTCCAGATACTTTAACACTTTCTTCTTTTGATCCAGTCAGACGAGAGATTGCTAAAGTTTCATTGGAGAGGTTAATGGCAGACGGCAGAATTCAACCCCAGCGGATTGAAGAAATTGTTGAAAAAACTACACAAGATATTGAAAAGTTAATGTTACAAGCAGGGGAAAAGCTTTGTCATGATGTCGGGGTTTATAACATGCCAGTTGAAGTGATGGCGTTACTTGGGAGATTTAAATATCGCTATTCATATGGTCAAAATATGATTTTACATACACTAGAAGAAACTCAAATTGGAGTAGAAATTGCAAGACAAATTGGAGCTGATGTTAATGTAGTAAAACTTGGTTGTTTGCTTCATGATATTGGAAAAATTTTAACTGATTGGGATGAGGGAACCCACGTTGAACGAGGTGTGCAGTTAGCTAAAAAATTTGGCTTTCCAGAAAAAGTAGTTAATTGTATTGCCGAACATCATGAAGACCAACCATTTTCAGCAGTTGAGTCAATTTGTGTTTATTTAGGAGATGCAATCTCTGGTGGTAGGCCTGGTGCCAGACATGAAAATGTTCAAGACTATATCAAGCGTTTAGAGGACATTGAAAAAATTGCCACTTCTTTTGATACAGTTGAAAGTGCATTTGCTGTTCAAGCAGGAAGAGAAGTTCGAGTGGTTGTTTTTCCAGATAAAATTTCAGATGATGAATTGCCAAAATTAGTTCACGACATTGGGACAAGAATTCAAAAAGAGGTGATGGTACCAGGTGCTGTTAAAATTACTGCAATTCGGGAAACTCGAGCAACTGATTCTTTCTTAACTTCTGGTGGGTAATCTTATTTAGCTCACAGCTTTAAAATGGTGCTTTACAAAAGCCTAATCTTTTGGTAAGTTAAGGCCATGACAAAAAATCAATTGATAGATAAGGTTGCCAAGAAAGCCCATTTAACTAAAAGAGCCTCAGCTGATGCAGTTAATGCAGTTTTTGATTTAATTAGAGATAATTTAGTTAGAGGCGAAAAAACCATTATAACAGGTTTTGGAACCTTTATGGTTCGCTCTCGAGCTGCCAGACGTGGTCGAAATCCCCAAACTGGTGAAACAATTCAAATCCCTGGTAAAAAACTTCCCGGCTTTAGCGCTGGTAAAACTATTAAGCGACAAGTCAGATAAATTATTTAATATTTACTTCTTCAATTAAGTAGGTTTTTATCAAAATTAGGCTTTTATAAAATAAATTCAGTTGGTAAATCTAAATTTGTCTTATGCTAAGATGTCTGTATGTTAGATAAAAAACAAGTTATTCTTTTTGATTTTGATGGAACAATTGCTAATACCATTGATATTGTTTCAGAAATTTATAATAAGTTTGCTCCAAGCTATGGATTTAAAACAATCGATAAAAAAGAAATGATTCATATCAAAAGTTTAAGTCCACTCCAAATTTTAAAGGATTTAAGGAAGTCTTGGTTATCGTTTATTAAATTACCTTTTTTCATTAAAAAAATTGAAGGAGAGTTGAATAGACAGATGGAATCGGTTAAATTTTATCCAGGAATAATTGAACTGCTGAAAAGATTAAAAAGCGAAGGTTACAAACTTGGTATTATTAGTTCTGATACCAAAAAGAATATTAAAAAGTTTTTAAAATTAAATGATTTAGATTTTTTTGATTTTATTTATACTGGCAGTTTTTGGGGTAAATCAAATTTGATTAATAAGTTTTTAAAAGATCTTGATTTTAAACCAAGTGAGGTAATTTATATTGGTGATGAAGTTAGGGATATTCAAGCTGCTAATAAAAGCCAAATAGATATTGTATCGGTAACCTGGGGTTTTGGTTCAAAGAAAACCTTATTTCAACATAAACCAAACTTCATTGTTAACAAACCTATGGATATATTATTTTTTTTAAAAAAATTTAATGTCTAAACCAAAAAAAGAGCGTAATCTAAATATTCCAGGTATCCTTATAAGGGAATTGCTAACGAATTCAGAATTAAGAATGGTCAAACAAAGATTTTTAATAATTAAATTAATTAATCAAGGTTTATCAGTTAGAAAAATAGCAGAACAAATAGGTGTTGGAACTGATACTGTTGTAAGGATGATAAAAAAAATCGAGTCTAATCCTAAGATAAAGGAATTAATTCAAAAAAATCACCCTTCAACTTCCAAATGGATTTTTGGTCAGGTTAGTTCTAAAGAACCATAGTAAAATATCTTTGGGAACAACCATACCAGTTAAGATTGGATAAAATAAAGCAAAACCTAGAAATAAATAAATTAACAAAACAATTGCCCAGCCTTTAATGATATAAATCCTAACCAAAAAACAGCTGGATTACCGCTGGCAAAAATATTTGACATAAAGGGTCCTGAATAATATTGGACAAAATACCAAACTGGGTATAAATTTAATGGCCAACTCCACCAAGGAGATGAATAATCATGGTGAGCTTTTAAATGAGTGTGATAATACCACATCTGATGTTGCAGTCCCCA
>JACPZA010000002.1 GCA_016195715.1 Candidatus Daviesbacteria bacterium
TTTGATTTTTCTGCATAACTCTATATCCTCATAATAAAGAAAATATCGTTCATCAAAACCTCCTACTTTTTCAAAAAAACTTTTTTCAAGAAGCATTGCAGCACCATATGCACATTCTATTACCTGCGATTCATTGCCTGAAGGAATATATTCTTGGTAAGAATTTTTTTTGCCTAAAAAATATTCTTCAAAAACTCCCCTTAAAGTAGGTAATTTTCTGATACTAGCTTGTACGTGACCATTAGTTAAAATTAGCTTGGGTGCAACTAAGGCAACTTTGAAGTTTTCTATTTTAGCCTCAAGTAATTTTTTAATTCCATCATCAATTATTTGTATATCAGAATTTAGAAAAAGTAGGTACTTACCTTGCGCGTACTTAGCTCCTAGATTACAACCCTTAGAAAAACCTAAATTTTTTGATTGTCCATAAAGTTTAATTCTTTTGTCATTAAAAGAATGAATAATTTCAACTGTTTTATCTGTTGAGGCGTTATCAATTAAAATAACCTCTGATCTTTCTGGTAGATTTTTTGTTAAAGATTGAAGATATTTTTTAATAGAAGATTCATTATTAAAAATAACTGTAATTATTGATAAATTAATCATAAACAAGTTGCAATATTTTCTTATTAAATTCTTCTTTACTAAATTTTTTCGAATCGATGACGGCTTGTTTAGAAATCTTTTTTTGTAAGGATTCATCTTCTATCACTTTTAAAGTTAGCTCTTCTAGTTGTTTCGGTGTATCCCATAAAAATCCATTCACCTTATCTTTAATAATTTCAAGATGCCCCCCCTTATTTATTACAATTGGTATACAACCAGATGCCATAGACTCTACTGTTGTTATTCCAAAATGCTCAAATTTTTTTGGATCGCTTTCATCATACCCAGTAGCATGCCAATATATTAGCGATTCAGCATATAAATCTATCAATTCTTTTAATTTAATATTCGGGTAAAAAAATATTTTGTATCCTATCGCTTCTTTTCTTAATTGGGAAAGAAAATCTTCATTTCCATCCATAACTCCTCCAGCTAAATGTAAACTTAGTTCGTTGATTTTATTTCTATTAACTAAGCTCTTAAAAACTTTTATTAATAACTCCTGCTTCTTGGGTTTTGAAGTACTAAAAAACCCAACCGATAAAATTTTTCTTTTCTTTTTACCTACTCTAAATCCATTCAAACTAACCGGTGGATAAAGCGTGAAGCCCTTTATCGGAAATTTTTTTTGAATATATTCTCTAGTAAAATCAGAGTTAAAGATTGCTTGTTTCCAGCTACTTAATTTAAACCTCCCCCAAATTCCATTAACATTTAAATGCTCTAAAGGAAGTTGAAAGTGTAAAATATTTTTTTTAGCGGTAGATAAAAAGATGCTCCCATCACTGTTATAAAACAAACAATCATATTTTTTCAGAAAAAACAGCCTTGAAAAAAAAGAACTATTTTTCCCAAAAGGAGCCTTAATGAACTTTACTTTAGCTAAGTCTAGATTATGCAGATCTAAGATTTTTTTTCTTAAGGTATTTTCACCTATTAAATCAAGATGATCATCTAATAAAAGATCCACTTCGTTTTTATTAGATAAGCATTCTGCAATTGTTAACATATATTTTTCCCCTCCTCCAGCCGTATCAAGGTAAGGACTATAAATTGCAATTTTCATATACTAATAATATCCTACTGTACAAAACCAAGCAGTGAATCTGATAAATTTTCGTCCGGACCCATACATATTTTTTCTAAATCCTTCTTTGAAAAAAGTTTTTTTTGGGAAATTAAACCTATGTTGCCAAAACGGATATCAGACTCATTTGATAGACTATGCGGCAACACTAAATTATAAACGGGAATTTCATTGCTAGGTTTTTTAATTTTAATATTATTAAGATAAAAAAGATATCTAAAACCAACATTATCTCCCACCTTAGCGATATAACTTATCCCAATGCAAGGATAATTTTTTTTTAACGAATCCATTTTTATATACTCGACAGCATATTTTCTTTCAAGATAACCTAAATGATTATATTCTCTTGAGGTAATTATATATAGACTATTTTGTAAAATTAAAAAGCTAAAAACTAGTAAACAAAAAATTTTAAGGATCTTTGAATATTTAAATATAATCGCTAAACCAACAATCATAATACTTAAAAAAACCATATCTAAATTTGAAAAATAATATTCGGAAATAGCTTTTGTAGATAAGGAGAAAAAGCTTATCATCAAAAATATCCATGATAATAAAATTAGTAGATCCTTTTTTTGGAAAGCCTTTTTCCTAACTAAAAAAAGTGATAATAAAATTAGTAGAAGTACAACCAAAACATTATACGGAAAATTCCCTCGATAAGGATAAAATAATAAGCCTGTTATATTGTAGTTAACTTCAGATAAAACATGAATTAATTTTTCTATACCTTTTCCTCCGCCTTGATCTTGCAAAAAAGAATTAATAAAACTTTTTGATTGAATAAAATTATGTTTATACTCAAAAAGCATGAGTGGAATTGAAGGTATAAGAAACCCAATTAAACCCAAAGCAAGCTCTTTAATCTTTGGGAGCTTTTTAGATAAAACTAAACTTAGGGGGATTAGAGCTAAAATAGGGGCTTCGGAAAAACTGATATGCCAAATCATTCCTACTAAAAAACCCACAAGTGGAAAATATATAAAGTTACCTCTGGCAAGCATTAAAATAGAATAAAAATACCAAATTTCCCACAAACTAGTAGTATTAGTTGGAACCACCCATCTATCATGCAAAACTCTCGTCAAAAAAATTGCTTGTACTAAAGCAGCAATCAATCCAGTTGTTTTATCAAATAATTTTGCAAAAACAAAATAAAAGCTAAATATTGTGGCAACAGAAATTAGCGTAACAAGAATTATTCCACCAGTTGGCTCCATATTTGTAATTAAAAAAAATGGAACCAAACTATAGTAAAAAAAAGGGCCAATAAATATCCCTTCAGTACTAGTTACTTGCCCAATAAGGCGTAAATGCTTATTTACTACAATGTCTTTTACTATCCAGGAGTATAAATCACCATCATGAGCAAAATCAAAACGCTCAATAGCTTGATAAGTTCTTAAAAAAATACCAATTAAAACAATTAAAGAAAGGATTAAAATTACCTTATGAGTCTTAAGAATATAATTTAAGTTCATGAGGGTTAAAGATGAAACTCATTATCAATCAACCTTTGATCTATTTTTTTATATGTTTCAGTAAGTGGTTCTTTTTGTTGCAATTGCCACAATCTAATATAAGTTAAAACCATACTGAAAATTTGCATTAAAGAATCCATAACTCCAATCGTTCCAGAGAAAAAACCTTTTCTCAAAAAACCTTGGTTAAAGGCTTCAGTTATAAAAATTCTTAGAAATCTCCAGCCAGACATGGTGGGGTGATTAGCTTTTAGTCTTAACTTGGCATCAATTTTTGACCACTCTAAACTTTTTAAAACAACTTGATCTACATCCCGATGTGTTAAATGAATAAAGGAGTTTTTTGTGTATCCTAACTTTCCCTCAAATCTAAGATATTCATGAACCTCTCCAAACCATTCTTTAAAATTTTCTTTTTTTACTAATCTTATAACCCAATCCGGCCAAAAAGGACCATATTTTTGTATACTTCCAAAAACAATATTAATTCTTGAAATTGCATAAGTATTACCATTATCTTTTTCTATTAATTCCAGTATTTCCTTTTTTAAATCAGCTGAAACTCTTTCATCTGCATCTACATATAAAACCCAATCTCCCTTAGTTTCTTGAAAAGCATTATTTCTAATCAAAGCAAAGTCAGAAACTTCAGTTCTAAAAACTTTTTTAGTGTACTGTTTGGCAATATCTAGAGTTTTATCGGTGGAACCATTGTCGAAAACAATAATCTCATCTGCAAACGAGACAGATTCTAAACAAGCTTTGATTAACTCCTGTTCATTTTTGGTAATTATAACTACACTTAGCATATCTAAATTGTACCTTTCCCAAACTTAGAGAGCAAAAAATCTGTTAGGGCTTTACGCCTCACCCTATTTGAGCTATTTTTAAAAGCTTCTCTGACTAGTGCAAACTGAGTTCGTAAATTTAGGAACTTTGATGCAAAAAGCATTCTATTTCGGGTTATATAATAATCTTGGATTGGCGAACCTAAGCCAGTTGATTGAGCATTCAAATGATAAACAACTCCGGAATAAACATACATTATTTTAAATCCAGCTTTTTTTGCCCTAAAACAAAAATCACTATCTTCATAATACATAAAGTATCTTTCATCAAATAAACCAATACCATCAAACACATCTTTTTTTACCAACATAGCAGCTCCAGTTGCAAAATCTGTTTCACTATCTTGATCAAATTGACCAAAATCTTTTTGATCAACTCCAATATGAGATCCTAGTACATTAGCTTTATCAAACTTCCCACCCGCATACCAAATAGTTCTAGAATCAGAAAAATATATTTTTGGACTAACTATAGCTACATCATATTTTTCAGCTTTTTTAAACAATTCTTCAATTGTGTTTTTTTGAATTGTTGTATCTGGGTTTAATATAAAGATATAGTCAGAATTTAAGTCCAACGCTTTTTTAATCCCTAAGTTATATCCTCCCGTAAAACCTAAATTTGATCCAGATTGAATAAAAATTACATCATTGATTTTGCTGATTGCTACTTCAAGGTTATCTTCTGAATTATTATCAACAACTATGGTTTGTAAATTTTTGTAAGAAGATTTTAAAACTGAATTAATACAGTTTAAAGTTAAATCTTTTAATTTATAATTTAAAATAACAATAGCAATTTTTTTCACTAATCAATTTTTAAGAAATTTTATTTTTGGCTCTTTGTAAAAATCTAGCTAAAGGATTTTTGGATAAATTTCCGTATTTAAACCAATAATTTATCTCAATTTGAGCTTTTTTTGCTTCACTTCGTAACTCTTCTAAAGAAATCTTTTGTTCGTTAAACTTTTTATCTTCCCAAAGTTTTAGATAAAGCACTAAAAAAGAAAAAGCTTGTAGTAGACTTAAAGCCAATCCATGTAAACCATCTTCAAAACCTCTATTGGCAAAAAAACGACTTAAGAATTCATTAAGTGGCTTGCTTATTAAATCTTGCCAAGAAAATTCATAACCCCTTTGTTTTAGCTCCTTGGCTTGAATATCAGTATATCTGTTCATTCGATTAACAAATTCAAATACTGATTGATAGTGATTGTGGACAATTGCCCATTTTTCATCTCCAGGAAGTTTTACCCCCTGACCAGCTGTTTTGGGTTTTTTGTGAATTTGATCTGACCACTCAACACTTCCTTTTTTAAAGAAACGGACATTATAATCTGGCCACCACATTGAAGCTTTCATCCATTTTCCAAAAATAATATTTTTTCTTGGAATCTCAATATACGTAGATACCACCTGCTTTTGAACTACCTCCTTCAAGTAATTTGCCAAGCTCCCTTGCACCTCCTCATCAGCATCCACAACTAAAATCCATTCATGAGCAGCTTTTGAAATAGCAAAATTTCGGGCTGGTTCTACATATCCCTCATTTTTGTGCAGTATTATTTTAGCTCCTAGCTTTTTAGCAATCACTGCAGTATCGTCGTCTGAATACATATCACAAACAATAATCTCATCAACAAAATCAAGAGATTTAATGACTCTCTCGATATTTTTTTCTTCGTTATAAGTATTTATAATGGCGGTAATTTTTCCAACCATACTTTAATTATTCTTTTTTTTCACTAATAAATAAAGACCGTTTACCATCTAATCCATTCATATAACTAAAGTTAGGTAAAGTTTGTTGTTCATTCATACTGCCAATATATAAAACACTCCCTTTTAAAGACCTAATGAACTGCTCTGCTTGATTATCTGGGACATTTCCTATGAAGATATTATTTATTTGTTTGAATTTTAAATTATTTAAATAAGAAGCTTTTTGATTAGCGTATATTATTAATTTTGGATCTACAATATCATAAACAGGATAGGCATACTCAATATTATCAATCCTATCTGAAACAATAATAAAGTCAAATTTAATTTTATTCTCAATAATTATACCAGAAGCTTGTTTTGCCGGATACGACCAAAATCTTGAATATAAGTTTGGAGCAAGGAAATAAAATTTATCAATGAAAAATCCAAATTGGACTAAAAATAATAAAAGCACCAACCCCAAAGAAAAATATTTCCATTTTTTTATATTTAATAGAGTTACTAAACCTAAGCTAGAAAATAAAATTAATGGGGGTAACATAAATGAATTTCTTAGTGCATGTTGCTCTAAAATTAGTGCGGTAGGTAAAGGAACGATTAAAATCCAAAAAATTAAAAAAATAGTTTTTCTGCGATAGTTTGACCATCCATAATATAAACCAGTAATAATAAGTATCGCCTCAGCAAAATATAATTCACCGAAGTTTGACATATTATGTCTGGGATTTTTATCTCCGTGAAAAAATAAAAAATCCCAAGATAAATTTTGAAAGTAACTTTGGAAAATTAATTTAAAATATTCAGTAGGTTTATTATGGAAAAAGTTAGACAAATTTGCTGGTAAAAGGTCGGTTGATCTTTCCGAATTTATTTTTTGAATGATCTGCTCTTTAACGTCTTTTAAATTAAACACATTTATATTAGAAAATCTATTTTCCGAACCAGCAAAGAGAGTTTGAGATGCTGAAAGAATTCCTAAAAAAGTTAAAATTAATAAAGATATAGCAGTTACAACTATCAATTTTTTTTCAAAATAAAGTTTAAAATCACCTCTTAACCATAAAAGCAAGGGAATAATAAAAAGTAATGTTAATTTATAAGTAGGATAAGTATGGATAGTTAATCCAAGAAAAAATGCAGAAAGAATATAAAAAAAAGGTTTTTTTGTTGCATATATAAATAAAACTATCCCCAAAAGCGCCAAAAAAAGCGCAAAATGAGCTTCAAATCCCCCAATGCTTAAACTTAAATCCCAAATAGATACAGAATAAATGAAGGCTGCAATAAGTCCTGTACTCTTTGAAAAAAACTTTTTACCAAGAAAATAAATAAGGACAATATTCAAAAGCCCAGAGATTATTGACAAAGATCTGACACCTAAAGCAGATGGTCCAAATAAAGCAACAAATGGAATTGATGCATAAACATAGCCGCCAGGCCTGCCCGCTCCCATATTAAAAGTTAGTGGTAAAAATTGACCAGTTTGATCCATTCCAGTTTTAAGCAAAGAATAAGCATCAAACACTAAAGTAAGTTCATCGCCATATAAGGAAATTTTATTAATAAGAAGTATTCTTAATATAAATCCTAAAACAATTATTAAAGTTAAAATTAAATATGTGGAATATATTCTTTTTACCATCTAAATTTTCTTTACCTTGTAAATTATTGACTCATTATTTTCAAAAATTTTTACTAAATGATTTTTTTCCAAATCAAGTTGATTTTTAATTTGTGGCTTTTCTAAATAAATATAATCTATCTTTTCATCGGCCAAAAATTCCTCATTCCATTTAAAATCAACCTGACTAAAAAATTTATTCATTTTCTCCAATCTGTCATTTAAAGGATAACCGGTTATCAAAGCTTGTTCCTCAGCTGAAAGATAGGTTGATCTTAAACCAAAAGCTGAAATATAAGAGGTACTATACCAGGCATATATAGGTCTGGGCTGTTGTTGATATTTATCTTTTAGATATTTATCAAAGGGATAAGATAAAATAGTAGCATCCGAAGGAGTATTATTTTTTAAGTAATCTAAGGATTGAAGTTGGGCATTAGAAACTATTGCCAAAGCTGTAGTTCCAGGACCATAAAATTCAACTAAGTTTCCGATAACCGTAGGAACAGATAAAATAATAATCAAAACTATTAAAAATATTTTTAATAGTGCATTTTTAATGTGAATCACTTTATAAAAAACTACTGCTGCATAAAAACCCATTATTAATAAATAATACTGCATGAATTGAATGTTGTTATAAATTATTCCCTGCTGAACAAAGAAAATTGGAATTAAAAAAGCAACAAGCATTGTCGTAAGAAGCGATATTTCAAAAGGATCTTTAAGTAACAAAGATCCTTTCTTCCCAAAAATACGAATAAATTCATATAATGCAATTATTCTCATACCTGTATTTCCAATAAGAAAAATTAAAAAAGCCAGTGTCTCAAGTTGCAAAACCCTAAGGTACGAATGCCAAGTTCCAGCCGCCAGGTAAGTTTGTCTTCTTAATTCCAGATCGAGCCAGTCAAGTCTATTGCCTGCAACGACCATAGTCCTAATAAACCACCAGGGTAAAAATATTAAATGCCCCTCACCCGATTTCGTTAATAGCTTAAAAGTTATAAAATTTGTTATTGATATTAAAATAGCAAAAAATAAAGTTGTAAGTTTTTTTGTATTTATTAAATCAAAAAGCCCCGCTGCTAATACTCCAAAAACTAAAACAATACCACCTGAGACTTTAAATCCAGTTAAAACCCCCCCCAGTAAAAAAGCTATTATTAACCAGAATTTATTTCTCTCCCTAAAATATTTTAAAAAGCTTAAAAAATATGCAGTGATAAAGCTAAAAGCTATAGCATGAGGTGGATTACCTAATATTGTATTTGGTTGAGCTGCCCAAAAAACAGTTTCACCTCCAAAAATAATTCCATGTTTCATATATGTTACAACAAACCCAAAACTTCCAATAAAATAAGTAAAGGCGGTTGCAATTAGACCAATAAGTGCATTCTTTTTCCAAAGACTTACAAAAGAAAATACCGAAACCCCAATCATAAAAGATAAAACTACTGGAAAAAATCTAAAGTAAAGATCAAGCAGAGAGAATATAGGGAAAATCCGAGCAAATTCCCCCATAAATATGTCCACTAAATAATGGTAGTTATAAAGCACTTCATGAGCATATATCGGATTTTTTGGGGGCATACTTTTAACAATTTCTTGCATTAGGGAAATATGCCATAACCCATCGTGGCCTTGAGAACTCCAAAAAAGTAACCCATCTCCGTAGTTAATCCCGCTAGGAAAATTAATGAAACCCTGAATTAATATTCCTACCAGAATTATTGAAAGCAATTTCCAATTATATAAAAAAACTTTCCAGGTTTTTAAAATCTCAAACTTATATCTAATGAATATATATATATTAAGGATAATTAACATCGGTAAACTTAAAAACCTTAAGTTTAGCAGTCCAAATAAAATAGCTTCAAAAACAAATATTACACTTCCCAGCATTAAGGACAAAGCTATACATTCCTCAGCAACTAATTCTACTTTTCCCAACTTTAGAATTAAAAAGCCAGTCGTATAAATTACAAAAAATATTAGTATCAAAAAAATCGGAAGCAACGTAAAACTATTAAGTAAAATCATTTAACTTTATATATTAATATTTCCTGGTTTTCAAAGATTTTTGAGATTTCATTGTTTTCTTCTAAATTAATTTTATAGTATTTTTGCAGATAAATATATTTAATGTTTTCTTTAATAAGAAAATTTCCATTTTCTTTGCCTAAAGAATCAAAGAAAACTTTGGATTTAACTCTTTTTCTGCTGTTATCAAGATTTAAGATATCATTTTGAATTTCATCTTCCAGAAATACGGTTTTTTCCGAAAAAGCAGATACATAAGCGGTAGTCTCATAAACAAAAAGTGGAAGAGGACCTTGAAATTTTTCTCTATCATCCTTGTTAAATGGAAAAGTTAAAACCACCCCATCAGGTTGATCCTTTAGAAAACTTAATGCTTGCATTTCAAAGTTACTGATAAAAGCATGCGGACGATTATAAGTGTATCCCCAAGCAGTTGCTATTGAATTAATTGGAGTAATAATTAAGAGAAAAATAATTACAACAAAATTAATTCCTTTAGGAAATTTATCGAAAATAAAAGAAATAACAAAACCTGCAAAAAGGGCCATAAAATAAAGAAAGTAATATAAAAATTGGATAGTATTCCAGGCAGTTCCAACTTGAGTAAAAAATAAAGGAATTAAAAAAGAAAAAATTAATATTGCAAAAATAAATTGAAGTAAAAGATCAGATCTAATTTTTTTAAATTTTAATATTGTAAAAAGTCCTAAAAATCTAACTCCCAAATTACCAATTAAAAACAAAAGAAAGCTAATCAGCTCCACCAAAAAAAATTTTAACCACTCCTTCCTTTCAAAATAAGCAGTTCTGGCACTTGATAATTTAAGCCAGCCCACTCGATCTGGAAAGTCAATCATAGTATCTATAAGCCAAAAAGGCTGAAAAATAAAAGTACTAGAGTAGCTAAAATTAGGTAGATATATCCCTAAAGAAATTAAGCCGCCTACAACTAAAGTCAAAAATAGTCTAAAAAATAATCTGTTCCTTAAGTTTATTACCCAAATGATAAATATAGATAAAAATAAAATAATCGCCCCATAGGCTTTAAAACCTATCAAACTACCAACTAACAATCCAAGCAAAAGAGAATTTTTAAAATTATACCTCAAGGCGTTTTTAAATAAAACTAAACATGCAATGATGATAATTAGAGAAATTGCAAAAGGAGGATTTAGGTTAAAGGAAACTGCCTGATTAGCCCAAAAAGAAGATTCTCCTGAAAGAACACGCTCATGCAAATAAGTAACTATCCAACCAAAACTTCCGGCAAAATATACAAAAAATAGGCTAGAAATTATTGCTACATTAAGTTTTTTCTCATTTATATAATCTTGAAACATTTTTTTAAACAAAACTACTGTTCCCACTCCTAACATTGTAGAAAAAAGCAAAGGATACAAACGAAAAACTAAATCAACAGGAGAAATTGTAGTTAAATTTGCAGTTAAAGATATTAATAAATCATATAAATAATGATAGTTTTTTAAAACAGCTCCTGAATAAATAGGATTTAGGGGCGGTAAATTTTTTTCTAGTTGGTTTACTAAAGCAATATGCCATACCCCATCGTGTGCATTTGGTCCCCAGAAACCTAATCCAAACCCAAAACTAAGACCAGTTTTAACAGTGGGTAGGATTTGAAAAATTATCCCTAAAAGAAGAATTAAATAAATAACCTTACTTTTTAAATCTATTCTAAATAACAATAAGTCCTTATATTTTTTACTGTATATAAAATATAAATTTATTAAAAGTAAGTAAATTGGAACAAAAAAATCAAGCCTAAGAAATCTGATAAAATAAGTAATTAAAGTAAAACTTACTAAACCTATTGTTACTGATAGAAAAACTTTTTCTAGATCCAAAAGCTCTCTTTTAAAATTCAATAAAACCATTCCAGGTATTAATAACACAAAGATACTAAACAGAAAAAACTTTATAACATCGGCCAGTAAAAAAGTTAAAGAACTTTTCAAACTCGTATCAACATTTTCCGTATTTACCTTACTCTGATCAATGTAAGTTTTAGTTGCATTTAAAATCGTTCCATCAATAGAGGATATTACTCCATCAATTGAAATATCTCGTAATAAAAAATCTAAGCGTCGGTTTCTTTGTGCATCATTTATATACTCAATAAAAAAGCCTTGATTGCTTTTTCCAAAATTAATACTGCTGATTCTTCCTTCATCAATCAAAAAGTTGCGATGAAAACTTACATCATCTAAAACTCTTGTTGCGGCTGTTGCAAAATTTAAGTTCTGGCATAGTTTTTCATAACATAACTGTTCTTGAGATTCTAAATATTGTCTGACATCTCTTATTACACTTCCCTCTGAATTATAAAACCATCCTACCCTATAATAGGGGTTCATAAACCAGACAGTTTTTCTACTTGATCCAAGGGGATCATCTGCTATAACAATCTGCTCAGGTGAAACCTCTGGAAAACTAGATTTATACCATTTAGCAAAATCATTCATTGTAACAACCAAAAATTGCCCAGATTTTTGTTTGGTAGAAATTACATTTATTTGATTTAAGTATTCATTTTTATATTTACTCCAAGAGTAAGAATTTTCTAAACCAACAACTAATTGATTAAATTTATTAAATTTTTGATTTGTATAAATATCAACTAGCTTAGAAAAATAGTTAATGTCTAAGCTGTGGTAGTCTATATAGTCATTTGCTTGAACTGAATAAGTGCTTTCCTCAACTGCTTTACCGTATCCATTAACCGGGTCTCTAGCAGCCCATTGCATTACCACAATAGGAAGCTTATCCTCCAAAGTTTGGGCAGGTGCTAAGGTATTTCTTTTTTGAGGATAATAGGGAGACTGCCAATATTGTCCCCAAATTTGATAATTATCTGTCGAGTATTGATCAGCTACAATTAGTGCAGAGTTTATTTGATATTTTTTCTGCATATATTGAAGTGAATAAGCATCAACAAACCAAGCTCCAACAGATTTTGGATAAAATCCAAAATTTTTTTTGAAGTCTTCAAAAGCAGAGTCAATTAGTTTTTCTCGATTCTTTACAGAATAGCCTGTTAGAAAAACACTTCCAGCAGAATGCCAGTTTGCTGATTTCTGATATTCTACCTTGGCTTGATTTGTCCAGCTCGGGGTGATTTCTAAAAAAAGTCCCAACTCATCTGTAGAAGATATTAATTTTAAAATCTTGATAATATTTTGATCCAAAAGAGTATCAGGTCTAATTAACCAAGTTGCAACTATATTTTGAGATTTTAGAATTTGCTGTTGACCAGCAATTGCATCAGTTGGTTTTTGATCCTTCAGTTCCCAAAAATCATTTCCTCTAACAGGGTTAACAACAGTTACAAAAGAATTTTGGTCAGCTAAAATTTTATTTGGAAAAATTATCAAAAACAAAGATAAAAATATTGCTAAAAATCCTAAAATTTTAAACATTCTTAAGTGCTTTGATGTCTTTGATTATCCTATCTTTACCAAATAAATAAACCACACCGATATAAATTAATGCTCCTAAAATTATCGTCGGGATTAAACTCAATTTGCTTCTAACAAAATTTTCAGAAAAAAGATACATTAAGCCAGCCATTAAAATTGCTGCACCAGTTGGTAGAATAATTGCCTCCATCACTTTAATTGGCAAAATTCTTTTAACTAAAATAATTGTCATGACCGAGCTAAAAGAAATTATGAAAGAGGCAATTCCTACACCTAAGTATCCATAATAATAAGTCAAGACTGGTGTTAAAATCCAAGTTAAAACAGTCCACATAATCATTAACTTTAGAGTTTGTTTAATATGACCTGTAGCATTTAAAGTATTTGTTAATGTAGTAGAAATTACCGCCCAGTAAGTAGAAAATGCGAATAGATAAAAACTCGACATTGCAGGTTGCCATTTACTTGAAACTACAAAAGTTACAACCGATGGTAAAATTGCTCCCAACCCAAAAAGTGCTGGATAAACAAATAAGGCTGTTAAAAACAGTGACTTATCAACAGCTATACTTAAAGACTCTTTATCATCTTGTAAACGCGAAAAAGCTGGAAAAGTAATTCTAATAATCACATTCATTATCTCAAGAGGTAAAAAAGCAATTGCTTGAGCCCAAGTTATATAACCAATTCCAGTTGGACCAACTAATCTTGCAATAACCAAAGGGACTAACCGATCCTTAGTCAGTGCCAATAAATTATTTACTTGATAAGGAACTCCAAAAGATAATAATTTTTTAGCTGATATTTTATCTATTCCAAAACCAATTTTAGTTGGAGCAAGTATATAAATTACGATAACTCCAACTACCCCTCTGGCTAAAATGGCTATCGAGAAACTCCAAATATCAAATTTTGCTAAAACTGCGGCAATTAATACCCCATTAAAAATTACGGTTTCTAAAACCTCAACAAAAACTAAGGGATTAAATTTAAGTTGTCGCTCTAACATGACAGAAGGAATTACTTTGAGTGAAGAAAGGAAAAAGGATATTCCCAAAACTCTTATTAACCAAATCCCGGAATCATTTAAGCTATAAAAATTTCCTAAATAAGGAGCCCCAAAAATAATAATTAAACTTAAAAACCCAACAATGATTTGCTGAATTGTAAAAGTAGTTTTAATATCTGAATATTCAATGTCTTCTTTTTTTTGAATTAGTGAAGCGGCTAAACCAATGTCAGAAAAAAAAGCAAAAAATGAAACTATCGCAGTTGCGATATTAAAAATTCCTAAAGTTTCAACCGAAAGCAACCTGGCTAACACGATGTTAATAGAAATAAACCCTATTGCCCGAAGGAGTATTTGTCTAGCAAAAAGAGAAACAAATGAACTCTTTAGTCTTTTTTTAATCTCAGGAAGGGACAACTTTGATTTGCCGGTATCATCATCCATATCCTCCATTTTAGCAGAATTAAACCAAGCGTAGATATCTTTTGCTATAATTTCTAATTATGACTTATGCTTTAATTTATAAGCCCCAGATTGATACTTCTTTAATTGATATGTTTCAACAGGAATACGATCCCTATTATCATTTAGCAGGTGCCCATTTTACCCTAATATTTCCTACTCCAGAAATGATTGGTGAAGATCAATTAATACAACACATAAAAAATACTTTAGATAGGTGGAAGCCCTTTAAAATTCATATACAAGGATTGGAAAAATCCTGGGATAACTGGCTTTATTTACTAGTACAAGAAGGCAACAGTGAGTTAACAAAATTGCATGATGAATTATATGCTGGAATTATGAGCCCCTTCTTAAGAAAAGATCTACCCTACATTCCCCATATAGGACTAGGTCTATTCATTAAAAGAAAGAGGGATTATAAGGTAACTAATCCTAGGCGACTATCTTTTAATCAATCTGAGTTTGAGAGGGTATACAAAAAAGCTAAATCTCTCAATCTTAACTATGAGACCATGGTAGAAAAATTAGAATTAGTTAAACTAGATAACGAATTAAAAAAGATTGTCTGGGTTAAAAAGTTCATACTAAAATAATTCCCCTATCTGTTTTCTCTAAAGTAGATATAAATATAATACACTGCAGACCCTACAAATATTGTCTGAAAAATACTTCGCATAAAATTATAATCTGGAGTTACTCCTAAAATTTGCCAAATACTAATAGAATTATAAAGGCTTGGAAAAATTGGAGAAAATAATCCTAAAGTTAACCCAGGGTCAAAAAAGAATAATAAACAAAACCAGCTTATATAAATTAGACTTTTTGCTAAAAAGTTTTTAAGATTTGTTAGAGCTGCTTCTATTATTAAAAATGGTGTTAACCAAAGTAACCATTGAGGGTGATAATGAGTGAAAATAAAAAATATTAGAAGAGTAATTAGATATCTTTGCCAAAGATTTTCTGCAGAAATTTTATTTCTAAAAAACAATAGATAAAAAAAGATTAGTGTTGCTAAAAATAAAATTATTGATTCCCCACCAGATATCGGAATCTGCGCATAAAAGCTTTTCAGAGTTTGCCCGGCTAAAAGAGCCGAACTTCTAAACCCATGTGATGGTAAAAACGGAAGAATTAAGATTAAGTAAGGTAGAATTGAAACAATTAAAATTTTGATTCTTTCTTGCCAATTTTCAGTTAAACTCATTAAGGGTATTACTAAAAACAAAGGATAGATTTTAAAAGTTGCACCTATCCCTAAACTTAAACTAGAAAGTAATAATTTTTTTTCGGAAACTTTTTCGCTACTTGCTTTCAGCAAAAAAAGTGAAAGTATAGTAAAAAAAGTCGGAATAATATCAAATTGCCCTTCAAAAAAAGAAGCAAATATAGCAATTGGATTAAACATCCACATCCCAAGTATCATTAACTTTTGCCTAGGAGAGCTGAATAGTTTAGTAAGCAAAACTGCACTAGCTATATCAAACGCTAAAAGGGGTAACTTTAAAGTTAAAAGGTGGAAAAATAAAATTGGTGCTCCCAAAACTGCTTTGGTGTTAAATAAGAAATTAGCAATAAAATTATTTCCAACTAAAAAACTAAAAATTAATGATATTCCTCCTAAGAAAAAATAAACTGCTGGGGGATAATTAAAATTAAAGTTAGGAAAAGTTTTTAAAACTTGCTCACAACCCAAAATACTGGGTAAGTTAGGAAAAAAATCATAAAAACTTAAAATATATCCTTTCTGCAAAACAAATGTGGCTAAATCATAAGTTTGAATATCTGAATGATAAGTAAAAGGGGAAGCTAGTAGACGAAACAAAATACCTATTCCTAATATAATCCAAATTTTCTGTCTCATTACCTTGATAATACACTAACTAATCTTTTTCCTCCAACAGAAAACTTAAAAAAAGAAAATATCAAAGAAACAATTATTCCAAAAACTGAAATTAAATCTAAAAGAATTTTTAATTGAGTTTCTGCAAAAAAGATTGAAATTTTATGGGCTCCAGATGGAACTTTGAAAGTAATCTGCCCAAATGGACTACCTGGACTAATAGGTACATTTTTATTATCAACTAAAACTTTCCATCCTGGAAATAAATATTTGTTATAAGAAATTGTTAAAGATTGACTTGAAATTGTTTTAAACTGACTATTTAAATCGGCATCAGCTTTTAAATTTTGAATAATTGGATATTGCTGATTTAAAAGTGGATAATTTTTACTGGGACGATAAAGAGTATTTAATGGTAACCTTAAATACTCTTCTTGAATTTCAAGATACTTCTTGTTGGCAATTGGAGTAGGGATATATCGCTTTAAGAAATAATCATCCATTCTTCCCAAAAAATCATGGGGCCTAAAAATATTAAAGCTTAATAAGATTGTTAGGACGATTAAAAATATTCCTATAAACTGATTAAATTTTATTTCTTCTAAAGTTATTATAAATATTGGAGTTACAAAAGTTGTAATTATCAAAAAGCGCCAAGGGAATTGAAAGTATGGAAGCAATGGTAAATTATCCCAGATAAAAGTGGAGCGATAATTCATCATTAATCCTGCCATTAAAAAACTAATAATTGACCAAACCAAAATAATTTTTTGCAAAGTTGAGTATTTCTTTAAATAAAAAAATAATAAAATTATCCCTGAAGCAAATAAAATTAAATTTGATATTCCAATAAAAAAAGACATCCCATCATATGGTCCTGGTACTGATGCCCCGTAACCCCAATATGGTTTAAAAAGTTGCAATAAGGTTGGAAAATGATCTTTGAAATTAAAAACAGTATCATATTTCATTAGCCCACTATCAACTAATGCTGGTAGCCAGAAATATATTCCGGAGAGTAAACCTAAAAAAAACGTTAAAAAAATTTGTAGGATCGATTTAAGCTTTTGCTTACTATGAAAAATTATCATTAAAATTCCAAGTAGCAAACAAAAAGGAAAGAACATATAAATAGTTATATTGTGCGACAAGGTAAGGGCGAGTAGAGAGAGGCTCCCAATACCTATCCATTTAAAATTTAATTTCTTCTCTTCAAATTTAGTTAATTTTATAAAAGCTAATGTCAATACTGGTAAAAATACAAAAGTTAGGGCCTCCCCTACTGCTCCTCTAACATAAGTATCCGTTGAACGATATGGAGTATATAAATAAATTAACGATCCTGCTAAACTTAAAAACTTGGAACTAAATTCTTTTAATAAAAAAAACATTGTAAAAGCTGATAAACTTAAACTAACTAAGAAAACCCCTTTAACAGAGTCTACTAAGGATAACCCCAGCAAATGAAAAATTTCACCTATGTAAAAAGGCAGAGGAAAAACAAAATTAAATAATGGATAACCAAAACCAAAACTTAAATCTGGTACAAATCTTGGCGGGATCTGGCCTATCCTTAAAACTTTATCCATTTCAAAAAGCCAACCGATATGTAAGTCATCTGAAGCGCCATAAAATCCTGGAATAAATAATGCCCAAATTGCAGGTATTGAAAAAACTATTAATGCAAGCCACCAATATTTTTCTAAACTAACTATTAAAAAGTTTATTTTTTCCATATCTTGTAATAATTAATAAAGTTATTAAGGAAATTAACGAAAGCATATTGGAAGTTTGTCTAATTGATGTATCTTTAAATTGACCAACAACTTGATAATTACCAGGAACTAAGTCTAATCTAATTCTTCCTAAAAGATTTTGATGACTATGGGGATATAATTTTTGATTTACAAAGGTTTGCCAATTTGGAAATTCAAAAACTGGCACTTCAATATTCGCTTTATCAAAAACATTAACATTAAATTTAAACTTATTAGAATAATTTAAAAAATTGCTAACTTCAGCCTTACCTGAAATTACCAGTGGTAAGATTGGCGCTTTTTCTCTTGGTTCATAAGCGGTCTTTGGTAGATAATCATTAATAGCAGCTTTTTGCTGATCTTCAAATAATTTTCCAGAAAGTTTTTCCTGATCTGTCAAATTTGGATAAAAAGTTTCTGGCTTAAAAAAACTAAAATTTAATAAAATAGTCAAGCTTGATAATAAAATCGAACTAGCTAATTGCCATTTTTTATTTTTAAAAATTAGAATTAAATAGCCTCCAAGCAAACTTGATGAAAAAATTGTTAAAGCTAAAAACCTCCAAGGAAATTGAGTATACTGAAGCAGATCAATTTTTTCCCAGACAAATGCAGATTTATTATGCATCATAAATATTGATCCAATAAAAACAACAAACAAGAAAATTATTAATATGAATTGATTTTTATTAAATAAATAGAGAAATTTATTAAATAATTTAATTAAAGAGATTGGTATTAAGATAATCCCTAATCCAACTAACCACCAATGCGGCCAACCAATTTGGAAAGAAATTGTATCATTTATCCCTGGAGTTGAGGCACCATATCCCCAAAATCTACTTATAAAGATTTGTTCAACTGTAACAAAATGGGCTCTAAAATTTAAATCCATAATTCGAAGTGAATCAGTATTAACTAAAGATTTTTCTACAAAAGCTGGAAGTATAAAAAAAGCTGATAATCCTATTCCTAAAACTAAACTTCCGAATATTAAGATTAGTGATTTATTTTTTTTCCCGAAAAATAATAACAAAAAGATATAGATAAACCAAACTGGAATAAAAAAAAGTGTCATGATATTATGAGTTGTTAAAAAAGCTGCAAGTGCTAAGGTATTTAACAAAAAATATTTTTTTGATTTTTCCTGAATTAATTTCAAACTAAAATAAAAAAGCAAAGGAGCTAGCGTAATAGAAAAACTTTCTGTCACATCTCCTCTAACGTATGCATCAAGTGCTTTATATGGAGCAAACATGTATAAGATACCAGCAAAAAATCCCCCAAACTTATTAGTTAATTCTTTTGCAAGTAAATACATAAAAACTCCACCAAAGGTTAAAGGTAAGAAAAAAAGTATTTTAGCCGATCCAATATATCCAAAAACAAAACTCAAAATTGCCCCCAAATAGTAAGGAAAAACTCCATAATAATTAAACAAAGGAAAACCATTTCCATATCCCATATCTGGCACCCATCGACAAGGTATTTGTAAATCAAAAATACATTTTCTCATTTCAAATATTCTCATTATTTGCAAGTCATCATGATGAGAAAAATACCCTGGTAAAAGTAATGGCCAAATGATAAACAGTGAAAGAAACAGTAAAATTAAAATTGGCCAATCTTTAAGAAAAATTGCTTTCATATCTTTTTGAATAAATAAATAGTTTAATAATTATTATCAAGCTTAAAATTGTTAATAGATCTCCAATTGTTCTAACTGGAGTATTTGTTAACTCAGCTTTAATTATATGTGTTCCAGTAGAAACATTAAAATTAATTAGTCCTAAACAAAATTCTTCATTTCGACAATCGCTATGATTATGAACTACTAAATCATTATCAACTGTTACTTTCATACCAGGAAAATCAAACAGAGGCAACCTTAAGTTTGCAGGTTGGCTAACCACTAGCTTACCAATTTGATAATCACTTCCTTTTTTATAGCTTAAAAATTGAGCTTGTCCACTCATTATCTCAGGAAAATCTGGAGCTTGGTGAATTGGTGGTAATTTAGCGTATATTGGTAAGTAATCAAAAATACTAATAGTTAGCTGTTTCTGCCAGGATATTCCAGAAAATTTATCTTGATCTGTAATGTTTAACCATTTTTGTGGAGCAAAAAAACTTCCATAAAGTACAAAAGCTACTACAACTGCACCAATACCCAATATTTGACCCAAATTAAATTTTTTTAAAAAAGCTAGCTTAATTTTTTCTAAATAATAAATAGTAATCGCAGACATAGTTGAAAGTAAAAAAATTGAAACAGCTAAAAATCTCCAAGGAAATTGCAAATATGCAAAGAAGGGTAACTTATCCCAAATAAAACTAGATTTTTGGTGCATTAAAAACAAAACTAAAAGACCAGAAAAAAATAAGATAAAATTTACATTAGCAAGTTTTTTATTTTCTTTATATTTTAGTATTGATAAGATTACTCCAAAAAAAGCTACTACCCATTGGACTTGTCCTGTACTTAAAGATAAATCGTCATTTGGACCAAGATATGACGATCCATAACCCCAATGATTAGAAATAAAAAGCTGATTTAAATCTACAAAATGCTGCCTATAATCAAAGTACCCACCTAAAAGAGTTTCTAGGTGTGCATATGGTCTTTCAACTAAAACTGGTACTGTAAAAAAAGCCGCCAAACCAAGTCCAAGCAATCCGCTTAAAAAAACTTTTGGTAAAACAGACCATTTTTTTTCTATGACAATCCAAGTTAATGCCCAAATTCCAGCAACTGGTAAAAAAATCATAGACATTAAATTATGGGTAATTAAAAGTAATCCTAAAGAAATAGCTAAAAATGCTAAATATTTAATTTTGGAAGTTTTAATTAATTTATATAAACTCCAAAAAATTAATGGAAAAAAAACTAAAGACCAAAACTCACTCATGGCCCCCCTAACATAAACTTCAACTGCTTTATAGGGAATATACGTATAAAGTAACGCTCCGATTAAACTGCTAAATTTTCCTAAGAAGGAGTTTAAAAAAATAAACATTGCTAATGCCGATAAGACAAAACCTGACACAAAAAGTAATTTAACTGCATCAATAAATTGAAAGCCTAACAAGTGAAACACCTCACCTAAATAATAAGTACTTGGCGGATAATAAAGAAATTGTGGATAACCATACTGGTAACCTGCATCAGGAATCCAGCGACATGGAATCTGCAAATCTTGAATGCACTTATCCATTTGCTGAATCCTAAAAGCTTGCAAATCATCTTGCATTGGAAAAAAACCTGGCCTAATAATTTTAAAAAAAGTAGGGATAGTTAATAAAATTAAAATCCAAATATAAATATTTTTTTTAAGAAAATTTTTTAACATTAAAAATTTATTTATGAATTTTTGGTGTAGGTGATGATTCAATAGTTGGTGAGACTTTAAAAAGCAGCATTGCATCCGGTGGAATACTATTTCCAACCGCCTTAGGAAACTCCATAATTTTAGTTAATCCTTCTTCGATTGATGGATATCTGGACTTATTTGCGACAAAAAATGTTGGATGAGAATTGGCGGCACTTCGCAGTTCAGCTGAAACTGTAGCTTTACCCGGCACAATACTCACTTGTCTATTTTTATCTAAATAGATTTGCAAACCATCTGGAAGTGTACCAAAACTTCCTTCTGTCCCAACTACAATTGGAGATTTCTTAGATTCAAGATCAAGGAAGCTGGCAATTTGTTTTAAGCCATACCCTGCTGTCCAATCCTCTAAATAACCTCTCCTTTCTTCACGAGGAAGATTAGCTTGTGAAGGATCAATAAGCAAATAATAATCAAAAACGAGTGGTTGAATCATTAGAATAACAACTGCAGATAAGCTTAAAAACCACTTATTTCTAAAGCTTAATAGCTCGGATAAAAACCAACCAGCTAAAATAAGTAATGGCGGAAATGAAAAAAGAATATATCGAGCAGTAAACGTTCTTAAAAGTGCCATTTGAATAATTAATGGGATCAGAGACCAAAAAAGTATTACCAGTGCTAACCTATTTTTTTTATAAATTGACCAAAAAATTCCTCCTAAACTTAAAAATAAAATAGGTAAAGTGAGTATTTTTGGTAACCAATCTAGCAAGTCATGAAAGTGGGGTATGAAAGGATCAAGTGGTCGATAAAGTAAAATCGTTGGAGAAAAAACATAATCTTGATTTCTACTATTTAAATTACTAAACCCTGGCCCGAGTCTTAAAACATTATAAATCACCATGGTAATCACAAAAACAATTATCCACAAGCCCAAAATTTTAGCTAACCTTTTAGGGCGGTCTCTACTTGAAAAATCAAAGATAAGCAAGCTAGTAGGTAAATTTATCAGATTAAAAAATCCCGGAGGTTTTGTGAGCAAACTCCCTCCCATTATGTAACCCAAAAACATAGCCAAATCAATTCTTTGATATTTAATTAATTCTAAACTTAAAATTAACGCCCACATAGAAAAGGCTGAAAGAAGTGAATCAACTAAGGCCATTCTGTCAAAAAAAACAATCATAGGTGCAATAACTAAAATAAATCCAACAAGTAAGGCTACTGAGCGATTAAAATGTCTCCAAGCTAAATAAACCCCCCCAAAAAAAGTTAGAAAGCCAGAAAAAACAGATAACATTCTTCCAGCTAAAAGTGGGTCAGAAAAAATCTTAAAAAGTGGAATCATCACCCACATAAAAAGAGGAGTTTTTCCATCTGATAGAGGTAAAAATCGTAAAGTAGACTCAGCTCGCATAACCTGAGCCCATCTAATATAGATTGCCTCATCTGCAAAAATTGGTTGAAGAGTTAAATTTGGCAATCTTATTAGAAAATATAAAATTCCTAAACTTATTAATCCTAGTAGATAAAATTTGTTTTTAAGGATGAAATTCATCATTTAAATATTATATCTTTTTATTGGTATTTATTTATAAAGTTCAATTAGAATATCCCTAGAATCTGAATTATTATTTTGACTTACTATATCAGGATAATTTTTTTGCAAGTTAAGTTGAACTTCTTTTTTAATATCATCTGAAACTTTGCCGGAAAAACTAATTAAAGAAGCTTGGTTTTGAAAGAGAGTATTTCCAGTTTCAATATTTTTATAACCTAAATTCTCTAATATTGTTTTAATTTGGGCAGCTTTGCCAGTGACTCCTGAACCGTTTAAAATTTTAATTGTTAGATCTTGTTTAGCAACTTCTAACTTTGGACTGGCTGATTGAGAGGCTTGAGGGATAGTCAAAGTTTGTTTATTCGAGTTTGATTTATTAGATATAAAATTACTCAACGAAAAATGCAATTTAATTAAAACGACTATTGTTATAGATGCGATCAATAAAACTAATATACTAATTAGAATTAAAGTAATTAAACTACTTTTGGGATTATTTTTAAGATCTACTTCTTTATCTTCAAACCCAACATCAAATTCTTCAGCTTTTAAAAAGTCAACTAATTCTAGTGCTTTTTTAGAATCTAATACTTGCACAATGTTTTCTTTGGTTAAAGATTCATTTTTAATATTGTCAAATATATTAATTGGTACTATGGCTTCAATATACCAATTAAAGTTCTCAAAAACTCTTTTGACACTTAAATAAAGAGTTTTATTACTGGCTAAAAAATGTATTTTCTGTTCTGATTTAATCTGCAAACAATCTAAGTCCTTAAGTTTAACAGGAAGATTTTTTAAAAAATTAATTTTCTCTTTATTGATATCTAACAAAGAATCCAAAATAAATTCTTTATGAAAAACTAAAGAATCTGATAAGGTTAAAATTGCATTTTGAGCTGGTAAATCTACTTTGGCTATAAAATTTGCAATTAATTCATCAAATAACTCTTTATTAATAATTTGCTTATTTGAAAAGATTTGATTTGAAAAGCTGACTCTTTCATCTCCTTCATAATCGATATGATAAAGAATTAATCCTTGTTCACTAAATAATAAAACTACCTTTGTTTGATTATTAAACATCTTAAATTTAAGATAATTAGTATTTTTTTTGCCAATCATTAAGTCTAATTCTTAAAATATCTTTTATCGCTTCTATAGAATCTTTAATTATTTGAACTCTTTCAGTTCCAACATGATGCCAATCAACAACCACTTCAGCAATTTTTAAATTCTTTTTCTTAGCTAGAAATAACACCTCAACATCAAATCCAGCATTTACTGCTGCCCCAGATTCTTTAACTTTTTTCCAATGGATCGACAAAGTTGGAAAAATTTCTTGAATAGCTTGGTTTGTAAAAGCCTTAAATCCACACTGAGTATCAATATATGGTAAACCTAAAACAATATTACGAATACTGGCAAAGCAATAAGCTGCAATTTTCCGAACTAGAGGAGCACCTTTGCGTCCTTGTCTAGAACCAATTACAATATCAAATCCCTCAGCAAATTTTTCCCAAAATTTTTCCACTTCTTGTAAGGGGGTTGCTTGATCCATATCAGTAAACAAAACCACTTTACCTTTTGCCATGAGTAATCCTGACATCACGGCGATAGCTTTACCACCATGAGAATTTTTGATTAATTTAAAGTCTTTTTTATTTTTAATTTTTCTGTCAATCAGTGAAACTGTATCATCAGTTGAACCATCATCGACTATTAATACTTCGAAGTTATATTTTTGCTTTGTTAAGTAACCTTCTACTTCATCCAAACTACCTCTCTGGATATTAACCGATTCATTATATGCAGGTATAACAACAGATAATTTTAAATTATTCATAAAATTTAGGGTTTACCTCCAGGATTAGCTACTAATTTAAAAACTTTTACACCCAAAACTGAAGTCTCGTCTGCAATTTTAGCAAGTCCAAATCCAGCGATTTCATATTTTGGATTATTAATTGGTTTACAAACTGGATCTTCACAAACTACAAATAGCTGGTCAGTTATCTCAACTGGAACAACGGCAGGTTTGTGATTATATTGCTCAAAATAAAATTGATAAGCTGCATCATAATTATGCCCAGAAATTAGAGCAAAGTTAAATGGTTTGTTTTGAGATTCAGAAATTACATATTTAGCAATTTCTTGAGTTCGCTGAAGCTGATTATTAGGTGGAGTAAATAAAGGATTTTTGGGGATATTTACTAGCATAAGTATTAATAAAATAATTATCATGGCGACAAATTGAAAACTTTTTTGAAAAAAATTAATCGATGCTCCAAGCAATATAAAAGAGACTGGATTTAAAAATCCTAAGTAATGATCATAAATAGAATCTCTATAAAATGCTAAACCTAAAATTCCCAGTATTAACCAAACAGCTATTGTAAGTATCGGCCAAGATATTGGTTGGTGATTAATTTTTCGCCGTAAAGCATGAATTAAAGGTAGGGCAATCAGAATTGAGAAAATCAAAGAAATTATTAAATTTTCGCCTGCTAAATATCTAGAAATTAAATTATATTGATAGATTGGAAAAACTCTTATTAAGGTTGCAAGGATATTAAATTGAACCGGTGAGTTTTGTCCATGGATAATATTTAAAAATGCATGCAAGTTTAAAAAATTATATTTAAAATCAAAAATTAAAAGGGGTGACATTAAGAAAAAAAATATTAAAATAGAAAAAATTAATCCTTTATATAAATTCTGATGTCTTTCTTTCTTGTTTTTTATTTTAATGGTATAGAAAAAAATAATTCCCAAAATTGGTATGAGAAGTAAGGCTAAATAATGCATCTGAAGTGCAAAAGCTAAAGAAGCGCCAACTAATATGAGCCATAAAAAATTATTAGTTTGTTTTAAAAAATAAAGTCCTAATAAACAAAGTAAAGCAAAAAATGATTCAGGATTTGGGTTCCAAGATGATCTAGAATAAATTATAGTAACCGGAGAGATAGTATAGGCAACGGATGCCACGACTGCAGCGTAAACTCCAAAAAATTTCCTAGTTAAAAAATAAATTAAAGCAATAGTTAAAACTCCAATCGTTGCTATCATTCCAGCAGCTGCCACTGGATTTAACCAAAAAACAAGCATCGCCAAACTCATCATATAGTAATAAAGTGGTCCTAAATACATATTCCCAACTGAAGTTGGTGGACCAAGAAGGGGAAAATCATGTCTGACTAAAATTCGCTCAACCATTAAGGCATCTCGACCTTCATCGCCTAAAAAAGTCATGTATTGATCAAGTTTATAAAAGCGCAAAAAACAAGCTAAAATTAAAATTAAAAAAATAAAAATTGATTCCTTGGGATGAGATTTAATCCAGTTTTTGAAATTGCTTAAAGAATTTTTCATGTCAATTTAAGCCAAAGTTTAAAAAGGTCCAAAAAAGAATTAATAATAACTTTTAAACTTGAGCCAGTTGGGGTGCCGTATAATCTAGGATAGTGGTGAACACCAACTTGAACTATCTTAAAACCCATCTTTTGAGCATTTAAGGCGAGTTCTGGATTAATCATTGCCCCTCTTGAAGATTCTAATCTGGGAATGGTACTGAGAACTTTTTTGCTAACCATTTTAAATCCACAATCTACGTCTTGAAACCAGGTGGCAAAAAATAAAAAAATTAGAAATTTCCAGCCTTTAGCTAAAAGCAATCTAATCCGCGGATCATTTCTTTTAATTCTATATCCTAAAATTAAATCTGCCTCACTCGTTTTATCGATAAATTTATTCACTTCAGAAAAATCAAACTGACCATCTGAGTCAGTATAAACAATCCAGTCATATTTGCTTTGGTAAAAACCAGTTCTTAAAGCTGCTCCATATCCTCCATTCGGCTGATGGATGACTCTAATTTGAGGATATTTTTTAGCCAGCTCGTCTGCTATTTTACCTGTACTGTCTTTGGACCCATCATCAATGATTAAAATTTCCCATTTTTTTAATCTTAAATTCTTAAGTACTTTGATTGCTTTTTCCGTAGTCTGAGCAATATTTTCAGCTTCATTAAATGCGGGAAAAAATACCGAAAGATTTTGAACTAACATTCTAATATGCTAACATCAATTTGTGAGTAAAACAATTAAAGATATAGTACTTTTAAGCCTAATTACAACTATTATTACATTTTTAATTTGGCTACCTCATTTCTTGGCATTACCCAATTTTTATGGGTTAGATTTTAGCAGTGGGTTTAGTAATATTTATAAAAACTATGACGGATTGGAATATATAACAATTGCTAAATCCTTTTATAATCCGGATTTAATTGCCAGCATCCCTCAAAGTTTATCAGCAAACTATTATGCCGCTCATTTTCCACTTTACTCCATTTTTATATTATTTTTTGGGCCGATCTTTGGAATGTTAAAATCTATGCTTTTTGTTTCTCTTATTTTTACAATTTTCTCAGCTATTGCCTTCTATTTTTTAGTCAGAGATTTTCAACTTTCAACAAAACCGCTTTGGCTTTCAATTATCTTTCTTCTGCTCCCTGCAAGGTGGATAATCGTACATTCAATTGGTTCATCTGAACCCACCTTTATATTTTTTGTTATAACATCGATCTACTTTTTTATGAAATTTGAAAGTCAGAAGAAATCTAAATATATTTTATTGTCATCCATTTTTGGACTTTTTGCTCAATTAACAAGACCACCAGGAATTTTACTTTTTTTGAGTCTTTTGCTCTACATACACTGGAAATATTTTCTTCCGTTAAGTTTATCAAAATTCAAACAAAACTTTAAAGCGCATTTATCCTACTATCCACTTATTTTAATCCCTGTTGGGCTATTAGGAGTTTTTTATATATTCAATTTAAACTATAATGATTTTTGGGCTTATTTTCATAGCGGTGATAATATTCACCTAACCTTCCCTCCTTTTCAGGTTTTTAACAAATCACAATATTGGGTAGGCGAAATTTGGTTAGAAGATATAATTTTTGTGTTTTTGTTGGGAATTTTAGGAGGACTTACATTAATTAAGCAAAAATTGTACCCCCTAGCATTTTTTGTATTAACATATCTGGTTGCAACAAGCTTAGTGACCCACAGAGATGTCAGTAGATACGCTCTACCTATTTTTCCTTTTGTTTTAATAGCCTTTGAAAAAGTACTAACCACCAAAGAATTTAAAATAGTTTTAGCAGTGTTGCTTTTAGCTTTATATCTATACTCCCAAAATTTCCTTATTCATAATGTTGCTCCCATTGCCAACCTCAACCCTTATAATTGATTTACTTGCTTAAAAAGATTAGTATTTTACAAATGAAAGAATATGCACCGCAAAAAAGCGAACCTTTAAAAAGGGTAGTTAAAACATTAACTCACGGTTTATCCGAAAAAGTACATTCACTTCTTATTAAAATAAGTGATATTTTTATTAAAAATCCAAGACGCTTCAATATTCCACTTAGCTGTGATTTAGATGGGTTTATTCCACCTGGTGAAGTTATCAGGCAACGAATAATTCGTGCTATCAAGCAATAAACTCTAAATTATTCTAGTTTTTTCTACAGCAGCTTTGTGCCTAAAAGTAACGAAATGATTTATGGTAAAATTCCATCCCATTACTGGCGGAATTGTAACTAAAAAGTAAATATTGTAATAAGCAATTTTTAAACCCAAAATACTAGCTACTCCATCACCAAAAAGTATATGTAATATTTTAATAATAATTACAGCAATCCCTAATCCTCCTAAGCTTACTAAATTAAATATTCCGAATTTAGAAAAAATATTCCCTGAAGTTTTTCTATGTCTAAAAGTCCAATAATTATTAAGTATAAAATTATTTACAATTGCAATCTCTGTTGAGATTGCTTTTGCAGTTGCTGGAGGAATTAATAATTTTGAAATAAAAATATTATAGAAAAAAAAGTCAACTACTGTCCCGATCGTACCTACCACACCAAATTTAACCATAGTCTTAGCTCTTCTGGTTAACAAAAACAAAGGGATATTAATCCCCATTTTATGTAACCTTATATCCAATGTATAACTAAAAATATCATAAACATAATTTACAATTTTATTTTTGGAATACCCCTCAGCCCTATTTTTAAAAATTAAAGGCATCTCTTTATATTTAGCACCAGCCTCTATTGCTTCATGTAAAAATGCAGGCTGAATTATAAAAGTTTTTTCCCTCCAAGGGAGTTTTTCAAGATTAATTTTTTTAAAAAGTTCCGGAGTAAAAGCCCTAGCAGAATTGGTAAACTCTCTAATATTAAAAGGTCCCATTATTATTCTACAAACAAAAGATGCACCAGCACTAAAAAGTCTCCTTGATAATGAAAGCATATTTTTACCACCTTTAACAAATCTAGAACCAAGTATTAAGGTATAACCTTCTTCTATGCCTTTAACCAATTTAGGTAAAATGACTGCATCAACTTGCCCATCAGCATCAAGTTGAGCAAGTACATCCGGATTTAAATATTTTATTGAATATTGGTGTCCTTTAATAATTGCAACCCCTAGACCTCTTTCAACACTCAAAAAATGAATTTTAGGATTTTTATCCGCCAATTTTTTAGCGATCTCTCCTGTCCCGTCTGGAGACTTACTATCAGCAATTAAAAGTTCAATTTTGTATCCTGGTAAATTTTTCTCTTGCTCAAGAACTTCTTTTGCGAACTTCTCAATAATATTTTTTTCATTATAGGTAGGTAGTAAAACAACTACTTTTTTCATAAATACACTTCTCTCTTGCTCGATTGTAGGAGAATATTGAGTTTGTTTGCAATAAGCTATTAATAAATAATAAGCTTGTAATGGATAATTTGGCTATGACCACTTAGTTCAAACCTTATGAGAATTTGGCAAGATCACTATCTACCATTAATTTGATTAATTCCTGGAATTTAATTTTTGCTTCCCAACCTAAAACTTGTTTTGCTTTTGCAGGATTACCACATAAAGGCCCAGTTTCTAGAGGTCTCATAAAAGCTGGTACCTCAACAACATGATCTTGCCAATTTAAACCAGCATGGGAAAAAGCTACCTCAACCATTTCCCTTATGGTATGAGTCTCGCCAGTTGCAATAACAAAATCATCAGGGTTATCAGTTTGCATAATCAAATAAATTGCCTCTATAAATTCTTTGGCATAACCCCAATCTCTTTTTGGCTCTAAATTTCCCATATGTAATTTCCAGTCTTTGGTGACAATTGGTTTACCCGCTTCATTTAACGGCGGGTTTTTTACTTTATTTGCTATACAAGCTACAGCTACTGTAACTTTTCTAGTAACATATTGTATCCCTCGACGAGGGGATTCATGATTAAATAAAATCCCACATGCTACCCAAAGTTTATCGGTCCCCTCACGGTAAATCCTGGCATTATGATGAGCAAATAGTTTAGCTACCCCATAAGGATTGTTTGGAATAAATGGTGTGGTTTCATCTTGGGGCACCACCTTTGGGGCACCATACATTTCAGAGGTAGAGGCTTGGTAAACTTTAACTTGATGACCTGATTTTTGTAATCTCAAAGCAGCTTCATAAACTCTCAGTGGACCTAAAGCATTTATATCAGATGTATACACTCTTCTTTTGAACGAATCAGCTGGTGCAGCTTCTGCTCCCAAATTATAAATCTCATCTGGTTTAAACTCAGATAAAGCAGCCTCAATTGATCTTTCATCATCTAAACTTCCTCTAAAAAATCTTATCTCTGCTCTTAGGTGTTCAATATTCCCTAAATGACCGGTACTACTCGATCTTGCAAAACCTGCTATCTCATAACCTTTTTCTAGTAAAAACTCAGCTAGATATGATCCATCTTGTCCTGTAATACCAGTTATAAGTGCTTTTTTTGATACCATTTTGACTTTTCAGGCTGCTTTTTAATTAACCCTGAATATTTCCTTTCTTTTAAAAACCAAAGGCTTTTTTAATCCCTTCTTTCCAACTAGTTGGTCTAAACCCTAACCTAGCTATTTTTTCAGATTTCTCACCACCTTTCAAGGGGCGAGTTGCAAGATATGGGTGAGATTTATGAAATTCAACCAAACTGCCTTTTGTTAAAAGCTGTTCTGGATTATCAACTCTTCTTGCAACTTTTAAAACTTCGCTGGCAAAATCAAAAGGGGTGGTAATTTCAGGAGAAGTTATATGGAAAATTCCAGTTTGACGTTTTTCTAAAAGGGTTATTAAAGCCTTAGATAAATCATCAATAAAAGTAGGTGTTAAAGTTTGGTCAGCAAAAATTGGGTAAATAGAATCTTTTTTTCCACTTTTAAAATCATCATAAAGTGTTAAAAAATTTCTAGCAAAATCTCCTTTATGTGGAAAATTACCTCTGTAAGGATAGGATATCCTTAACATTAAATAATCAATACTTGCCAAAGAAACTTGCTTTTCTGCTAAAACTTTAGTCCAGCCATACCAACTTACCTCATTTGGTGAAGTTGCAACGGGGTCCTCTTCACTATATGGACCATTTTTACCGTCAAACACAAAACCTGTAGATATAAAAATAGGAAATTTTCCTGAAATCACTGCAGCATTAATTATATTTCTTGTTCCAATAACATTTATTCTATATGCTAAATTCTCATTTAATTGCTTTTGGTCATTTGGATCACTAGGTCGAGTTTTTTCTATTTCATCAACTGCAGTAGCCCCAGCAAAGTTAATTACATAATTTACTGGAGAGCTTCTAATTACCTCCAAAACCTCATTACTATTTGTGATATCTAACTTACTAAAACTCTCTAGTTTAGATTCTTTATCAAAACTTCCTCCTGCCCCCCAAACTTTTATATGAGAAGGCAGTAGCTCCACAAAACGCGAGCCAACTAAAGATCCAGATCCTATTACAAGCAACTTATCTAAATTTGGCATTTCAGGAAAATTTTTCGGGGTATAAATCTCTAAGCTTTGGATTATTTTTATCACGCTCAGATAAAATTGGATTTTTTACAGGCCAAGAAATATTTAAATCTGGGTCATCAAAAGCAACCGCTTTAGTATCTGAACCATCATAATAATCATCCACTAAATAAATATAATGCACCCCTTTATCACCGTTAACACAAATCGAGTTAGCAAGTCCTTTGGCTATAAACAGAGCTTGATGATTTCTTGCGTCAAATTCAAAAGTTTCCACTTTGGCAAAAGTCTCAGATTCAGGCCTAATATCAACTATCGCAACAAACGTTTTACCTGTAATCGGATAAACAATCTTATTCCAATTCTCTGCATGAAGTGCCATAATTACATTAGGTAAAGCCTGATATGATTTTTGAGCAGTCCTATCCGTATTTGGCCTATCCTGTTTTAGAATTTTCCACCACCACTCATTTTGTTTATACCATTCTATAGTTTGAGAAAGCCCTTGATCAAATTCTACTTCACTTTTAAAACCCAATGCTCTAATTTTCGAATCATCAATTGCATATCTGAAATCATGTCCTAACCTATGAGGAACATATTGAATATAAGATTCATCCTTATTTAATAATTTAAGAATTTTTCTAGTCACGTCAATATTTGCAAGCTCAGTTCCAGCAATTAAATATTTTTCACCAACCTTGCCTTTTTTCAAAATTAAATCTATAGCACTACAATGATCTAACACATAAAGCCACTCTCTGATATTTTCTCCTTGACCCATTAAAGGAACTTTTTTATCTTGTAGCAGATTAGTAATAAAGCGCGGGATTAATTTTTCCGGATCATGATATGGACCATAATTATCTGCACAATTTGTAATCGTTATGGGTAAGCCATAAGTAATAAAATAAGCTAATACTAGGTGTTCTGCACCAGCTTTTGATGCAGCATAAGGCGAACGGGGGGCAAATTCACTAGATTCATTAAACGGGGGGTCATCTTTTTTAAGTTGTCCATATACTTCATCAGTTGAAATATGATGAAATCTTTTAACATTATTTTTTAGTGCTGCATGCAAGAGCACTCCTGTTCCTAAACAATTTGTTTTAATAAAAACCGTTGGATCAATAATTGAACGATCAACATGAGTTTCAGCCGCAAAATTAATTACAATATCGACACCATTCATTGCCTCATCAACTATCGATAAATCAGCGATATCGCCCTTAATAAATTTGTAGTTTGGGTTATTCTCTAGATCCTTTAAGGAAGATAGGTGACCTGCATAAGTTAGAGAGTCTAAGTTAATAATTTGATCATCAGGATATTTTTTGAACCAGTAATGAATAAAGTTTGATCCTATAAAGCCTGCTCCACCTGTAACTAGTAACTTCATTCATTACTCTCCTTTATTTTTCCTGCCCAAAAATTACTCACATCAAGCAGTGTCTCAAAAGTTCCAGCATCTCTCCAGAAACCCTTTAACTCTTCCCAATGCAAATCATCAGTTTTTAAATAAAAATCAATCACTTGGGTAATCTCAAGTTCTCCTCTTCCTGCCCAATCTGGACTGCATTTTTTTATATATTCAAAAACTTTTAAGTCAAAAATATAGAGTCCCGTAATAGCATAAGAAGATTTGCCATCCTTAGGTTTTTCTACAATTTTAGTAATTTTTTTACTGTCACTAGGATCTAAATAAGCTACTCCAAAACGCTCTGGGTCTGAAACTTGTTTTAAAAAAACCGTTGCTCCTTTACTAAAAGATTTAATCGCATCAGAAATATCAACATCAGTAGTATTATCTCCTAAAATCACCGTTGTTGAATCTCCATCTGCAAAATCTTCAGCCAAAGATAAAGCGTCGGCAATACCTCCATCTGGCTTTTCTTGATAAGCATACTCAAGATGATTTACTCCAAGCTCTTTCCCGTTTTTTAAAACCCCCAAAAAATGTCCAACGTGGGGACCGCTGACAACTACTAGGATATCTTTAATTCCTGATTTTACTAAAGTTTCAACGGGATAAAAAATCATCGGTTTGTTATAAACCGGGAGGAGATGTTTATTAGTAACATGAGTTAGCGGATAAAGTCGCGTCCCCAACCCGCCTGCCAAGATGACACCTTTCATAAATTTTAAAAAGTTAAATACTTTGTCCTTGTAAAATTATTATAACCAAAGCAGCCATGAGAATATACTCAATAATTACTTCTAATGTCAAACTTTTATCAAAATAATGGTGCAGCATAGCAATAGTTATATAGATAATCGCAGATAACATGACTATATCTATTTGCAAATGGGGACTGTTTTGTAAAAGAACTACTAAACTTAAAAGCAAGATTGATAAAACAAAATAAAAATAAACTAAAGATTTTTTTATAATTTTTTTATATATCAAAATTTTTAACTCACTCATAATATTGATCCTGGCTTCATATTAAGCAATGCACTTGCAGCGATGGAAAGTAGAGCTAAATGCGACAAGTGATAAGAACTAATTCGTACTACACCTCGTTTCTTAATTACATAAAAATCAATTATTAGAAGTAGGAAAATAAACCCCAGCAAGACTAACCCCAACTGCTTATTAATAGCAAAAGGATCTATATTAAGTTTAGGTAAATTTTGTTTGGTAGCAGCTTGAACTTCAGAAATGGGAAGACTTAAGTTAGTTTGGGTTAACTGTTGGTCATTAAGTGTAATTTTTTGACCTGCAACATTCACAGTCGGTTTAGTCGCTACTGCCTCAAATGGTGTCCCGAACATCTGTACCACTAAAGTAGTTTTTTGTCCTTTCAAAACTCCATCAGCTACAGCCATACCAATCTCACTGTAGCGACTATTAACTATATTTTCTTTGTGAGTTGGAGATTCCATCCAAGCATTAACCACATCTGAAGAAGTATAAAAATTGCGTGCCAAATTTTCTCCAGCATAAGAAAACTTATAACCCGCTGATAAAATAAAACCCCAAGGATCTTTACCTGATGGTGAATAATGCGCCCAATAATCTTCAGTAAACATATTTTGGGCTTTAGCAGCTGCAGCAGCATCAAGTAATGCGTTTTCTTTTAAAGCTGGTAAATTTAATTTAGCCCGCTGTTCATTTGTATCATTAATTAAATCTATAACATTAATATCTGATGAGATTCCCAAAACTCCTGGTTTAATGTGAGAAAAAACATTAAAACCAACTTGCAAGAATATAAAGAACAAAACATAAATCAACATTGCTTCCCACGTTAGTAAATGGGCTTTTTGATGAGTTTGGGGGTGTGGCAAAAAGAAATTTCTAAATTTTCTCATTTTTCAGCTTAATAATAGTTTAAGTATATATTAAGTCTGTTTCAATTTCCTTATTATTAACAGGGATCTTTAAAGAAAAAGCCAAAGCATTAGCCACAGCTACACCTACTTTTAATCCAGTGAAAGAGCCCGGACCTGTTTCTACCTCTATTGCTTTTAAATCTTTAAATTCTAAACTATTTTTTTTTAAAAGTTTTTGAATTAAGGGCAAAAGCACTTGTGATCCCCACTCATTCTGATCTGAAAGCTGATCAATAATTTTAGCGTCTTTTTTTAATTTCACTTCAATGCTTTTTTGATCTTTGGTATTGATATATAAAATCATTTCTTATAAATCCTATATTCAACTTCATCTAAAATATTGCCTGATAAATTGGTTTTTTGCATTTCTGCAATAACTTCCCCTCCTAATGATTCAGCAATTTTTCTACTTGGAATATTTTTCTTGTCCACAGGATATTTTATATATTGATAATTAATGTTTTGATCAGCCCAATCTTTTAAAGCTGTCAATGCCTCTCTACCATAATGATTCCCATGAGCAGATTTTTTAATCCAGATTTCAAGTTCAGGTCTACCAGACTTGATTTTGTGCAATCCTCCACAACCTAAAAACTCACCTGTTTCTTTATTGGTAATAACCTTAACAATATCTTCACCACTTTCATTTTTTCTAATAGCAGAATCAATAAATTCTTCAGTTTCTTCTTTTCTTTTTGGTGGAGCAGGAAACATATATGTAGTAATTTCAGAAGTGAAGTTAGCAAAAATATCTTTTAAATATTTCCTACTAATTGGCACTAATTTTAATCTATCAGAAACTATCTCTAAGCTTTGTAAATTCATGCTCAGATTATACCAAAGTTTTGATCTTAATCAGTTACAAAATAGTTTTTTCTGAGTTATTATATAAAGGACCAAAATGAGAAAAATATTTAGGCTGCCACATATTCCAAAGAAATTTCTAATCCCAATTATTCTCATCTTACTAGTTGGCGGATATTTTTTATTCAAACCTTCAAAACAAGAACCCATTCAAACAGCAACAGTTAAAAGACAAGATATTAAAGCTACAGTTTCTGCATCAGGTATATTGGCTGGAAAAAATACAGCTGATTTAAAATTTATTGGTAGTGGCAAACTGGCTTTTATTAGTGTTCAACAAGGAGACATAGTTAAAAAGGGACAAAGTATTGCCGGACTGGATACTAAAAGCTTACAAATCGCACTCCAGGAAGCCAACAATACTTACCGTGATAAACAAGCAACCGTTGATAATGTTTTAGACCAAGTTAAAAATAACGACACCACCGAAACTTTTACTCAAAAACAAAATCGAACTACAGCTCAAGTTGCCAGAGATAACGCTTATGATGCGGTTAAAGCTGCTAAGCGTGCTTTTGATGATGTGATTTTATATTCACCAATTGATGGTACTGTTACTCAAGCCAGTCCGTTACCAGGACAGTTTGTCGCTCCAACAGATTTAATTGCTGAAATTGTTGATTGGTCAGTAATTGATTTTGACGGCGATGTTGACGAGTCAGATATTTCTAAAATTAATCTCGGTCAAGACGTTGAAGTTAGCTTAAATGGTTATCCAGATCAGACTTTTAAAGGAGCGGTTGATGAGATCTTGCCAAAAACCAAAACCACATCCTCTGGTGCCACAGTAGTCACTGTCAGAATCAATCTAGCAAATCCTAACATTCATTTAATTCCCGGATTAAATGGTCAAGCAACTATCATTACAGCAACTGATAACAACGTTTTAACCATTCCTCAAGAGGCTTTAAAAGATGATAATACTGTAATTGTTCAAACACAAAATGGTTATATGACCAAAAAAGTCACAACTGGATTAAAATCTGATGCTGATGTGGAAATAAAATCTGGTTTGACGGATGGTGAGGTGGTAGTTAAAAATCCCGCAGCTGTTCCCAGTACTCAAAAATCTCCTACTAATACCATCTTCAATAGAATATTTCGCTTGGGAAGAACTCCAAGATAATGAGTTTAGTTAAATTAGAACATATTAATAAACTCTATTTTTTAGATTCTGATCTATCCTTTCAAGCTTTAAAAGATATTAATGTAGTTATTCAAAAGGGTGAATTTGTAGCCATAGTTGGCCCATCTGGTTCGGGAAAATCTACTTTAATGAATATTATAGGTTTGCTTGATCAGCCTAGCTCCGGCGAATACATTTTAGATGGTTTAGATATCTCTAAGTTAAAAGAGAATAAATTAGCCCAACTACGCAACAAAAAAATTGGTTTTATTTTTCAATCATTTAACTTATTAAAGCGGACTAAAGCTATAGATAATGTTGCACTGCCTTTAATTTATGCTGGTGTTGGACAATCAGAAAGATTAGCTAGAGCTAAAAAAGCATTAGAAGAGGTGGGGTTAGCAGACAAATTAAATTCATTGCCAAATCAGTTATCTGGTGGACAACAACAAAGAGTAGCGATAGCTAGAGCTTTAGTTACAAATCCAGAAATTTTACTAGCAGATGAACCAACTGGTAATTTAGATTCTAAAACTGGTGAAGAAATTCTAAAATTATTTAAAACTTTAAATAAAACTGGCAGAACTATTATTTTAATTACTCATGACCACCATATTGCAGATAACGCAAAAAGAAAAATAACTTTAAAAGATGGAGAGATAAGTTAAATAAATTTATGGATATCAGAGAAACACTAAGATTATCACTGACAGCTATTATCACAAACAGGCTTAGATCAGCTCTGACTATTTTAGGAATTGTAATTGGGGTAACCTCAGTTATTTTATTGGTTGCTTTAGTAACTGGTCTAAAAAGCTATATTACTGGACAAATTTCTGGCTTGGGTTCTAACTTAATCTATGTAATCCCTGGAAAAATTGGTGGAGGTAGAGGTCCAGGTGGAGTTCAAGTTAATCGTTTAATCCCAGCTGATGCTAAAAATCTAAAACTTCAATTAAGTAACGAAGCAGAAGTTTCAGCAGTGGTTCAAAAAGTCACTAAGCTGCAATATTTAAATAAATCTGATAAAGATGTGACTTTAGCTGGAGTGGAAAGTAATTATCCAAAAATTATTCAATCGACTAAAATTACTGAAGGTAGATTTTTTACTTTATCAGACGCTGAAGCTGGAAAAAGAGTAGTAGTAATTGGTCCAACAGTTAAAAAGAATTTATTTGATGGCAGTTCAGTGATTGGAAAAGCAATCGAAGTCAATAATTTAAAATACACTATTATTGGCGTTTTGGGCCCCAGAGGTTCTACTTTTGGAGTGGATTTTGATAACAGTGCTTTGATCCCTTTGTCTGCAGCTCAAAAACAATTTGGCATTGATAAGTTAAATACAATTTATGTTTCAGCTAATTCACCAGATAAAGTTAAAGAAGTTCAAGCTAAAATTACTAAAATTTTATCTAAAAGATTATCTGAGGATGATTTTACTGTCCAAACTCAAGAGCAAACTTTATCCACAATTGCCTCCATTACTTCAGTTCTAACTTTAGCTTTAGGTGGAATTGCAGCGATTTCTTTAATTGTTGGTGGAATTGGAGTGATGAATATTATGTTAGTTTCTGTCACAGAACGAACTAAAGAAATTGGATTAAGGAAAGCCCTCGGGGCAAGGCCTCAAGATATTCGAAATCAATTTTTAGTTGAAGCACTAACTCTATCAGGACTTGGTGGAATCATTGGGATAATTTTAGGCGCATCGTTATCTTTAATTGCTAATCAATTTATAACTACTGTTATTCCTTTATGGTCAGTTGGGTTATCCTTTGGGTTCTCAATGTTAATCGGGGTAATCTTTGGAGTCGCTCCCGCGATTAGAGCTGCTCAACTTGATCCTATTCAGGCACTAAGATATGAGTAAACAGGAGTTTGTAAACTCGGCCGATCAACCTCGCCTTCTTAGTCTCCTTGATCTTTTAGAATATATTTCACTAAAATAAGCTGCTGGATACTCATCAGCCAGTCTTTCTTCTCTACTTTGAGTGGCAGGTGAATTTAAGGTTCTGATTTGCTCTGCCCCATTTCTTTCTAAAATATCTTCAGCATCTATAGTATCTGCCAGCGTTGTTGGTACTGCAATTAATACTCCGCCAGCCTTGATTCTATCTTCATAAATTCTAGCATCTTCATCTGGGATTCCTAAACCAGTTAAAGCTCCAATTAGTCCTCCAGCTACTGCACCTGTAACTGCTCCAGAAATTGTTGTGGCTGCAGCACCTCCTAGACCCAAGGCTGCTGCTAGTGGCCCACCTATTAAAATAGCTCCAATCGAAGGGATAGTGATTGCTCCAACACCTACCAAAAGCCCTGCTAACCCACCAAGCAAACCTCCTGCTGTGGCACCGGAAACTGCTCCACCAGCTAAATTTGCACCGGTGCTTTCTCTCATAACTACTGCCTCTTGGCCATTTCTCATAACTATCGAGATGTCTTTAGGGTTAAAATTTGAGGCAGATAACTCATTAATTGCATCCTCAGCCATCCCTCGACTACCAAAAATTCCTATAACAATTTGGTCCATTTTCTCACCTCCTTAAAGTACTTACAAGCTATTCTAAATTTAGTAATTAATAAATAAACAATAGCTTAGTAAGAAATTAATGAGTGAGTGTAATATAATCTGATTCATGGAAGAGATTAAAAATAGCTTAAAAGACTTAGAGAATAGATTTAAAAATATTAATGCAAAGTTCAATCAAGATGAGTTAAGAAAAGAAATTAGAGAGCTAGAAGCACAAACTTTAAAGATGGGCTTTTGGAGTGACCAAAAACAAGCAACTATTATTAGTAAACAATTAGCAGAAAAGCAAAAAGAGTTAGAAACTTTAAAGTCGCTTGAGCAAAGAATTGCTAATGCGGAGGAGATGTCTGATGAGCCAGAGATGCTTAATGAGCTGGCGCAAGAAGTCAAAAAATTAGCAAATATTTTAGTTAAATTTGAATTAAAACTTTTTTTATCTAAACCTCATGACAGTTCAGAGGCAATAGTTTCTATTCATTCTGGTGCTGGTGGAGTTGAAGCAATGGATTGGGTAGCAATGCTTGCTAGAATGTATCAAAGATATTTTGAGAAAAAGATTTGGGAATATGAAATTTCAGATGAATCTCCTGGAGAAGAGGCTGGATTTAAAACTGTCTCTATGATTATCCATGCTCCTTTTGCTTTTGGCATGCTCAGGGGTGAGGCTGGAACTCACAGATTAGTTAGACAATCCCCTTTTAATGCAGATAAGCTAAGACAGACCTCTTTTGCTTTGGTAGAAGTTTTGCCAGTGATTGAAGATCGCTCTGAAATAGAGATAAATGAAGCAGATTTAGAATTTTCTAGTTTTAGGTCAGGAGGAGCAGGAGGGCAGAATGTTAATAAGGTTTCTACAGCTGTAAGACTTAAACATATCCCAACAGGGATAGTTGTTACCTGCCAAACAGAAAGATCCCAACTCCAAAATAGAGAGAATGCTATGAAATTACTTCGAGCTAAGCTTTGGGCGCTAAAACAAGAGGAGGAAAATAAAGTTAAGCAAGAACTAAAAGGCAGCACTACTCAAGCGTCTTGGGGAACTCAAATTAGATCATATGTACTTCACCCTTATCATATGGTCAAAGATTTAAGAACCAATGTTGAAACATCTGATACTAATGGGGTTTTAAATGGAGATTTAGATCAATTTATAGAAGCAGAGATAACTAAACTTTAATTAATGATTGAGAGAGCAAAATTGGAAATTTTGGGATGGCAAAACGCTCGTGCTTTACTCAGCGACCCAAATGGATATTCAATTTTATTATTTAAAGATGATCCCGAGCGTTCTTTTCCTTCAATATTTGCGCAAGTTGTTGGTCTGGTGCGAATTGCTGGATATTTCACTCAACCTAAGCAACGACAATCACAAATCACTCAAGATGTTTTAGCTCCTTTTCAAGCTTTTAAAGAAGAAGTTAACGCTACCCATTTTGGGGATTTAAAAGCTGAAGCGGTAGAACGCATTGCTAATGTAACTTTTAAATCAATCCTTGAGTGGATTTTAGTCCGCAGATTAAGCCAGCCTCTAATAATTCCTGTTATTGATATCAAATAAGAATTATAATAACTTTACTCTTCGATTAAATTTAGGCTGACACCTTAAAGGTGGAAAGCTAATTTTTAATTAATTTTATTTCTTTACTTTTGCCTGAGTTGATGCATGTGATACAATTAAACAGAAGATGGATTTTCAGTCAAATAAACTCATTCAAAAATTTAAACTTCCAGAAGATTTTGCTAAGTTATTTATTGGGGTAATAGTTGTAGCTTTAATAGCTGGTGTGGGAACAGGTTATATTTTAGCTTCAGGTGGAACTCAAGGTGGAGTAGCTAGTGTTATCCCAAATGCTGCTCCCAAACAAGCTCAAGAAGATACTCATACTTTTAAAGATTTTGCCGAAGGGACTTTGCAAAAACGTCCTGCTCCTAAAAATCCAACTGAATATGTTGAGGGAACACATATTTTAGTCAGAGAAGGGGCTGTTCCTGTAGCGCTAACTTCTTCTGTAATAGATTTATCTCAATATGAAGGTAAAAAAGTTAAGGTTTTTGGTGAAACTCAAAAGGCGCTAAAAGAGGGTTGGTTAATGGACGTTGGTAAGGTTGAAGTGGAATAATTTTTAGCTCGTTTTTTCTCCTAATAAGTTCATAAATTGATCTAGACAGCATACTTTGATAAGCTGTAAACTAATTAGACTAATATAAATGTAGATGATCATAAAATTCGAAGATGTTGGTAAAAAATTTGGTTCAAACAGTGTGGCTTTAGCTGATGTTAGTTTAGAGATTGGTGGAGGGGAATTTGTATTTGTAGTTGGTCCATCTGGCGCTGGAAAATCTACACTTTTAAGATTACTAGCCCGGGAATATCCAGCAACTTCAGGTCGAATCCTAATTGATGATTTAGATTTAGGTAAAATAGAATCTAAAAATATTCCAAAATTTAGGCGTAAAATTGGCTTTGTTTTTCAAGATTTTAAACTACTTGATGATAGAACTGTATTTGAAAACGTAGCACTAGCACTAGAAGTTCGAGAATTTAAAGAAGAAGAAATTGAAAAAGAAGTTGAGCGTATTTTAAAATTATTTGAAATTTGGGATAAGCGTAATTTATTTCCTTCTCAACTTTCTGGAGGTGAGGCCCAAAGAACAGCAATTGCCAGGGCTATCATTGGCAAACCTGATCTGCTTTTAGCTGATGAACCAACTGGAGATTTAGATCCCCAAACTTCCTGGGCTGTTTTGCAACTTTTAAATGAGATTAATTCTTGGGGCACAACTGTGATTATGGCAACTCATAACGTTGAGATTGTGAATACTCTAAAAAGACGCGTCATATCCATTAGAGGAGGTAAGGTTACCAGGGATCGAAAAGAGGGTCGTTATGAGCTTCATTAAAGTAACTAAAAGAAATCTAAGAAGAACTCCATATCAAGCTTTAGTGGCTTCAATGGCGATGTTTTCCACTTTTTTAGTCTTAAGTATTTTTTTAATTTTAGCTGCTGGCAGTTCAGTTGTTTTGAAATATTATGAAAGCAAACCTCAAGCGATCGCCTTTTTTAAAGATAATACCTCGCTAGGCGATGTTGATGCTATCAAAAAAGCGCTAGAACAAACTGGCAAAGTTACCTCACTAAAATATATTAGCCAAGATGATGCTTTGCAAATTTATAAAGATCGCAATAAAGCTAACCCAACTCTGCTTGAGATGGTAACTGCCAAAATTTTACCAGCATCTCTGGAAATTTCTGCAGCTAATCCAGAAGATTTAAAACCAATTGCGGGAATTTTAAAACTTGAACCAGTGGTTGATGATGTAGTTTATCCAGAAGACGTAGTCGAAAGATTAAGTAAAGCTGCCTCAATTATTAGAGGAGTCGGATCAGGTGCAGTTGGCTATTTATTAATCTTTGCCAGTTTAATAATTATTATGGTAATTGGTTTTAAGATGAGGTTGCGCCGTCAAGAAATTGAGATCATGAAACTACTTGGTGCTTCAAGTTGGTTTATAAGGTTACCATTTTTACTGGAGGGAGTTTTTTATGGAGTAGTTGGAGCAATTTCAGCTTGGGTTGCAAGCTATGTTTTACTTTGGTATTTTACCCCATTTTTACAAAGTGAGTTACTTTCTGAAATTAATATTTTACCAGTTTCACCTATTTTTATGCTGTTACTTTTAGCAGCAGAGGTAGTAATCTCTGCTTTAATTGGACTATTTGCTTCTTTTGTAGCAGTGCGTCGATATTTGAAGGTTTAAAGTGGCAAAAGATGAAATTTTTAAAATTTTTTGTTGTTAGTTTTCTACTACTTTTTTTAAGTCTCTCCCCTAAAGTATCTGCTCAAAGTTTAGAAGATTTAGATAAACAACTTCAAGACAAACAAGCTCAGATTAAACAACTTGAAGATCAGTTAACTAACACCCGCTCGCAAAAGAAAACTCTGCAATCTCAGCTAAGTTATATTGATGCCCAAAATAATCTCACTCAACTAAAAATAGAACAAGCTAAATTTCAAATTACTAAATTAGGTAGAGAAATCGGTGATTTAAATACTCGAATTGACAGGTTATCAAGCAGTGTTGATTCACTGTCAGCAGTTTTGCTAGAGCGGATTACTAAAACTTATAAATATTCAAATATTGGCACAATAGACCTGCTTTTTTCCTCAAAAGGCTTTGCTGATTTACTTGAGCGAATTAAATATATTCAAATTTTACAAGCTCATGACAAAAAAGTTTTATATGAACTTCAAGCGACAAAAGCTAACTATCACGATCAAAAACAAGATCGGGAAAGCCGAGAAGCAGAGCAAAAAAAATTGCAAGCAGATTTGGAAAAATATGAAGTCCAACTTTTGCAGCAAAAAGATGCTAAAGAACAACTGCTTCGGGCTACTCAAAATGACGAGACTAAATATCAAGCCTTAATTCAACAGCTCCAAGCTGAAGTCACCTCAATTCAACAAGCTATCTCCAATGTTAGCCCGCCAATTGGCCCTGTTAATAAAGGTCAAACTATTGCAGCTATGGGTTCAACTGGTTGTTCAACCGGACCCCACTTACATTTTGAAGTTTTTGAAAATGCTAAAGTCGAAAATGGTCAAATCATTGGTAATCGGGTTAATCCTCACAATTATTTAGATCCTGGCAAAATCGGACCACCACTTCAAGGTTATCCTGGAGATACACAAATTACTACAGAATATGGAGAGATCTACTTTTTAGGAACTCATACCGGGTTAGACATTGCTCCTAAAGTTTATGAAGGTGTAGGTCGACCAATTTTAGCTGCTGATAATGGAATTTTATATTCAACCCAAGCTCTTTGTCCATATAATATTACTGGGGGTTCAAGTTTAGGCAAAGGTGTAATTGTTGATCATCAAAATGGGATTGTGACTTTATACTGGCATGTACTTTGAGTTTCTTTCTTGCTGAGATTTTGCTTAAAAACTGATTGATGTTATTATAAACTCAAAGTAATGAAATCTTTAAAGTTCTTACTTCAGAACCTGTTTTTGTTTTTAACTTTTTTTCTAATCTCCTTTTTTCTTTATCCCAAAACAATTTTTGCAGATGATAATATCGTAATAAATGAATTTTTGCCTACTCCGTCTGATGGTAATGATTGGATTGAACTTTATAATAAATCAGATAATCTAATAAGTTTGTCAGGTTGGAGCTTAGAAGATACCACATCTAAGATGAAAGATGTGAACTGTGATATTCCAAGCAAGGGACAGGTTTTTGTTGATGTTTCTAATAGGTTAAACAAGGACGGAGATACTATTACTTTAAAAGATAATTCTGGGACAGTCGTTGATACTAAACAATATACGGATCCAGGAGTAAATGTTTCCTGGGTTAGGGTTCCAGATGGGGGAGACTGGACTACTTCAAACTCTCCTACAAAACCAACCACTGAATGTTTGCCATCATCACCTACCCCATCTTCTACAGCGACACCTACTCCAGAACCAACAAGTGATAATAGCAATAGTCCATTTTTTACTATCTCATCTAATACCACATCAGTAACTTCAAATAATGATTTTTCTGTAACTGTTGAATTCCTAATCCCCAGCAGTCCTAACAAAGATTTTTATGTAGAAGGAGCATTTTTCAAATCAGGTACCACAAATTACTGCGGATTTACTAAAGTATCTAATAATTGGATAAGTTACTCTGATGATTTTAATCATCAATTACTAGCACAAACTAATGATGAAGGGAGATGGGGAGCTTATAATATCAATGTTAAATTTGATCCAAATGATAATGGCTGTAAAGATAGTGGAGATTATCGCTTTAAAGTTCGAAGATTTAATTCAACTGGCTCAGATTATATTTGGAGTAATGATATACCAATTGCTATTACTGTTGTCTCATCAGCTACATCGACCCCAACCCCTACACCAACAACTGCTTTAGCAGCTAACATAACTCCCACCCCAATTTCAAAATCAACTTCTTCTAGTTCTCCTAACCCTTTCGCTTTTATCAATTCAACTAGTTCAGCCAATATACTTGGTACAAGCTCTGCATCACAAAAATCATCAGACCAAGTTACTGATAAAACTTTAGTAAGTGATAGTAAACAATCCTCAGGTAATAAATGGATTTATTTTGGGGTGGGGTTTTTAGTATTAAGCATTGGCGGAGGTTTTATATTAAAATTGAAACGCCAAAAAAATGAAATACCACACAAACTCAATTTCTGAAACTCATAAAATTGCTGCAAAAATTGCTAAGGATTTTCAAAATAAAGGTGGGGTAATCGCTTTAACTGGCAAACTCGGTGCTGGTAAAACTACTTTTGCTGCTAGCTTTGCTAAAGCACTAGGCATTAAAGAAAAAATAATTTCACCCACTTTTGTATTAGTCAGAGAACACAAAATTCCAAACTCCAAAAGAATTCTTTTTCATATAGATTTATATAGATTAGAAAATAGTATTGAACCCAATACTTTAGGAATAGAAGATATGCTTTCTAACCCAGAAAATATTGTTTTAATAGAGTGGGCAGAAAAATTAAATCAAAAAATTAACTATCAAAATAAAGTCGAAATCAAATTATCTTCAAACTCACAAAGAGAAATAAACATTAATTAGCTGCTCCTTTTTTTAATTTCCAAATCAGTGAAATAAAAGTAAAAACTAGAAAGATAAATCCCAGTACCTCCAAAAGATTTGGTAAGTAAAAAATCAATTCAGTAGCCCTATTTAATTTACTATCAATTAACCAACCATTTGCAAAAGAGTTTACCAAAACATGCTGTCCAAAAATGGCTATCCAACCCTTTCCAAAGGCTTGATTAAAAACTAACAAACTTGGTTTGCTGGAAGTCTTAGATAAATTTAAAGAATAAAGCCCTGGTAATATTTGTTTTTGATTGTTAATAGCTAACTGCTCAACTCGATAATCATTTTTATCAGTAAAGCTCATCTCTGAAATCCAATAATAAGGGAAAGGAATTATTTTAAGACTTCTTAGTCTATTAACTGATGAATCATTACCTATTGAAATATTGTCAAAGTCAATATCAAAGCCAAAACCTCCATCTTCAGCTGGTGGTAAAACTAGTATTTGATGAGTAAACTCGTTACTTGCTTTTAAATCCAAATATAAATCACACCTTTTAGTTGTATTATTTGAGACACAAACTCGCATTGGTAGACCAGTGATATTTTGGACTTCTAAATCTAATAGGTAACTTAGGTTATGAGATAAAGTGGGAATACTAAAGCTGTCACAGCTTGAACCTCCTTCAGAAGTGTACTCTATAAACCTAAGACTTAAATTAACTTTTCTATCAAAAAACTTTGGCAATATATCACTACAAGTATTAGGAAAATGTCCTTCTTTAAATAGATCTAATTGTTGAATATTTGAGTCTATTTTTAACTGATCATTTTTATTAAAATTTAAAGTTTGGTTAGAAAGTAATTTATAGAGATCCTGAGGAAAGACTGAGTAGCTTCCTGAAGGAGAAGAAATTGATAGTTCAATATCTTGATAGCTTAAAAATCTAAGCTGATTATCAAAATTATCAGCATAAAAAATCAGTACTAAATTATCAACCAGAGAAGAATCAAGTGTAAAATAACTAGTAATAATATTTTGAGATGAGAGATTTTTTTCTTCTTTAATACATCTATTAAGCGATGTGTCATAAATACAATAATGACCGGCTAAATTACTACCTGAGGGGATTAAAAATTTTAATCTGGCTAAAGTTTCAAATGCCGTTAATTTATCTTTGCTAATTAGATTTTTTAAGGGAATTTTCAAACAAACTTGAGAATTTTTAGAGCTAATTTTAAAACTATTTTCATTAGTTAATTCAATATTAAATAACTGGTCTGATGTCTCTTTTCCACAAATTCCTATATCCTTAAGATTATTTTTTAGATCGAGTAACTGGGATTCAAACTTTGAATAAAAAGTAAAATCATTTATTGATTTGGTGCTTAAAAATACTGGATTTTGAATAAAAAAGTTAGATTGGTTTTTTGTGACAATAAAGGTTTGTTGGTTATTAACGTTCACAAAAACTTGATTAGAATCAGAGAAAGGAATTGGAAACTCAATAGTTTTATTAAGCTTATCGGAAACATTAACATAAGGTAAGTTTAGAGAAATTACCCCAGTTGTTTTATCGGTTGTTTTTGTTGAAAAAATTGCGGGGACTTGGATTTCACTATCTAAATAATCTTGAGTCGCTAAGGATACATTTTGAGGTAGGTTTTTTGGATTAAGGATTATTTGATTATCTTTTAAAGACTAAGTTTTTTATTGAGGGATTATTTAGATTATTAATATAATCTCCACTTTGCAAATATTCATAATCTAAATCCTTAAACCCGAAATTGCCACTAATTGAAGTAAGGTTTACTGGAGAATAAAAAAAACCCTGATAGCTTTTGTCTAGGTCTGCTTGATATATTTCAATGTTCCCAAATTTTTTAACTAATCTAATTTTTGTAGATTGATCAAATAAAGATTTAATTTGGTTAGTAAACAAAATACCCCTTCCAACATTTATTCCTGGTGCAATAACATTATCATCTAAAATGATATATTTTATTTGATACTTACTCAGAACTTTTTCGACTAAATTAATATTGGTTGAATAAATTGCATAAGACATCTCTCTATAATACTCTTCGTTGCTAGGATTCCACCTATCAAAATCTCTATCGAGAAGTGGCTGCTTAAGACCAGAGGATAAAAAGCCTGAACCTTGAAAACCCCAATCATAATATGTCCACCCCCACAGAGAGTGAATTGGTAAATTGGCAATTCGACCATCTAAGCTTTGATTGTTAAACCAGTTAAACATTTGAAAATATTCATTTGGAATTTGAACTTGTATTAATTTAGAAATTAAATCTCCCCGAAAAGCTGGCCACATATAAAAAACTAAAGAAGCTGAAGTAATAAAAACTACTAAAAAAATTAAAAATTTTAAGCGAATTTTATTGAAAATTGAAAAAATAAATTTTTGTCCATAGGCAAAATAACAACTAAAGCTAAACATTAAAATTATGGAAAACTTAGTGAAAGGAAACCTTAAGGCTTCCTTAAATAAATTACTGTGATCCCTTAAAAATAAAAAGAATTCATCAAAAGGTGGATTTTGGTTAGTTAAAAAAATAAATGAAAGCAAAGTTGGTCCTATTAAACCAACTCCAATTTGTTGTTTTTTAGTGATTGAATAAACTAACCCAAGTAAAGAAATAAAAGCCATAACATAACCTATTTCAGCTATAAATGGTTTGTTTAAATAGTTTCTCCAGTTAGCTAAAAGATATTCAAATTTATTATCTTTATAAGCTGACCATTCAAACAAAAAATTTTTAAAAATTAATGTATCTTTAATGTCACCAAAACTTTTATTATAAGCAAATGCTTCTTCTGAAAAAAGTAAGTTTGTTCTAGCATTTGGTACATTGCTCGCATTTCCAGATGCTAAAAAGTAGATATTAGGTAAAATCCAAAATGAATTTAAAATTAAAGTTAAAAAAATAATCACTAAACAACTTCTTAAATATTTCTTTAAAAATACAATTAAATATAAGATTAAACTTAAAAAATATGCATACCAAAGTGTGGATGCATAAGCCATCGGTGTTGAAAATAAACTTACTAAACTAAAAAATAATAAATTTTTTCTTGATGGATTTTTTAAATAATTTGTAACTGTTAAAAAAAGCCAAGGTAAAAAAGCGTACTGAGTATTAAACATTTCAAATGGTACATAAAAATGTTGTAAGGTTCCTAAATTAAGTAGATAAAATAAAGCTGCTAAAAAAGCTGCTGCCTCTTTAATTTTTTTCTCTGAATGAGGGAGTAGAATAATCTTGCAAAAAAAATAAACTCCCAAGCTGCCAATTGGTAGACAAATTGCAATATAAAAAAACCTAAGTAAATTATTTGGCAAAACTGATGAAAGAAAGAATATAAAAAATACCCGGGGTAAATCAGACATGTGAGCATGTGCAGCAACTGCACCAAGGCCTTGATTATCTCGAAAAACTCCAAAAATTAATCTTTGAAAATTTAAAGGAAAATTAAATTCTGGATGTAACGTATCCCAACCTGATAAGTAACTACTAGGAACATGGTTAATAAAAATTAGTAGCAAACAAATTAAAACTAAAACAGCTGGATAAAAATAATTCATTAATATCTTCATAGAAATTTAATTTATCTTAAATAAATTTACTTGTTCATTATTAGGAAGCGTATAAGTTTTTATAAGCTTTATTTGAAAATTTAACAAAGGCTTTAAATTACTAATTTCTTTAAAAGAACAGCCAAAGCTGCAAATAATTTCTTTTACTCCACCTAAAATAGCGCCATTTTTTAAGACTGTACCATCAGTAAGCTGAACATCACTATTTGTGGTAACTACTTCCCCATCCTCAATATAACAAACAGTTCCAGCGACTGCTACATGGCTAAAAAAATTACTACATTTAGGGTGAGAATAAACTTCGAAGAATTTTCTGATTTGCTCCAAAGCTGGTTTATTTCTTAAAAATTCTGTTCCAACTTCCTGAACAGGTACTATTGCATAATCAACGGACATTAAATAGTTAATTAAGTTTTGTTGATCTGGAAATCTATTTTGGTGATAAAGTCCTTCTAAAAAATAAATATCAGGAGTTAAGATTTTTAACTTTACTAATCCTTGAGCTTTGGTATAAGTTCTTAAATTACTTGGATTTAGATGCTCATATTCGGCACTAATTAATACTTTATTTAAAGGTGTATCATTAATTAATTGCAAATCATAAATTATTTGATCCATTGACCAAAAATTACTTTCTGGACGTTTCATTACAGCATCTTCTATATCAATAACATTTGCATACCAACCAACAATTGGTATATATAAAGAAACTCGGTAGTTTTCTAAAAAGCTAGGTCTAAGTGTCAGAATTAAACAATAAAAGATTAAGATTAAAATTAAAATAGTTTGAAAAAGTTTATCCTTTAGCTCATGAAAAAACAATCCAATGATTAGTCCTACAAAGGGTAAAGTTGGCATGGTATATCTGGGATCTTTATTACCAATTAAAGTAAAACTGACATAAGCAAAAATAATCATTATCAAAGGAAAAGTTACAAATTTATTTTTGATTTTTAAAAGATAAACTGATGAAATAATAAAAACTAGCCCAATAAGTGGAGTAACTTGATAATTAACAAACAATTTTAAATATAAAGTAATACTTTCCCAGCTTAAAACATCTGCTGGTTTAGCACCTTCTTCTCCTATGATATTAATTCTAGTTTGGGAGAGTAAGCTTGAAAAATTTGTTAGATACCAAGGCAAAATAATTAAAGAAAAAATAAATAATCCAGGAATTAATATTGCTAAACTTTTTTTAAACTCATTTTTTTTTAAAATTTTAATAAATGCAGCGACTAATGGAATAATTAGGTAAACAACTCCTGTCCATTTAGTCATTAACACAAATCCAGCAAATATAAAAAACAATATACTTGTCTTTTTCTTGATTAGAAAATCTGATTTTTCTAAAAAATATAGACAAATCATTAGCATGCCAACTAAAGGAATATCTAAATAAAGCCATTTAGAATCAGCATAAATAATTGGGAAAAGAGAAAAAATAATTGTCGAAAAAATAGCTAAATTTTTATTCTTTGTAAATTCTTTTGTATATAAAAAAACTGAAATAATTGTAAAAATTAAACTAACAGACCCAAAAAGTTGTAATAGTCTAACTAAAAATAATCCATTATTAGTTAATAATTGAAAAGGAATTATAAAAATTGCTGCTAAAAAGTGAACTAAAATTGGATAATAATTAGATGAGTTAATTATCCCTAAAAAATTTAAGCTTTTAATACTATCTGCAATATTTAAAGTAATCAAGCTGTGGGCTGCAGGATCCCATGGTATTGGCGCATTATTTAACTTCAACCAATATAAATTAAGTAACCAGTGAAAAATAATTATAGATAGAAGCAGCACTAGCCAAGATAAATTGTGATGTTTCAAAAAAACAAAAATTTCTTTCATAAAGTTTAAACGGATAACTTAATTTTAACCTATTTAATCTATTAAAAAACTATAAAAACTACTAAAAAGCCCCGATCTCTCGGGGCTTTTAAAAAACCTTATCTTAAATCAAAGTTTAAGGATGGTACTCTATCGTACCATCACTACACCCGCTAACCAATCCACATCCACTTTGTTTTTGTTGAGCCTTTATTTGTTCGGCTATTACTTCTGGATCTTGTCCATTTGCATGTATTATTCCTGCTCCCCATTCAGCAAAAATCGTTCTTCCTGCAGGAACAATTGATACTGCTCCTGTTTTAGTTTTATCATCGTAATCCTGTACAAACTGTCCAGTAGCATTTGTAACTTTAGTGTCACCATCTACTACAGTTAAATCTTGGGTTACGCACATCTCTTTATTACCTAAACTTGTTCCACAAGCATTAGCAGCTACAGCTGGCTGAGCCACAGGTTCAGTAATAGCTGTTTGTTGTGCTTGGCTAGAACCAAAATGGAAATCTGGAGTAGGTCTTTCGAAATTATGAGTTAAGACCTCATTTCTAACTGAACCTATCCATACAATGTTTCCAGTTCGACCATCTATAAGAGAAATATCAGTATCTTTTACATTATTTCCGATAGCTGGATCAGTCATACTACGATTAATGTCAGCAACTAATTTTTGCTCTACTCCATTATCATAAGATGTGCTGTCTGCTGGATAAGGTGTTAGTCCTTCCCAGTTACCACCTACTTTTTTATCTTTATCTTCCCAAACTTTCAATTCGATACCCCCTCGTATACATGGGTCAGTATTTTCATTATTAGGAGTTCCACCATAAACTATTACTGCACTTCCTCTATCTGCTCCTTTTGAGCGACCTTCAAAACTAAATGACTGACCAGTTGGATCTTGATAACTCATAGGTCCACCTTCAACTACCGCTATTTTATCTGCTGGTGATTTCACAAACAAACTTGTAAAACCGGCTTTAGAGATATCTGCACCTTCACATGAAGGTACACCTGGTAAAGTTGGGTTCCAAGCTGGAAAAGCTGGTCCATCAGCAAAAGCTTGTACAGCTGGAAGTGAAGCAAGTAATGCTAAGACGCTTCCTGCTCTAATAACTACTTCAGTTCTTAAAGCTTGGCCTAAAGGATGAGTAAATCGTCTTACTGAATTTTTAGCTCCTTCATAACCATTTTTACTTTCTATATTTAGCATAAACTTTTCACCTCCTTTAAAAAAATTCTCTTAGGGAGGAGATCTCTCCCCTCCCTAATAACCAAACTAATCCTGAGATTAGTTGTGTAATTGACCACTAAGTTCTAACATAGCTTGGTTTGGTCCTGGCCAATCTATAACATCAGCTCTCATTCCTTGAGAATGCAAGTGATCTATTCCTTGTTGAATGTTTGCGTCCATATCTGCTTTGTTAGGAAAACAGACTAAATCTAAACCCCATTTTGTGTCTGCAACTTCAACATGAGCTGGATTTGCAGGTGTTGCATGAATTCTTTGAATTAATCCAGTTTTCCCATCGTTATCTGCTCTAAATCCACCATTAACTTTGCCGTCACCATGAAGAACATATTCACGAGTAACAGTAAATTCATTTACTTTGGCTCCGTTACCTGAATCTGTACCCAATTCATGCTCTCCACACTCTTCTTGAGGTTGAAGTGTTGGGGTAGCTGCAGGTAAAGCTGCTGGTTGTGCTGGGCTACAGTTACTCACATCTACCTTCTTAATATCGTGTCTATAAACTTCTTCATCTGGATTATTATCCCTTACTGCTCTAGCATGAGCTTCAGAAGATTGCATTTCTGTAATTTGAAGACAATCTCCAGCTTGAATTAAGCCTAGTTGAATTTGGTAAGTTATTTCGTCCCAAGGAGCTTGTCCTTCTTGAGCAATAGTATTGTAAGGATTTCCTGGTTTCTGTTCTGGAAAAAAAGGATCCTCACTTGGTGTTGGAACTTCTTGAGCTCTCACTATACCAGTATTAAAAGATGGCATTCCAGTAGCTACAAAATGCTCGATTCCAACTTTATTTCCACTTGGATTTTGTCCTAAAGAATTAGACATTTCTAAACCTGCTCCACTACCAACAAGAGTTGCTAAGAAAACTCTGGTACCAATTCCTGGATGAGTTACTGCATTAACAGCTTCTCTTCCTATATTTTGAGATTTTTCAGCAATTCTTGTACTTAAATTTCTTAATTGTTCTTTCATAAATTCACCTCCTTGGTTTTTTAAGCTCTAGCTTTCTTAAACATAAAAGCTGATACTATAAGCATTGCAAATGAACCAAATAAAACTAAAGCTGTGTCTGCTGGACCAGTTCTAGGTAATACTGTAGTTGTTACTAAAATTTGATTTTCAATACAAAACAAAGCTGTATCAGATGCATTTTGATTGCTTACGCTAGCTTGGGCAAAGTTAGTTACACAGCTTAAGCTATTAGTTGCCATACTAGCTGCATTTTTAATTTTTCCTACAATATCAAAATCTCTAAATTCGCCAGGCTTAAGTTTGTCTATAGAAAAGTTTTCGGCTCTAGAGTTTGAATCAAAAGACCCAGGTCCAGAAACAAAGTCAGTAAAATCTGGGAACTTATCTTGAACTTGAATATTTGTTAAGTCAGTATTACCAGTGTTTTTAACAGTCACTCTAAAGTTAACAGTTTGTTCTGGTAAAAAGTGAGGGCCTGATGAACTTAGCGTATCAACTAATTCTCCTGTGACTGGGTTTTTAATCAATTTACTAACTGATAAAGACGTGGTCTGACAGGTTGCCCCGTAGGCACCATATTGACCTGTACAAGTAGTGCCAGAATCTGCGAAAGCACTTGGTACAGTAATTAGGAATAGGGCTAAAAGGAAACTTGATATAAGTACTTTGTTCATATTTATGGGTTATAGAAGGAAAGCTTTAATAGCTAGCCTTTTTATAACTATAAGTCATATATTATAGCTGTTTTTTTGTGCTTGTCAAGTCTTACTGAACCCCATAGCTATACTCTATTTTCTTCATTTTAGCTTCAGATTGGCGTGAATCCATAAAGATTATGTAAGAATTATGTAAGAGCTGGCTTTTAAATTACAGATGATTTAACTAATTTGGCATAAAGAATTAATCTTTGCCAGTCAGTTCCAGGAGGATAACAAGTAGATAACACTAAATTAGCATCAGTATTTCTGATTGAAGCTAAATCTTGAGGGTTAATGACTTTTTTATTTACCATACTATACTCATACTTTTTACCATGAAAAAAGATATCTACCTCATCACCTAAATTTAGCTCTTTAGCTGCATAAAATTTGGCATTATATTGTAGAATGTGTGCAACTGAATCTGTTGAGTGGGCAAACAAGACCATTGGACCAACTTCACCTGGATAATATGAGCCACTAGCATGGGCTACACCATTTTTAAGCTGTTCTGAATACAAAGCTTCATTGCTGGCATCAACGTTATCAATGATATTTGATTCCAGATTAATTTTAGGTATAACTACTTTAAAAATCTTATATTTAGGATCATCAGGGCTCAACTCAGCCGCTTTAGCTTGTTTTGTAACATAATCATAAGCACTTAAAAATTCTGCGCCATTATAAAAAGCTTTTTGAACTTTCTCCTGCGGAGTTTCAACTAAGTTACTCGCTTGTTTTTCTATATGGGTAATCCTAAGCTGGCTTTCTGCAATAGTTATAGGTAAAACTAAACTGATAAATCCTAATATAGCTATTAATAAACAAAAAATAGCTAGGAATTTGAAATTAATAATACTAAAAACACCCTGGCTTCCTCTATATCTTCCATCTAGCCACTGATCTGAAGTAGAATTATTTACTCTATCTAAACTTGGGTTAACAACTAAAGCTTCAGTTTGAGGCAAAAAAGGCATTGGAGCATTAAAAATAAGCTCTCCTTTAAAACTTGTGTGAAGAGATCGATCATACAGAGTGATTATTTTATCAAGTTGATTATTATCCATAAAAAGCCTATAACAAAGGCTACAAAGACGTATTATAACAGATTTATGTAATTTTTGGGTAAATTGCTTGCCAGATTACTGTGAGATAATCGGTTTTGTGCGTAATCTTTTTTCAATCGTAATCCCACCAATTTTTTTGGTAGTTATTACCTCTGAGAAGCTATTTTGCCTATCTAAAAAAGCTTTTAAACGCTCTGGGTGAGGTGAATCTACCTCTTCTAGTGTATATAAAACTAAAGTATTTTCTTTTTTAGGCACAAATCCATAGTTTTTTTGCCCATACCAAAGTATTAAATAATCATAGCTGTAGGGAATAACTGGTGGTACATAGACGTCAACATTAAAATCTTTGGTTTTGGCATCTTGATAAATATAATCAATCGCTTGCTTTTGATTAGTGAAATTAATAGTATTTTCTGCTGGTTCACCTTGACTTAAATAGCTTTGAGTCTTAGCTAAGTTTACATTTAAAAAGATATATAAAAAAATTAAAGCTAAGGGCCAAAGATATAGTTTTTGCAGCCAAAGATAAATGAGAAAACCAATTAGCAGAAAAAAGGCTGGCATAGTTCCAGATAAATAGTATCCCCAAACATAGCCATTATTACCCTGATAAAAAAGTAAACCAATTAATGCTCCAGCGATCCATAAAACTAACAGCCAAACTCCCCAAAGAGAGTCTGTTTTGCCAAAAAGCCGCTTTGTAAATGCCAAAATAGAAGCTAGAGCTAAAACTATAAATATGAGCATTTTTTGTTTTTCAAAGCTTAAAGCATTAGCATAGTTTTCTAGATAAAAAGGCAATCTTTGTTTAACCGTATCCCAAAAGCTACTATGAAAACTTTTTTCAGTAACTAAAAAAAGATAAAAAGCTTTAAATAGTAAAAATTTATGTTTTAAATCAAATAAAATTTGAGGTAAAAGAGTTAGTCCAAATGCTAAAACACTTAAAATTATCCATTTTTTTTCTATTTTAATTTTTAAAAGAAGCAAGATGGCAATAGTTGAAGGTATAAACCAAATTGCTGAGGCTGCTTCAAGTTGTAGTGCTAAACCAATGCTAAAAGTCCCAATTGCTAGCCACCAACCAGGTTTTTTTAATTTTAATAAAGTTAGAGAAAGTAAAGTTAAACTCGAGAAAAAAGCAATTGGTGCAGGATTTGCAAACCAGCGAGCAAAAGTTATAGCATCAAAAGAAAGCGCAAATAAAAATGCTGCTATAAACCCGACCGCTATATTAAAGGCTTTTTTGCCAATTAGAAAAATTAAAATTATCGCCAAAGCATTAACAAACCCTACAGAGCCAGAAGCGACAGCTGGATCTCCCCCACCAAGTAAATAACCAATGGCTATTAGATAATAATAAAATGGTCCTAAAAATATCCCTTCAATTCCAGAAGTTGGACCAATTAAAGTAAATTTATGATTAACTAATAGATCATAAATCACTAACCCATCTCTACCAGAATCATAATAAAAACCTAGTAAGTCCTCTAAGCGATAGATTCTTAAAAAAAATCCTAAAATAAATATAGCCGCCAGGGATAAAATCCAAAATAAATCTTTTTTAGAAAGCTTAAACCCTAGCATAATATACAATTGTAACTGTAACTCTGGTATTATCAAGATGTACCAATGCCCACAAAAAGAATTTTATCCTTTAAATATGCCTTAGAAGGAGTTGCTTGCGCTTTTAAAGAAGAACCAAATTTAAAAATTCATTTTCTGATTGCTGCTGTTGTTGTTACTTTAGGTATAATTTTTCACTTAAGCACACTAGATTGGCTAATTTTAATTATCACAATTGGTGTAGTAATTAGTGTGGAATTAACCAATACAGCCATTGAATCAGTTGTAGACTCATTCACCGCTGAAGCCCATCCTGGTGCTAAAAAAGCTAAAGATATTTCAGCTGGTGCGGTTTTAGTAGTTTCAATTATGGCTTTAGTGATTGGGATATTAATTTTTCTACCTTACTTAAAGTTCTATTAATTTTTTTGCAGCTCGAGTGAGTTGAATAAGCTGATTATTTTCAATTGTAAATAAATCTTCAATTCTCACTCCACCAAATCCTTTTAGATAAATTCCTGGCTCAATGGAAAAAACCATACCACTTTTTAAAATATCCTTGCTTTTTGGCGAGAGTCGGGGAGACTCATGAACCTCTAAACCAACTCCATGACCTAGCGAGTGGGGGATATTAGGAAACCCTTGACTTAATATATATTCTCTGGCAACTTTATCAACATCTTTTGCCAAAATGGGTAAATTTTTTTTTAATTTTTCAGAGATAAACTCAATTGCTTTTTGTTGTGCATTAAAAACTGTTTGATAAATTTTAGTCTGTTTTTTTGAAGCCTTGCCAAAAAAAATAGTCCTGGTCATATCTGAACAATAATTTTCAAATTTAACTCCAAAATCAAGTAATACAAATTGACCATTTTTTGAATTCAAAATTTCATTTCCAGTTTGGTGATGGGGGATAGAGGAATTTTTTCCAAAAGCTACAATTGCAGGAAAAGAAAATTGCACCTTTTGGTCTTTTATAAATAACTCAAGTTTATAACTTAAATCTTTTTCACTAATACCAAACTTTATCTGCTTTAAAATAAATTTAAAAGCTAAATTAGCAATTTGACAAGCTTTTTTAATTTTAGCTATCTCCTCTTTATTTTTTAACTGACGAGTGCTTGATAAATCTAAATGCACAAATTCAATAAAAATTTTGGAAAATTTTTGATATTCTAAAAAGCTTAAATTTTCTCCTTCAAAACCCACTTTTTTTAGTCCTTTAGTTTTAGTTAGTTTTTTTAATTGTTTATCTATAATATTGTGCGACGTCAATGTAATTAATCGGAAATCGGGGAGATGTTTTTGAATGGCTTCTGAATATCTACCATCAGTTAAAATAAATTGAGAATTTTTGGTAATTAATAAATAAGCTTCTCTCTCCTCTTTTGAAAAATTATAATAATCAGTTAGATAAGCGATATTTGTAGCATGAGTTACTAATACTCCATCAAGCTTTTTATCGGTAATTATTTTTTTTAAAGTTACCATCTTGCTATTTTTTAACATAATCTTAAACTTCCTCTTATAGTTTTAGTCTAAATTTAACTAGTTGTAAATTTAGCGAAACTATTATACGTTAAGGATCAACAAAAAAGGAGGTGACTTTAATGAGTAGGTTATTTAAAATTGCCGTTTATTTAATAACTACTTTTCTTTCAGTCTTTCTATTTTCTGGAGTCGCTTTGGCTAAAACCCAAGATGAAATGCCGATGTGGGATGTTCGAGGAACAGGAAGTTTAGAGTTTGTTTGTGTTACACCAGATACTTGTCCAGGCGGTCCTTTTGATCATAGTATTAATGTTACAACTGAAAATCCAGACGGAACATTTTCTGGAACTGGCTACTTCATTCCAGATCCAGCCACCACCTGGACTGTAACTGGAACACTAAATAGTTCAGCTGTTGCTTTCCATATTGTTTACACTGGAACCAATCCTGGTTATACAATTGATGGACAAGGAACTATATCTATAGATGGATCTTTTAATGGAATAGCTCAAAGTAATACCAGTCAAGGATTTAGTTGGCATAGTACTAAGGGAAAAGCTAAGTTAATTAATCCCTAGAGAATTAGAATTAATTTATAAAAAATCAGCTATTATTTTACTAATATTTAATGCTAAATCACTAGCATTATAGAGCCATTTGGAATCTCTCCATAAATTATTTGATGCTTGTTTTAAAATAAAACTGGCTGCACTTGCGACTTCCAGTGGATCATCGCAGTGAAAATACAAAGATGCAACCACCCCAGCTAGCACATCTCCTGTTCCCCCTTTTGTCATACCTGCATTTCCACCTGGTGAATACAACCAACCAGTATAACTTGCAATAATATCCACTGGCCCTTTAAGTAAAATGGTAATCTTATATTCTTTGGCAATACTAAAAACAATTTCAGCCACTTTTTGAATATCGCTAAATTGATTTGAATGTGATGTTTTAAGTTTGTCTGAATTAATATCAAAAAGATTAGCCATTTCTAGTCTATGTGGGGTAATTATTATTTTAGTTTTATTTTTTAAATCTTCCGATTTAATAACTTGTAAACTTCCTGCATCTAAAACCGCTTTTTTATTTGAAGATAAAACTTTTTGAGTAATTTCCAAAGAAAAATCTCTTTCCCCATGAGTTTCTGCCCTTGTACTTTCTGGCTCTCTCATCAATCCTGGACCTACTAAAACCACATCAGCACTTTTTAAATAATTATCAACTTCTTCTCTTAAAATTCCTATAAAACTTTCTTGCTCTTTTTTAATAAAATTTAAATTTTCTTTGGTTGAGCAAAAATAAACCATATCATTCATTCTGCTTGCTAAACCAATAATTGTCTCAGTCGCTGCAAGCAAAGATAACCTTCCAGCTCCATGAAATAAAGGCGAATCTGCAATAATTAATATTTTGCCATTTTGGCCTTTATGGGAATCAGAGTTTGGTAGTAACAAAACTTTTTTAACTAAAGACTCATTTACTAAGAATTTATCACTCGACATATTAATTATTATACTAATTTTTATTTGCCTCGGTAATTAATTTAGTTCGCCTCTTAAAACTTTTCAATGAGTTACTTAAAACTAAAATTCCAAAAATTACTTATAAAAAAATTAATGTCAAATGAAAGCGATTTTCTAAAAAAATATCTTTGAAAAAATAAATTAGCAAAAATGCACTTAAATTAAAAATAAATCCAGCCGGAACTAAAAATTTTAATTCAAAAAGTTGCCTACTTAAAATATGATTAAAAAGTAACTTTTTTTGTTTGGTATTAAAAACTGATTCGTGTTTTTTAATTAAATTTAAGTCAAAAATATATAAACCTGCTGCAACTACAAACAGTCCAACAATAAACCCAAACCAAAGTAGCGGATTATCCATAGCAGAAAATGCCATTATTTCGACTAAGCTAACTAAAAAATATAAAAAGCTATGGACTAAATCCATTGGCCAATCAATAAAAGATAGCGCATGAATTATAGCTTGTGACCAAAAAATTAAAATTAATAAAAGTCCGGATAAAACATACAGCCAATACTCAAAATGTAAATTGGAAATAATATGCGAGCTATTATCTGCTAAAGAAACTAAAGCCACACCTTGAACGACACTAATTAGTAAAAACTCAATATCTAAAACTATCCCATCCAATTTTTCTCTATTCATAGCCTGCTATTATCCAGCAAATTTATAATAAATAATAGTAGAGAAATTTAGGTGTTTAAATTTAGCTATCAATTCAATTATCATAGAATGATGATTAAAAAGCTTCAAAAGAAAACAAATTTTATAATAATTTCATTAGTAATCTCAACTTGTGTGCTTATGATAGCAAACGGTCTTTGGTTTTCTCCTGATCAATTTTTTGTCTTAGCGGGTTTATTAATGTTAATTTTTGGAAGATTTAAGAATTATTTAAAAGATTGGACTTTACCCGTTTTTTTATTATTACTTTATGATTACCTGCGGGGTATTCTTCCTCACCTAGCTGCGTTACCTCATGTTAATCCAATGGTAAAATTTGGAATGTTAAAAGGATTTATATGGGGTGTAATGTTACAAAGATATTTGTCTTCCGATCAACTATTACACTGGTACGATTTTGTTGTTGTTTTTTTATATATGACTCATTTTGTAATTCCCATGATTATATCCTTAATATTCTGGCTAAATAACCGCAAATTGTTTAAAGAATACATGTATTCTTTAGTTGTTCTTTCCTATTTAGCTCTAATTAGTTTTGTGCTCTTCCCTACAATGCCACCTTGGATGGCAGCTCAATCAGGCTATATACCCCACCTTGATAATCTTTATGATTTTATAATCGATTATTTTCCACACTCATTTTATTTGCCTAGTGTTTATCAGTGGATTGACAATAACTTAGTTGCAGCACTTCCCTCTATGCACGCTGCTTATCCCTGGTTAACTTTTCTGTATTTGAGAAAAGTCTATCCAAAATTTCAATTTGCTTTGATTCTTTATGTTATATCAATTTGGTTCACAACACTTTATTTAGGTGAACATTACAGTTTGGATATAATAGTTGCAATCTTATATGCTCAATTCACTTATATGATAATTACCCGACGGAAAAGTATATTTAAAAAAGTTAATTACATTTTAGGTAACCATAAGTTATGGAAAGCTAAAAATGATTTCTGATATGGGAAAGAGAATAGTTTAAATTGGCATCAGTCTTTTTATGGGGATTAAAAATATCCTCTGGATCTAAAATATGTTTTATTTTTTTAAAAATTTCAAACATTTTACTTCCATACATTTTTTCTAAATAATAACCCCTAATCATTCCTTCGTTGTGTTCTGCGGATATTGAACCATGATAATCAAAAACTAATTGATTAACTTTTTCCTCAACTACGGGAATTTTTTCTATTTCTTTTTTATTTCGGAAATCCATTAACGGAATAATATGGAAATTTCCATCGCCCATATGACCGGCAATTGTATAATCAATTTGATTTTCTACTAAAATTTTTATAAGTTTTGGAAAAAATTCAAGTAAATATAGAGGCTTAACAATAAAGTCATCAATAAAAGGAGCTGTGTGCTTATTTTTGACATTTTTGCGCAGTAAATTAAAACTTTCTCTTCTGATTGTCCAAAAATTTAAAGCTTTTTTATCCGTTTCGGCAAGCTCAATCCGGACTGGGTATTTAGACAAAATACTTTTAAGTTTTTCAATTCTTTGACTGATGTCTGTCGGGTTATCACTGTCAAATTCCACCAATAGTGTAAATTTGGGTAACCCTTTAGTTGCAAAATTTATTAAGTCAGGTAAAAATTGCAAACCCATATCAATGGTCCCTTTAAGTCCTAAGATCTTAATAAATTGGGGCATAAATTTTAAAGCTAAACTTAAGGTTCGATCGTCAAAAACTTCAAAACTTTCGGGCTTTGAGAGTAATACATCATTTATAATCTGAGGCAAAATACTCATATCATTTAGATAAATAACCAATAATCCGTTATGTTTTTTTGCTTCAATTAACCGCAGTTTTGCTTCAATATTTATCCCTAAAGTCCCTTGAGCTCCAATAAAAATTTTAGTTAAATCAAACTCTTTTTTTTCTTTATCCCAAACATCCCAAATATTGAAACCAGTTGAGTTTTTGCTAACATCAGGTTTAGATTGTTTTATTAATTCGTAATTTTCCTCGCAAAGTTGAAAGATTTTTTTATAAATTCTTCCTTCAAAATCATCCTGTCTGATTTTTTTTAATAACTGCTGATAAGTTAATTTTTCAAACGAATACTCATTTCCATCGGCTAGAATAATTTTTAAGTTTTCTACATAATCTATGGTCTTACCATGAGCCAAAGTTTTCTCTCCGCCTGCGTTATTAGATATCATCCCGCCTAATGCACAGATGTTTTTTGATGCTGGATAAGAAGGTAGAAATAAGCCTTTTTCAAGTGTTAATTTTTCAAAATCCCGGTAAAAAACCCCGGGTTGTACTACCGTTCCTTCAGCTCTAATCTCACCAATCTGGCTAAAATGCTTAGAAAAATCAACAATAATCGAATCGTTAATCGCTCCACCTGTCATATCCGTTCCTCCGCTTCTGGCGGTTAATGATAAATGGGGAAAATCTTGTTTATTTTCCGAAACAAATTTAACTAAATTAGAAACATCCTCGCTATCAAGCGGAAACACGATTAGTTGAGGAACAACTTCAAATAAAGAAGTATCATGACTATAAAACTTTAAAGCTTTAGGGTCTGAAAGAATCTCCCCTTTAAAAAATTCCTGAATTTTTTTGGTTAAAGTCACAGTATCCATTATTTATTTGTTGCTAAGTAATCTTTCGCTGACAAACAGCAAACCTACAGCTTGAACTAAAAACATTAATAAATTAAGACTCTCTGTAGAAGGAGATGTCCAACCTGCTGCTAGCCAAAAAACCCCATTTAAAAACATCCCTCCGATTAAACCAGCTGCATATAATGAATATAGCAACTTAATCCCCTTACCTCCAAACAATAAATAAACTGAGATACCAAATAAACTAAGGCCCACCATCAACTCCCCCCACATCGTTAATATTCCAAAAAAACCTGAACTGGGTATAGCAGTACTATTTAAAAATTCTTTTACAAATGGATAGGGATTTTTACTGGCAAATTTGGTTAAACTCTCAGGTAATGAGGAAACAAAAGTTCCACCCTTAAATTTTCCATAACTACTTCTTAGAAAAATAAACCCAAAGCTTAAAAAAATTAGATAAAGATACTTATGTACTTTATTCAATTTATCACCCCCTTTAAATTGTCTAGTTAATAATAGATTAACATAAAAAGAGCCGGTTTAAAAAAAGTCTAGAGGTTTATTTCAAAGTACTTCCCATTAATATTCCGTTAGCAAAGTAATAACCAGTATCACTGTTAGGCAAAAGATCATAGGTTTTATCATCCCAATAAGGAATAAGAACCACATTTGTAATAGTTGAACCATCATAGCTTTGTCCTGGTTGCAGTTGCCAGACTTGTTCTCCATTCACTGCCGGATGATTCGGCGAAACCCAAAGTTGTCTATTATCAGCTAAAGATAAATGAATTACTTGGTGATTGTTTGGTACTTTTGTTGATGATACCCGCACAATATCGACTATAATTTTTTTACCCTGGCTGTTTTGTGAATATACCTTCATTCCAACCCTTAAATCAGTAACATTAATTTCACCTTTGGGTGTAGAAATTTTGGTGTTTGAAACCAGACAAATGGGACAGTTTCTTGGCTGATCAGCCAACTCTTTAATCTGACAAAAATATCCAGGAGCTTCGTTATCCCCCTGTCTAACAACTGGCGGGCCACAACCCTGAACACATTTATAGCCAGTAGGACAACTGGTATCATCCAAACCACTGCAGCTGCCTTCATTAATTTTACTGGTACATTTGTCTTCATGACATATCAATCCAGAATAACAATCACTGGTAGTTTGGCAAAAGCCACCCTCGCTTAATTTACAAATTCCTTTAATAACCTTAGTTGAGGGACTACAAGAAGCAACAGAAGGGGTAAAACTTGTCCCAGAAGTTACCTGTCCGCCTGGACAAACAACACTAGTACTCTCTATTACCTGACATTTATAACCACTTAAACATTCTTCATCGGTTGTGCAATTTGAATTTTCTACTAAACTAGTCGGCGATGGAATTGAGGAGTTAATAGGGTTAATGATGTTTTGATCTTTACCTATATTTTTAATATAGAATGACCCGGCAATTAAAGTCCCAGAGATTACCAAAACACCAATAATTAAAATAACAAGCGGTATAAAGCCTTTTGGAGACATTAACTAAATATTGGCAGAATTAATTTGAGTTTACAAATGGCTGTTAAAAATTTTATTTATAAAACTCTGTACTCAATTTTAGGAGTGTGGGCAGATATTTTCTTTCCTGGTTTATGGCGTAACTATGAGCAAAGCCAGTTTACCATTAGCTAAATAGATCTTATCTAATATCTGTCCGCTTTTAAGATCCTTTTCCTCTAAACTCCAAGGTGATCCAATAAAAAGCACTCCAATTTTTTTACGATCGTACGCCCAATTAATTGCCCTGATTGTATATTTATCAAAATGAACAAAGTCTTGCTTAAAGTTTTTAACTTCCTGCTGATAAGTAGCCGGATCATATTTTGAATAAAATAATATATACATATGGGGTATACTTACAACATCTCCAGCCTCAGTTCCTCTTTTAGGATCATAAACTACTTCCGAATATTGATCTTTATGAGAGATAGCATAAAGTACGCTCTCTTTTGTCCCTTCCATAAAAGCTTCTCCTTTATCCTGAGGAAAGTGAACTGCAAAAACCAGGAAAGTCTGGGTAAGAATGATCAAAATAAAAATTATATAAAATATGCTGATGCCAAATCTTTTTACCCGAGTTTGTCTTTTAAGCCATTCAAAACAAGCAATCAGCCCTACTGAAATTACCGCCATCAAAGCTGGTACCACCAATAAACTTCTTCCTGCATCAGTCACGTTATTGGTTAAAGATGCGGGGATAAAACCTAACCCTATCCAGGTTAAGAAAAATTGATAATTTGAAACTTTATCTCTGATTAACTTTATAAATCCAACAACCAAAAAAGGTAATTCAAAAAGATATAGCACCCCGAGACCAAGGTTTCCTTGAGTCATATTCAAGCCATTAAAAAACAGAAACCCGCTTTGATAATAGGTTAAATATCGCTTGATCCAAAAAAATGGTAACAACAGATTTTCACTGGCCAAAGGATTTAAACCTGGACGGATGTGATCCAAAATCACATAACGGGTGTATTCTATATCCTGAGTTAAAAACACCATTCCAACCCTAGTATTAGCCTGACCGAAGATACTCATAAATAATAATGGCAAAGAGAATATAGTAGCTAAAGTCAAAAAACAAATTAGTACTTTCTTATTAATACTTTTATATTTAACAATCAGCCAAAACAAACAGTGGTATAAACACTCTCTGGGAATGATAAGTGTAGACAGATATTGATAAAAAGAAAGCGCTCAGGATCCACCAAAGTTTTCCCTGATCAAGCATTTTTTGAAAAAACCAGGCTCCAATTATTAGGAAAAATAAACCCATTAAGTGATCTGAGGCAAATCGGCTATAGTAAATATGCCAAGGTGATATTGTAATCAACATACTACCTAACAAAGCTATTTTTTTCTTCTTTAGAACTGAACTAATTAAAAAATAAAGAAGCGGTATTGATAACGTCCCTGCTAAGGCCGAAGAAAATCTAACTGAGAACTCATTTAAACCGAATAAGTAAATTGATGGCACCATGGAATAAATTAAGATCGGATTTTTATAATCGCCAACTGATTTAAAAAATAGCGGTAAAAAATTGCCGTATTGGTCACGGCCGGTCTTTAATATTGAATAGGCATCATAACCATATGCAACTTCGTCAATGTTTAGACTAGGTGGATTACTCGTCAGATGGTAAAAACGCAAAAAGCCTCCAACGCAGGTTAATAAAAATAGTAATAAAAATATCTTTTTCATTGTTTATCAATTACAATATTTGATGCAGAGTTAGAAGATCTTTCATGTCTTATAAATTCTCTTTGATTGATATCAAATAGACCAACCACTAACTGAATACCCACTAAAAATAGACAAATTCTTAAAATTAATCTGGAGTTAAAGTTCTTTGAATTTAACAACTTAGTTAAACCTAAAACTGTCATGTAAATAATGACTGGTTCAAACAAAACTAATCTGTTTAAATCGAGCGACCCTTTAGAGAGAAGCGACGGAATGATTAAAACTAGGGATAAAAATAAATATTGTCTTAACTGTGAATCCGTTACTACAAATAAAATCCCAGACTAAACGGAAGTATAAAACCCAGCAATAATGGAGGCATTAAAGAGAATTTAAGCAACTTTTCTTGGGATGTAAAATAGGTTTGTGGCAATAAGTTTTGAGAGATTTTTAAAAATCCATATTTTAATAAATATTCATATTTATTCTCGCTGATCTTAGAAATTTTAGAAAACCCACCCTTTTGGGATTGCCCCTGGTATTGATTGTTCAGATTCATTTCTCCCTGGTCTAAAAAAAATATTTCCTGCTGAAAAATGCTTTTAATCCCCGCTTGATTAGACAGGCTCAGGAAAATTAATGGTAATAGTAACAAAAGAATTAAATTATAGATTTTTGCGGGTTTAAATAAGTTTATAGCCCTAGAGATTAATATAAATATAAACAGTGATATTCCTAAAGTGAGAGAGCTATAAAATATAACTACTGAACTTAAAATAATTAAAATCTTACCCAACCTGCTTCTGTGTTGGGTTAACCCCAAAACTATCAGTAAAACAAAAGTTAAAAGATACAAATAAAAAGAGTTAGCTACCAAAAGATAAGCTGACCAGGGTGATAAACAAAAAACTAAAGAAGCTAGATAACTATATTTAGGATTAATTCTTTTAGATATTTGAAAAATTATCCAAGGGTTTGACAAAGCTAAAATCAGTTTTATCACAAATGGTACTTTGAGTGAATGGGCGATCAATTCAAAAAACAACAAACCCTGATCCTCATAGTGGATTGGATAAAACGATCTTAAAACAAAGGCAAAAAAAATAATATAAAAACTAAACCCCAGGAGAAAAAATTTAAAAGACTCTTTTTTCACTTACCCAAATTTTAACACTAATTAGGATAATGACATCTCTTATATTTTTTACCGGAACCGCACCAGCAGGGATCATTTCGGCCAGGCTTTTTGCTATTTCTTAGCGCTCCATCTCCTCCATAAACATTTTGAGAAACTACTTCTCCAGCTCTCTCCACTGTTACTTTGGTTACAGGAGTGGTTTCAACAGTTTGGATTGATGTATTGAATATTTCATCATTACTTGAACCCTCAACTTTTACTTTAGTCTGACCATTACTCCCTCGATTTTCAGGAACACTTGGCATAAGTTGGCCAATCTCTTCTAAAATTTCTTTTTCATCGAGTGCTTCCTGATGAGTTTCAACAGCCTTGGAAATGTCTATTCCAGGAGAGATAGCAATTGGTTGTTGGTTTTCGACAGCTATCTTATAAATGCGGTGCACCACCTCTGAATCAATATTGGCAATTAATCTTTCAAACAGTTCAAACCCTTCCTTTTTATACTCTACTAATGGATCTCTTTGAGCATAGCCTCGAAGTCCTATCCCAGCTCTTAAATCATCCATAGTATCTAAATGCTCAATCCACAAAGTATCAATGGTATTTAAATAAACAAAGCTTTCCATTTGCCGGGCAATCTCCATTCCAACTTGTTTTTCTCTGGTTTCGTATAGGTCTTTTGCCAATTTAATTAAAAACTCACTAACTTGTTCACTGGATTTAATAGCTTCAAGTTGAGTTTTTAGACTTTTTTTAGAATTTTCATCAAAGGGAATAATGGCAGAAAATTCTTCAATAATTTTATCTAGATCAAAGCTTTCTTGAGTGTAAACAGCCACAATATTATTAATCTCTGTCTCGATTTTTTGTAAAATATCGTCTTTTAATCCATTAGTATTTTTACTAGTAGCAGCTTCCAAAATTTGTTTTCTCACACCATAAATAATTTGGCGCTGTTGGTTCATGACATCATCATATTCAACCGTGTGTTTTCGGATATCAAAATTATGTCCTTCAACTTTTTTCTGAGCTGATTCAATGGCTTTAGAAACCAGAGCATTTTCAATTGGGACATTTTCTGGCATTTTCAAAAAATTCATCACTTTGGCGACTTGATCACCACCAAAAATCCTCATTAAATCATCCTCAAGTGAGACAAAAAATTTAGAAGTTCCGGGATCGCCTTGACGACCAGATCTACCTCGCAGTTGATTATCAATTCGCCTTGACTCATGACGTTCTGTACCAATAACATAAAGTCCTCCCAACCCATCAACTCCTTTACCAAGCTGAATATCTACTCCTCGTCCGGCCAAATTTGTAGCTACAGTTACAGCACCCTTTTGTCCAGCTAAAGAGATAATCTCAGCTTCTTTTTCATGATTCTTCGCATTCAACAGGGCATGTGAAACACCTTGTCTTTTTAAGAGCTCTGATAAAAACTCATTTTTTTCAATTGATGTAGTACCAACTAAAATTGGTTGTCCGCTTTCATGAACTTTAGCAATTTCATCAGCCACTGCGCTGTATTTAGCAGTTTGAGTTTTAAAAATAGCATCCGGGTAATCTTTTCTAACCATGGGTTTATTAGTTGGAATAATGACTACCTCAAGTTTATAGATTTTATGAAATTCCTCCGCCTCAGTAGCCGCAGTTCCAGTCATACCAGCTAATTTTTCATACATCCTAAAATAATTTTGGAAAGAGATAGTAGCTAAAGTTTGAGATTCTTGTTGAATCGCCACCCCTTCTTTAGCTTCTATCGCTTGATGTAACCCTTCAGAGTATCTTCTTCCTGGCATAAGTCTTCCAGTAAACTCATCAACAATAATTACCTCACCATCTTTAACTACATAATCTCGATCTTTCTGAAAAAGAGTTTGAGCTTTTAAAGATTCCTCTAAGTGGTGCAGCGTGGAAAAATCTTTTTCATATAAATTATCTACTCCCAAAATTTTTTCAATTTTAATTGTGACATGTTCTGTTAAATGAGCAGTTCTTAACTTTTCATCAATCACAAAATCAGTTTCTGGAGAAAGTTTTTTTATTAATTCAGCAAATTTTAAATATTTTTCAGTTGGCTCTTGAGCTGGTGCTGAAATAATTAGCGGAGTTCTGGCCTCATCAATTAAAATAGAATCAACCTCATCAACAATGGCAAAGTAGTTTCCCCGCTGAGCCTGTGCATCCAAAGTTAGAGCCATATTATCCCGAAGGTAGTCAAAGCCAAACTCATTATTTGTGCCATAAGTAATATCAGCAGAATAAGCTTCTTTTCTAGAAATGGGCTTTAAGTGCTTTAACCGCACATCATGAGCTTCTTTGTTGGAGAATTTTGGATCATATAAAAAAGCTTGTTCATGAATAATACAGGCTGTGGTTATTCCCAGCAGATGATAAATTGGTCCCATCCAACCACAATCTCTTCTTGCTAAATAATCGTTTACTGTGACAACATGGACGCCTTTTTGGGTGAGGGCATTTAAATAAACTGCTGGAGCAGCAGATAGAGTTTTTCCTTCACCAGTTTTTTGCTCAGATATTTTTCCAGAGTGCAGTGCAGCTGCTGACATTAACTGTACATCAAAAGGCCGCTGTTTATTAGTGCGCATTGATGCTTCACGAACTAGTGCAAAAGCTTCTGGAAGAATCTGATCAAGAGTTTCACCTTTTTTTAATCTATCCTTAAGCTTGTCAGTTTTTTCTTTTAACTGTTTGTCAGTTAATTTTTTAACTTTAGATTCAAAATCATTAATGCTTTTAACAACTTCTGATAAACGGTTGACCTCACGGGCATTGGCATCAAGAAGTTTACTAAATATGTTCAACATCGCAGGTTCTAATTATACACAAGGTTTGAGTTTGTTACCATTGACAAAGATTGACCCCAAAGAATAAACTAAACTAGTAATAAACTGCCATGGATGATTCTGCCAACCCTAACAACACTTCCACCCTAAGTAATCCTGGGGATCAAGCCATCTCTAATCCTGAGGCTATTTCTCCTACTCCTCAAGCAGTTAGTGATTTCTCGGCTTCTCAAACAGCTGCTCCAATTGATCCTAATACTTTAACCCCAGCTCAACCTTCATCTCCCCCCCAATCTCCTCCTCAAACTTTATCTACGCCACCTCTAAGTGATGCTTCCTCATGGTCTACGCCATCATCCCCGGCCAATGAATCAACAAATGCTTTAAATGTTAATCCTACCTCTCCCGCTTTCAATTTCCCAAACCCTTCACCAACACCTCAACAAAATACACTACCAGAGCAACCTGCTCCGACATCCACATTACCTAGCTTTAACGATGTTTCTAATCCAACTCCTCCAAGTTCTATCAGTGAACAACCAAATGCTTCAACGATTACTCCACTAGATTCAAACCCTAGTCTTTCTCAACCTCAAAGCGCTCCTAACCCCTTTGAACAAACTTCCCCTATTTCTTTAGATCAAACTCCTCCTGTTACTCCAACACCGACCTTTGCTCCTGGAAATGAACTTTATCCAAGTAATCAATCAGCTTCTTTTGCATTTGATACAGCAGTGGGAGCAAACCCTCCCAATCCTTTAGCTGAAGAAACAGTTCCATCTGCCCCACCAAGTCTAGAACAAACAGAACCTGCTCCTACTGATTTATCTCAATTGACAGCAAATGCTGGCGCTACTCCATCTACAGATATTTATAATCCAACTGTTTCTGCTCCTGAAACTTTAGTTGTTCCAGCTGAGCCAAATGCAACTAACCCAACTGCAGTTTCGGCCATGCCTCATAAAACCTTGCCATTACCTGCAATAATTGGAGCAGTAATAGTTATACTAGCTGTAAGCGGCGCTTCGGGCTATTTTATCTTGGGGATAGGTAAAAACTCTCCGCCCTCAACTCCAACTTCTTTGCCTATTTCCAAACAAGCTCCTTTAACTAATCCACCTAAACAAACTCCAACCTCAACACCAAATGTGAATCAACTTATTCAAAACCCTTCAATTTCAACTGGATCATCAAGTTTTGGAGCATTAAATGGTAGCGCTAGCCCAACCCCAACTCCTACCAAAGCTGCAACTTCTGCTGCTGATTTATTAAAAGCTAAACAAGCTAGCTCTTCTGCTACTCACTAGAATTTTTTGGAGAAATTTTGGCAAAACCAGTATATGAAACAAGTACTTCAGGAATTTTTACACTACCATCTGCTTGTTGAAAATTTTCTAAAATAGCGATTAAAGCTCTACTGATAGCAATTGCAGTTCCATTTAAAGTATGAACAAAATCTTTTTGACCATTTTTATCAAATTTTTCATTTAATCTCATGGCTTGATAATTGGTAGTATTAGAGGCTGAGGTGACTTCTCCATAGTCTCCTCTTCCAGGCATCCAGGCTTCAACATCAAACTTTCTATAAGCTGCCGCCCCCAAATCCCCAGCTGCAATATCAACTACCCTATAAGGAATATTTAATTCCTGAAAGATTTTCTCTTCTAAGGAAAGAAGATATTGGTGCATTTTTTCTGAATCTTCTGGCAAGCAATAAATAAACATTTCTAATTTATCAAACTGATGAACTCTATATAAACCCTTTGAATGTTTCCCATATGCTCCTGCCTCTGTTCTAAAACAAGTTGAAAATCCTGCATATTTTAAGGGTAATTTTTCTGCAGGGATTGTTTCATCTTGATGGTAACCTCCTAAAGTAATTTCTGAGGTTCCAATTAGAGAAAGACCTTCTTCATCTAAACCATAAACCTGTTTTTCTGGGCCTTTAGGAGCAAAACCAATACTTTCTAAAATAGAATTTTTAGCAATCTGTGGAGTAATCATAGGGATGAACCCCTCAGATTTTAAAATATTTAAAACAAAGTGAATTAAGGCAAATTCTAAAAAAACTGCCTCATTTTTTAAATAATAAAATTTAGTTCCGGCTACTTTAGTACCTGCTTCAAAATCGATTAGATTTAAATCTTTCCCAATTTGCTCATGATCTTTAGGGCTTTCTATTTCAGGTTTTTCTCCCCATTCCTTTAGGATTTTAAAATCTTCTTCAGCACCTTCTGGGGAATCCGGAGAAACTAAATTAGGTAGTTTATTTAATAGTTCATTTAACTCTTCATTAATCTTTTTTAGAAGATCTTCAGCTATCTTAGCATTTGCAGCAAGAGTACGCATATCTTGTCTTATTCTCTCAGTTGGCACACTAGAAGGAGTTTTCTCATTTATTTCTCGTTGTCTATTTTGTAAATCAGTTAGTTTCTTACTTTTTTCTTCAATCAACTTATCTAATTGATCTAATAGCTGGGTATCAAGTCCCCTTTTTCTCAAACTTATTAAGTATGCCTCTTTATTATTTTTATAAAAATTTACTAAACTCATATTTATAATCCTAACTCACCAGAGATATTTTGCATGGCATCCAATGCAATTTTAACAAATTCTTCCAAAGGAATATTTAATTCTTTTTCGCAAGCTAAAATTTGTTCTCTCTTGGCTCCAGCTGCAAAAGATTTTTGAGGAAACTTTTTTAAAACTGACTCAACTGTGACTGATGATAACTTCTTGTCTGGTCTAACTAATGCGCAAGCTGTTATAAGTCCTGACAATTCATCAGCTGCATAAACTGACTTTTCTAAATAATTGTCTCTCGAATCTTTAATCCCATCATGGTGGGCTTTTATGCCTTGGATAATTCTTTCACTGACTTCTCCCAACTCTCTTAATTTTTGTTCAGTCACTAAGGTATGTTTAGTTGGATCTTTTTCTATTAGTTCATAATCGCCGTCATGAAGTAATCCAACAATTGCCCATTCTTCTTCATTAAATTCCTCTTTTGGTAAATCAAAGTGTTTCTTTTTTAAGAAATGACAAAGTGCTCTCATAATTGCTTCCACTGCAATTCCATGCTTTTGCAGATTTTTATTTTTAATCATCTCCGTCATTAATTTAGAAGCTTCGTCTCTGTTTATCATATAGATAGTGGTTTAGGTGAATAAAAGATAAAATAAATCTTACGAGAAGCCTCAGCCCATGACCAGAAAGCAAAATCCTGTAAGTTACAATAAGCTGTTTGAGGTGCTAGAAAATCTCCTCGCAATTTGTAACCACAAGGTAATAACTGACTTTTACTAAGAGCAAAAGAAACAAGTATGATGGCAGCACTTATTAGTAGTGCAACTGTAATCAATTTACTCTTTAAAAATTTTTGCATTTTTATCTTTTTTTCTTTTCTGGCTTTAAAGTTGGGAATAAAATAACATCTTTAATGGTGTGTTTATTAGTTAGAATGGAAACAAATCTATCAATGCCCATGCCCCAACCAGCAGTTGGAGGCATACCATATTCCAGTGCTTTAATATAATCTTCATCCAAAACTTGATATTCATGCAAACCAGCTTTAGCTAATTTCATCTCCTCAAGCCACCTTTGTTTTTGTTCAATTGGATCATTTAACTCATTATAAGCATTAACTATTTCAAAGCCAGAAACTAATAATTGAAAAGAAGCAGACTTTTTTGGATCTGACTGCTTTTTCTTTGATAAAGGTTTCATTTCAAAAGGATAGTCAGTTAAAAATAATGGTTGGATAATTTTTGGTCTAGCAACTTGTTTATACAAAGTATCAACTAAAGCTCCATATCCTACTACTCCTTCCAAGTCTAGTTTAATATTTTTAGCTTTAATAGCTTTTAATAATTTTTCATCAGTGTCTTCTTTTCCTAAATCAATTCCAGAGTGTTCTTTCACTAATTGATTAAAAGTCATTCTTTTAAAAGGCAGTTTAAAATTTATTTTTTGATTATCAAAGACTAAATTATATTTGCCATGAACTTCTTTAACTACAAATGCTACCATCTTTTCAGTTAATTTCATCAAATCTTCATAATCTGCATAAGCCCAGTAAAACTCCATCATAGTAAACTCTGGATTGTGCTGTCTATCCATACCCTCATTTCGAAAGTCTTTGCAGATTTCAAAAATTTTTTCAAAACCCCCAACAATTAATCTTTTTAAATAAAGCTCATCAGAGATCCGCAAGTATAATTTAATTCCCAAAGCATTGTGAGTAGTAGTAAAGGGTTTGGCAGTTGCTCCACCATAAATTGGCTGCAAAGTTGGAGTTTCAACTTCTATAAAATCTTCTTGATGCATAAAATCCCGAAGTAATCTAATAACTTTGTGTCGAATCGTAAAAGTTTTTCTAACCTCAGGGTTTAAAATTAAATCTAAATATCTTTGTCTGTATCTTTCTTCAATATTTTCCAGTCCATAAAAAGATGAGGGCAGCGGCAGTAGTGATTTAGTTAAAAGTTTATATTTTGAAACTTTAACAGTTATCTCTCCAGCTTGAGTTTTAAAAACTTCACCTTCAGATTGAATAAAATCTCCAATATCCAAATTGGCTAAAAAATCAAAATCTTTGGTTTCATTTATTGAAAAAAATAACTGAATTTTGCCAGATTCATCTTCTAAATCAACAAAAGCAATTTTTCCCATTGTCCGAAGTGATCTAATTCTTCCTGCCACCACAACTTTTTGCCCCATTAAATCTTTAGCTCTATTTGCTGTATGAGTTCTTTTAACTTGAGCTGTGTAAGGATTAATTTTTAGTTGTCTAATATTTTTTAATTTTTTTAATCTGTCTTTTTTTAAACTCTCCAGAGCCATGGCTCAAGTATAACTTAAGAGTCAGGAATTTTAAAAGATGTGCTAATATTCTGTTATGAACTTTGTGCTATTTTTAGAAACTTTCTTTTTAAATCCCTGGATTTATTAGTATTGCTTTTAAAAATAAAGCTTACTAAAATAACCAGCATGGAAAAGTTAAGATCCCCTGAAGAGACAGCCACACTTTTGACTGCAATTCAAAATCACGAGCGATTTAGAATTCTAAAACCAGCAAATCAAATGCGAAAACAACATGGTTTACCAGATACCACTCAAGAAGAGGTTATACAAGGTAGAGCTAATCAAATAATACAAGATATTGCTCTTAGGAAAGAAAGAGGACAGTAATTCTCTTTATCTTACCTTTTTAAATTCAACTTGATATAATTTCCCAACTTGCCGCCATCGTCTAGTGGTCCAGGACATCGGGTTCTCATCCCGAAAATCACGGGTTCGACTCCCGTTGGCGGTACCAATTTAAGTTTTAGCCTTTATGATATTATCTAATCATGAGGCTAGTAAAAATACTTAGCTTAGTAGTCCTTATACTTTCTTTAGCTACATCTTTTTTAGGATGCATCATGTTTTTTTGTATTGCATCATTCTTCTATTTAGCCTTAATCGCTTGCATTTTGGGTATTTTTTCTAGTGTCCATTTGCTTTTTAATAAGCAGGGCAATATTTTAGTGATAATTTTTTTACCAGTCGCTTTTCCACTGGTGGCGGTTTTGATAGCATATTTTATGATGTTTTTAATTATCGGTTTAAAAGGTCTGGTTTTTTAACATCCAGACCTGTCCAATTGAATTTAAATATAACGTGAAGTAACAAAATTTTTAAACCAAGCTTTTTATTGACAATAAGCAAAAAAAGGTTGACCCAGAAAGAGGTGAAGAAACTGAGCCAAATAGAAAATTTGTAGTAGAGTTTGAAGATGCTGTTAGTGGAAAACCATTACCTGCTGGAGCTTGGGGGACTGAAAGTACTGAGAGACACGAATTTAGAAGAAGACTTTTAGAAAGAGCTGGTAAAGTTAGAACTGTATCTGGAAAACCGGCAACTTATACAGATTTTTTTGGAGAATTTCCTGGATTTGAAAAAGGAATAAAAGATCGGTTAACTAAAGGTCTTGGTGATCCTAAAGACATCTTAAAAGCTCAACCACCTACAGAAAAACAGGCAGAAGAATTAGCTAGAATGCAAGAGAGATTAGTTTCTGAGTATAGTTTTTGTGAGTGTTGCGCCCCAAAACTTATAAAATATATTAGCGTTTTACTTAGACAAAGAGATAATAAAGCAAATGTAAAGAAGTAATTTGACTTTTTTTATCTTGATTGGTAATCTGTTTTGATATGAGAAAAGTAGGTCCAATTTTAGCTTTGGGAATTTTTTTAATAGCTATTTTTTTGATTCTTAAATTATCTAAAAATAATTCTTATTCAATTACCCAAACTCAAACACCTCAACCAACTGCTTCAGCTCTTGATCCTAGAGATTTTGGTCCCCCTTCAAATACCGCTCACTTTATTAAAAGTATACCCACGCATAAAGCTACTTTGTCCAAATTACCAGACTATATAGAAATTGATTTTGATGCTCCTCTTAAAGAAACTTCCAATTTAACCATTGAAAATGGTGATGATCAATACGTTGATGGAGATACAATTATTTCTGCAGACAAACTGAGTATGAAAAGAAAAGTTGATCATTTAGCTCCAGATGGTAGGTATTACATTGCCTATTCAGCATGTTTCACTAATTCCTCAGATTGTCTGAATGGCTATTTTAAATTTGCAGTAGACAGGTCTCTAAAGTAGAAGTTAATGACAACTCTCCCCCTTGCAAGTTTGAAGTTGGTGTAACCTAGTTCTAGCTGGATAAAGATTGACAATATCAACATTCCTGCACTCTTTTTTGCCAGAATAGGTCATATTACAAAGCTCATCAGGATCAGTGTTTAAATTATAATATTCAGTATCTGTGATCTTACCTACAGTATCAACCCATTCAACATATTTATGATCCTCAGATCTAACTCCAGTAAAGATATGCCCAGGATCAGAATCATCAGATTCAATTAAAAAATCACTTCTCCAGCTAGAAACTGGTTGGTTTTTAAGTAGAGGAACTAACGATAATCCATCAAAAGTTCTACCAGCTTTAGCCCCAGCTATATCCACAATTGTGGCAGCGAGGTCTATATTGACTGCTGGTCTAGAAATAGTTTGGACTGGGTAGCCAGGACCTCTAATTAACAAAGGTACTCTTATTGATGGCTCATATGCTAAAACTTTGCCTTCTGATTTCCTGTGTTCACCATGGAAAAAACCATTGTCAGAAGTAAAGATAACCACAGTGTTATCCATTTGATGATTTAATTGCAAAGTAGTAACTATAGCCTGAACACCTCTATCTACAGATTGCAGGGCATCTAATCTATTTCTATAGTTTGTGGTAATGTCATTGATATCACTTTGGCTAAACCTTTGGCCATTATTTAAATTTTGAATATAGGCAGGTTTATCAGAAACATCAGCCTCATTAAAACTAGGTGGCGTGGGTAATGGTTCATTGTCAAAAGTATGTAAGTCCTGGTTAGCAGCTACCACTTTCCCAGCATTAGAGTCTCCATGGGGAGCAAAGTAACAAATCCACATAAAGTATGGATTGCTATCATTTGCATGCCTGTTAATAAAATCTAAGGATTTAGTAGTTTCAACATTAATCTGATATTCATTATTATCAGAGCCATAAGTTACTAGATGAGGAGCAACTCCTGGAGAATACTCATTTAAAGTATAGTTGTAGTAGCTATAAATACTATCTTGCCAGCCAACTGCCTCCTCAGTCCAGCCAGAGGGTACACTAGCTGGGTCAGCAGGAGCTGGACCAGTTACTTTACCATAACCATTTAAATATTTTCCAACATGAAAAGTAGTATAACCTGCAACCTGTAACCAAATTGGCAAAACATTAGAGTTATCAGTCAATGCAGAATATCCCCCATCAGTGCCTTTATTAGAAAAGACATGGTTGTTATGAGAGTATTGGCCAGTTAAAAAGGTAGCTCTTGAAGGACAACATAAAGAGTTAGCTACAAAACTATTAGCAAAAGTTGCTCCAGCCCCACCAATAAGCTTATTAGTTAAAGGCATCTTACTCATAGAATCCATAGTTTGATCATCAGTCATAATCACAATAATATTAGGCTTACTACTAGTGGTTGCAGCTTGGGTTTTAAAATTTTTAGTCTGCAAAATTGGAGAGAGAAGAAATAAAACTGCTATAGATCCAGTCAACAAAAATAAAGGGAATTTCATTTTCTAAAGCAAAAAGATTCTGACAGATATACTAAAAAAAGTCAATTAAAGATTCCTAATTTTTTGGTTTAAAATCTAGGGCTACTGAGTTTATACAATATCTTTTGCAAGTTTTGGTTGGACCATCATCAAAGACGTGGCCTAAGTGCGCTCCACAGTTTTTACAAATTACCTCAGTCCGAACCATCCCTAAACTTAAATCTTGCTTTAGTTCAACATTTTCTGTATTGACTGGATCATCAAAGCTTGGCCAACCAGTTCCAGAATCAAACTTAGCATCTGAGGAAAATAAATTTGCTCCACAAGCTACACAAGTATACATCCCTTTTTCATGGTTATCTAAAAGTTTGCCAGAAAATGGAGCTTCTGTACCTTTCATTCTGGTAATTTCAAACTGTTCTTTAGTTAGTTTTTTCTGCCAATATTTTGCATCTTTTTTTTGCATATTTTTCATAATTTTTTAAACTCCTCAGCTGTGATCCATTTAGCTTCTGGAAGATTTTCATATTTGGGATTAGCTACTGCTTTAACCTCTCCATTTTCATCTACCAAATAATAAGCCATACCTTGCATATTTTTGATAATTTCATAATCACTGGGTTTATGTCCAGATCTCCAGTCATCAAAAGAAATTAAGGGCAATTTTCCAACATTGCTCCAAGAATGTCCCCACTCCGGAGTGATTAAAATTTCATCTCCTGGTTTGGCTTTAATTAAATAAACTTCCTCAACCTGATCTTCTACAATATTATCATCTTTTAGAATTCTCTTTTGCATTACCAAAACCCCTTCACCTTCTACTAAATGATATGTTTCATTGACATTTGTGCCATGATAATGTCCAAAAGTTTTAGGATATTCATTCCCATATCTTCCTGGCACAATCACAGTCATATTAGCCCAGGCTTTGTCATCCTGAGGTGTAGCCGAAGGATCTGATATCTCTGGAAATACCCAATACACTGGATCTGGCCCAGAAGCATCTGGATCTTTTAATACTGGCCTATTTCCTTCTAAATCTCTAACTGACCCAAGTTTCATAGAATTTAGTTTTGCATATTTTATGTTTTAAAACAAGGAGTACTATAATGTATTTATGGTTTATTTACAGATCCTCCTAAAAGCTTTTAGTCAAGTTTTTTTTCAGGAAAATATTTATCTAGGAGCGTTAATAATTTTAGGACTTTTAATAGCATCCCCTATTGCTTTACTTCTTGCTTTAGTTGGTGATATTTCAAGCTTAATAACTGCAAATTTTCTTAATGTTCAAAAAGAAGCTTTCACTTCAGGTCATTATGCTTTCAATGGAATTTTAATAGGCACAGCGATTTCTTTTTATATTAAAGATCTGCCACTAGCTCTTGTGCTCACAATCCTTGCTTCCATGCTTGCTACTCTCTTTTATCACCAACTCTTCAAAAATAACCTAACTCCCCTCGCTTCACCATTTATATTAATTACCTGGGGTGTTTTATTCCTGGCAAAATTCATTCATTTTTAATAGATGCATTTATATTATCCTTTAGTTGATTAACGTATAAATCATATGGTAGTTCAGCTAAGAGTAATAACTCTCTTCTAGCTTCTCCATCAGCTTGATATTTTGCTGCATCAATTTGCCTAAATCTAATTCTGATATATGCACCCTGTTCTGAAACGTCATCTTCACCACTTAATGGTCCATCTTTAGGTTCTAAATAAAAATCTTGCAGAATGGAGATTAAAGTTTGATCTTCCTTAACTACTCTGTCTGATTGAAAATGCCCTGCTCTTAGGTTATGCCCAAGCTCATTTACTATAAAAGTTTTAGTTTCTTTAAATTGATCAGAAAGTTGCTTTAGATCATCACTACCTATCCCTAAAAATCTACAAATATTATCCCCCGTTTTAGTAGTTCTTCGATCATTATTAATAAATTGCATTTTTCCATGTTCAATATAACTTATTGAGGCTTGACTATATCCTCCAAGCTGCTCACCTAACTCAGTCTGACTTAAAACCTGATTCAACCTTTGAAACATTAAAATGCTTCCAATAAAAGAGGGTTCATATGGTCTTTCATAACCAGCTTTTCTTGTTCTATCTCTTTTCAAAGGCTGAGCTTCAACAAACTTTTCTTCTGAAAAAGGACTATAAGATGCAGCTAAAGGAGCAACCCTCTGCACCCCTTTGGTTTCTTTGAGGCCTTGAGCAAACTGTAAGGCTTCTTGATCATTTCTTAAATTAGCTCTAACTAAAAAATTATATTCAGGACTCATCTTCACCTTTCTTTTGTTTTTCTAAATCTTCATCCATGTAATCTAATAGCCTAGACAGCGTATCCAAGCCATTTGGACCTTTCATTGGTGCTTCTCTACCTGCCCAGTCTTGTGCTCCTTGTTGATAAATATTAAAAAGAATAGTTCGTTCTCTAAATCGTTCTGGTCCTTTTTCCAAAAGAACTGAAATAGGCTTTGTACTAATACCCCCAAAATCTACCTTCAAAATAAGATCTACAGTAGCAATAAGAGGACCTCTTCGAGTAGTGAGTCGACCAATGCTTATACCTACCGGAGGAGTTATAAGTGATTCATAATCGCGCACCCCGTATATAGAGAGCATAGCTACTGATTTTCTTCTCATGAAACGAAGCTGTGATAGATAATCGTCTTCAGCTTGTGCTCTCCAAAGCTCAGCAAAAGGTTCAAGGTATTCAAATCGAGATCTTTCCATATATTTCCCATAAGCTTGTATTTAACTTATAGTGTGGTATAATATAAACTATGACGTTAGGTAAAAGTCAAGTTAAGGTTTCAAGCAGCCTATTAACCATTAATAAATTTGCCCAACTTTGTCGTACCACTCCACGCACGATCCGCTTCTACGACCAGATGGGTTTAATAAAACCAGCTAAAATTGATTCTTGGAATGGATATAGATTTTATGATCCTTTTCAAGCTAAGGAGTTTTTTAAGATTCGTTTAATGCAAAACTTCCATGTTCCTTTAAATAAAGTCAAAGGTTCTCTAAGAGTTAAATCACCTGAGAACTTTTTAGAGGAACGTATTAAAGAGGCTAAAACTGAAGTTGAGGAAAAAGAAAAGGAAATAAAGTTCTTAAATAACATTAAAAACTTTCTATTTGCAAAAGATTCAAATAAGTCTTTTAAAAAAGAAATCTTTGGGCCTTATATTTTACTTTGTGAGTATTTAGAAAAAGGAAGATATGATGAGATCAACTCTCATATTTATAAACTAAGAGACTTAGCAAAAAAGTTAAAAATTGCCCATCAAGATAAGCAAATGACATTTTATTGGGATCCAGTTGTTTATAAACCAAAAGACACAAGACTTGAAATTTGTTTAGTATTAAAAGGCAATAAATTTCCAAAAATTAATCTTCCTAAAGGCTACAATTTTAGAAAATTTCCCAAAATTGAAGCCAAATCTTATTCTTACAAAGGTCCTTTTGATTATATTGCCCTAATTTATCAAAAAATTCATGAAAAACATGGTTATATATTAAAACCTGAAGAAAGAGGTTGGTTTGACATACATGTTAGCGGACCTTGGAACAAAAAATCTTCATACGATCACGTTACCAAGATTGCATTTAATAACTCAATTTATAAACAATTAGCTAAAGCTTAATTCTTGATTCTTAAAGCTTTATTCTATATCCTTACCACATGGATTCTTTTGTTTTAATAATTTTTGGAATTACTGGGAATTTAGCGCAAATTAAGCTGATTCCAGCGCTTTATGATATTGCAGAAAAAGGATTGTTACCTAAAAATACTTCTATTATTGGAATTGCTAGAGGCAAAAAAAATCAACAAGAAATTAAAGATTATTTTAAACAAGTTTTACATCTTGAAAACAGACACCACAAACATCCAATTAAAAATCAAGTTTTAGAACAGCTTTACAACAATTTACATTATCTTGATGGTTATTTAGATGATCCAAATTTTTATATTAAATTAAAAAAATACTTAGATGATCTTTCCAAAGATGGAGTGAATTGCAAGAATAAAATCTATTATTTAGCAACTTATCCTAATTTATATAAAGATATTTTTAAAAATCTACAAGCAAGTGGTTTAAATAAACAAACTTCTGGTTGGGTTAGGTTAATGATTGAAAAACCTATTGGTGTTGATGAAAAATCTGCCAGAGAACTTAACCAACTATTATTAGATTATTACAGCGAAGATCAAATCTTTAGACTAGATCACTATTTAGGCAAAGAAACTTTGCAAAATATTTTGACCTTTAGATTTAGTAATGAAATTTTTGAACCATTAATTAGTAAAGATTTTATTGATCACATTCAAATTATTGCAGCTGAAGATTTTGGGATAGGAGCCAGAGGTGGATATTACGACTCAGTTGGAGCGCTAAAAGATGTTGGACAAAATCATCTTTTACAAATGCTAGCTTTTGCTACCATGGATCCTCCATCTGAATTTAGTAATTTAGCTGTTACCAAACAAAGAAATAAAATTTTAGAAAAACTTATCCCCATACCAAAAAAATTAGTTTTAGGTCAATATGAAAATTACAAAAGTAAAGAGAATGTTGATCCCAACTCAAAAGCTGATACTTTTTTTGCTTTTAAAACTGAAATTGATAATGACAGATTTAAAGGGGTTCCTATTTATATCCGAGGTGGAAAAAAATTAGCTAAAACTGTTACCGAGATTGCCATTGTTTTTAAAAACCCAGCTAACCGATTATTTAAGCATATGGACAGTGGAGAAGAACCTAATATTTTGTTTTATAGAATTCAACCCAATGAAGGGATTGTTTTAAAAATTTTAGTTAAAAAGCCAGGTCACAAAAGTGAACTAGAACCAAATTATATGCAATATTGTTATAAGCAGACTCCAGATAATCACCCTTTTCCAGATCCATATGAAAGGTTAATTTTTGATGCTATTAAAGGTGATCAAACTTTTTTTAATGATGCAAAGGAAGTTGAAACCGAATGGCATTTTATTGACCCATTAGCTAAACAAAAAAAGCCACCAATTATTTATAAAGAAGGCAGCTGGGGACCAAAAGAAGCTGATAAGTTAATTGAAGCAGATGGTAGATCTTGGATTGAGCCTTCAGTAGAGTTTTGTCCTATTTAGATCTGGGGAAAAAGTAATAATAAACTACTGGAATGAATCTCTAAATCATCGCTTCTTCCCGTATGTAAAAAAATAATAGTATACTACGGGAATAAAAAATAACATTATTGTTCCAGAAAAAGTTAGCCCGGCAATAATAGCACCACCCAATCCTTGCCATATTGGATCAGATAAAGTTATGGGAATTAAACCAATAATTGCAGTCATTGAAGTTAAACCAATCGCCTCAAGTCTTGAAGATGCACCATCTGCAATTGATTCTTGAAAGCTCATCCCAACAGCGTTATTTTTGACAATTTTATCCACTATTAAAATTGAATTTTTAACTACAATTCCAAACAAAGCTAGTACTCCAATTAGTGCAGGGAATGAAAGAGGTGTATTAGTTAAAGAGAAAATAATAAATACCCCAGAGATAGAAAGTGGAATAACTAACATCACGATTAAAGCTCTTCTAAATGAATTAAATTGAATAACCATAGTAATAATAATTAGTAAAAAAGATAAGACCATGGCTTGTAAAATTGAATTAACAGAGTTTTGATTTTCTTCATTTACTCCACCAGTTTTCCAACTTAAACCTGCTGGTAAATTTAAACTGTCAGCATATTTTTCTAATTGTTTATTCATTGTACTTACCGAAAATCCAGGTCTAACTGAAGCAGTTACTGAGATAGTTCTTTTGCCATCTTCTCTGGTAATTAAAGTTGGATTGGGTTGCAGTTTTAGTATACCTAGTGAAGAAATTGGGATATCGCCAGTTTGTCCTGGGGTACCAGGAATTACTAGCGAGCTAACATTTTCTAAATATTGACTATTTGAACTAACTCGAATGGTAATATCTTTTTTCTCATTACCATCACTTTCAAATTTAACACTATTTGGACTAAAACCAGAGGCAAACATTCTGAGCCAAAAGCCAACTGTATCAGCAGTCAAATTATTTTGTGACATTTTATCTTTATCAGGAACAAAAACTAGTTTCGAAGTTCCTGGTTTAATTGATTTATCAATATTAATTGCTCCGGATTGAGTTTTTAAATAGTTTTGCAACTTGTCTGCATATTGATCTAAAGTAGCTAAATCATCACCAAATAATTTAATTTGCAAATCTGCTCCAGCTGGTGGTCCGCCTGTCGATTCAATAATTGATAGGTTGCCATTTTTATAATCTCTAAATTCCAAGCGTAACTTTTCTCCAATATAAATTGAGGAAAGTTTTCTGAATTTTTTATTTTTTAATTTTAAAGAAAAAAGGATATTATTAAACCCACCTTCCCCAATTCCACCTTGTGAATTAAAAGATTGACCAATATTAGCGGTAACAAATTCTAGTTCAGGAGTAGTTTTAAGCTTATCTAAAAGATTCACAGCCTCTTGATTTGATCTATCCAAACTTGTGCCTGATGGTAGCTCTAAAGAAACAAAGATAAAGTCTTGGTCTGATTTAGGGAAAAATTCATTTTTAACAAACCCCAATGGTAGCAGCAAGTAAGAAAAAACCGAAAAAACTATCACCATAACAATGGTTCTAATTCGAGCTTTTTTAGAAGATAAAATTCTTTCAATTAAATTTTTATACTTTTTAGATAATGCTTCTAGACTAATTAACCCTTGATCAGAAATTGATCTTAATCTAGTAGCTGATCTTTCAGTAAAATTACTCTTTTCAAAACGATACTTTAAATCCCTAATGAGTTGTTGTCTTATTAAAAAAGTAATAATTAAAAAAACTAAAAATGCAGCAAGTTCAATTGGGAAAAGATTATTTTTAGGTAAACTAAATACAAATCCGCCAATTAACAAAGCTCCAACTAATACTGAAACTAAAATCCTAACTCTGTTTGGAATATTGGGTTTAAGTAAAATGATTATAAAAGGTAAGGTTACAAACATGGCTACAAAAAATGAGGCCATTAAAGTAGTGGATACCACAATTGGAATTGGTTTAATAAATTCCCCAATAATTCCAGTTGATAAAAGCAGCGGTAAAAATGCCCAAACTGTAGTAATGGTGGTAGTGAAAACGGCTACTAAAAAATCTCGCCAAACCAAAAGCCCTGTTTGCAGCGGGGTAAACTTGCCAGTTCTAAAATCAGCAGAGCTGTTATCTCGTTTTACTCGATAATAGCTAGTCATGGCAGAGATTACTACAATTGTGTCATCAACTAAAAGCCCCAGCGCTAAAAGTAGAGAAAAAAGCGAAATAAAACTTAGAGAAATACTGGTTAATTTCATCACTACAAAACTAATTAAAAAAGTTAGCGGAGCTGAAGAAGATGCCACAATAGCTTGCCTTAGTCCTAAAAAAATCAAAAGAGTAAAAAAGACTAAAATAATCGTTAGAGTAAAATCTTTAATCAATTCATTAAATTGTTTGTCAATTTCCTCACCAGTATTCCTAACTGTTTGTATCGCAAAAATGCCATGATAGCTTTTTAAGGATTGATCAGTTAAATTGCGGACATCAGCGACAGCGTCATCAATTTTGGCTGTTGAAGTTTTATAAACATCAAAATTAACCGCCCGCTCAATTTTTTTATTGGGAGAGGCTAAAATAGATTCCGCCTGATCAGGTTTAGAGCGTTCTATAACTTGGGCAATATCTGATAAAGAAATTGTATTACCATTTAAATTTAATCTTAAGTTCCTAACATCGTTTACACTAATCACATCTTGGTCAATACTTAGTGTAAAACTAGAAGAGTTGGTTTTAACACTACCAGCCGGAAAAGAACTGATAGCGCTACTAATTAAAGGGGCTAAACTTTGAGGATTAAGCTTATAACTACTAAAAGTTTCTGGTTTGATGACAATTTGAATTTCTTGTTCATCTAATCCCGTGGTAACGACTTTATCAACACTAGGTAATTCCTTAATTTTATCCCGCAAAATCCTAGCATAGCGAGTTAGCGAAGCTAAATCATCTCCACCAGTTAAAGCAAAAGTCCAAACCGGTTGATTTGCAAAATCCAGTTTTTGGACATTAGGCAGTTTTGCATCTTTGGGTAAATTACTAACTGAATCTACTGCTGATTTAATATCTGTTCGGGCTTTTTCTGGATCAACACCTGAATCAAATTGGACAGTCACAATTGAAATTGAATCTCTGGAGATAGAAGTAACTGTTTTAACTCTGGATAAACCAGTTATACTGTCTTCAATCGGAATAGTCACTAAGCTTTCCACATCTTTTGGACCAGCACCTGGTAGCACAGTTGAAACTATCACAATAGGTATTTTAATTTCTGGGTTTAAATTCCTGGGTAAACTTATATAACTAGTGACACCCAAAATTATAATTGCTAAACTCAAAAGGATAACTAGTCTTGGGTTTGAAATGTATTTGGCAATTAAAGAATTAGCTAATTTAGGATCAAATTTTAACTGCTTTAAGTAAGTTGAGATTTTTTGCATACTAAATTTTTATTCATTTGGTTCAACTTTATCTCCAGCTATAACATTACGATTTAATATGACTTGATCCCCGGATGTTAAACCGGATTTAACTTGCACAAATCGACCAACCACATCTCCAAGTTCGACCTTATGACTTTCTGCAGAATCTTTTTTTACTACATATAAATACGCCTCAGTTTGAGATTGAAAAACTGCATCTAGAGGCACAAAAGGAATTGCTGCTGAGGTATCTGGATAGCCAACTGGTAAATCTACACTAATGTATCCTCCATCAGTCACGTCTGCCTCGTAACCATCTGGGAGATTAAAAATTACTGAATATAACTCTCCATCTGTAGCATTGCTGGAAATATAATCTGGATGAAGCTCTAAAGTTTTATCACCTAAATGCAATGTGCTAGTTTCAAGTCGAGAAAGAGTTTTAGCTAAATGATCAGGAACGCGAACAACGACTGTAACATGCTGAGTAGTCCCAGAAAAACTTACCAAAGGCGTTCCTGGGTTAACTAGTTGCCCAACCTTAATGTGGATTCGATCAACTACTCCATCAAATGGCGCGGCTGGATACATCAGCGCTTCATTAATAAAAGCTAAACTTAGCGAGAGTCTAGCAACTTCTTTGCTTAATTCTAAACCCTTTTCTTGGACATCAAGCTGCTCTAGGGTAATCTGTCTTTGTAAATCAGACATTAGTGCTGGCGCATTAGTATCAGGAGTGGTGTAATTTAAATTATTAACTGTAGTTCTAAGCTGATTGTTAGCAATTTCAAACTGACTCTTCTCTGCTCTTGGACCAATTAAAGCGTTATCATTTATTCCTGCCGAATTAGTGGCTTCAAGCTGGGTGATTTGAGAATCAAGTGTTCTAATAATACTTTGGTTTAAATCAATAATTGAATTAGTTACTCCAAGTGAATTTGCACCAATTTGTCTTAACTGATCGTTATTAATATCAGTTTGATTGGCTAAATCAATTTGTTTATTAATTAAATCTTTTTGAGTATTAAAAGTATCATTAATATTGTTAAATTGTTGCTGGGCAATTTGACGAGAAACTGCTAGGGCATTTCCACCTTGATAATTAGTTGAAAGCAAAACTAGAGAATCGCCTTTTTTAACATTATCACCTTCTTGAACATAAATATTTTGAACTACCCCAGATACTTGGGCATTAACGGTCACAACTCCAGATTTTTCAACTTGACCTTGCAAATTAATTTTTGGGGCTTCACCTATTTTATAAATATCTACTTTTTTGGGAGTTTGAGTTTCATTAACACTTGTTACTTTAGGCTTAAGTAAAAAATTAGAAGCGGCAATTAATAAAAATAAAATTAATAAAGAGATTATAAAACTAGTGGTTGGTCTTTTTCTTAAAAATTGAGGAACTCTTTTTAAGTTTAGTTTTTGCCAAACTCTAGAAAAAAAGCTTTTGCCACTTTCAGCATTATTTCTAATACCTCTTGTGATTCGTTGATAAAAAATTTTATTTTTATCTGACTTTAACCCCCCAATAATTTTAGTGGTTTTTTTCATAACTAAAGATTAATTTAAAAAATCAGATTTGGCAGAAAACTTATGTCCCAAAATCTAAGAATTCTCACTTAAAGATATAGAGAATCACGGGATGAAATTTTTTAATCTGGTAAATTTTATAGGATAGTTAACAATTTGTCAATTAAGACATTTTCACTTGATGTTGACCAAATTTGCTACAATAGAAAAATTCGATTTCTTGTTTTGATTATATCAGAGAAGAATGCTAGAATCAGTTGACATGTACAGACCTTTTGCTTTGGGAGCAGTTTTAATTATTTCCTTGATTACCCTAGGCCTTGTTCTCATTAAAACAAATTCTTCTAAGAGTTTATCTATAGAACCTACAATTACTCTTCCACAAGCTTCGGTAACTGAAGTTATGACACCCAAACCAACTAATACTGCTTCTCCTAATTCCCAACAAATGACCATTACTATTCAAGTAACTAAAGATGGACCAACCCAAACTATTGACCTTGGTAAAAATTCTGTTGGAAAAAAATATATTGTTGGACTGAATACTTACATTTACTTTCATTGCGACAGCGCTGATTTTACTTACGACTCTAATGGGGTTTTGGGATCTGTACCTAAAGGGATTTATAATTTGCCAAACAATATTTGTTCTCAAATCAAAGCAATTGGTCTTGGGACAGCTACTATTACCTTTAAGAGTTCTTAGTTCTTCTTTACAGAATGTTGACCAAATTGACCACGCATAGCAGAGACAACTTTATTTCTGAAGCCAGATGGAGAATTTTCCTGATCATTGCTTGAGTTTTGTCTAATTTTAAATGAATCCTCTAAAACTGGACTAGAAATTCCCATCTCTTTAGCTGTTTTTACAGTCCATTCTCCTTCACCAGTTGAAGCTATTACAGGAGAAGTATCTGATAATTCTGGATCTTCTTTTAGCGCATCTAATAACCATCCCACAAGCCTTGATTCAATTACTGAACGATGATTATAAACTTCAAAAACTTTTTTTAAATCAAAATTAAATTCACTATTTTTTAAAATTGCCACCCCTTCAGCAATTGCTTCCATCATTCCATATTCAATTCCGTTATGCACCATTTTGGCAAAATGCCCAGCACCAACAGGTCCTAAATGAGCAAAAGCTTCTGGTGCAGCAGCTGCAACCACTAGATCTTTAATCTTTTCAAAATCCTCAACTTCTCCACCAATCATCAAGCATGCGCCAGTTCTTGCACCCTTTGGTCCACCTGAGACCCCAATATCCATAAAATGAATCCCTTTTTGGGTTAGCAGCTCTGCTCGCTTTAGGGTGTCTTTATAATATGAATTCCCCCCATCAATTATTAAATCACCAGGTTTTAAAATTTCTGAGAGTTTTTTAACAAACTCATCAGTTACATCACCTGCAGTTAACATCAACCAGATAATTTTGCCATTTTTGTCATCCTGAGCCGTAGCCGAAGGATCTAGTTTCACTACCAAATCTTCTAAATTTTCTGCTTTAATAGCACCTGCCTGGACTACTTCTTCTACTGGTTCAGGAGATCTATTAAAAGCCACAACTTCAATCCCTTGCTCAAGTAGATGCAAAACCATATTCTTACCCATCTTACCCAGCCCAATATAACCTATCTTCATAGCAAGACTATACACAAAAAATTAGGTGATGTAAATAAAATAATCAGCTTGGATTAATCTTTATTGGGGTGCAATCATCACAAAGTCCAAGTTCTTCTAGTTTTTCCAAATACCTAATCACTGTTAAGACAAACTCAGCGTGGCTCCAGATTAAGGGAGAAACAGAGATATGCTCGCCTGTCTCTGGATGAAGCTGCTCAGACATGACTCCAGATGGCAGAGCATATTTAACTGCCCAAGCTAAAATTTGTTTGGATTTTTGCAAGTCTGATTCATTTTTTGAAGTAGCAATATAATACTGAGCTAACCAAAAGGAAGTAATAAACCAAGGATTACCTACAGTTTCTGGTATTGCTGTGCTATATTTATCCCATTCATATCTGGCAAACCCTCCAACTTGTCTACCAACCGCTAGTTTTTCTTCAGTTAGCTTTAGAGCTTTTTGGACTTTTTCATCCGTAACACTTAGTACTCCAAATCTCCAAATTCCATAAATACTTGAAGCATCGATTGTTTTATCTATCTCTATTTCTTTATCATTAAAATTAATCATTTTATAAAAATAACCTAATTTTTCATCAAACAGGTATTTTAAAATTGCAGTTTGAATTTCTTTTGCAGTAGAAAGATAGCGATTTTCAGCTTCAGTTTTTCCTAAAAGTGAGGCAAATTTAGAAGCTGCAATCAAAGACGCATAAACAGTTGAAGCAGTAAAAGTAGTAATACCAAATTTCTCTTCCCACAAATCATAGCTTGGCTTAGGAAGTCCACTAACTTCTTCTCGGTGAAAAACTAAAAATTCTGCACAAGATTTAATTAAAGAATTATAAATATTTTCAATAAACTCCAAATCTTTAGTTATCAAATAGTGTTGCCAAAGCACATAAATAATTAAAGCTGTCTCATCTTCTTGAATTGGTAAAACTGGTTTACCATCTCTAATCCAAGGATGCCAAGAAGATCCCAAAGATTGATCAGGGCGATAGCGGTGCATAAAATAACCCTCATCTGAAACTACTTGGTTACAAAATTCAAAAAACTTTTTAACCACTGGAGAATCACCTGATTTATCTAGCGCTAAAGCAATTAAAGCTGCATCTCTTGGCCAAAGATAACAGTAAGTATCTTTACCATGATGCAAAACATCAGTGTCACCTGAAGCTAGAATTGAGCCACGATTATCAACATGAGTGCGCATAATCAACAAAGATTTTTTAAATAACCTAGAAATAGAATCATCAAGCGATTTAAAGTGAAATGGTTGGCGGTTAACCCAAGCGTACCAAAAATCTCGAGTTGTCCTCATTAAATAATTGGGTAGTTTTTCCAAAACATATAAATTTAACTGGTGCGCTTCTTTAACAAATTTTGCAGCGACAATCCAATAAAAAACTTCAGCAGATTTTTGTGAGTCAACTTCACAAGTCACCGCTATTACAGAATCAACTAAACCATGTTCAACTGGGTTTTTAGCTAAAATTCCATCTTCGGCATCTTTATAAGTTCCCTCCTTTCCTTCAATCTTAAAATTACCAATCGAAAAATCATCAAAACTAGCCCGTCCAGAAATTGCATTTATTAAAAAAACTCTCCGACCTTTGTAATGAATAATCACGTTTTTAACCGGATCAAAATAAGCGCTATCCCGTAAATGTGATTCATACATTTCAAACTCCTGATGAAAAAATATTTTAATTTTTCTTTTGCTATCAGCTAAGTTATAAATTTTAGCTTTACGGATAAAGATATTGGTCTCGTTATAAACTACATCATTTAGGTCCACTCTAACTTGTAGCTTGGTATTAACTGCTTGAATATCTGAAACCAAAGTTTCTTCTTGGTAATTAATATGAATTTCCCAGCTTTCATCATCAAACCAACTAAATTGATTATCTACAAAAATTCCAATTCGATGCACAAAAAGTGAACCAGCTTGGTTTTCTAAACCAACATAAGGAAAATAAAAATCTCGAACCTGACCTCTTTTATCGAGTGTAATTAGAATATTTCCATTCCCCAGAACTAATGATTTAGGCATGTTTTTCTTCTAGTCTTAATTTTAAATCATTTAAGACATTCATAAAACAAATAAATGCATCATAAGGAGATTCATAAGGGTTAAAATATTTATGAACATCACCATCGTTAAACCATTTAGTACACATATAATAAAAATGATCAGAGGTTTGGAGTTTTCGCCAATCATCTAATAAGTTTTGATCTTTAGTTTGTTTAATTTTGCCTTCCAACTCATAGAGCTTTTTTAGACCATCTTCCTGCATTGAATTTGAAACCCAAGCTGATAAATCTCTTTCAATATCTGCCCATGAGATAAACTCGGGAATATCTAATTCTCCTCTAGCAGGATATTTTTTTAAAGCTTGCGTTGGAGTAACAAAGTTATTATCAGGGTTTTTTAAAATCTCCCCGGGCAAAGCCTTTAAAAATTCAAAAATCCCAGTATCTACCCATTGATGTTCACCAAAAGTTTCATAATCCATAAATAAGTTTACTATCTCGCCACTGCCATTAATACTACTTATCCAACTAGCATACTTTGGCGCGGTTAGTGGATACTCCATCCAATCTTTTGAAGAAAAACGAAATGCAATATCATCTGAGAGTTTATAATTTTTAAGTAATAACTTAATTTTTTTTAAGTTCTTCGGGTGATAAAGAAAGTTTGGACTTTGCCAACCTAAAATTCGATCAACTCCTTCAGTTAAAATTCCAATATATCCCAAACTTTCAATTAGTTTAGCAAGATCATTGTTATAAATTAGTTCAGTATTTCTAAAAACTTTTGGTCTTTGATTAAATATTTTTTTAATTTGTTTTTGATGAAGTTCAACTTGGGAGATAAATTCTGCTTGCGAATATAAAAAAGACAGTGAGTGATAATAAGTTTCGGCTAAAAATTCAACTTTTTTAGTAGCTGCTAAAGCTTGGAATGACTCAACTACCTCGGGTAAAAATTTAGAAAATTGCTCAAGTAAAACTCCAGATATGGAAAAACTAATTTTAAAATCAGGATATTTTTTTAAAAGCTCAAGCAATAAATGATTAGTTGGTAAATAAGATTTAGTTGCAACTTTTTTTAAAACTTGCAGATTATTTAAATTATTTTCACCCAGTTGATTAAAATAATTATGATCCAAGCCAATATCAAAAATTCGATATTTTTTAACCCGAAATGGTTGATGAACTTGAAAGTAAAAACAAATACTAGGCATAACTATTTAACAAAACCTCCTTATAAAGCTCTATGCACTCATTTGCAGCTTTGTTCCAGGTAAATTGCATAGCTTGCTTTTGACCGTTACTTGCCAGGCAAGACTTTAAAGAATTAAAATTTAAGACTGCTAAAATTTTATTGACCATTTCATCAACGTCCCAAAAATCAGTTTTTAATGCATGTGACAAAATTTCACTTACCCCTGATTGCTTGGAGATCAAAACCGGCGTTCCGTAAGCAAGCGATTCCAGAGTTGAAATTCCAAATGGCTCAGAAACTGATGGCATAATAAATAAATCTGCAGCCTGATAAATTTTAGCTAACATTTCACCTCTTAAAAAACCTACAAAAAATACTTTGTCTGAGATCCCTAAACTAGCAGTTTGTTGAATAATTTGGCCTTCCATATCTCCAGAGCCAGCAATAATAAAATAAACTTTTGGATAAAACTGCAAAACTTTTTGGGCAGCTTTCAAAAAATAATCCACCCCTTTTTGCAAAGTAATTCGACCAACAAACAAAACAATTTTTGCTCCATTTTGTTTTAGCTTACTTAAATCAAGCTCACTCTTATTTTCTATATGCTCTACTTTTTCTACACCATTGTGAATTACTTTGATTTTATCTGGACTAATTTCATATTGTTCAGTTATAATTTTTTTGGTGAAATTAGAAACTGCAATAATTTTATCTGCACTCTCTAAACCAATTTTTTCTATTTCATAAACTCTGGGATTAATATTTTTTCCTCCAGTTCGATCAAACTCTGTTGCATGAACGTGCACTATTAGTGGTTTTTTGCTGACTCTTTTTGCTTCAATTCCAGCTTGAAATGTTAACCAATCATGAGCATGAATCAGATCAAACTCAGTACTTTTTGCTATTTCTCTAGCAAGTAAGCCATATTTATAAACTTGTGAAAATAGATCTCCATCAAATCCTAAAGCTTTTTTTTGTTTGTGGTCATCTGCAGTTATATAACCAGACATAAATTTAATATCTAGGTTAGTACTATCTGCAAAAATTATTTTAATAAAGTTTGATTCAATTGGAACTTTTTTTGGTAAAACAAAAGTTATCTGAAAATTTTTTTGACTTAGCGCTTTTGAGAGTCCATAACAAGCTACTCCTAATCCCCCACTATTAAATGGTGGAAATTCCCAACCAAACATTAATACTTTAGTCATAATTATTAGATCATAAATTCCACTAAAAATCGGACAGAACTAAACTGCTTAATTTAATTAAATATCGCTTGTTTTTTTAATTTTCTCAAACTAAGATAATTTAAACAATGGGAAATAATGCTCTGAAAACAAAGTACATTCAAAAAGCAAAAGCGATATTTTTAGCTAATTTGATGCAGGGTTATTCGGCTTGGAAAAAAACTAACTATAAATATATTGCTCCAGCTAGCAAAGAATATATTTATCAGTGGCTCTGGGATAGCGCTTTTCATGCTATAGTTTTATCTCATTTTGATACTTCTTGGGCAAAAAGTGAGATTAGAAATTTTTTAATGGGTCAATGGCCAGATGGATTTATTCCTCATGTTGTTTTTTGGGGAAATAAAAAAATCCTCCCTCACTGGGCTTATATTGAAAGCAAATTATCCATTAGACCAAGGACTACTGCATTAACTCAACCTCCAGCATTAGCTTTAGCTGTTGAGGTAATTTATGAAAAAGACAAGGATAAAGATTTTCTAAGAGACGTATTGCCTAAATTAGCTAGACACCATCGCTGGTTACTAGAAAATAGAGATATCGATAAGGATAATTTAATTTCTATAATCTCACCCAATGAATCTGGCATGGATGAGTCACCAGTTTTTCAATTTGTGGCCGGATTTTTAGCTCAAGATGCTGCCAGATTACACTATTATTATCGCAGAGGGGATTTTTTAAATCACCGCTTTCTTTTTAATTCTAAGTTAATTTTGGAAAAAGATTATTTTAACTGTGAAGAGTTAGTTTTTAATACTGTATTTATTCAAGCGAGTAGAAGTTTAGCTAAGTTATTTTTAGAAATTGGAGAAATCTCTGAAGCTAAGTTTTTTGATGGTATTGCCCAAAAATCTGAAAATTCACTTCTAGAAAAATGTTGGGATGATAAAGATCAAATTTTTTATTCTATCTTTTCTAAAAATGAGAAAAAAGCTAAGGTTAAAACTGTTGCTAGTCTTATTCCATTATTTTTGGATGGAATAAGCAAAACCCAAGCTGATGCTTTGGTTAAAAAACATTTACTGAGCAAAAATGAATTTTGGACAAATTTTCCCATCCCCTCTGTTGCTAAAAATGAGATTTACTATACTCCAACTGAAACACCATTTTATAAAGTTAAACTACTTTGGCGAGGACCAACATGGATTAATACCAACTGGTTTGTAATCAAAGGGCTTAGGAAACATGGCTACGATGAAATTGCCGATCAGATTATTGAAAAAACATGTCAGATGATTGAAAAATCTGGATTTAGGGAATATTACAATCCAGAAACAGGTGAAGGTTATAGACGATCAAACTTTGGCTGGTCAACTTTAATCTTAGATCTTCTGTAATTTTTAATTGACCAGACTTTAAGGGATTTGTTACCATGAATTGACTACTAAATATGAATCCTGTCCCAAAAACTCCTCATCAAGGCAATTTATTTTTAAAAATTGCTGTCGTAGTGATTATTACCAATTTAAGTTTGGCTTTGGGAATTATTTTTCACCTAAAACTTATTTTTACATTGGCTATTTTAGCTGTTACATCAATTATTAATTTAGGAGTAATTTATACCTTTTTACTTCCATTAAAATCACTTCTTAAGTTTACAGTTAAATTTATTAATGGTCAAACAAACGAAAGATTCAATATTCAAACTGGTGATGAGATTGAAGAACTAGCCTTAGCCTTTAGTCAAATTAATCAAAACTTAAGCCAAACTCTAACTAAGACACTAAGGGAAAAAGATTTACTAGTTTCAGAAAAAAATAAATTAGCGACTATTATTTCATCAATTACCGATGGAATTATTGTTGTTGATCTACATAAAAAAATTATTTTAGCAAATCAATCCGCTTTAAATATTATTGGAATACCTGGAAATGAAGTTCTAAAGCAAAATCTAGAAGAGATTATTAAACTAACTGATAAAACTGACCGGATTTTAACTAGTGATGAGTACTGTCCAATTAGCTTAACTCCATCAGATACTCCAAAAAAATTTAAACCTAACGAACCAGTTGTTTTAACTAATAAAGCTAACAAAAAATCCCAAATTCGCTTAACTAGCACTTCAGTTATTGGTAACACCCAAGCTGACTTAGGTTGTGTCTTAATTTTTCATGATCTTACTCAAGAAACTGCGCTAGAAGCCATGCAAGTTGATTTTGTGTCAATGGCATCTCATGAACTAAGGACACCACTAACAAGTATTCTCGGTTATTTAAATGTTTTAGCTGAAGACGGTAAAAATAATTTTACAACCACACAAAAAGATTTTGTAAATAAAATTTTAACTGCTTCCCAACAATTAGCAGTCTTGGTTAATAATTTATTAAATGTTTCAAGGGTAGAAAGAGGGGCCTTTTCGATCTCATCACGTCCTTTGGATTGGGCCAAAACTTTAACCCAAGCAGTTGATGAAAATAAACTTCAAGCAGCACAAAAAAATATCTCTCTAGAGCTAAATTTACCCCAAACTCTACCTTCGGTTTCTGCTGATCCAGTTAGAATGATGGAAGTTTTAAATAATTTAATCTCAAATGCAGTTAATTACACACCTGAAGGTGGTATAATTAAAATTGCAGCTAAAATAGGGAGTAATGAGGTTATTACTATGATTTCTGATAATGGTAAGGGCATACCTAAAGAAGCAATTCCTCATCTGTTTACTAAGTTTTTTAGAGTTACCTATGCTTTGGATACATCCAGCAATAGCAAAGGCACAGGTTTAGGACTTTATTTGTCAAAATCTATTGTTGAGTTACATCATGGTAAAATCTGGGTTGAATCAGCAGGTATAAATAAGGGTTCAACCTTTTATTTTAGCTTGCCTATTTCAACTATCTCCAAATTACCATCAAATTTTCCTAATTTAAACTCTAAACCGCTAGATATTCCTCCAGTTTCTGCTTGACAACTCTACTTAAAACTAATAACTTTAAAAAAGGAGAAAATAAATTGTGGATCCTTTAGCAATTAACCCTCAAGCCAAGAGCAAAAAAATCTTAATCGTAGAGGATGAAAAACCAATAGCTGAGCTTTATCAGCTAGTTATTTCCAAAGCTGGTTTTCAGGTGAAGATTGCTCCAGATGGGGCAACCGGTTTACAGGTGTTAGAAGCAGAAAGCTTTGATATGCTGCTTCTTGATATCATGCTACCTGGGATTAACGGACTTGAGCTGCTAAGACAATTTAAATCTAAACACCCTGATTCACAAATGATTGTTTTACTGCTCACAAACTTAGGACAAGATGCGGTTATTAAAGAAGCTTTTGAGCTTGGAGCCACTGGTTATTTAATTAAAGCCTCTCTTACCCCAAATCAGGTTTTGACCGAAGTTAACAATGCCTTTGCTGGAAAACAATCTGAATCTTGGGTTAAACCTGTTTAATATCAGTACCCAGAACTAGATTGGACCTGGCTGGGAGAACTGCTTGATCCATAGTTATAACTACCATTTTTAGCAAACACAAAATAATATACTAGAAAATAAATTACCCCGCCAATCACTGCATAAATTAAAATCCACTGCCAAAGTGGACGCTTTCCATAATAGTTTGCCATTAACTTTAGTCTAAATATTTAAATTACTTGCTGTCAAGAGGATATCTGTAAGAAAAGGTTAATAAAGAAAACTAATTAGTAATAACGCTATCAGGGGTTTGTAAACTCTGAGAAGTCACTTTTTCTGAAAGCAACTGGAAACGTCGATAAACTTCGACCACTTCTTTGAGTTCTGGGGAACTTTCTAATCTCAAGCTAAGTCCTTCTTGAGCTAAAGTGGCTACGGCAGTTGTTCGACTACGAAATACTCCCCCTGCAATTAAAGCATCAATTGCAGTTGATACATCTGGTGATAAACTTCTACAAAGTATTGGTTTGGGTAATCGAGAACTAAGGTTTTTTGCTATCTCTACCATTAGAATAAATATTAACGCAAAAAAGAAACAAGCAATAATGCGACAATATTAGCAACTTTGATCATGGGATTGATTGCCGGTCCGGCCGTGTCTTTATATGGATCGCCAACTGTATCACCAGTTACAGCTGCTTGGTGCGCAAAACTACCTTTTCCACCAAAATTTCCAGCTTCAATATATTTTTTAGCATTATCCCAAGCAGCACCGCCTGTAGTCATGGAAATTGCCACAAAAAGCCCAGTCACTATTGTTCCAACTAACATTCCACCTAAAGCAAGTGGACCTAAAGTTAAACCCACAATAATTGGGGCTGCAACTGGAATAATCGCTGGAAGTAACATATTTTTCTGAGCTGAAGCTGTCACAATTGATACACACCTTCCGTAATCTGGTTTAGCAGTTCCCTCCATAATACCTTTAATCTTTTTAAATTGGCGTCTAACTTCTTCAACCACTGCAGCTCCAGCTTTACCAACTGCTTCCATAGCTAAAGAGGCAAATAGATATGGCAGCGCTCCGCCAATAAATAATCCTACAATCACCTTAGGATCAGATAGAGCAAAAACTACATTACTACCCAATTCTTGTGAATAAGCTGAAAATAAAACTAGCGCAGCTAAACCAGCTGAGGCAATTGCATAACCTTTAGTCACAGCTTTGGTGGTATTACCAACAGCATCCAGCGGATCAGTCACATTTCTAACTTTAGCAGGTAACCCAGCCATTTCTGCAATTCCTCCAGCATTATCAGTGATTGGTCCAAAGGCATCAATTGCGACCACTATCCCAGTTAGAGAAAGCATAGAAACAGCAGCTAAAGCTATTCCAAAAAGTCCAGCTAGAGAGTAAGAAATTAAAGTTGCAGCAGAGATTAAAATAATTGGCGCAAAAGTAGCTTGCATTGATAGCGCTAAACCTGCTATAACATTTGTTCCGTGTCCAGTTTTTGAAGCGGCAGCCAGTAATTTAACTGGATTAAATTTGCTTCCAGTATAATACTCTGTAATAATCATCATTCCAGCTGTAACCAGTAATCCAATTAATGTAGCAAAAAATAAATTCATTGTAGAATAAACTCCATTATCTCCCATCAAATAATTTGTAACTACATAAAAAAGTCCTGCTGAAAGAATAGTTGTAACAATTAACCCTTGATATAAAGCTCTCATTATTTTTTTATCTGTCAATTTAACAAACATGCTTCCAATAATGGAAGCAAATACTGCAACAGCCATTAAACTTAAAGGGAAATTAACAACATTCAAAGATACGGGAAATATAAGTTGTCCAAGTAAAATTGCCGCAATAATAGTTACAACATAAGTTTCAAACACATCTGCAGCCATTCCAGCATCATCTCCAACATTATCTCCAACTAAATCTGCAATCACCCCTGGGTTTCTGGGGTCATCTTCTGGAATACCAGCTTCAACTTTGCCTACCATATCAGTTCCCACATCCGCTCCTTTGGTATAAATCCCTCCACCTAAGCGGGCAAAAACAGAAATTAAAGATCCACCAAAACCCAAAGAAATTAAAGCTTTAATATCTCCTGTATACTGATAAAACCCATAGACAGCAGCTAGCGCTAAACCAACCACCAAAAATCCAGTCACAGCTCCACCTTTATAAGCTACGTCAAATGCACTAGAGAGTCCTTTTTTTGCAGCCTCTGCACATCTAATATTGGCTCTAACTGCAATTGACATACCAATTAAGCCAGCTAAAGCAGAAGAAATTGCGCCAATTAAAAATCCTAAAGCACTGTTAAAACCAATTGCTTGATAAATTAAAGAAGAAATAACCAAAGCAACAATTCCCACAACCACATATTGTCTTATTAAATAAGCTGCTGCACCTTGCTGGATCGCTGTTGCAATCTCCCTCATTTTTTCATCACCAGTCGGTAGCCTTAAAATTAAAGCAGATAAAACTATTCCATATAGAGTTGCAGCTCCTGCTGCTCCCCATATTAAAATATTTATTAGGTCCATAAGTTAAAATATAAAGAAAATTTACCTATTTGGGAAGTGAGCAATAATCCCAATTTCTGAATTTACACTATGAGCTGACTATTAGTCAAGAAGGAGATTGCGAGATTAGCTTACACCTTGGAGGTGTATTTAGGTTTACACCTTGGGGTTTCAGAAGAAATTTATGCTAAGGCAGGGCGTGGGACCATGGGAACTCTTTTTGGAGTATTAGCAGTGGGGGGATGAACTAAAGCGACTTTTAAAACATCATCCATGTGTTTAACAAACACAAACCTTAAATCTTTTCTAATAAACTCTGGAATATCTTCTAAATCTTTTCGATTATTTTCAGGAGCTATCACAGTGCTTACTCCAGCTCGATGAGCTGCCAAAACTTTTTCTTTCAAACCCCCAATTTCTAAAACCCTACCTCTTAGTGTAATCTCTCCAGTCATAGCCACATCTTTTCTAACTGGGATTTTAGTAAAAGCAGAAATTATAGCAGTAGTTAAAGGAATACCCGCTGATGGACCATCTTTTGGCACAGCCCCTTCTGGAACATGAATGTGAACATCAACTTTTTGGAAAAATTTCTCTGGTAAATTTAGCGTACTCCAGTTTGCCCTGACATAACTCATCGCAGCTTGAGCTGACTCTTTCATCACATCACCCAATTGTCCAGTTAATTGAACTGAACCTTTGCCTGGCATTAAAGTGACTTCAATAAATAAGACATCTCCCCCAGCTTCAGTCACAGCTAAACCAGTTGACGCTCCGACCATATCTTCAATTTCTGCAAGTTGAGGCAAAAATTTAATTGGGCCAAGTAATTTTTCAACTTCTTTGGGGGTAATTTTAAAGCTTTTGGTTTTACTCTGCCAGGCAGAGGAGCTTTTTTCATCACCTTCTGCAACTTTTCTGGCGATTTTTCTAAAAACGCCTGATAACTCTCTTTCTAAACTTCTGACTCCAGCTTCTCTGGTATAGGATTCAATTACATGTCTAACAGCTTCATCTTCAAATTGAACTTGACTATCTTTTAAGCCATGGGTTTTAATAATTTTTGGGATCAAAAACTTTTTGGCGATATGAAACTTTTCATCTTGAGTATAGCCTGGGTAGCGAATAACTTCTAATCTATCTCTTAGTGCTGGTGGAATAGTATCTAAAATATTAGCTGTAGTAATAAATAACACATTTGATAAATCATATGACACTTCTAGATAATGATCTGAAAATGAATTATTTTGCTCAGGATCTAGCGCTTCAAGTAAAGCAGCTGATGGATCACCCCTGTAATCTGCACCAATTTTATCAATCTCATCTAACATAAAAACTGGATTAGTAGTTCCAGCTTGTTTAATCCCTTGGATAATTCGACCAGGCATGGAGCCAACATAAGTTCTTCTATGTCCTCTAATCTCTGCTTCATCTCTAATACCACCAAGAGAAACTTTTACAAATTTTCTGCCCACAGCTCTAGCTATAGATTTACCAATAGAAGTCTTACCAACTCCAGGAGGTCCAACAAAACAAATTATCGGACCCTTAACTTTTCCAGAAAGTTTATGGACTGCTAAATACTCTAAAATTCTCTCTTTTACCTTCATTAAACCATAATGATCTTCATCTAAAATTGTAGCTGCCTTTTTAAGGTCAACTTTAACGCCAGAAAGAGCTTTCCATGGTAGATCTGTTAGCCATTCTAAATAATTTCTAATATAAGCAGCTTCTGGGTTATAAGATGACATTTTTGCCAGGCGAGAAAGCTCTTTACTGGCTTTTTCCCTAACATCTTTGGGCATATTAGCTTTGCGGATTTTTAATTCAAATTCCTTAATTTCTTGATTTTCACCAGATTCACCTAATTCTTCTTCAATCGATCGCATCTGTTCTCGCAAAATTGCTTCTTTGGTCATTTTGGAAACTCGCTCTTGAGTATGTGAGGAAATTTTTTGATAGATTTCTAAAACTCGAATCTCTTTAGCCAGTAAATCTGATACCCGACGAAGCCTTTCAACTGCAGAAACCATCTCTAAAATTTGTTGTTTATCAATAGTTTTAAAATCAATTGCTTGGCAAATTAAATTAACTAGTTGATTTGGATCATCATTTGAAGAGATCATTGACCAATTAGACAGCGTATTTGGATCAAAAAGTGGATTTCCACCTAATTCTAAGTAACGTTTGAGTTGAGATTTAACTGTCCGCACCATCGCTTCAGTTTCTTCATTTTTTTCATAAAGTTCTGGAATCTCCTCAATCTCTGCTTCAAAGTAAGGATCAGTTTGAATAAAATTTTTGAGAAAAACTCGTACCAATCCTTCAGCAGTGACAGTATATTCACCGTCAATTTTGATTAATCGCCTAAGTAAACAAACTGTTCCAACAGAATATAGATCACCTTCTTTAGGTTCTTCAATCCGTTCATTTTTTTGAGTTACAAAGACAATTAGCCGATCAGTTGCCCAAGCGCTGTCTAGCGCTAACTTAGATTTAGTTCGACCTGAAACAATTGGAATACTATTTCCAGGAAAAATTACAGTCCCCCTAAGTAAACCAACTGGCATACTTGGGCGAAGTTTTATTGGGTTTGAAATTGGATCAATTGCCATTAGATTTAGCAGTAATATAACATGAGTGCTAACTACTGTCAACCCCCTAATTTAAGTTTAAAATTTAAATAAACACTAAAGTTATTAAACAAAACCATTGTAATAAGTAGTTAATAAAGATAAAAGAATTGGGTCACTAAATAACTCTTCTACCAGATAATCTTCCTAATCCTTTGCCAAGTAACCTCAATCCAAAGAAAGTCGAGGCAGCAGGTATTGCTATAAGTCCTAGTTGAACTAATATCGGACCTAGCTCAAGAGGTGGGTAAAATCTTTCATTGCAAATTGCTCCTAAAACATTAACTCCAAAATATGTTAGTGGTAAACTAGCAGCTATCTCTATTGCTCCTCTGACTCTATCTGCTAAAGGATGCGATTTAGCTTCACCTCCAGAATGTCTTACTATATTAGTTTCTTTTTCCAGAGTATTCATAATATTAAGTAATCATAAGCTTGTTCTAGGGTTTGATTATAGTTTTGAGCTAGGTCAAAATATTTTAAATTATATTTTTGACATTCCTTTTTTAAATATTCACTCATTTCCATAATTTTTTCTGGTAATTTTTGTAACTGACTCTCTTCTAAATCACCAAGCCAATCATTAAAACCCTGGTTTTCTAAAATTTGTTTTAAATTAGCTTTAGAAATTCCTAAAAATACACTTTTAACCTCAAATAATTTATTAAGTTCAAAGGCTTGTTTGGGCAAAAACGCATCTCCTTCGATACAATAATCCTTAACTCCATACTTATTGACAAATATAAACTCTTTTAAAAACGGATAAAAACTTTCAGCTTTTTGAATATAGTGAATCTCATCAGTCACATTTAAGTTAGGTGCAGCTTGTTTTAACATATGAACTAATGAGTCAAGAGAAACAAAAGCAATTTTTTGGCGCTTTAGTAGCATTTGAGCAAGTTTAGATTTACCGACTCTTGGAGCTCCACCTATCAAATAGGTCATTAACTAAGCCTCTTTTTTTCTCTGGAAGAAAAATTTATATAAATAAATTGATCCAAAAAATAACACTGGCAAAAAAATTGCACTATCAGTTAAAAGTAGCGCAGATGATTTAATAGCTTCATGTTTTTGAATAGGAAATTTTAAACAACTATTAAAATCAGCTTTATTATCTGTAACAGTTTGGCAGCTTTGAATACTTTTTTTCAAATCTGTGCCAGCGCTATAATTACCCCATTGGACTATGGCAAAGATGGCTAAAAATACTGTTAAACTAATCACTAATTTTTGAGCAAAGACTTTAACTTGAGCTGGGGTGGGCGGGTTATCTAACATACCTACCATTATATCAATAATCAACTCCTGGCTTAGCTAAAATTCCTTTTTCAAATGGATGTTTAATTGGAGTCATCTCGGTCACTAAATCAGCCAACTTAAATAAACTTTTTTTACCATGGTGACCTGTTAAAACTAAATCTAAGTTTACTGGTTTATCTTTAATTAATTTAGCTAAGTGGCTGTGTTTAAGCAGTTTTCCGGCCACAGCTCCAACTATCTCATCTGCCACCACTACATCCCATTTATTAGAAGTTACTTCTTTATATAAATACTCAAAAGTTTTATTTGCTACTTTAACATGTTCAGAAAATTTAGATTGATCATCAAAAATTTTAACAAACCCCAAACCTCCTTGAACAATTTTGACATAAGGTGCAAGCATTTTTACACCTTCCAATTCTCCTGTAAACCAAATTTTGCCAAATTGGACAATTAAAACTTTTCTTTTATACCCAGCAGCTCTTAAAACTAAACCAAGGGAGGCTGTAGTTTTTCCTTTGCCTTCTCCTGTATAAACAATCACTAAACCCCTAGTTGCCTCTTTATACTGAATCTTTTTATGCTGATTTTTTTCGTCTTTAATTTTCCCTTTAGACTTCATAGTGGCAATATACATCTTTTTGTATTAATTTCTAGTTCCACCCTTGGGGTGGAATAGCTTGACACCTGCGGATATTTGAGTTACGCTAGCTTTAAATGCCCTCAAGAATTACTCCCTTAGTAAGTGGACAAATCTACCATATATATAATCGAGGTAGTGAAAAACGCCCAATCTTTGGAAGTCGTCGTGACTATCAAAGATTTTTGAAAACAATCAGATACTATCAATTAGAAGGCCCAAAGCCTAAATTATCCAATTTTACAAGATTTCATACCTTCAAACCTGATCTTTCTAAAAAAATAGTTGAAGTTTTGGCTTTTTGTTTAATGCCCAACCATTTTCATTTTCTTATAAAACAAATTAAAGACGGAGGAATTACAGAATTTATTAGTAAATTAAGCAATAGTTATACTAAATACTACAATACTAAATATTCTCGAATTGGTCCTTTATTTCAAGGAGAATTTAAATCAGTAATCGTTGAAGACGACGAGCAGCTAGTGCACCTTTCTCGTTACATACACTTAAATCCTATATCTTCTCTACTGGTAAAAAATCTGAATCAATATGAGTGGTCATCTTTTAAAGAATATCTCGATAATGTTTCTGAAGGGATATGCAATAAACATGACGTACTAGGCTTTTTTAAATCACCCAAAGATTATATACAATTTATTCTGGATCAGGTTGATCATGCTCAGAAGCTAGAAGTTATTAAACATAAATTAATAGAATAAATTAGCCTTCACCCCAAGGGTGGGAAGCTAAAAAATAAAATTGCTAAGTAAAATAGATTATTGACTTCTATAAACTATTGTAAGAATATGGTAAATATTATTTTTAAATGCCTAAAAGCTTACAGTTTATTCTAAGCTTTGTTTCAGTATTAATTTACTTTGTTTCTCCTTTTATCTTCAAACAAATAATTTTTGCTGATTGGAGTATGTCTAGGTATGACTTTGCTCACACTGGTAATATTCCATATTTTATAAGCAACAATAAACCAGAATTAAACTGGACAAGTGAAAATCTAGGCACAATTTTAGCTCCTCCAGCTATAGATAAAGATGGAAATATTTATCTTCCAACAGTTAATGGACTAACTAAGCTTGATAAACAAGGTATTAAAAAATGGACTTTTGCTAAGTCTTCTATTAATGGAACTCCAGCTATTGCTTCAGATGGAAATATTTATTTTGCCACCACTGGTTGTAATCCAGTTGTTGATTCAATTGATCCAGATGGGAATTTAAAATGGGAATACGATTTAAGAGGTGGTGGTGGGCTTTGTGGCTATAACCAAGCCAGAAGTGCAGTCAGTCTATCTTTAGATAAAAACACACTTTTAGTAGGAGTAAGTTATCCCTCTGATTCAATCATTGCTTTTAATTTAGATGGCTCAGTTAAATGGCAAGCAAGATTAGGAGAAGATCCTTCTTCATCCATTGCTATTGCTCAAGATGGAACTTTATATATTGGAACTGGTAATAATGCTTACTTTTTTGCATTAACTTCTGATGGAATTAAAAAATGGAGCAGAATTGTTGGTTCAGATATAACAGTTCAAGCTAAATCTCCCTTGGTTGGACCAGATAATAATGTTTATGTTACTACTGCTGGAATTAGTAGTGGGGATTTATTAGTTTCATATGATTCCCTGGGCAATAAAAGGTGGTCTTATAAATCTTCAAACGGGTTTAGTAGTGATCCTGCAATCAAAGATAATCTAATTTATATTGTTGAGGGAAACACTCTTAAAGCAATTAATACTCAAGACGGATCAGTAAAATGGACTTGGTCAGCTATTGCTGATCCAACTGAATCACTGACTACACCAGTAATTGATAAAGATGGTTTTTGTTATGTTGCAACAAGAAGCAAGTTATATGCAGTGGCTGATGGTGGTTCTACAAAATGGGTAGTTAATTTAGATAGTGTTTTGGGTCCAGCAATAATTCCTGCAAATAATATACTCTATATTTATCAAAATACTAATGCTAATAATGGAGAGGGATATTTAAAGTTGCTCGGGCAACCAATCCCTGAAGCCTTTTTAGATTTACCCTGGGATTATCAAGCAAAAGGGCAAACTTTCAGTGAAGCTGCGCTATCTATTACCTCTTACTTTGATCATGAATATCCATTATTAGGTGCTGGACTGGTTTTGAAAGAACCGCTCGAGGCCTCCGATACTGTTATCAATTTTCAGGGACCTCCTAGGGGTACAAAACCTTATTCTTCTCACGATGGCTATGATTATGCTCTATTGGCCAACGTTCACATTAATGATCCAGTTTTAGCAGCTGCAGGCGGATATGCGACTTATGTTAACTCTTGCGCTAGTTGCGGAAATATGATTGTAATTGATCATCAAAACGGCTATCAAACCAGATATTTACATATGCAAAAAGATGGTTTAATTACTAATGTTCCAGGTCAAAAAGTTTGGGTTAATGCTAGAGATGTGATTGGCAAAGTTGGAGCTACAGGTAATGTTACCCCAGCTGGTGATGCTGGAGCGCATATTCATTTTGGAGTTTTTCAGGATAAGAATAATGATGGTGATTTTGAAGATAACGTGCCAGATGGAGTAACTGATCCTTTTGGATGGCAATCAACTGATAAAGATCCTTGGGAAACTTATAATTTTTTCTACAATAACCAAAATCGTACTGGTAATAAAAGCTATTATCTGTGGAAACAAAATATAGATAATTTAAATTCAACTTTAACTGCAAATGCTAGTGTTCTAAAAAATGATAACTATACTTTAAATTTTCCTCAATCATTTACTGATAAAAACTTAAATATTAATATCCAATCTTCACCTGTTACTAAAATCGAAAACTCTCTTGCTTCTTTAGGCTCAAGTATACTTATAACGGCGACTGATTTAGTCGGCAATTTAGTTAGTCAATTTCAAGCTCTTTATTCAATCACCATAGATTTTAATACTATTGATTTAACTAGATTTGATCCGAATACATTATCAATTTATTCAAGTAATGATGGGCTAAGTTGGCAAAAAGAAGAGACTAGTGTTGATTTGGAAAATAAAATCGCCACGACTTCTGCAAATCATATGACATATTTTACATTAATGGCAAAGCGTAAAGATCTTTTTCCACCAGTTACCACTGCTAGTTTATCTGGAATATTAGGTCAACCAAATTGGTACAGATCAGATGTGAATGTAGTATTAAATGCAACAGATAATGAGGGTGGTTTGGGAGTTGACTATACTATGTATAAATTAGATAGTGATGGAGATTGGATAAATTATGAACAACCAATAATTATTACTTCTGAAGGTCATCATAAGATTGATTTTTATTCCGTTGATAATGATGAGAATATTGAAGATTTTAAATCTATTGAATTTGATATTGATAAAACTGCTCCGGAAGCAAAAATTCATGTTGATCCAAATTTACAAGATCTAATTGTGGAGGGGGTCGATTCAAACCAAGTCACAGTTCAAAAAGAAGATAATCCCAGTACAAAAGGCATATTTGATGCTTTCTATACTATCACTGACTTAGCTGGTAATAATCTTCGAATTAACGTTAAAGATGAAGATAAAAGGGTTTTGGATAAATTCAAAGTTTATACTCTTCAATATAATAACCAACTTATAATAACTATCCCTCCAGAGAATATTTTTTCAGTAATTTATGCAACCTACCATGGAACACCAGGTTTTCAAAAACAAGAACTTGTTATTAGTAAGGATGTTGGAATTCGTATTGAATATAATCCGACCAAAAATCAAAGTCTAATCCTTACTAAAGCTGCTGGAGAAGAAAAAACCAAAGAAATTAGAGATGGACAAACCATCTTGCAGCTAACCACAAACCAAGGTAAGCTAGAATATAGTTACTAAATTATGAATAAAGTTCTTTTATTATCAGGTGTAATAATAATCTCTTTAGTCTATATTCTTACCCAATTTCAAAAGCTTCAAATTCCGGCTCAGGTAAATAACCCTCCAATAAGTACCGTTCAGCCTATCTCAACTATAAAAACTTACTCTTCTAAAACTTTGAGACTAACTATTCAGGTCCCTAGCAGTTATACACTTGATGAAAAATTTACTACAATAACTTTGACCAGTTCGAGAGGAAAGATTTTAGTTGACAGAAATGGCACAAATTTCTCTAATGTTCAAAGCTATCTTACTGATCTCTCTCAAAAAAATCATTTTATATTATTGAATGAATCCACTTTAACAATAAACAATCAAAGTGCAATTTCGGGGCTGATTAACCACTTAGATGGAACAAAAGAAAAGATTTATTTTATTTATTCAGACTATGCTATTTATAACTTTTCCACTTCTTCTCCAGATCTTTATTCTGACTTAGATCAAATTGCTCAATCTTTTAAATATACACCTTAAATTCAGTAATGCCCTCAAAAACTTAAAACTTTTCCACTTAACCTAGAACTATTCTTTGAAGCTGCGCATAAAATGTAATTAGCGATTTCATCAGGTTGCACAACGATTGGACCTCTCATACCTTGCAAAGACAGAGCGATCTGTTCGGATGTTTTTCCAGTTCTCCATAAAGGAGTATCAACAGGTCCTGGAGCTATACCAATAACACTAACACCTCTATCATTAAAACTTGCATGCAAAGCATGAGTTAAGGAGATAGAAACTCCTTTACTAGCAAAGTATCCATCTGTATTAGGGGGGAGGTCTTCAGACCCTCCAGAGCAAACATTAATCAGTACCCCTCTAGATTCAATCAAATGAGGTAATGCTGCTTTGGCAACATTCCACATACCTAACCCATTACTAAGTAACATTCTTTTAAATTCTTCTGAAGAAATATCTAAAATACTTCCAGGGATTTTAAAAGCTGCATTATTGACCACTATATCTAATCCTCCTCGTATATTTGCTGCACGAGTTACAGCTTGCTCAGTTTTTAACCAATCGCTTACATCAACTGGCATAAATGCTCCTTCATTATTTGATAAAGGTGGGGCCTTTTGATCTAGAATAATGGGGTATGCACCTTGTTCTGCAAACTTATTAGCAGTTGCTAAACCAATGCCTGAGGAACCTCCAGTAATTAATACTACTTTACCAACAAATTCATCAGAGTTAGGTAAGGCCAGACCTAATTTATTTTCTTGCATAATTGGGAATTATAATCTAGTAGACAAAATTTTCCTATAGGTTTTATAAATTTAACACTTAGAGAATCCACAGGAGTAACACTTAGAACAGCCCTCTTCTAAAACTAAAGTTGATTGGCCACACTCAGGACATAAATCAGCACTGGCATTAATTGGCAAAACTTGTTGGCCAGAAACTACATCATCTGTTTTGCTCTCAGCTGGAGTTTCAGTAATATTTAAAGGAATTTGTTCAACAACAGAGGGTTCTTTTTTGTTAATTGCTAAATCTTCAGCTAAAGCTCTGGCTATCGCATCAGCTAAACTCATGACTCTTTCTTTACCAAAACCAATGTGCGATGCGCCACCAATATATCTTAGCTGTGCAGCAATTTTTTGCGCCACTTCTGTTGGATCAAGTTGAGAGTTATTTCTAGCTAGTCTTAAAGCAAGAGATACTAATCTTCCCATGGCTTCTGCATCAGCTAAAGTGTGCGTTCCACCTTTACCAATATTAATAAATACTTCAAATGGTTGGTCATTTTCATCTCTATTAATGGTAATAAACCCCTCCCCAACTGGAGTTTGGATCCGATAAGTTCGACCGCGTAAAATCATTGGTCGATGCACGGCAGTTGGTGCTTGAGGTTCTGGAGCAGATACAGTGCCATCAGTAGCCTTGACGGAGGAGGGTTTTTCTTCATGATATAAAACTCCAGAACGAGAACCATCTCGGAAAAAAGTCACCCCTTTACAGCCCATTTTATAGGCTTGAATATATAACTCTTTAACTTGCTCAACTGTATATTCTGCTGGAGCATTAGCAGTTTTGGAGATTGAAGAATCAGTGTATTTTTGAATCAAAGCTTGAACTTTCATATGATCTAAGGGAGTTAAATCATTTGCTCCAACAAAATAATCTGGTCTATCAGTTACTTCAGGGTTTTTATCCAACCATTCTTGAAACAAAGGATGATAAATAATATGCTCACCAATTCGATCTCTCCTGATAAATTTAAAATCAAAAACTGGCTCAATTCCAGATGAGACTCCAGCCAAAAGTGAGGTTGTGCCAGTTGGAGCTTGAGTTAAAATAACTGCATTTCTAATTCCTTGCTTTTCAATTTTATCTTGAATAAATTGAGGTAAATCTTGAATAAAGTGTCCTTGCAGATATTTTTTAGCGCTAAATTTAGGGAAAGATCCTTTTTCTTTAGCTAAATCAGAAGAAATTTCATAGGCAGCATCTCTAATTGTTTGATAAATTTTTTCAATTACAGGCATGGCCTCCTCTGAGCCATATTTTAGCTTCATTTTAATCAAAGCATCAGCCAAACCCATACTACCAATCCCAGTTCGTCTTATATCTTTAGCCCTAATCTCATTTTCTTTATAGAAATAATAATTTGCATCAACTACATTATCCATAAATCTCATAGCTACTCTAACTGTTTCATCTAATTTATCAAAATCAAACTCACCTGAATTTTTGACAAAAGCGGATAAATTCATCGCTCCTAAATTACAAACTGCCCAAGCTCCAAGAGGTTGTTCGCCGCAAGGATTAGTGGAGAGTAATTTTTCAAAATACCAAGTATTAGACCACTTATTAGATCGTTCTAAAAAGTGCAAGCCTGGCTCAGCTGATCTCCAGGCAGCAGTGCAGATTTGATCCCAAATATCTTTGGCTTTATAAGTGCCATAAATTTTAACTGGCTTACCTAAAGATTCCCATTTTTCAATATCACCATCCCAAAGCTCGTCATATTCTGGATCAGTAATATCAGGAAACTTAGTTTGCCACTCTCCGTCATTCTCCAAAGCTTCCATAAATTTATCTGAAACACAAACTGATAAATTTGCTCCGGGAATTTTTGAGGTATCTTCTTTAACATGAATAAATTCCACTACATCCGGATGCCAATCATGTAGCATCAACATTAAGGCCCCTCGTCTTGAACCACCTTGTTGAATCACATCATGGTTTGCAACAGAATAAAGTGATGCCCAATTAACAGGCCCAGATGAGGTGCCATTTACTTTTTTAACTCTAGCGCCGTGTGGCCTTAGGGATGATAAATTAATCCCTACTCCACCACCCCGCGCTTGAATCTCAACTGTATGCATAATATTTTCCATAATTCCACCTCGTGAGTCTTTAGGAGAAGGGATAACATAGCAATTAAAAAAAGTCACCTCAAAGCCAGTTCCAGCCCCAGATAAAATTCTTCCACCTGGTACAAATTTAAAATCTTGCATCGCCTCGTAAAACTTTTGAGCCCAATGCTTTCTTAACTCTGGAGTTTTTTCTTCATTAGCAATCCCAGCTGCCACTCTTGCCCACATTTGTTCCGGCGCATCTTCAGTTGGTTTGCCTTCTTCGTCTTTTAAAGAATATCTATCCAGAAAAACTTTTTGACGCACTCCATCTAAAGTAGTTTTTTCACTTCCAATCTCAGGTAAAATTGAATCTAAAAAAGCAGGGTGATTTTTAAACAAACCATTGGCTAAATGACCATTCGAGAGTTTACCATTAGTTTTTTTGACTGGTTTAACTGCAACTTGTAAATTAACTTTTTCTGATTTTATGGTTTTCATAATTTTGTTAAAAATTTCAAGCTTTGCTTTAGATCGTTAGATCGCAAGCTTTGCTTATTATATTATTTAATCGCTCCTAAAGATGTAATTATTTTGGCAAAATCACTTGGATCATTAAACTTTTTATATACACTAGTAAACCTTAAATAAGCAATTTTATCTAGCTTTTTTAATTCTGCTAAAACTGCTCTGCCAATTATTCTTGATGAAATCTCTCTTGTTCCAGCTCTTCTTAAGCGATTTTCAATCCTCTCTGTAATAATCTCGACCTGATCAAAAGCTGGACGCTTCTCCAGTGCCTTGGCAATCCCTGCTCTTAACTTCATCCGATCAAAAATTTCTCTTCGGTTATCTCTTTTAATCACCAAGACTTCAACTTTAGCTAATCTTTCATAAGTGGTAAAGCGCTCTTTACATTTTAAACACTCACGCCTGCGCCTTATCTCCCCTGAACCTTTGACAGCTCTTTTATCCACCACTCGATTTAAATCAGTATTACAAAATGGGCAGTCCATCTTTTATCACTACAATATATTGTATATCTGCTCTATTGCCCATCAACATATCTAACATATCACACTGTTATCTTAATCTGTCAATATACAATATATTGGATAAATTCATAATCTCAGATTACCAGCTAACAGTATAACAAAGGAGAATAATAAACCAATCATTAAATCATAAAATCGAGGTAAGAAGAAGTAAATAATAGATTTCATTACCTCCTAGATTAACCGAATAAAACCCAAAAGTCAAGATTCTTTTTTTAGAGATTATTTGACATAATTCTGACAGTGTGCTAAGATTTTTTTCACGCATGAGAATTCAAGCAATTATCTTGCTAAGTTTGTTTTTAGCTATCTTAGGATTTTCTATCGCTAGTTCTGTCTCCGCCCATCAGAAACTCGTGAAAAATTCAACACATAGAGTAATTAAAACTTTTCCCCTTCGAAGATAATTTTTTTAAGGATTTTTTAAAGGTTCAATTGTAACTTTAGTCATCACATCCCCAACTGCAATTTTATCGACTACATCTTGGCCTTTAGTCACTTTGCCAAAAATTGTGTAGTTTGGGGGTAAAGTTAGATTATCTTCAAGCATAATAAAAAACTGTGAGCCATTAGTATTTGGTCCAGAATTTGCCATAGCCACAATGCCCTTTTTATATTGTTTGGTGACTGGTTCATCTTCAAATTTATAGCCAGGACCACCAGTCCCATTTCCAGCTGGATCTCCACCTTGAATTACAAACTTTGGTACAACCCGGTGAAAAGTTAAACCATCATAAAACCCATCATTAGCTAAAAATATAAAATTTGAAGCCGCTTTGGAAGCTTCTGGATAAATTTCAAATTCAATTTTACCTTTAGGAGTCTCAATAACAGCTTTTTTATTAATTAAACCTGCATCAGGCAAAACTCCTGGGAATTTGGAATATTTATTTAATTTAGCTGAACTAGATGCACTAAGTGCTGGCGGGGTATTTTCAGCACTAGCTGAGGGAAAAGGAGTGGGAGCAGTAGTTTGATTTTGAGATAATTTAGAAATTCCCAAAGTTATTGCAACTAAAATTAAAATCACAATAAAACCAATGGTAAAGTTTCGCTGACTCATAGTTACACTTTATATCACCAATTTTCAATTCTGGCAATAATTAAATTCCAAGCTTTTTAAAAGAGTAATCAAGCAAGCTCCTAGCATCATCTCTTCTGTCTGTTGCTCCAAGTATTACCCCTAAAACTTCTTTGCCATTTTTTCTTGCTAAGGTGACTAAAGTTAATCCAGCCTCAGGAGTGAAACCAGTTTTAAAACCAACTACTCCTGGATAAGTGGTTAATAAATTAATTCCAGAATACATATCATAATCTTGATGGGTTGGAGTTTCAGGAAGATACACATGATACTGAGAAGATAAATCAACTAAATGTGGAAAAGTTTTAATTGCATATCTACTCATTAAAGCTACATCAAAACTACTTGAATATTGAAGTTTATTGTCTTCCTCTAAACCAGTTGGGTTAATAAATTTAGTATCATTCATCCCCAGTTGTTTTGCTTTAGCATTCATTAAATCAATAAATTCATCTCGACTACCAGTTGTCTCTTCAGCAATTGCCTCAGCGCCGTCATTTGCCGAAACTAAAAATATTCCATCAAGCAATTCTTCAAGAGTTAATTTTTCACCCGTTTTCAGTAACATATGATCTGGCTCCATATCGGCAGCATTCTTGGAAATTGTATAAACTTTTTTAAAATCTTCTCCTCCAGCTTCTACTCCTACAATCACAGTCATGATTTTTACTAAAGAAGCAGCTGGCAGTTTTGCATGAGAGTTTTTTTCAAATAAAACTTGACCTGAATTTGTGTCAATAAAAAAAGCTGACTCGGCTGTAATTTCTGGTACACCAAAAAATTGTTTGGAGGAATCTTTAGGAAACCAAAGATTATCTGAGGTTCTAATTTTTGAAGCGCCTAGAACTGGTGAAGATAAAACTTGTTTAGCTTTGTTACCTTCAAAAAAAATAAATGCCGTTATCCCTAAAAAAATAATTAGAGATAAAAGCACAATGTTTAATTTACTCATCGGTCTTGACTATTATGCTATCACATATGAAAATGGAATTGATGTATAAATTTCTGCCACTGCTGCTAATAGTTGCAGCAGTTATTTTTGGATACTTTTATCTACCAGTTAGACGAGAAATAGCTTATTCTCTGCATATTTCTGGTGATCCCACCACATCTTGTTGTAATGTCGCTGATATAGAAAAATCTAATGGCAATTTTGATGAAAATGCTAACTTAGCCATGTTTGATGGCCAAGTGATTGACTATCCAAAAACTTCTTTAGCAGCTATCTTTGATAATACTGCTGAACAAAATACCGCAGTTTTAGGTACGGCTAACTCAACTGGTCAGGAAAAATGGATTGAAGTTAATTTAGAAGAGCAACACTTATACGCTCATGAAGGAGATAAAATAGTCATGGATTTTCCCATTTCATCTGGCAGGTGGTATCCCACTCCAACTGGCACTTTTAACATTTGGTATAAAACCCGCTATCAATCTATGGTTGGTGGAAATCCAGCTTTAGGGACCTATTACAATTTGCCTAATGTGCCAAATAACATGTTTTTTTATTCTGGCTTTGCCTTACACGGCGCTTATTGGCATAATAATTTTGGACATCCTATGTCGCATGGTTGTGTCAATGAACCTTTGGCTGATGCATCTAAAATCTTTGAGTGGGCTGGTCCAGTTTTAGCTTCAAACCAAAATGCTGTCAGAGCTTCTGCTGATAACCCTGGAACTAGAGTCTGGGTACATTAATACTGCTTACACCTCGGAGGTGTATTTAGGTTAACACCTTGGGGTGTTTAATTATGCTCCTTCATGAACGTTAGATGTGGCTTGGTGGGGGAGTTTTGAGATATGTTCTGCAACTATTAAAGCCACTTTTGCTCCCTCACCAGCTGCAATAATAATTTGCTCACCCCATAAATTATTCACATCTCCAGCAGCCCAAATCCCAGGCACAGAGGTTACTCCAAACTCATTAACTACAATTTGATTATTTTTATCTTTAGCAACTTGAGGTATAAAATCAACTGCTGGAGTCCAACCAATTTCTATAAAAACTCCTTGGGCCACAATATTTCTTTCAGTATGAGTTTTAGTGTGTTCTATAGAAACTGATTCCACAAAATTTTTGCCCTTTATTTCTAAAACACTTGATTCATTAATTACTTCAACATTAGCCGCTGAGCTGACATTTTTTAAAAGTATCTCATCACCTTTTAAACTCTCAGTTAAATTAATAATAGTCACTTTTTTAGCAACTTTC
>JACPZA010000012.1 GCA_016195715.1 Candidatus Daviesbacteria bacterium
ATATCTTCTTCTTAAATTAAAAAGCAAATTTATAAAAGGGATCAGAAAAAATCCAGTAATAAAAAAAGCTATTAAAACTAAACCTAAAAGTTGAACCATTTTAATTTTTCTTTAATTTAGTAATTCTTTTAACTACCTCATCTAACCGGACAGCTCTCGCCCCTTTAACTAGTACTAAATCTCCTTTCGCTAATACTTTTAATAGTTTATTAACTAATTGAGGATTTTGTAAATCAGTTTGAATTCTATCTGGATTAAATCCCAAATTTATTAACTCTTCATATATAAATTTGGTATCTCCGGTTCCTAAAAAAACTAAATCCACTTTATCTTTATAAATTTTTTGAGCAATTTGACGATGCAACTTTTCTGAATAGATACCTAACTCCCTCATCTCGCCTAAAACGACGATTCTACGTCTAGCTGGGAGGTAATTTAACGTTTCAATTGCTTCCTCAATAGCAATAGGAGCACCATTGTATGTATCATCTAAAATTACTGAACCATTAAACCCTTCTAAAACCTCCATTCGATGTTGTGGTGAAGGAATTTTTTCTAAACCAATTTTGACTCTTACTAGTGGTATACCATTACAAATTCCTAAAGCAGCTGCTGCAAGTAGTGGATATACCTGATGAACACCTAGAAGTTTTGAGCGAATTTCAACTCTTTCTACTCCATAGTTTATCTCAAATTGAGTTTGAAAATTAGAAATTTTTATCTTGTCAGCCCAGATGTGGCAGTTGTCTTTATCCGTCCCAAAATAAATAACCTTAGCCTTAGTTTTATCAGCTAATTTTCTAGCAATAGGATCGTCCCAGTTTAAGATTGCCAATCCCTCCTTTGGTAGTTGTTCAACCAGCTTACCTTTCTCCAAAGCAATTTGTTCTAAACCTCCTAAATATTCACTATGGGCATAAAAAATTCTGGTAATAATTGCAGTTGCTGGCTTTACAAAAGTTAACCACAGCTCCATTTCTCCTGGGTATTCGATTCCCATCTCTAGAATTACCTTTTTAACTCCAGGTTTAATTCTTAAAATAGTCATTGGTAGATTAAAAATTGGATCTAAATTAATAGTTTTTTTTAAAGTATCTGTGGTGGCTATTACATTCATTTTTTCTGATAAAACGGTTTTGCAAGCTATTGTCGTAGTTGTTTTTCCAACTGAGCCAGAGATGCCAATAAACATCGATCTTGGATAAAGTGAGGCATAATTTCGTGACAAAAAAATCCTTAGTTTATGAGCTTGTCTTTTTATGGGATTTATATTTTTCCAAATTGGATGAGCTGAAATATTAAGCATATCTTTAATTATACTTTTCTTTAGCTTTAAATCTAAATACTACAGATAAAACAACCTGATTTTCCCGCCTTAAATCTTCTAAGCCAATATCATGTAAACTACCATAATTCCAAATTTTAATTTTTTGAGTTCTGCTTCTTAAGGTTAAATCCAAAAAAATAGAACCTCCAATTGTTGATTGAAGTGCACTATAACCAGTTACTTCTTCTAAAGAGTTTTTAGCTAAAAATTCATTTAGTTTTCCAATACTTACCCCAGAGTCAACTTCAACTAAAGCCTCAGATACACCAATACCGTCTTTACCTACCTTACCCTTTACTCCTGCAATTTTAATATTTGATGAGCGATTTTTTATAACAAGTCCTTTAATCCCTAAATCTGAAATTAAAACCTTAGTTCCTCCTCCTAATATAAAAAAATTTAAGTTTAGCTCATTTGCTAAATCTAATACTCTAATTAATTCGCGCTGATTTGTGGCAATATAAAAAGCTTCTGCTGGCCCACCAAGCTTGGAATAGGTGTGAAATGATAGAGGTTCATTTAGTTTTACTCTCTCATCCCCTAAGCTTCTAACAACTAGTCTAAACTTATCATCCATTTAAAATCTTTCTGATAGTATCAGCATCAGACCAAGCAATTTCATTTTTCCCATCTAAGTTCATAGATTTTTCATGTCCTTTGCCAAAAATTGCTAGAATGTCACCTTTTTTAGCTAATTTTTCAATCGCCATCCTAATCGCTTTTTCTCGATCATTTTCTACAAAAACATCCTCACCTAAGTTACCTCCTGCTTTCTTAACTCCTTCTAGAATTTGCTTATTAATTTGCTCAACTTCTCCCCTTGGATCAACCGAAGTGATAATTACTTTATCGGCAAGTTTAACCGCAATTTCCCCCATTAATGCTCTTTTTTGAGTATCTCTATCTCCTTCAGCTCCAATTAGAGCTACTAAATTTCCTTTTTTAAATTTTTGGAGAGTTTTGAGGGCTTGTTCAAGTCCATTAGGTGTATGCGCAAAATCCACTATAATTTTAATTCCTTTATTATTTTCTATCTCCTCCATCCTTCCTGGCAAAGATTTAAAACTATTTAAAGTGTCTTTAACTATTTTTGATGGGACTTTCAAATTGATTGAAACAGCTGCGCCAGCTAAAGCATTCAATAAATTATATTCTCCTGGAATTTTTAAGTTCAAAGGAAATTTAAGTGGATTAAAATCCGAATTTTTGTGTAAACCAAAACTAACAACTTTTCCTTTTGTGAGTTTGGAAAGTCTCTCAAAGTGTTTCTCGTCTTTATTAATGACAGCTATGTTAACATTTTTAATCAATTTTGCTTTGGTTTTAAAATAATTTTCCCAAGTTTTGTGATAATCTAGATGTTCATGAGTAATATTAGTGATAACCCCAATTTCAAATTTAATTCCTAAAACTCTAAATTGATCCAAGCCATTTGAAGTAACCTCTAAAACTAAATATTTTGATTCAGCTTCTTTAGCTTTTCTAATATATTTTTGTAAATCAGATGCATTGGGACTTGTGATATGAAAACCGGTATCAAAACTTTCATCTCCAATCATTGCATTTATAGTTGAGATCATGGAAACTTTTTTGCCAGCATTTTTTAGAATCTGATAAATCATATTCGTGGTGGTAGTTTTTCCATCGGTTCCTGTTACTCCAATAACAATCATCCCTTTTGCAGGGAACCCAAATCTTAAGTTAGCAATATTTGCTTTAGGAAAATGCCAAGCATAATTTTTTACTTTTTGTGGCACTAAACTTTTTAACTTTCTAACCATTGGCGAAATTATATATTAAACTCCTACTAAACCTTTTTCAGATTATGATTAATTAACTTATTCCTCTGTGCAAAGGTTTGAATATATTATCCTCCCTAATTCAACAGTTTTAAAGAATGCTGCTTTTTAACTTTCTCTTTTGTAGACTCTTGCCTCTATTCCATTAGACACAATTCTGACTTTTCTAAGTTTTGATAAATCATGATACCTAAGTAGAGCAAAATCATCCTCGTTTCTATCAGGGAATAAACAAACAAGTCCTCTCTCAGCACAGAGAGTTTGAATGTGTCCATTTCGACCATCAGAATTATAGATAATAACTGCTCCCTCTTTAGGTAAGTGATAATCATTTTGTTCCATTGTCCAACCATAGTTACCCCTGAATACTACAACTCCAGATTTTTCAGTATTATCAGCATCTTCATCTAAAACCGGAAGTTCCATATCCCCAAATCCAATTGATGCTCCAGAATGGATTGGTGTTTCATCAGGGAACTTTATTTCAGGAGCTTCTTCTACTGCTTTGGTTGGTAATCCTCTTACTTGTACAAAATGAATAGTATGGCCCTCTCCTACAAATTCTGCCTGCACATTTCTATCCCAAATTCTTTCAACAGCATAAGTAAGTTGTGCAACCCTAATGGGTAGGTGCGGAGCTACTTTAAATTGATCTGGTCGAAAATGATGTACAGTTCTAAAAGCATCGTCATTTCTATCAACATCTAAGGCAATAAAAAAATCTAGTTCCTCTCTATTAACAAAATTTCTGCTAGTTCCAGTTACAATTTCCATGAGGTTTGGTACCCCAGGAAGTCTTGAGTTTATATATCCCTCTGTAGATTGACCATGCATTGAGAAGCTATGAGGGGAAACAAATCTTTGTATAACAAGCCCCATCTCTTCTTTATCAATTCCATGTTGTGCTCTGTAGGCTTGAGCTTGGGGACTATCAGTTGATTCGTAAACTCTTGTTACTGCACCCTTAAAATCTTCAAATGTTGCCCCGCCACGAACTCGTTCTGAGTGATAAATTCCAGCACCCGTAACTGTCTGTCCATCTTCTGAAAATACAGCACTACTTCTTATCATATAATCAGCTGGGCTTGGATCTTCGGAGTACCGCCTATCATCATCTTTTAAAGCACTAGCCCAATCAAAATATGGTTGGAGTTGATCATCTATTAGTTTTCCATCTCGCCAAGCTCTATATGAATCAACAGGTACAGCTTGAAACTCTGGAACAGCGATTGTTACATCAAATAAGTAACCTTTTCTTAATCTATTTATGTCTTCTACCAATTCTGAGAATATTATTAAATTCGCAGCTTTTGCACCATATTGAAGACGAAGTTGGTCAAATCGGTCTTTATCTCTTTTTGGTAATTGCTCCAATCTTCTTTCAAACGGATATCTTAATATTGCTGCCTGTGCTACATCAATTGCTTCTCCTAAACCAAAACTTCCAGATATACTACTTCCATCCTTTGTATTAAGTTCAGTAGAAAGGTATGAACGATGTTGAAGATTGCCCCATGTTGGCTCAACCACTTCGTCTCTAGAATGCCCTCTGTGGAATGTAAAAGGAAAGCCATTTACATAACCTAAAACTTTTTTTTTAAGAGCTAAACCTTTTCTATATCTTCGTGCCAATTTAGGTTCGCTACGAACATCCTCAGCCATTTTTCTAATTTGTCTCTCACCATTTCTAATTTGAATTCTTTCATAAGCAGAGTCCGCAAGGGCTTCAGGATTCAATTCTTCTCCCCAGTTAAGCTCTCCAGTTTGGAGATCAAACCTATGAACAACACTCTCTATTAATTCAAATGAATTACCAATTCCTGCATGAAGCTTTTCAGAATCATCTATAGTTATTCCATGCCTAGCAAAGAACCCTTGAGGATTTTCTCCTGCATCGTATGTCGAAAATTGTAGCTGCCGTATATGGCTGAAAGGCATGCAAACCAAACCACGTGTTGTAGCCTCGAGGGCTTCTATTGATGGATCAGCCATTTGAAGATATAAGTTTTTTAATCCAATTGCTCTGAGTCTTTTACTTTTAGGATCTTCTTGAAAAGGATCTAAATCTCTGCCTAACTGGTATAAAGCTTCTGACTTTTCCTGAATCATAGTTCGAGATTATATCAAAATAGAACACCTATTGCTAATTATAGGATTTACTTATTGCTGAGGTGAAATGCCATAGTAAATAAATAACTCTTTGGCAATATCAAAAAAAGTTGGAGCGGCAGTTTCAGCACCAAAAATAGAAGATTGCGGCTCACGATAACGCACTAACATAATAAATTTAGGATCTTTGGCTGGTGCAAAACCTATGAATGAAGCGATTGTTTTATTAGCATCATAATGTCCAGCTACTGGAATTTGAGCAGTTCCAGTTTTTCCAGCAATAGAAAAATTTGCTAAGCCTGCATTCTTTTTGTAAAATTGCGCTTCCCCCTTATCAACAGCTTTTACCATCATCTCTGTGATAACTTGAGCAGTTTCTTTGCTAATTGGATTTCCCACAATCCTGGGTTGTATTGGAAAAGATTTGTTATCATCTTTAATGAGTTTGGCAATATGTGGTTCCATTTCTTGTCCACCATTGGCAATTGCTGAAACTGCTTTGATCATTTGCATTGCAGTAACAGCAATTCCTTGACCAAAAGAACTAGTAGCCAAATCAATCTCCCTCCAGTCATTGAGCGGTCTCATGTTTGGGGAAACTTCATCTTGCAAATCAACATTAGTTAGATTCCCAAAACCATAGTTTTTAATATATTGATACATTTTATTAACACCTAATTTTTTAGAAACAAATACCATACCGGTATTGTCTGAGTGAACAATTACATCAGTCATAGAAGAATCTGGTTGATATTGGTTATTCCAGGTGCGAATTGTAAATCCTCCTAAAGAAACAGGACCTGCGCAAATATCACAAATTGCATCAGGAGTGACTAATTTTTCATTAATCGCTGCCGACATAACCAAAACTTTAAAAGTTGAACCTGGTTCGTAATTATCTGCAATGATTGGGTTTTTGTAATTTTCTTTTGGATATTTACCTGGGTTAATTGGATCATAGCTAGGATAGGCTGCCATCGCCAAAATGTTGCCAGTTTTTGGATCCATAACAATTGCTGATGCTTCCTTAGCACTATATTTAGCTAGTCCTTGTTTTAGCTTATCTTCAACGATATGCTGGATAGTTCGATCAATATTTAAAACCAAAGTCTTGCCAGGTTTTGGTTCTCGAACCAAAAAATCTCCAATTAAAATCGGCACTCCTTGAGCATCTTGCTCTTGCTGCAGTAACCCATCTTTACCTTTAAGTTCTCCATTATAAAATCCCTCTAGTCCAAAGTAACCAGTTTCACTACCGTAAATATCCGATCCAACAAATCCTAAAACATGCGCAGAAGATGATCCTTCGGGATAAAATCTAGCTGACCCAGTTTCAAAACCAATCCCTTTTAAATTCTTTTTTTCAATTTTTAATTTTTCCTCGGAGTTGGCTCTTCTCCCTAAGCTTACCCAAAATAGATCTTTGGAAAGAGTTTGAAAAATATTTTCTTGCAAAGTTTTTTCTTGACTAACTTTTTCATCTGGTTCAATTACTTCACCTTCATGATCATCCTCCCAAAAAGTTTGAGCTAAAGTTTGAGCTACTTGAGTTTTATCCTGAATAATTTTGGGTTGAGCATAAATTAAAAAAACTGGTTGAGTGGAAGCTAGCGTTGTCCCATCTGAAAATAAAATATTTCCTCTTGGTGCTAAAACTTCCTGGGTGGAGTTTCGTTGTTTTTCAGCTAAAGCAGTTAAAAAATCTGAACGCAATATTTGCCAATACCAAAGTCTAGCTATTACCAGAGTAATTGAAAAAAAAATAAATAAAGCGCAGGGCCTTAAGACGCATTTTAATGATTTAAAGCCAGGTCTGAAGCTTTGAGATATTGAATTTTACTTATGGTATCAAAACCTAATTTCTGCGCTTGAGAGAAAGTAAAAACCAAAGAAGACTTTTCATCAATTTGATTTTTTAGCTGCTGATTTTGCATTTTTAAATTAATAGCTAATCTTTCTAATTTATTAATTTCCTCACCAGAAGTAGATAATCTATTAGCCAGCCAAATTTCTAAAATAATTCCTAAAATCAGCGGCAGACATAAAAAAAGCAAAATTCTTTTCGAGAAAAAATTAAAACTACTAAATTTGTGGACAGGCGACATAAATTAAGATAATTTTTTTGTTAAAATTCCCTTCAGCTTTGTTGGGTTCCAAATTTCAAAATGATCTCCAGCTCCGATTAAAACAATTTTTTCTTTAATATTTACCAATCTTAATAAGAAATCTGAGATCACAAACCTACCTTGCTTATCTAACTCACTACTTTCTGAGAAGGGGAAAAATTCCCTTCTTAAGGTTCTGCCTTGTTCCAAAGTAATTGGAATTTCCAGTTGTTTTTTTACAAATTCTTGCCAAGATTCAATAGAAAATCCCCAAATTCCACCATCAATCCCTTTCATTAAAATTATTTCTGGTTTTTTTAATTCTTTTCTAAATTTTTTTGGTAAAATAATTCGACCTTTTCCAGAAAAAGTTAAGTTGTATGTGCCCAAAAACATAATTTTTGAGCAGGATTTTCACCATCTATATCCATTTTCCACCTTTTAAAATAGTTTTGTCAATATATAGCTTTAATATTTGAAAAATAAAAATCAGTTTTAGAAAATTACACCATTTCTAACCATTTTAGACCATTAATTATAGATAATTTAAAAAAGATGAAGAATTATTTAGAGGAACTATCTATAAAGACTGCAAATATTCCAGCTCCATCAGCACCAGTAGTTAAAGTAGATCCAGATATTTTGGTATCAAGTATCTTCCAGTCATTTTGACTTTCTACATACTCAGCAATTTTAGCGCTAAGGGAAGGTTTATCACTTAATTCAATAGAAACTGTCCCTTTTGGTAGCACCTTTGCTAAAGGTATACTCAGTGCATAAACTTTACCTAAAACTTGTTTATTAGAAGGTAGCTTAGGGCTGCCACTTAAGTCATTAATATCACTAAACCCAACTACTGACAAATCAGAATTACTACCTAAAATTGTATATTTAAAATGAGTGTCAGGTGAAATTAGCTTTCCTAAAGCTACATCAGGCTTTTGGAAATGCCAAGGAATAGTTAGCTTATAAACATCAGCTTTATTAAGTCTTGAGTTAACTTTAGTAATATGCTTAAAATGAAGTTCCAGAGTCCCATTTTCAACTCCAGTATCAAACACACAATGCAATGGATCGCTAGTATCGCCCTTTGAACATGTTCCAAATAAGATCTCTTGAGTAAATTCATTTTGACCATCTTTGATATTTATCCAAGTATCCAAAGACCCTGCTCCCCTATCTATACCTTTATCATCGCTGTAAGTTATTTGATAAGAAAAAGAAGAGTAGTCACTGACTCTTTTGACATCTAAATTAATTGCATGACCATCGCGCCTTGGAATAAGCAGTGCATAAGCTCCAGCTGGATCAAAAGATAGTTCATGTTCTTCAACTACTTCCTCAACTTTTGGAGCTGGAATAAATTTTTTATAAGCAAAAAATCCCCCAATAACTAAAACTAATACTCCCAAAATTAAGAAAACAGTAATTTTGTGTTGAAGAAAAAAATCTTTTAGATATTGAACAGAAAACTTCATTTGTACAATCATTTATTGTAAAGAGCTTCGCTCATTTTAAATGCTCTTGAAGATAGTTTGTAAGATCAGGAATTTTAACTCTCTCTTGTTTAGCAGAATTCCTATCTCTAATTGTCACACTATCATCTTTCAGTGTATCAAAATCTACAGTTATGCAATAGGGGGTTCCAATTTCATCTTGAGAAGCATATCTTTTTCCAATATTACCTCTGTCATCCCAAGCAATTAAAAATTCTTTTCTTAAATCTTCATAAATTTTTCTGGCTAAATTTACTAATTCTTCCTTATTAGCAAGTAATGGAAAAACAGCAGCTTTATATGGAGCAATTTTAGGATTAAGTTTTAAGAATATTCTTTCTCCTTCTTCAGAATATGCATCAGTTAAAACCATTAGCATTAATCTATTAATTCCAACCGCTGGTTCAATCACATGGGGTAAAATTTTTTTATTGGTTTCTGGATCTAAAATTGTTAAATCTTTTCCAGAAAATTTTTGGTGTTGAGATAAATCATAATCAGTTCGATAAGCTAGTCCCCAAAGTTCTTTATATCCAAATGGAAAATTATATTCTAAATCCAGAGTTTTTTTACTATAAAATGATCTTTCTTGATCGCTATGTTCTCTCCATCTTAGGTTTGAATCTTTCACACCCAAACTTGAAACCACAAAATTCCACATCCCTTTTTTAAAATCTTCAAATAACTTTTGCCAGTCTTCTTTTTCTGGATCAAAAAAATATTCTATTTCTCCTTGTTCAAATTCAATAGTTCTAAAAATTGAATTTCCTAAAGTTATCTCATTTCTAAAGCTTTTTCCCAGTTGGGCAACACCAAAAGGTAATCTTACTCTTGTTGAATCAACAATATTTTTAAAATTTATAAAAATTCCCTGAGCTGTTTCTCCTCTTAAATAAGCAAGTGACTGATCTCCCTCAACAATTCCTAAATTTACTGGAAATAATAAATTAAACTTTCTCACCTCTGTCCAATCGGACTTTCCACAATTAGGACAAAGGATTTTTTCTTTACTTATCAATTTAGTCAATTGTTCAATAGGTAATCCCTCTAGCTTGGTTTCAATCCCTTTTTTATCATCTGAGGGAATAATAATTAAAGGATTATTCCCTACCATATCAGAGATTAGTTCACTGGCATCTTTTGATTTACTTGAAAGCCTATAAAAGTTTAAGAAAAAGTCAGATATTATATGATCTGCACGAAATCTAGCTTGACAATTTTTACAGTCAACCATTGCATCAGCAAAACCCGCTGTATGTCCAGATGCTTCCCAAATTTTAGCTGCAGAAATTAGACTAGCATCAAGTCCGACAATATCTTCTCTTTTATGAACAAAATAATCCCACCACAGATTTCTAATGTTACGCAAAAGTTCAGCTCCCATCGGACCATAGTCATAGGTATTTGCCAGTCCTCCATAAATTTCTGATCCTGGATAAATAAACCCACGGCGTTTACATAAAGCAACTATTTTTTCTAACAAATTTGAATCTGACATGAAGCTATTGTATCAAGCTAAGTTAAGGTGAGCAAGCAACTCATTTCTTTAACTCTCTCATCACTTGAACTGACTTTAAGCTAGATTCTAAAATTTTTTCTAAATAAGCTCTTAATATTCTTTCTAAATTTTCAGCTTGATCTTGTAATAAATTAATTTTGGAGATTTCAGCCCAAGAGTCATATTCTAATTTTTCTAAAATATCTTTTGTTTCTATATTTAACTCTTTAACTCCATTAATGGACCAAAACCCAAGTAAACTCAAAATTTTTACTTCAAAAGCTCGAACAAAAATTTGTCTCGGAGTGTTTTCCAGCAATCTTAAAACGCTTAAAGTTAGATCATAAAGTTTTGGGTTTCTTTGCTCTTCAGCAGATAATCTATCTACTAGTTCTATAATATGAAAAGCAGTTGTAGATAAAGTTAAATTGTCTTTTAACTTACTAAAAGTTTCCAAACTCTCGGCTTCAGTTAAATTATAATTTTTGGCTTTAAATAAATGAAGTTTAACTCTATTTAAAATTTCAATATTCCCAGCTCGACGGGAGGTAATTCTTCTAACCCCTTTGGCAATGATAGAAATTTTTCCATAACGATCTGTTAAAGCAGTTAACACTCTATCCGCCTCCCCAAAATTTTTACGTTTAAGAATAAGTCCTTCTGTAGTTACTGCTGGCATAGCCAGAGTTTATTATGAATGGAGATTACTTTCAATCGATAGGAATCAATTAACAATTGTTAGTCCTTGGACAGTTTTAAGTAATTCTAGTGCTTTTGCTTCTGGAGGGTATCCAAAAAATTTCATTTCAAATCTGAATTCTTGTCCATTTTTAGTTTTGACTCTAGGATGATCACAATCAAAAAGAACATTTACTAAACTTGCTTCAAATTGAATTTTTTTATACTCAGTTGGGATGCTGCATCCAGCTCGAGAACCTGGCTCTTGGTACATGGTGATTACCTCCCAATCATGTTCATCAACTATGGTTATACCTTTATTATAATCACCATTTTGAAAACTATTTACAAGCCAATTACTAGGATACTTAAAAGAATAACCTAATTTATCATTTGTATATGTCTTTAGAAAAACTGGGGTTAAAGTAGGCACTGGTCCTAGCAATTTAAAAGTTTTTAAAATTAAATTATAGCCATCTAAATTTTTATTTATTACATCTTGATCAAATTGAAATGAAATATTCACTTGAGCTATTCCATAATAAAAACTAGTCACCAATTTATAAAAAGTATCGGTGGCATCACCTTGCAAAGACTTGTTTACTTCAGTTATTGCCTTTTGTCCTGAAACAATAGTATTCCCAACTTTATAAGATCTTTGATTCGTATTTAACGAAATAGGGGAGTTATATCTTTTATCAAAATCTTGTTGATTTTTTAAAACTTCTTCCTGTTCAGTTCTTTTATTAGGATGTTCTACTGATACTACTACTGAGGTCGAATAGTATTTCTTGTTTTGCTCACCTGGAGGAACAATCTCATCAAATAAATGACCTTTCCCGTCTCCATCAAATTGTCTAACAATCCAGTCTTTAGGAATTTGAAAAGAGTAATTATCAGTATGATTTGTATAAATTAAATTGCCAAAAGAATCTGGCTTAATGTCTGGAGTTGGTTTGGGAGTTGCAGTTGCAATTGGAGCAGCAGTACTTTTAACAACTTTCAGATCAATATTTTGAGGAGTCTGTATTTGTAAACGATAAAAAATTAGCCCGATGATTATTATTAGCCCAATTAAAAGAAATTTTTGATCTTTTTTAAAACTTTTTTTAATGAATTTGTTTTTCAATTTATAATTTTACAAAGCTAGTTTGAACTCTTTATCTGAATCTAATTGGAAAATTTGTTGAGTTTTTCCATTAACTTTAATTGTATAATCAAAAGCTTTAGTTCCAGGTTGTTTTTGGATTAAAAGTGGTAACTCTTTTCCAGAAACAGAATTAGGTAATTCATATTCAAAAGATAAAACATTAGAATTTCCTGGGCGGATTTGGACAAAAGCTTCAAAATAGGTTTTATTTAAATCGCTATCTTCTTTCGTGGTCACTTGTTCTTCAGAACCTTTTGAAGACATTAAACTACTCCCTTTTGGCGCATAAATTCTGACATAATCTCTATTTATCCCATTTAACCAGGTATTATAAGGCTGTGGATTTTTATAATTAATAGTTAATTTGTGTTTAACCTTACCTGTTGAATCAGTATTAATTTCAAGTGTTACATTCTCTGTTACATAAATATTGGATTTTCCTCCAGCAAAATTTGAATCATTAATGTGTAAATAATCACCTTTAAAATCTTTATTTATCTCTCCAGTCCAATTTAATTGTGACAGCGCTTGTTGTACTTTTTGATCATGCATGTAAAACATAATGTCTTTGGCACTTGCTAACTTTACTCCAGCATTTATAAACTCAGGCAAATGTTCGCTACTTGCGGATAACGATCTGGCTAAAATTTGCTGCATTAAAGCACCTAAAATTGCTTTCCTGTCTTCTTCCCCTTTTTCAATAATCTGGGCATAATTTTCTAGCTCATAAATTACATTTGGACAATTGCACCTTGAATCATTATCTGCACTATATTTTGTTCCAAAAACTTCAACTGGACCAGTAATTTTAATTAATTCTTCAACTACGTGAGTATCAATGGTAATAATCCCATCGAATTTTTCACCGTCTGGCAAAAAGCTATACAGCTTTTCAAATTCTTGCATCGATGTTGGCAAATCAGGCGATAAATTGGAATCTCGCATTGACCAAGCACTACGTAGTTTACCATTGGCTTCTGGTAAATACTTAACAATTGCCTCAGGAGGGGTTAATGGGCAGATTACATTTAGGCAGGTTTTTAATAATTTTTCATCTAGCCTATAAATATCATCTGAGCTTGAAGAATCAACATGTCCTTTGTCTAAAGTTAAAAAAGCATAAGCCGTCATAAATCCACCCGTTGCTCGAAGCTCTTTGTCATTTTGGAAAATAATTAAATAGTTTTTAGGGGTAGGCTCGCCAAGCGCACTAGGTGCTATATTAATAGCTGATCTGCCTTGAGTAATTGCGCCGTGCGCTCCCATAATTAAATTTTTGGCTGCATCTATTTGAGAGCGCAGCTGATATTTACCAATTTTTTCTGGATATTTATTTACATCAATGCTTGAAACCTCATCACTAGCTTTTTTTAGTTGTGGTTCAATCTCATCAAGTTTTGGATTAACTTTGTCCAAAATTTTTACCAGTTGTGTAATTTTGTCTTGGCCAGGGGTTGGATGTCCTGTAAATCCAAGTTCATTTTTGTAAGGGAGTAAAGAATTGACTAAAGTTTGTGATGCAGTTAACTCATAACCTGCTGCAGTTGAAAAATGATTAATATCACCGTAATAGTCACCCAAAAAAGGAATAATTCTTACCCAAAATAAAAAATTAAGCGCAGTTTTTAAGCTATCGCTTGAATTTTTCATCTGATCAAGGCTGGATTTGATATCATCCAGGTTTTCATTTTTAAAAGCAGTTTTAATATTCCTGGCTGAGTTAATTAACTGCCTGGATGATGAATAAACTCCTCTTGTGGGTATATAGATAATCACAGCTATGATAATTAGAATAACTAAAACTCTTAAAACTCCTTTAAATCCCCGCTTTTTTTTAGGAGTTGCGTATCTTTGAGTTTGACTGTAACCTCGATCTAAGACTGCTATTTTTCTATTTAAATTAACAAATTTCATATGGCCCCCTTACCACTTAAAACTGCTGGAATAGTTTTAATAATCAAAAAAATATCATAAAAAATGGATCTTCTTTGAACATAGTGAGCATCCATCTCGACTCTTTTATCAAAATTGATATCTGATCTTCCAGAAACTTGCCAGATACCGGTTAGCCCTGGTTTGGCTGATAAAATAATCTTAACAAATTCTCTGGAGTTTGGGTATTTTTTTTGTTGAGCCTCCAGTTCAAATGGGTAATATGCACGGGGTCCAACAATACTCATATCACCTTTTAAAATATTAATCAGCTGGGGTAACTCATCTATAGAGTATTTACGGATAAACCTGCCGATAATTGTTACTCTGGGATCATTTTGAATTTTATAGCTATTTTTCGTGTATTGTTTTAGCAATTTGGGATCTTGTTGTAAAAGCTGGTGAGCTCCTACAACCATTGATCTAAATTTAAACATTTTAAAAAGTTGTCCATTTTTACCTACCCTCATGGGAGTATCAGCTAAAATAGGACCTTGCGTATCAAGTTTGATAGCTAAAGCCGCTAAAATTAAAATGGGTGAAGCAAATACTAAACCCAAGATTGCAGCAATTAAATCTAGAAATCTTTTTAATAGATCATAGAGCATAATATTTAATTATATCTTTTAACCGAGCAAGGGCAAGCTTTAATCTTTAATATTTTTTATTGATTTTAAAAATCTCTGTTTAAACTTATCTTTAGAAAAATTTTTGGCGTTATTTATACAATCTTCCCTATTGAATTTTTTTCTTTCAAAAAGTTCAATTGTTTTTTTTAAACTTTCTTCAGTTTGTTCATCAAAAAAAACTCCGGTAATATTTTCGATGACAGTTTCTAATACTCCGCCTTCTCTAAAGCCGATAACTGGTTTTCCTAAAGCTTGAGCTTCTAGCGCAGTTAGCCCAAAATCCTCTTCACTAGTAATTATTAGGGCTTTTGCTCCAGAAATAAAATTAATTAACAAATTATCAGAAGCATTTCCTAAAAACTCTACATCCCCTTTAGCTAGTTTACTTAAATTGCTCAACTCTGGACCAGTTCCAATAATTTTTAAAGGCTTTTTCAAATTATTAAAAACTTGAATTGCTAAATCAACTCTCTTATAGAAATTAAGTCTAGAGATCATTAAATAATATCCACCATCAAAATTTTGGGAGTTATTAAAAAATTTATCATCAACAAATGGAAAACAAACTAAAGAGTTTTGCTTGTAAATTTTCTGAATTCTTTGTTTGGCATTTTCAGATCCTGCAATAAAATAATCCACTCTGCTAGAACTAATTTGATCATAAATTCGAAAATAACTTAAAAGGTAAGTTAATAATTTATTTTGTGGCTGTTTTGAAAATCTCCATAAAAATCTCGGGGGAGTGTGACAATAAGAAACATGGGTAGTTTTAGGTTTAGTCAAAACTGATTTGGCAAATCTAGTGGTATGTGAAATTACCAAATCATATTCTGAAAAATCAAATTGCTCAAAAGCAATAGGATATAGGGGAAGTAAAGATTTATAAAGAGTTTTAAAACCAGGAATTTTCTGGATAAATGAAGTTATGATTTTTTTATTAGAAAAATTATTAGATAAATGTATATTTGATTCATCAAAACAAGACGTATAAATAGGCGCCTCTGGAAAAATTTCTGATAAGACACTTAATACTCGCTCAGCTCCTCCCCACTGAATTAAATCATCATGTACTAATGCAACTTTCATTAAATTTGACTTTATAAGTTTAGTCTTTCAAAATTGTATCATGAAAGTTTACCACCAACCGGTTTTACTAAGTGAGGTAATTAGTTTTTTAAACATTCAACCAAATCATTGGTATATTGATTGTAACTTAGGCGGAGGGGGACATACAGGTGAAATTTTAAAAAGAGGTGGAAGAGTTTTAGGCATCGATTTAGATCCTGATGCAATTTCTGAAGTTGCAAAAAATTTTAATCTTACCATTCAAAAGAGAGATCAACGCCTTTTTGCAGAGTCAAAAAATCTAATAATTTATCAGTCCAATTTTACAGAAATCAAATCAATTGTTAAACAATTTAATATCCAAAAAGTTGATGGTATTTTATTTGACCTAGGAGTTTCTTCATATCAACTTGAAACTAAAGATAGGGGATTTAGTTTTAATTTGAATGCACCGCTAGATATGCGTATGGATAAACAAAGTTTAGTAACAGCCACTGATCTAATCAATGGTTTGCATGAAAGTGAGTTAGCAGAGTTATTTTTTAAATTGGGTGAAGAACGTTTTGCAAAAAGAATTGCCAAAAAAATAGTTGAACATCGGCAACTTAAAAAAATTGAAACAACTGATCAACTAGCTAAAATTATTTTAGCTGTTCGGCCAAAAAATCGTTTAGATAGAACTCATCCGGCCACTAGAGTCTTTCAAGCTTTGCGAATTGCTATAAATGATGAATTAAATAGTTTAAAAATTGCACTTCCTGAAACATTAGATGTTTTAAATCCTAATGGTAGATTAGTTGTTTTAACTTTTCATTCCCTTGAAGATAGAATAGTTAAAAACTTTTTCAAGGATCAAGAAAAAAAATCTTTAATTGAAGTTTTAAATAAAAAACCTATTACTCCAACAGAAGAGGAAGTATTAAATAACCCCAGAAGTCGAAGTGGAAAATTAAGGGTAGCTGAAAAACTATTAAGTCTTTAATACTTCTTGGTAGATACTAAGAGTCTGCTTCGCTAACTTATTCCAGCTGAAATGCTTATATCTTCTTTGACCTCTAGCTATCAATTTAGTCCTTAAAGCTTGATTGTTAATTATCAAAATTAACTTATCCATAAAGTCCTCTCTTGATGATGAGTCAAAATATAAAGCTGCATCTCCACCAACTTCTTGTAAAGATTTAATATTTGAAGATAAAACAGGACAACCACAAGCAAATGCTTCTAAAAGTGGTATTCCAAAACCTTCATCTAAAGATGGAATTACATAGGCCAAACTGGATTTATATAATGCAACTAATTCCTGGTCACTAACAAACCCAGTATAAATTATATTTTTATTTCTATATTGCTCTTTAATTTTTTGCCAAAAATAATGGTCATTACCAGAAAGAACTAATTTAAGGTGTTGGTAATTTTTTTTTATTTGTAAAAAAGCATTAATTAATCCTTCTATGTTTTTATGCGGATGGGCATTACCAACATAAAATAAATAGGGATATTTAATGTTAAATTTTTTAATTACTTTTTTAATTTCTTTTTCCGTGATCTTTTTGGACAAATTAATAATCGTTTGATCAACTGCTTCTTGAGTTATAACAATTTTTTCACTAGGAACTTGGCAAGATTTCATTAGCTCCTCTTTTATATATTCAGAAACTACAAATATCTTTTGACTTTTATTTATGGCTTTAGTAAAAATTTTTTTATATCCAATTTTTTTTATTTTATAATCTAAAGCATTTTTTGTTGAAGCTCTCTGCATTTGGAATTTTTGATGAATCAAGTCATGAATTGTAACAACTACTTTTCCTGAATAAAGTAGCGGGACATTAAAATGGGGAATATGAAGCAAATCCAGGTGATACTTGTTTAACAGTAGGGGGAGTTTAAGTTGTTCTGAAAATCCATACCATCTAATATCAGCCAAGACTTTTTGGAAATTATTTGAAAAAGTAATTTTATTAAATGATTCATTTAATAAAAAAATATAATATATATTCTCCTTATCTAAGATTTGTAACTCATTTAAAAGATTTCGAATATACCTTCCAACTCCAGATTCATTGTAAAGTCTAGCATCAATTCCTATTCGCATCTTAAACTATCAACTTTCTTCTTGCTAAAAACCATTTTAGATATATTCCTAAATAAACTAACCAATTAATAAAAAAAGGGTAACTTGCAGCTAAATTTTTTCTATAAAAAATTATCATAGTTTGATAAAAAGAATTTAAAGATTTAATTTTTATCTCTTTTGATGCTGAGCTCACATCTTGACTATGGCTTTTAATCCCTGAACTTACTCCTTTCATATGTATAATTTTTACATCGGGGACATAAAAAATTTTATACCCGGCTTTTTTTATTCTAAAACATAGATCTATATCCTCCGCATAAAGAAAATAGTCTTCGTCAAAAAACCCAACCTCATCTAAAATTTTTTTTCTAGTTAAGAAAAAAGCTCCAACAATTGCATCAACAACATGAGGTTTAGTCATATCCTTAAAAGTTTGATGATAAAGAGTATCGTCCTTTAAAACATAATATTTAAACGAAACCCAGGGTGTAGGAAAACTCCTATGAGATGCTAAATCTAGTGACCCATCTGCTTTCTCAACTAAACAACTAGAAGCTCCAACTTTTAAATTATTATCCATAAAACTAACCATCCTCTTTAATGTCTTGGGTAAGACTTTTGTATCATGGTTTAAGAATAAAACATAAGGAGTTTCAATTTGCTTTAAAATTTGATTATTAGCCTTAGCAAAACCTAAATTTTCTGTATTTTCTATATAATGAAAATAGGGAAACTTTTTCTTTGCCTGATTTAAACTATCATCTGAGGAGTTATTGTCTGCTATCCAAACATCAAAACGAACCTCACTTTTTACTTTATCCAGAGATTTTAAACACTCAAGTAAATAATCTCCACTATTATAATTAACGATACTTATACTAAGCTTTTTTTGTTCCGAGGCCTTCATAAATTTTACCTAAATTTTTAGCAATTGGATCCCAGTCATATTTTTGATTAACCATTTTTTTAGCATTACCAGCTATTTTTTTATATAAAGCCTTACTTGTTAGTAGCTCTATTGTCCAAGCAACAATCTCATTTGGATCATCTCTTATAATTACCTCTTTCCCGTCAATAGCCTCTGTTCCCCCAATACCTATCGATGTCGTTACAACTGGTAAACCTGATGCAAAAGCTTCAAAATTTTTATATCTAGTTCCTCCTCCTCCATAGATAGGAGCTACCAAAATAGAAGCTTTTTGATATGCAACTCTAACATCAGAAACCTCTTCTACTTTAATATCATCGCTATTTAATTTGGAAAAAAACTTTTCCGCTGCTTTACCCACAATCCAAAGTTTAGCATTAGGAATTTGCTGTTTAATTTTTGGCCAAATTTTTCTCAATAAAACATCAACTGCTTCTCTGTTTTGTAACCATGTAAAGTTACCAAGATATAGGATAATAGGATCTTTTGATTTATCTGCTATCTTTTTACTAAAAAAACTACTATCAACTCCATTTGGCACAATATCCACGTCTAGGTTTTTTACTTCTGAAAGCATAATTTGTTTATCATTTTCAGACATTGCCACTACTTTTTTGGCTTTCTGCCAGTATTTTAATTCCCAAAATTTTAATTTAGCGACATCAATATAAAAAAAGGGTTTTAAGAAAATAAATCTATTTTGGTTTGCAAAATGTCTATAAACTAAATATTCAATTGTTTGCTCAACTAAAAGTATCGGTATCTCAGTTTGAGGAATGTGGGGCATTACATAAAAAGTTTCAGCATGAATTAAGTCAAATTTTTCAGCTTTCAATTTTTTTTGTATAGCCTGCTTTTCTCCACTGGCCCAGTTCCTAACAACTAAAAAGGGATAAAAACTAAATCCAGTTCTTAAAATATTGGTTAATGTCCATGGCTTTATAGGTCTATCAAAGATCTTTACCTCGCTACAGTATTTTTCAAGTTCAGGAACATATTTTTTTTCCTCTTGGTTTTTAATTAAACAAAAAAGAGTAATTTCATGATTTAACTTAGATAATCTTTTTATCAAATTAAAAGATCTGGTTTGACCTCCTGTTAGAAGCGGGAAGGGTAAATAAGGTGTAAGCATGAGTATTTTCATATCAAAGTGGTTCTTTTAGATCATCAGCCGATTTAACATTTTTATAAAAATCAGGGTTTATTTTCGTTAAATCAATAATCACATACAAAGGAGTTGCGTCCAAGACTGTATATTTTTTCATTAACCATTTTGTTTTAGCATCATAAGTAACTGATACATAGCTAGTAGTTTTAAACCTGGTTATCAACTCATCTATCGCCAAAGGTGTATAGGGAAAACCATATCTATTTGTCTGATACAAAAATGCTGTATCTCCAAAATAAGGAGCTATAACCACCGCATTTTTTGGAAGTAACTGGTCTGCTTTCTGACCAGCGATGACAATTGCTGGATTATTTATTTGATATAAACCTTTAACCTCATTTGTGGTTAAAATAAATATTAGTACAAAAAATAAAAAAGCCAAAGGTATGGTCATAATTCTTGGTAAAAAAATGGGTATACCTCTAAATAAACTAACAAATCCCCGAGCGACAAAAATTACTAAAGCCGGGACAATCATATATTGATAATAATCATGCTGGACATTTCCCGTTGCAAAAACTATCAAATACAGAAAACTTGATATAGCTAGAAGATGTAATAAAAGATTTTCCTTACCAGTTGGTTTAATTAATAATCCAATTACTAATAATATTGTTCCTGGAATAGATAAAATCTCTCTACCCAATCTATCATTAATTATCCAACGCCAAAAAGCCGGTCTAAATCTTATACCATTACCATTAAATAACCAATTAGAAGCTGGTATACCCTCGGGGTGCTGATTTATCCAGATTCTCCATAAAGCCAGTGGTAAAAAAATCGCTAATAAATAGAAAAAATAAATTTTAGAGACTTTGAAAATACTTTTTTCCTTAGTAAAAAAAAGATAAATCAAAGGTAATACATAAAAAATTGCCATCGGCTTAATCAAAAAAGCTAAAGCACCAAATATACCACCCAAGAAAAAAAATGTTTTAGTTTTATGCAAAATCCACCTATCTGTAAAGTAAAACATCCCTAAACTGAAAAAAACTAAGGATGGTTCAGGAAGTGTAGTTCTTGAAAAATAAACATTAAAAGGTAAAAAAGCATATAAAAAAGATGCAATAAGTGCAGTTATCTTACTAAAATATTTTTTTGTAATTAAAAAAATGAATACACAGGATCCCAAGGAAAAAAATACATTTATTATCCTGGCAATTTTTTCATCAACTCCTCCATTCAATAAATAGCCAAAATAAACTAAAGATTGATAGATTGGAAACTCTGCAAAACGATATCTGCCTAAATTAAATCCAAACCCATCAGATACAGCAGACATGTCATCATACTTTGGAACAAATGGATTATAACCTTCTTTATAAAAATTACGCGCAACTGCTGCCGTATCTGCTTGTCTCCAAGAATGCCAATCTGCAATTGGATTATCAATTTTATAAAGTCTCACGAAAAAACCTAAAAATAATATTAGAGTTAACCAAAAAAAAGGGTTTAGTATTAATTTAGTCAATTTATTCATTTTCATTTTTACCTAGCTTATAGTCTGTAATAATCGCCCAAGCAATACCCAGCCAAATCCACAAAAGCTCTGCAACCTTAGATGCTTCCAACACGTCAATAACAGTTGCCGTTACTAAAATGACAACAACAGACGTAATCATAGAGAGTAGATAATACTTCTCAAAGCCCTGGCTTTGATTAAATACTTTTAACAGACTTTTGATTAATATGTAAAAAATAAGAGCTAAGCTTAAAGTTCCAAGTATTCCTACCTCACCTAATGATCTTAAAAAATCATTATCTGTAGCCAAAGATATTGATGAATAGCCAGTGCCTAAAAATGGATTTCGCAAAAAAGAGTTAATCGCCCTTGGCCACTCAACGTTAAGCCTTATACCAAAAGACCTGTAAACTCCGAGTTCTGTAGAATTTACTGGCTCCCCTGCAACCGTATCTTTATAAACTATTGTACTAGGACTGCCTGGATTTGCAGCACGTTTAGCTCGGTCCTCTAAAACCTGCTGCCTGATGTTTTCAGGAATTTGATCGATTGGAGTAAAATCAGTAATTGTCCCAGGTGCAGGAGTGTACTTTGGTCCTCCTCCGTTAAGTAAATTGACGGTAACTGTTGCAACTAAACGGTGACGAAGCTCAGGGATTAGCCCTACTGATGCTATAACAAGGAATATTAATAAAACTAACAAAACTTTTTTTTGGTTTAACCAAAATACAGCTGCTAAACCTAAAATAGTAGCTACAAAAGATACCCTAGCTGCTGTTAAACCAAGCAAAGCAAAACTGATAAATCCAACAAATGCAATCATCAATTTATTTAAAATTTTTCTATAATAAAAGAAATTTGTGGCTATAATCATTAAAATTATTGATAGATACATTGCTAGATCATAGTGTCCAGCAAAGGTAGAGTTTACCCTGGCACCATTGGTCAAGTATAAAATTAAACCTTTAGAAAACTCCCTATTTGTTGTTGAAATAACTGGGAAGTTAAAATAAATTTGCCCAAAGCCATAAAATATAACTATCAATGCACCAACTAAACTAATTTTAATTAAAAATTTTGCCTGGTTTAACGAAGAAACACTTGTTGCAGCAATCAAAAATAAACTCATATATTCAACTCGACGCAACCAATGAAACAGAGCTAGCTTTAAAGATATTGTATGAGTTATAAAGATCCCCGAAAATAAAGATAAAAGTCCGATTAACCAAAATAGAATAAAAGCCTGGAAGATGATATTAGAAAAATATTTTCTTAAATTCCGAATATTGAAAACAAACCAAACAAATACCACCAAAGCAATTAATACATCCTCATATCTAATAGCAACAAAAGTACCTGATATATTTTCCAAAGGAAATTTTGGGAAAAGAGGAATAAAGATAAATAAAATCCCTATTAAGAAATAAAAATATTTTCTATAAATAAGCTGAAAGTTATTCATAAAATCTAGTTAGATTGATTTAATAATATTTAGGTAATTTTTAGCAAACTCTTTTTTGCCTAATAGATAAAAAATAATTAATCTTATTATTACAAAAAAATAAATCAATATTTTTAAAGCATAGACTCCAACCGTTCCTAAATATTTTTGGTACAAATAAATCATCCCTTTAAATTCTCCTAACCATTGTTTAAATTGTGGATTATTATGACTCCCCCCGCCTAAATGAACAAATGTAACATCAGAAAAAATACCCACCTTAAGTCCAGCTTCGTTTGCTCTAATGCACAAATCAACATCTTCAGCATACATAAATATTTTTTCATCAAAATAACCTATTTTATTAAACACTTCTTTTTTTATCGCCATTATTGTTCCTGATACCCAACCTACTTTTGGATTATTCAGGTAGTATTTTTTCTCTAACCGATGGAAAGAAGGTAAGCTAACTCCAAATGTGTTAAAAAAATCATCTAATCCAGAAATCCAGGTAATTAAAGCCAAGCCAAATGGTAAATCACCAGCATTAGGCTGGAAACGACCATCAGGATAAGTAAGCTTGGAAGCCATAATAGAATAAGGAGAAGCAGCTAAATAATTAATCCATCTTATGGTACTACCTCCATCGGTTTTTGTATCAGAATTTAAAAGTAAATAGATCTTGCTGTTAACTTTTTTCAATCCAACATTATAACCTTTAGAAAAACCCAAATTTTCATTATTATAAATTACATTGACTTTTGAAAATTCAGTTTTTAACATCTTTAAAGATCCATCAGTTGACGCATTATCAATCACCCAAATTTTTTGGGGTTTAACACTTTTTAGAAGCGACTGCAAGCAATCTTTAAGTAGTACTTTAGTGTTGTAGTTCAAAATCATAATTACAAAATCATCCATATTTTGTAACTCTCCTAAATAGTTTATACAGAACTATAAAAGCAACCCAAATTCCCAGGTATACTAAAAATCTAGCCAAATACGGGGAAGGATAATATCTTAAAGTTGCCTTAGTGTTAAAATATCTATCTTGATAATAAATATGATCTCCAACATAACTTCTCACTTTTACCTTACGTCGATCATTATCAGCATGTGGGTCAACACCATTAACAAATAGAGATTCTCTCAAGGGAAACACATATTCCTCCAAAAAGGTAGACTCTTGCTGATCTCTAACATACTGATAAGCTTCTTCAGGAGGATGATTTAACCTTAGGGGCAAAACCTTAAGGTCGAAAAAAACCCTTTCTCCCAACATCTGTCTATAGTAACTGGTAATAAATTCTCTCCTAAAATCATTAAAATAAGCAGCTATATTTGGATTCTGGATAGTATCACCCTCAAGATTAGATTTAACAGAATTAGGCAAAGGTAAAAAAGAATCTATTGAACTAGGGCCTGGGAGTATTATATATGCTAACCCAATGAAAAAAAGAATCAGTAAAAAAAGTTGAAGTCTGGATAAATTTTTTAATCTAAGATCCATTATTGAAAAAGCCTTGATCTTCCTAGTTTATAGTTAAGATCTTTTAAGGCTCTTTCTCCTATTACCTTAGCAGGCACACCTCCAACAATTACAAACTCTGGTACTTCTTTGGTGACTACTGCACCTGCACCCACAACAGCTCCTTTTTTAATTGTTACTCCGGGTAGGATAATAGCTCTTGGACCGATAAAAACATAATTTTCAATAATAACAGGCGCAACAACAGGTCGAAAATCCTCCGAGTTAATGTCATGTTCAGAATTATAAATCATTACATCTGAGGCAATATCTACAAAATCCCCAATAACTAACTTATCCCTCCCGTCTAAAAAAGCATTTTGACCAACTATTGATCCTTTTCCTATCTCTACACCAGTAGGATCAAAAAACTGTGTGCCCATATGAATATGAGATCCTTTACCTATTTTTACCCCCGCGAGTATGTAAAAAATATAGCGCACTAAATAAATCGGTATAAACCCAACAATTCGCAAAGTTAAAAGCTCTATATCTTGAAAATAGTTATACATTCTATTTAAGATTTTTTTTACAGTCTCATTAGCTGCTAATGTTTTACCCATTTTATCCTTAAATACTATACTTGGAACACCTGACTTAAACTGAAAACTTAAATGTTCTAAATAAAACATTATTAAATTATACTTAAATTAGCTAAAAATTACTAAACTTTGATAAAACCTCTTCGTCTCGATACTTTGTTTTAGCTTTCTCTAGATTGCGTTTTTTTAATATCTTAGGTAATTTTGCTAAAGCACTTAAAAAAACAGACCAATATCTTGGATTAGAAATAAGCATCAGAAAAAGATTCAGAAGATGTGACCTTATAAGCCATAAGCTCGTGATATTCTTCCAGATAAAAAGCAGTTGATTTCGTGAAGCAATCATTTGAATTCTGGATTTAGAGAAATTAGTGGTAATTACACCTGGCTCTTTATAATGCTCTGCTACAGCTTTAGGTTCAAATAAGTTTATATATCCTCTTTTAGTAGCTCTGTAACCCAAATCTACGTCCTCTTCATAAAAAGGGTTAAATAGCTCATCTAGTCCTCCAAGTTCTATCCAGATAGATTTTCTAAATACCCCACTCCCTCCCGAAACCCATAAAGTTTGGTGAACAATAGCTACTTTTTCTTCTGCTTGATAGTGCCAGAAAAATCCTTTTTCAAATTTCCCCCAGGCCCAACTGCCCCCACTATTAAGCCCCACACTAAAAACCTTTGGATCTTTAAAATTAGGTAAAATAAACTTTAGACAATTTTCTTGCGCAATTGCATCTGTATTTAATAAAAAAACTAAATCTCCACTGGCTTTTTCTACACCTAAATTAACTGTAGAAGAAAAACCTTCATTTTTAGTTTTTTTTATAAGTTTTACCTCAGGGAATGATTGCTCAATTAAACTAACGCTTCCATCTGTTGATGTATCATCAACAACAATAATTTCTTCAACGTTTTTTATCTTTAAGACTTTGGGAAGATTTTTTCTTAATTTCTCTTCTCCATTCCAATTAGGAATTATAATAGAAACTTTCATATTTGTGTAAATACCTTCAATACTTTTTCTGCCATTCTTTCCCAAGAATATTTTTTAGCTTGCTCTAAACCCAAATTTGAATATTTTTGATTAAATTCAGTTTTATTTACAAGTAATTGAATAGCATTCTTTATCTCATCTACGGAATAAGGATTCACAGTTAAACCTGCATCCCCTACTATTTCAGGTAGCGATGAAACATTTGAGGTTATAACTGGGGTACCACAAGCCATTGCTTCAATAACTGGTATCCCAAATCCTTCCCACAAAGAAGGCAAAACAAAAGCTTTTGCGCCAGTTAATAAAAAGGGTAAATTCTCGCTGTTAACAAATCCTGTAAAAATAACTTTATCTTTTATCCCCAATTTTTTTGGAGCTTCCAGTATATCTTGATACATCCAGCCCTCTCTTCCTGGACCTGAAGTTTTACCAACAATAACTAGCTTTAGGTTATTTGATTCAAGTGATGAGAATGCCTCAAATAACCTAATTAAATTTTTTCTTGGCTGGAGTGTTCCTATATATATAATGTAGTTATCCCTAATGTCATATTTTTTTACTATCTTATTAACTTTAGTTTTGTCTTTAATTTGACGGAAAACCTTCTTATCAAATCCTGGATAAGCAACTGAGATTTTATCTTCCTGTACCCCATATTGTTTTATAATATCCTGCTTTGAAAAATTTGAGATAGTAATAATATGATCACTTTTTAATACTGAAAATTTAGTCCAACTTGTTAATTGAATTAAATCTTTTTTTGGAAACATCTCTGGAAAATGTAAAAAAGCTAAATCAAAAATGGTAACAACTCTTTTAACAGGACTAAATCTAGGGATATAGTGCGTAGGACTAAAGATTAGATCAGGCTTTTTTAAACTTGTATATAAAGCTAAAGGTACGGAAATCAAAGTTTTAAGCTTACTAGGTCCAATAATTTTATACTTCCAATTCTTTCTCGCTTTTGGTAAATCACTTATGGGTGGTTTTGTCAGTAAAATAGTATACTCATTCTCCTTGTCTAAAATCTCTATATTTTTCAAAAGTTCAAAAGCAACTTGACCTGAACCTACTCTTTGCTGCACATTAGCTTCATATCCATCAATCCAAATTCTCATTTTTTGACAAAATCCTTTATTATATAAAAAGATAACAAATACATAGCTGGTAGTACAGGGATTAAGTATCGGGCCAGTATAGTACCAAAAAATAAAAATGCAACATACATCACAAACCACAAAGCTATTACATTTAACTTTTTATCCTTTGATCTCTTTTGTTTTTTAAAAATTTTATAGATAGCAAAAATAGACAAAATTAACAAAATCGGCCAAGTTATTTGAAAATCCACCGATGGTTTAATAGTATTCTCCCAAGTAACGTGCCAACGATTAAATAAAAGTAGGTCAAAAAAAGCCAGCGGGTCAAAGTGAAATTTACCACTATGATAAACATAAATATATTTTTGAACTCCAAGGATCCTTCTAAATGAATCGCCTTGAATATAACTTGGAATATAACTGATAAGTAATACAAGTAAAGATACCGGGGTATAAATTAAAAAAATAAGTTTACTTTTTGCTTTGTACAAAAAAACAGCTAATAACCAAGCCAAATAAATTACAAACGCAGTTATCCAGAATTTAACTGAGGCTACTAATCCTAAAAAAATAAAGGCAGGCAAAATTGATAATTTTCCTCGCCACCATATTAGAAAAAAGTAAAAGCTAAGTAAAATAAAAAATAATTGGATATTATCAAGAAGCGGCATATAAATCATTTGAACTTGAAATATTTTTTCAAAACTAAAAGCGCTAGTCATTACTAAAGACCAAATTTTACTTTGGAGCACTAAGCTGCCTAATAAAAATAGCGCTAAAAGAGAAAGCAAATTAAATATTGGACCAGTTAGAGTTTCATTATTAAAAAGACTTATTGTTAGGGAAACAAAATATTTACCAAGTGGCGGTTGCTCGCCATTAAACAAAATTGGATCTTGACTATGTAAGTAATTCCATCCTGCTAAGGCATAGTAATATTCATCGGGAATAATAATTGGACTATATGCTTTTACATATTGAGATTGATCGAATAACCCTTTTAAAACTAAATAGCGTTTTGGGTAAAAAGGCCTTATATAAACTTGCCACTGTTTGCTCGCTACGTAAATAAAATTTGCTATTAATAAAATAAAAAAGAAAGTAATGATAATTATTACATAATGCCTGGTAATAAACTTAAGGGGATTCATAAAGTTTTTGATATAAGGCCTCAGTCTTTTCTGCACATTTTTCCCAGCTAAACTTTTTTGAATGCTCCAATCCCTTTTTGCGATAATAATCCCTTTTTGCTAAAACAGTTTTTATACCCTCTTTTATTGAATTTATTTCTTTAGGATTAGCTAAAAAGGCATTTTCAGCTGCAATTTCTGCCATCGACGATAAATTAGATGTAATAACTGGAGTTCCTGATTGCATTGCCTCAAGTATCGGAAGTCCAAAACCCTCATAAAAAGATGTATAAACTAACGCAGCCGAGCTGTTATATAACAAAGACATCTCCTCAATAGATAAATGAGGTATATTTTGTCCGGTTATTATAAGAGGGGTATTTAATGAAGCTTTCTTAATATTTTCCAGATTTCTCCTTTTTCCAACACCTCCGATTGCTAATAAAAAAATATTCGGTAAATTATATTTCTTTCTAAAAACTTCTACTTTTTTCTCATCCTCTACTTTAAAAATGGGATCTGCCGCTTCATAAATAACGGTTATTTTTTCTTCAGGAATTTTCGAAACTTCAAGTAAATCTTGTTTTGTTGATTCAGATACTGCAATAATCATATCAATTTCATTTTCAACAATTTTCAATCTTTTTTGATGAACCTTTACAATTTTAGGATGAGACCACTGCGGAAATTTAATTGGGATTAGATCATGATAAGTTGTAATTTTTTTAGCCTTTGTTTTAGGCTGCATCCAATCACTACTATGAAAAATATCAGTTTCACCAATAAATAAATCAATCGGAACTCTTAATTTATTAAATAAAAACTCTAAAAGAATGGGCGGAAAATTAAATGATTTCACATTAGGAATTTCTCCTTTATACGGCTTTCTTAAGGAACTATAAAAAGGGACAATTTGTAACTTATGATTTCTAATAAGTTGAATAACAAGATTTTTGGTATAAGTTGCTACTCCACCTGGATGAGCAATTTGTGAAATGTCAATTCCAATTTTCATAACTATATTTAGTCTAAAACATTTTATCTTATGTACAAAGTAACAAATCCGACTCCATTGAAATTAAAAGTTTGCATTTTGTTATAACCTATACTTACTAATTGCTGAGCCAATAACCTTTTAGGATCTGTAATATCAACCAAGTATTCAAATAGATAAACCTTCGGATCATTTCTTAACAACTTATTGAGATCAATTAAATCATCCTTTGTCATAACGGGAATTCTCTTAAGCCCACCTATCAGATTATCTGTGTTTTTTGCATAATATTTAACTGGTGCTATTAAGTTATTATCCTCAAAAATAGTAACTGAAATATTTTTTTGATTTTCTATAAAATGAATCGCCTCCCGCCAATTCTCCCTTTGAAATTTAGGGTTAATGTTAAATACAAAAACCGCTACTAAACTAATACTTAAAACTAAAGAAATTAATAATATTTGCCATCTTCTTGAAAGTATACAAATTCCCTGTGCAGTTAAAATAATCATCGCAGGTAAAGTGTAAAGTAGGCGCTGATATGATAAAACCGGCAAGTAAATTGAGATTAACCCAAGAAATAATATTGGAACTGTGAACCATAATAATAACAACCCATTCTCTTTTCTAGTTTTTTTAATCCCAAATAAAATTAAAAATAAATAAAAAATAAATAAAGCTAAACTGAGTAATCCATAAATGACCTTATTGTCTAAACTAATTCTTCCTATAATAAATTTAATAAATATTAAGCTGAGGTTTTTAAAACTTAAACCACCAACAACTTCAGACCATTTAGATAATGTAAGAGCAGTTTTTTCTCCTAAACCAAGTTGGTTTAAAAAAATTGGTAGCCAAAATATAAAGCTAAGTAAAGTTAAAAATAGTGAGGCCAAAAAATTTTTAAGTTTATATTTTCCCCAAATCAATAAATATAAAATTTGAACTAATAGTATCGGAAATAAGACATAGTCGGAGTAAATCAGCAATATATTAGCTATAGTTAAAGGTAGCATAGTATTTTTTTTATTTTTTAAAAAAGAAATAAAGAATAAGAAAGAAGTTACTGTTAAAAAAACATTTAAAGAATACATTCTTGCTTCTTGTGAATAATATATAAGCAAAGGATTAAAACTAAAAATTAGCGAGGAAAAAATTCCAATACGCTTATTAAATAAAGTCTTAACTAACAAATAAACTATGTAGACTGATGCTACTCCCAATAGAACTGAAGGCAACCTTAAACTTATCTCAGAATAACCAAATACTTTCCCCCAGAAAAATATTAACAGATAATGCAATGGTGGATGAAAATCTCCAGGCATAAATTTAACAACTAGATCAACTAAGGAGTACTGTTGAATGGAAATTGCACTAATAGCTTCATCTAACCAAAATGATTGGTTAAGATTAATTACTCTGAGAAAGAATGCAATTATTAGTACTAAAAAAATCATTTGTACAAATGTTCTTTAAAAAATGATCTGAAAAGTGATACCTCAACTGCAAAATCATAGATTAACTTAAAAAAAATAAAGAATGGAAGTTTATAAACAATTCCCTTGATAAAACCGTTAACCAAAGAAAAAGGCAATGAATATCTGATGATTGAAATAATTCTCATTAGATTTTCGTTTCTAATTTTCCTATTTTTATATTCATTTTTTCCAATCCAACGTGCTTGCGTAAAAACTTCTTTTAGAGTTTCCGGATTTTTATGATAAAAGTAAGCATTTTTTGCTACTTTTGCTTTTGCATTTAATTTCTTTGATAGGGTATAGTCATCTATATAACCAATAGAATCAAAACCGCCTACTTTCAAAAATTCTTTTTTTAAAATTGCTCTAAAAACTGCCTGTTCATCTGGATAATTTTTTGGATGCATTTTATTAAATGGTAAATTTTTGTTAACATTCCAACATTTACTCCATATGTTTGTTTTATTTAAAACAAATTCATCTTTGCTAAATGAACCTATTGCTTTTTTACTCAAAATGGGTTTTATTAAATTGCTTATAAACTTTTTATCAAAAGTCATATCAGCATCTACAAAAACTAAGATTTCTCCTTCTGCGTTTTTTGCACCAAGATTTCTTGCCAGACCAGCACCTAAATGCTTTTGTGTTAAAACTTTAACTTTTGGATTTTCATTTTTGAACTTTGATAAAATCTCTAAAGTTTTATCAGTTGATCCATCATTTACAACTATAATCTCTAAGTTTTTATAAGTTTGCTTAAAGAGTGCTTCTAAACAATCGGCTATCGCTTTTTCTTCATTAAATGTTGGAATAACTACACTTACTTTCATTTTTTTAATTCTTGAACAAATAATTTTTCATACTGTAAAGCTATATCCTCCCAAGAAAATTTTTCCGCTTGATGCCTTGGTTTATTATCCCAATTTAATTCTAAAGACATATTTAAAGCCTTAACAAATGCATCAATATTTGATGGATCAAACAATATTCCTCCATTACCAATAATCTCTTTTCTTGACTCATCATCTGGGGCAATTACAGCAAGATTTGTTGCCAATGCCTCAAGATAGACAATCCCGAACGCTTCTCTATCCCATGATGGAAGAGTAAACAAATCACAAGCTCGATAATAGCTTGGCATATCGCCATAATTTGCATCTATAATTTTAAATCTACTATCCCCCAAAAGCATCTTACCTAGTTTCTCCAAATCCCTTTTTTGTGAACCTTTGCCTATAATTAAAAGCGAACCCCTCATCAGCCTTGATACAGCTTTAATCGTAAAATCATGGTTTTTATACCACTCTAATGCTCCAACGCTCAAAATAATAGGTGCTTCTAAATTTATATCTGCTTTTTGACCAGTTGGCGAAAATTTCTCTAGATCTATACCATTTGGTATTTTAGTGACTTTAGTTTTCCAAGCTATTTTTTTCGCCCATTTAAATTGGCTTTCTGTTAAAGCTACAAAAATATCAGGAAAAGTTCCTATTAAATTCCAAATATCATCTCTACCAATTCCTGCATGTCCCACTATCAAAGTTTTATAGCTGCTAAATAATCTCCCCAGGCCCGCCTTAAAAGACTGCACTCTCCCGTTAGCAGGAATTACAAAATCATATTTCCCTTTTAATATTTTGGTAAGTGAATCAGCATCTTTTTCAGAAAAAATATCTACTTGGAATTTCTTTTTCAACCTTTTAGATAACTCAAATATATGTGATTCAACACCTCTAAAAACACGATTTTGATAGCGGCTCAAAAAAACAATTTTTAAACTCATTTTTTAATCCTCCAAAATTCAACACCATCCAATACATCATCTTTATAGTAATTTTTATACATATACTCTAAAACCTTTTTTGGCTTATAAGTACCCAAATCATATGCATTCCCTCTCAAGGGTGGACTATAAACAATCACTATTGGAGGGTCTTTTATAAATCCACCAATTAATTGATCTTGAATACCTGGAACTTCCATATACCATCCAAATGTATCAATCCAGGGTTTAGGGGCTAATCTATTAGTTAAAGCATATATCGATGAATTAGGGCCAAATAGATAAATTTTATCTGTTTTATCGGTTCTATTTTTTATTAAGTTCACCAAGTTTTTTTCCGATTCTGCATAAAATCTTATCTCTGAGTTAATATTAAAAGGCCCAAGCAAATAAACTTCGCTTATAACAACTACTAGAAAAATTAGCAATTGTAAATACTTAAAATTCTCACTCAAAAAATTAAATATCATAAATCCCAGTACAAAAACCAAAGCTAGTGCTGGTTGAAAGTGGAAGTAAGAAAATCTAGGGTAAATTGCCAAAATTGCAGCCAAAAGTAACGAAAAAGCTAGAATTATTTTTTTATTTAAAAAAATTTTTATTCTACTAAAAATTAACAAGAGGGGAGTAAGAGGAAGTATTAAGGTTAATACTTGGTTTCTACTTATTTTTAAAGCAACATACCCAGGAAACTTTGACCACTCAAAAAGTGGATAATAAAAGTTCCAATTCCAAAAATCAAAAATAGAATTAGTAATTAACAAGTAGATAAAAAATATGATTAAAGGCAGCAAAAAAGCTGCCAGACAAATTATAAATTTATTTAATATTTCTTTTCGAAAAATAATAGGTACTAGAATTAAAAAAGCAAAAAAATATATAAAGGCTATTTGCTTAATTAAAACCGCTAGAGAAAAAAACAATCCAGATAAAATAATATATCGCTTCCTAGACTTATCAATTGCTTTATTTGAAAAAAATAAAGCAGCTAAAATAAAAGCTATTGTTGCATAATCAAACCACAACATATCTCCATCGAATAAAGTTTGTAAAACAACATAGACTGCTAAAAAAATTAAACTTACTTTTGTCTTATTAACTAATCTCAAATTAAAAAAAAGAAGTAAATCAGTCAAAAGAATTATTATAAATGTGAATATTCTTAAAGCCTCAGGACTAAATTTAAAAAAAGAAATAACTCCTGATAAAATTAGAGGCAAACCAGGTGTATACGGCATAACAAAATCTTTATAAAAAACAAAACCTTTAGAAAAAAAATAAGGATAAGAGATTAATTCAGGCCAAGAAGTAAATTGAAAAATTAAAAGTAAAAATAAATGAAACCCTAAGATAAAAAGAACTACTATTTTAGTCATTTTTTTTTGCTATCACCAAAAGATCACTACCCATATTTAACTTAGATAAAATCAAACCTGGAATAGCCGTTAAAAGATTAATAATAAATCTCTTTTTAAATTTATATAAAGAAGTAAATAGTTCTAAAAAAGGATTATTTAAATCCCATATCCCAGATGCTCTTTCAGTAAATATTATTTTTAATCCATTTTTTCGAAGTAGTATTTCAAGAGATTGTAAACTAAAGTGCCAAAGATGTTCTTCTAACAAAAGATACGGCCAGTTTTTTCTTTTTAGTGATGCAGATAAACTTCCAAAATTAGGCAGATCTATATATAGTAACCCATCTTTATTTAATAACCTGGAGGCTTTATTAATAGCAAGAAATGGGTCTTTTAAATGTTCCAGGGTGTGATTGAAAAGTATCACGTCAAATTTTTTTTTGAACTGGATTTCTTCAAAAGGAATGGTTATAACATCAATTCCTCTATTTTTTGAAAGTGCGGCTGCTTTATTAGATATTTCTACTCCTAAAACATTAAATCCCTTATCCTTAAATAGCTTAAGCATTAACCCTGTCGAACTCCCAACATCTAATACCTCTCCTTTTTTTTTAAAATTCATAACTTTGTTTACCCGTTTTTGAAAAATATTCTCAAACAATTTCTCTTCTTGAATATAAACCTCATCCCTATGATATTGTCCTAAATGTGCTGATAAATTTGTGGTATAACCAAAACCGCATTTTTTGCATTTATAGACTAAATGATTTTTAAATTTAGCGAAAATTTTTGTATCTGATTTACAAACTGGGCACATATTTTTCATTTTTTTCTAAAACGACCATTAAATGAGGTCCCCACAAATAAAAAGGATAAATTTTAAGTAATCCTAAAATTTTAAATACTAACTGAAATAAAGAGAGTCTATCTTGGTCCCAAAAACTTGAGAAATAATTAATTTTAAAATTTTGTTTTGTGTATAAAATTAATGTATTTAAATATGGCTCAGTAGTTGTATCAGAGTCTATTGTATAAATTTCACTTCTTGGTTCGACTTTAGTCCAATTTAAATTAGAAATATTTTTTTTATTTAAGTTGATTAAATCACTTAAAAATCCTTTAATCAACTTATTAATTTTTTTCTCTTTTGAGTTGGGAGATCTTCTGTTAGGTGATCCAAAGTTAGGAGCTATTATCACCAACATTCCCTTTGGTTTTAAAACACGTCTGGCTTCTTCCATTACTGTTTCAGGATTCATTAAATGCTCAAAAACATATGCGGAATAAACTAAATCAAAAAAGTTATCTTTAAAAGGAAGTTTCTCTAAATTGCCTTTTGTAAAATTAATTTTTGGATATTGTTTCCTAGCTTTTTCTATAGCTAATTTATTAACATCTATCCCGTAAGCCTGAGGAGATGTGTTAATGGTTGCTAGAATTAAATTAATCCTTGTACCTTCTCCGCATCCCATGTCTAAAATAAAATTAGAATCTTCACACAATTTTAAAAGTTTTTTCATACTTGGATGATTTAAATCTAAACTCCCTTTATGAGCTAAAGTATAATAATTGTTATCCCTTAGTTTTTCAGCTTTTTGATTTCTCATCTGTTATCTCTCTTTTAATTTTTTTTAGCGGAGTTTCTGCTAAAGCTCTTAACCTAAAACCCATTGACATGTGTTGCCAGGGTGAATTAATAAAAGATGGATAAGGTTGGTAAAATACTTCCGGATATTCAAAATCACTAGGGAATTTAACTCCTATCTCATACTTAATCTTTATCGATCTTTTAACGGAGTCTTTATCTCCCTCTTTTAAATTTGATCTTATTAAGTGGCTAAAGTGAAGCAATGGTCCATTAATAAACTCCAGTTTTTCCTGACCATAATCTTGTATTAATTTTTTCTCTTCTGTAAAAAAACCCTCAAGTGGATATTCATTTTTAATATGTAACCCTTTAATTTTTCTATTTATTGCCCTGATATTAAAATGTCCTTTTTTACCTAAGATTTTGTATCTTCCAGTTTCCTCAGTTCGGTAATGGTAAATGTCTCCGACTAAATTTATAACCGGATTAACCAAGGCGTATAAGATATCTCCCTTAGTTTGTATCCGATTAACTGTTTTTTTAATTGAATTTCTCCACCAAACTTCATCTCCATCAACTAAAATTAACCAGTCACTAGTTGTTTCATCAAGCATTTTTTGCCTTAGTCTGGTTAAACCTTCAGCATTAACCTCACCCATCTTTTTAAAAATAATTTTATTTGGGTGGTCTTTTTTTAGCAGATCAATTATTTTTACAGTGTCATCAATGCTACCAGTATCATAAATTAAAATCTTATCCAAATGATCAATTACACTTTTAATTGCAAACCATATATATCTTCCCTCATTCTTAACAACCGTATTTCCCCAAATAATTTTAGCCATTTTTGCCCTTAAATTTTATCATTACCCAAGTTGTAGAAATTATTAAATTGAGTAAGCTTACCGCTACAACTGTAAGTGCTGCTCCCACTGGGCCTAAAGCTTTAATCATAACCCACATCAAAGAGGTATTCACGACAAATATAATTAAGGTAATTATAAAAGCAATTTTTGACTTAGAGAAATAATAATAAATTGCTTGATATGCAGGGGTAGAAATTAAAAAAAGTAAATTAGCAATAAACAATAAGACAAAAAGGAGAGAGCTTCTTTGGTAATTAGACCCATAAAAAATCGGGATAAGGAAAAAGCCTAAGGGTATAACAAGAAGTCCTAGTAGTGAAAGCCCGATACAAAAAAAACCCAGTTTTCGAAAATAACTAAAGGCATCTCTGGTATTGGTCATACTACCAAATTTAGGAGCAGCAACAACAGCAATAGCAGAACTGAGTTGTGGAAGATACGATGTTAGTTGATTTGCAACTGAATAAATCCCTAGATCATTTAGAGAACTAAGTTTTGTTAAAAAGATGCTATCTATGCGGGATGAAATTGCTGATAAGACTATTGTTAGAGCTACCCATTTATTAAAATGGAAAAGACTATTAAATTGTGAGGTTTCATTTTTAGCAGTTAAAAAATCCTTTGGCAAAAAAAGTAAGGCAATGAAAAAACCTAAAAAGGTAATTGAAATATAAATTAATAATGCATTTGTAGGAGTTAAAATAAGTCCATAAATTAGTAAGATGGCAAGTGCCAGGCGAATTGCATTCATTGAAATGTTAATAAAGCTCCATAATTTAAATCTTTGGAGCGCTTGCAATGAACTAGTTGCAAAAGAGAAAACTAATGCTCCACCAACACCAACTAAACTAAGCCTTAAATAAAAAGAAAGCTCTGGTTTTTGCAGTATATTGAAAGATATAAAAGGCATTACTAACCAACCAATAATTAAAACGACGAGCCAAATTAAAAGTTTACTTTCAAGTGATAATTTGAGAATTTGCCTTACTTTCGATAAGTCATTTAAGTAATTTTTACTGACAAAATTAATAATACCCGTGTTAATCCCTAAATCAGCGATATCTGATATTAAAGTTAAAATTATAATCGAAAACGAAACGATACCAAAATTTTTGGGTCCTAGACTTCTAGCTAGTAATAGAAAAAATACAGCTCCAATAAGCCCATTAATTATTGTACCGCTTAAAGTAATCAGCGAGTGTTGAATCGTCTTAGTTTTCAATATCTGTGCAAGTTTTTGTTTCATTTAAATTTACTTTTGAATTTAAAAATTGAAATTAATATCAAAATAAAACTGAATGATATTAAGGATAATAATACTCCATATTCAATAGTTTTTTGCGGGGTGAAATATAAAACTAGAGTTCTATTTAGATCATTTTTCTTTAGGTAAAAACCATTAACCATTGCATAAAAAGGATAGGATTTACTGTCTTCCAAATTCCACCCTTGGTTATAGTGATCAGTAAAAACTATCCAATTTGTATTATTTGGGATATTAATTTTATATTGGGTTGGGTTTATTCTATTATAGTCGACAAAAAAATAATTATTATTATTTAATTCTTTTTGAATTTCTTGAGAAACTATCTGATCATTAAAGTTATATGTGTTAAAGTGGCTAGTCAATTTTTCCGCAGTCTCTACTGCTTGCTGGTAATCATTTTTCGATATCAGTAAAACCGTGTTTAAAGCAACAGCTGATCCCAAATTAGTTACTTCAATAATTTTAGTACCTGACGTAAGAGTGGGTATTTCAAAATAACTCCAATGAAAAGTATTAAAGTCTTGGTTTTTAACCTCC
>JACPZA010000014.1 GCA_016195715.1 Candidatus Daviesbacteria bacterium
AATTGTTAAAAAAACTATCCCAAAACTGACTATTGATCTAAATAAACTTTTGGGAGATTTTCCAATTAAGCTAGGCTTAGATTTACAAGGGGGAACGCAACTGGTTTTGCAAACTGATATGAGTAAAATTAGTTCAGATCAAAAAGATACAGCCTTGGAGTCAGCCAAAAATGTCATTGAAAGGCGAGTTAATTTATTTGGAGTATCTGAGGCAGTTGTTCAATCCTCAAAACTGGGTGATAATAGACGAATCTTAGTTGATTTACCAGGAATTAAAGATTCATCTGCAGCTGCATCTTTAGTTGGTAAAACTGCCCAACTAGAATTTAGAGAAATTCCAGCATCCAGATCAGCTGAGGCAACGCAGTCAGCTTTCGCAGCAATTTTTTTATCAGTTCCAACCGGTTTAACTGGTGCTGATTTAAAGAAAGCGGACGTAACTTTTTCTGGGGGTAGAAACACCAGATCTGGTCCCCAAGTTTCGCTGCAATTTACTGGTGAGGGAGCTAAAAAATTTGGAGATATTACTAAAAGAAATATTGGCAAACCACTGGCTATTTTTCTAGATGGTGAGCCAATTACTAACCCACCAATCGTTCAACAAGAGATACTTGATGGTAACGCAGTGATTAATGGAAATTTTACTGTCGATGAAGCCAAAAAATTAGCTATTCAACTAAACGCTGGAGCACTACCAGTGCCGATTAAAATTATTGAACAAAGATCCATTGGTGCCAGTTTAGGTCAGGAGTCAATTAATAAAAGTTTAGTAGCTGGGATAATTGGCTTAATTAGTGTGATGTTATTTATGGCAATTTATTATGGAAAGATGGGTTTAATTGCTGATTTAAGTTTAATAATTTATTCACTGTTTGTTTTAGCTATTTTTAGAACTGGATTATTTTTAATCCCCTCAATTACTCTAACTTTAGCTGGGATTGCTTGATTTATTTTATCAGTCGGTATGGCAGTCGATGCCAATATTTTAATTTTTGAAAGAATGAAAGAAGAAAAAAGATGGGGTAAATCTTCAAAGCAAGCCATAGAACAAGGCTTTAAACGAGCTTGGTCATCAATTAGAGATTCAAATATCTCATCTTTAATTACGGCTTCAATTTTATACTTTTTGGGAACAGGTTTAGTGAGAGGTTTTGCCATAACTTTGGCAATTGGTGTTTTAGTTTCTATGTTTACAGCAATTAGTGTGACCAGAACAATTTTAAGATTTTTTATTAAATGAAATTTTATTCATCTAAACCTCACTATGAGTATTTACATAAAAAATGGACTGCCAAGCATAAAGATTTATCAGATAATTTAATTGATAAACACTTAAAACATATTGCCCTTGGATCTTTGGGTGGATTGATGTTACTAACAACTACTAATTTACCCCATCAAGCTAAACATTTCATTGCTCAGCAAACTTCTGATAAAATTACCAGCTTTAGCAGTAAAAATATAGTCTTAGCTAATAAATTAAAAAACCAAGTTCCATCGGAAATGCGCAACTTAACACCGGATGAAGAAAAAAATATTGAGAATATTTTAACTGATTTTTTAGGTAGTCCAGTAAAAGCTAGCGTTGATAATATTAGATTAAATCGCACTTTTGGCTTAATTGGTGGAGAACAGCATTTATATCGCTACCCCGGTGATAATATCTATGCTCATGCTAAATCAGCTACTGATTGGGCAATGTTTGGTGATGCTGGGATTGCTCCACATTTAGGAGCTTGGGGATATTTTGCTTCTTCAAAAGAAGAGTTTGACAAAGAAGCCGAAGATCAAGAAAAATGGTATATTGCAGTTCAAACTTTTTTATCTCCCGGTTTTGCGGAAAACTTTCCACAATATCGAGACTTTTTTAAGTATCGTAAAATGTTAGTGGTTAATCCAGATACTGGTCAAGCAGTAGTTGCAGATATCGCTGATGCTGGTCCATCTGAGTGGACTGGTAAACATTTAGGTGGATCTCCTGAGGTGATGCAAGAGTTAGGGTTAGCCCAAGGACCTAGAAAAGGAGCTGTTCTATATTTTTTTATTGATGATAAAGATAAAAAAATTCCACTTGGTCCAGTTAAGTTAAATGAACAACAATTAGCAGAAAACAATCGGATATGAAACAATTTTATAGTCAAATAATTGAAATAGAGTCGCTTTTAGTTGAGCTAGATAAACTGTCATTATCAGAAACAGAAAAAAAACATCTAAGTTATTTAGTTGACTCAAATTTGCACCAAGTAATTTTAGATGCTATTTTGTCTGAGTTAAAACCAAAAGATAAGGAAATATTTTTAAAACATTTACAAGCCAATGATCATGGCAAAATTTGGAAATTATTAAAGGAGCGAATTGTTCAAGTAGAAAATAAAATTAAACTAGCGGCAAAAAATTTAAAACAGCAGTTGCATGAAGATATTAAAAAAGCTCAAAAGTTAAAAAAATAAAAAAATGGTTAATTTGATGAAATATAAAATAGGGTTTTTTATACTTTCTATTTTGGTGATTTTACCAGGACTATTTTTTCTAGTTACTTCAGGACTTAAATTAGGAATTGATTTTACTGGTGGAGCATTACTTGAATATCAATTTTCAAAAAATCCCAATATCGATGATTTAAAAAAATACGGAATTATTACAAATTCGGGAAGTAATACCTATATTATTAGGACTCAAGTTATTGATCAGAATCAACTAAATGATTTAAGAAAAAGCTTAACTGATAAATATGGAAAAATTGAAGTTAGAAGAGAAGAAAATGTAGGTCCTGTTATTGGTGCAGAGTTAAAACAAAAAGCTTTAACTGCAATATTGCTTGCTTGTTTAATGATTGTTTTATATATTACCTACTCATTTAGAAAAGTACCCAAACCAGCATCATCTTTTAGATTTGGAATTTCAGCAATTGTAGCTTTAATTCATGATGTGTTAGTAGTGGTGGGAATTTTTGCGATTCTAGGAAAATTTTTAAATGTCGAAGTAGATACACTTTTTGTGACTGCACTTTTAACAGTGATTGGTTTTTCAGTTCATGATACGATTGTAGTTTTTGATCGGGTCAGAGAAAATTTACCAAAACATTTAGGAGAAAAATTTGAACGAGTCGCTGATATCTCTATCACTCAAACTTTAGCAAGATCTTTAAATACATCACTAACCGTTATTTTTGTTTTACTTGCATTACTTTTATTTGGTGGAGAAACAATTAGATGGTTTGTTGTAGCATTACTTGTTGGTATTATTTCCGGAACTTATTCTTCAATTTTTAACGCAACCGCAGTTCTTTGTTTATGGGAAGAAAAATTGGGTCATTAAAGTTCTTTGATTCTTTGTAATAAATATTCTTTTTCATTTTTATTTGAGTCAGCTAAGACTTCTTGAAATAATTTTTTTAAAATTTCTCCAACTTTTTTGCTAGGTTTTATATTTAAAATTTTCATTACATCATTACCATTAACTTTTAAATCAGTAATAGAAAATGGTTTTTTTAAAACTTGCTGAATTCTATCTTGAAATTTTTCCATCCGCCAAGAAACAGGTTTTCTAGTATCCCCTCCTAATCTATCTGCAACTCTAACTGCTAATAAATCATCAATATTTTCTAAGCCAACATTTTTTATAAATCTTCTAATTGCAGCATCAGTTTGATTTTCAGAGACTGAAAACAAATGCCAGCGAACTAATTTATATAATTTATCAGTTTGAGATTTTGATAAATTAAAACGCTTGGCTATTTCTAAAACAATTTTTCCACCAACTACATCATGATTATAAAAAGTCACATTGCCATCTTTGGCAATTTTAACAGTGGCTGGTTTGCCAACATCATGTAACAGTGCTGCCAATCTAACTAATGGATCTATACCCGGACACTCCTTTAAAGAACGAAGTGAATGATCTCCAATATCATAAATCCGGTCATGTTTTGGTCCTTCTTGCACAATCCCAAAACACTTCTCTAATTCTGGTAAAATTTCTTGAAGTAATTTTACTTCCCTTAATTTAATTAACCCTAAATAAGGATTTGCGGATCCTAAAATTTTAAAAAGTTCATCTCTAATTCGCTCCCAAGCAATCTGTTTTATTAGTAAAGCATTTTTCTGAATTGCCAAAGCAGTTTTTTCTTCTATTGTAAAATCTAACTCACTAGCAATCCTAACCGCTCTGATTAAACGAAGAGCATCTTCTTGAAAACGTTTATTAGGATCTCCAACTGCTTTGATAAGTTTTGCTTTAAGATCCGCTTGACCATCAAATGGATCAATAATCTTTAAATTTTTATCCAAGGCTAAAGCATTAATTGTAAAATCACGTCTTCCTAAATCCTCTTCAATTTTATCTGTCCAGGAAACCTTAACTGGATGACGATGGTCTTTATAATCACCCTCTTTTCTCATAGTAGTGATTTCAAAAATCTGAGGACTTAGCTTAGGGTCCTGTCGCTTCGGTATCTTAAAACTATCCTTCGACTCAATGTCTTTGATCAAAGTCTGCGATACGTTTTGAGAGCTCTCCTCCGCGCCACCCACTTCGCTTAAATCTCTTATAGGAATTCCTACTGTTCCAAACTTATTGTTGTAGAATCCATCTGGGAAAATTTTTAAAATTTCTTCTGGTTTAGCATCAGCGGTAAAATCCCAATCTTTAACCTCCCGATCTAAAATTAAATCCCTAACTGCTCCTCCAACAATATAAATTTGGAAGTTAGATTTATAGACTTTTTCTAAAATTTCTTGAACTTGTTTAGGTAAATTCATAATGTCATTTTACACATCTTGCAAGTGTGTTACAATTTCGAAGGTTATGCCCGGCAAAGTTTGGAAAATTCTTCCTCAAAAATCTGATGATTTAATCACTCAACTTTTAATTAACAGAGGGCTTCAAAAAACTTCTGATATTGAAAAATTCTTCAACCCAAGTATAGAAGATTTTCAAAATGATTTAGAAATTTCTGGAATTAATACCTCTTTAAAAAGAATTGAAAAAGCTATTTCCCTGCAAGAGTTAATTATTATTTATGGTGATTATGATGTAGATGGGATTTGTGCCAGTGCAATTTTATATAAAGCATTAAGCTCACTTCGAGCAAAAGTTTTACCTTATATTCCACATCGTGAAAAAGAAGGTTATGGACTTTCTAAAATTGGTTTAGATTATGCTAGAGACTGCGGAGCCTCAGTAATTATAACTGTTGATAATGGAATTGTGGCAATGGAGCAAGCAAATTATGCTAAGTCTTTAGGTTTGGATTTAATTATTACTGATCATCACTTACCACTTGAAAAAAAGCCAATAGCTTTTTCCATAGTTCATTCAACCAAAATGTGTGGGGCTGCAGTTGCCTGGTGTTTGATAAAAGATATAGTTTCTAAAGAGCTATCAAAAGAATTATTACAGTTTGTAGCAATCGCCACAGTTTGTGACATGATTCCGATGTTAGATTTGGGCAGAGTACTAGTTAAAGAAGGTTTGAAAGTTTTAAACAAATCTAAAAATATTGGACTGATAAGCTTAGCTTTAGAGTGTGGGATTGATTTAGCCAATGTTAGCTCTTATGAAATTGGACATATTTTAGGACCAAGATTAAATGCGATTGGCAGATTAGAGCATGCTATAGATGCACTGCGATTAATTTGTACTAAAGATCAAGCTAAAGCCCGTTTTTTAGCCAAACTGCTTTGTGAAACTAATATTAAGCGCCAGCAATTAACGGAAATTGCAACTGAGGAGGCTAGGGTATTAATTTCCAAAAATGGCACAAAAAAAATCCACATTTTAGATTCTAAAACTTGGTCACCAGGAATTATTGGATTAATTGCATCTAGGGTAGTTGAAGAATATTTTAGACCAGCTATAGCAATCTCGGTTGGAGAAGTTCATGCCAAAGGTTCAGCTAGATCAACTCAGGGGATCAATATTGTTGAGTTAATTAGAGAATGTTCTGATTTATTAATTGATGTAGGAGGGCACAAAGGGGCAGCTGGATTTTCGATTAAAAATGAGAATATTGCTGAGTTTAAAAAAAGAATTGAAAAATTAATGGATAAAACTAAAGAAGAAGTAGAACAAGTTTTAGAAATAGAAGCAGAGGTTCCTTTGAAAAATTTATCAAAATCTTTAGCTAAAAGGATAGAAGAATTTTCACCATTTGGATTGCTTAATCCAAAACCTTTGCTTGTAACTAAAGAAATGAAAACTTCTGATGTTAGAACTTTGTCTGAAGGGAAGCACTTAAAAGGTAAGGCAGATGGAATAGATTTCATTGCATTTGGAATGGGAGATTTAGCTGATTCACTAAAATCTGGTCAACTAGTAGATTTGGCTTATTACTTAGAAATAAATAAATTTAATGGTTCAGAGAATTTGCAATTAAAGGTAAAAGATATTCAGTTTACTTAGAATTATTTAGCACCACCAACTGGGTTTTGGATAGCTGTTGTAGTTTCAGTTGGTGGTGGCAATGGTGTAGGGGTAGCAGCAGGGGTTTTTGGAGCTTCATTTAATACTTGAGGGGTTGAGATGGATTGAGGAGTAATTTCTTTTAAATAATCTCCACTAACAAAATAAATTTTCCCATCAAGCGGATCTTTAAACGCTACCCAACCCTCTTTTTTAGGTTCCATCATACCTTGCGCCTGCATTGCTGCGGGAGCAACTGGCGAATCTTTTCCTTCCCAAGGAATACCTGTAATTTTATAGCCTGGTTGCAACAAGCCTTTTGAATAGTCGTCACTACCAGTAACAGGTGATAGTGGAGACGTCCTTTTGGCCAGCCCTCCTACTTGAATAACATCCGGATCGTTACGAACTTCAAAAGTTATCAAATGCTGATTAGGGTCTTCTAATAAAGCTGCCGCCTGAACTTGATCTGGGGTAGGTTTTTCTCCCGAACCAAGAATCTTATATCCTATGGCTGCTAAACTTGCCAAAACTCCAAGCTTTAAAAAAGTTCTCCTAGTTATTTGACTACTTTGTTCGCCGACCACGATTGAAGTAGGTTTAGGATATGAGGGAGGTTTTGTTATCCTAGGTGTTGGTGGACTGGGAAGCTCTCCAGGTCTCATATTAACTTCATGATAATTCAATCTCATAACGTTTGCAACTCAACTATTTATTGATCTAAGTTGAATAAGTTTATCATGCAAAGTCAAATTACTAAGAAAAATTGCTCTGATTAAGTCAGCTCTAGTTTGATGAATTCCTAATTCTCTTCTCATAATTTCATCTGGCGTCCAGTAGGAGCTAGGGTTTGCAACATCATGCTTAAATGATTGCATTCTGGTTACTCCAGCATCAACTAAGCTTTCAATTGGCCAATCACCAAGTTTTAGCCCACAAACTGTGGGTGATTGAGTAGCTAACACTTCTAATGAAGGCTCTATATTTTTTGGAACAATTCTACCTAAACGCTCTGTTGACATAAATTTCTCCTTTCTTTTAGAAGAGGAGTAAAAATTTAACTTCACTCCTCTTCTGTTACTTTTAGCAAGGTCTTCCTCCAAAACCACCTCTTGAGCTAGAAGTTTGGTTATGTTGAGTACCTCTAATCCTTTCCACCAACACTCTTTGATTAGATAAACTACCGTGAGACTGCATTAATAAATCAATTCTTACACCTACAGCAGCTTCTCCTAACCTAGCAGCTAATCTAGTTAGAGATCCTTCTCTGATTGCTACACTTTTTATTCTTTCTGGCATTTTATACACACCTCCTTTCAAAAATTTTTCCATAAAAAAACCTCCCGGTAGGGAGGCTTATTTTTAATCTTTAGACTTTAGTCTAAAAAGACTTCAACAAACCCCCTCCTTGTGGAAGGTAAAGTAAAAATAAGCAAAGCTTGCCTTTTGCTTAGGCAAAACGTAGCTCCAGCTATTTAATTGGTTTGTTTTCATAACTTTAAAAGTTTAACAAATTAATCTTTTGCTTGTCAATCCCAATTCATCGGGATCAAATTTAACCCAAATGTTGTTCACCGGAATCTAATAATTTCCACCTGGCAGTTTGTGATTTAGTTAATGGATTCCGAGGTTTTCTTAGACCAAGTTGTACAAAAATATCTGATCTTGGTGGCGGTGGCAATCCTTTGTAAGGTTTTGATCTGGCAACCTGAGCTAGAAACTCATTAATTGGTGTTTCACCCCGCCTTTGACTTGGTGGACCTTCATTAATTGACATCTTGCACGCCTTTTAAGTTCTGCTTAATAAGTATTCTTCTCTTAAGCGATCTTTACGTAATTGTATATCAGAGTTTAGCTGAGATTGAATAGCTAGTAATCCTTGATATCTTTCTAGTTTTGCAAAGTCATCCTCAGACCAATGTTTTTTGCCACCTCTATTTGCTTTTATTCTACTTAATTCCAATTGTAATCTAGTCAATTCAGCTGCATTTTGTCCAGCTATAGTTTCTAAATGCCTAAACAAATCATCTTTGCTAGGAAAGGGACGATAACCTGGAGGTAGCAATTCATGCTCCTGAGGTTGTTCCATAACTTGCTCGGGTTTAACCATAAAAACTATTGTTCCAACTGCAGCTTCTGGACTTTTTGCTATTACCCTGGAAGGTTGAGTACCAATCTCTACTTGTTTGCGGGTTTTTGCTAATTGAGCATCTACTCTAGCAATTGCCATATCACCAGTTGGATCAGACCATTCTCTACGTGATCTTCGACCTATTGCACTTTCTGTTACAGCCATAAAAAAACCTCCCAGTTGGGAGGCTA
>JACPZA010000013.1 GCA_016195715.1 Candidatus Daviesbacteria bacterium
ATGGTATTCCAATACAGCGCTAAACCAATTGGAAATTGAAAAGCAAAGTAGCCAATCATCAAAGGCATTAAATAAGTCATCTGAGATTGAACCGCGACCATTGTATCTTCTGACTGAGCTTTCTCTTTTTTTTCTTTAGGAGAATCAGATTGATAAGTTTTAACTGGAGTAGGTGACATCATCTTAGATTGAGCAAAAGTTAAAGCTGCAGTAACTGCTGGAATAGCCAGCAAAAATATTCCAGCCGAAGCAAACTCAGATGGTTTATGAGCTAAGTTAAAGCCTAAAAAAGAAGCTTGCGGAGCTTTGTCTAAATGCCAAGCTGGAAAATATAATAGATTATTAATTCTTTGCAAACCAGCTGAACCACTAAAAAAAGCAAAAATAGATTGATAAAGGGCAATCAAAACTGGTAATTGAATTAGAGTTGGTAAACAACCACCAGCTGGATTCACTCCATGCTCTTTATATAAATCCATCTGGGCTTTAGCAAAGGCTTGTTTGTCACTACCGTGTTTTTTCTTTAACTCATCTAGATGAGGCTTAAGCTCTGCCATCTTGAATTGATTCAAGTAACCTTATTAAAAAGACTAATGCGTTAACAATTGGGCCAAAAAAGATGGTATTAAAAATTAAACCAATTATCTGCATGTTAAGATCCTTTTTCCACCCAAACTTAAGCCTTTAATAAAGCCATACTTTATGATTGCTTGCTTGGTGTATTCAGAACAACTAGGGGAATATTTGCAAGCTCCACCCGGAGCTAAAATTGCTAAAATTCCTTTATCAAAAGATAAAAAGATTTGATAAAAATTAATTAGATTTATAAATAGCTTTGACATTTTTTAAAGTTTGTTCAATATCTTTAGGGCTTTTTTCTAAAATCGCTGCTCTTGGCATAATAACTAAATTTAAATTATTTCTCAAGTTTGGGTAAAGATTTTGGATAGCAACTGAGACTAAACGCCTGGCTCGGTTTTTATCAACAGCTTTTTTAAAATTATTTTTGGAGGCGGCAATTCCCACTAAAGGGAAATCGTTTTCCCCAAACTGATACATGATTTTAAAAAAAGGAGTATCAATTTTATTACCTGATGCAACCCATTTAAAACTTCTTTTTAAATTCAACCGTTTAAATTTTGGAAGCATTAAAAAGATTTAAACAGTTAGTCGAATATTTCCTCTCGCCCGTCTTCGTTTTAAAACTTTTCTGCCACCATCTGTTGCCATTCTGGCCCTAAAGCCATGCTTTCTAAGTCTTTTTAATTTTTTAGGTTGGTAAGTTCTTTTAGTTGACATGTAAGAAATTATAACAAAAGCCGAGGATAGATGATAGAGGGTTAAAGATAAAGACTCTTGATCTACTAATTTATAGTTTCTCTATCTTTACCAAATAGTAGTTATCCACTAAGATCGCCATTGTGGATAACTTAAAAAGTTGGGATAAAATCTTAGTTTTTATTAAAGAAAGAATTTCGCCAGTAAATTTTAGAGGTTGGTTTTCCAAAACCAAGCTAGTAGATCTAAATGATAAAGCTATCCTCATTGCTGTCCCTTCTGCCTTTATTAAAAATCAGCTAATCTTACGCTATGATAAATTAATACAGGAGGCAATTAGTGAAAATCTCAACAAATCTCTAGAGATAAAATATGAAATTGATCCTTCCCTTGATACTAAAATTAAAGATCTAACCGAAGAGCAACCTTTTGAATTTCAATCGCCGTCATTTATTAGCAAACCTCAATCTAGTTCACCTCTAAATTCTAAATACACTCTAAAAAATTTTGTAGTTGGCCTAACTAATAATCTAGCTTTTGCTGCTGCTTTAGCTGTAGTTCAAAATCCAGGCATTTCCTATAACCCCTTATTTATTTATGGTCCATCTGGTGTAGGTAAAACTCACTTAATGCAAGCAATTGGTAATGTACTCTTAGAAAAAGATCCTTATTTAAAAATAATTTATGCGCCTTCAGAAAAGTTCACTAATGATATGGTTTATGCAATTCAAACCAATAAAAACGCTGATTTTAGACAAAAATATCGTTCTTGTCAGCTTTTATTAATTGACGATGTTCAGTTTATCTCTGGCAAAGATTCAACTCAAGAGGAGTTTTTTCATACTTTTAATGAGTTACAAAGCAAAAACGCTCAAATAGTTTTAACTTCTGATCGCTCCCCAGTAGAGATTGAGAAAATAGAATCAAGACTTCGAACTAGATTTCAAGGTGGATTAATGGTTGATATTCAAACCCCAGATTTTGGAACACGCATGGCTATTTTAAAAGAAAAAATAGCGGAAAAAGGCGAGAGTTTACCTGAGGAGATTTTGCGATCAATTGCTGAGGTTTCAACTGAAAGCACAAGAGAGCTTGAAGGCAAGTTAACTCAAATTCTCCAAGCTGCAAAATTAAGCAGCGAACCAATGACTTTGGAACAAGCTAGTAGATTTTTAGGTAAATCTATCAAGCCAAGTGGAGTTTATGACTTTAAAAAAGTGTTAGCTACCATTAATCAGTATTTTAATATCAAAATGGCTGATTTAACTGGACCAAGGCGGCAAAAAGAGTTAGTTTTACCTCGGCAAATTGCCATGTATATTCTTTATGAAGATTGTCGGATTCCCATGGAAAAAATTGGTGATATCCTAGGCGGTAGGGATCATACCACTATTTTATATGGTATAGAAAAAATCCGAGCTAACTTAAGCCAGGATAGGGAGATGCAGCGACTTATCAACGAAGTCAAAGGAGCGCTCTAAAAAATTTAACTTATCCACAACTTATTAACAAGTTATCCACAGCTTTTTCCACTGATATAGCTGTCTTTTCAACACAAATAAAAGACGAAACTAGAAGTTAAATGCTATACTTAATAAACATATTCACCTGCTGAGCTTCGTTACGATTATGATCGAATTATCCCTTTAGGATGGCCGATAGATTTTATTGGAATTAAAAATAATGATCGGATTGATTTTATAGAAGTTAAATCAGGTAATTCTTACATCTTGACAGATGAGGAAAAACACATTAAAAACCTTATAGCCACAGGAAGAGTTCATTTTCGACTAATTAAAGTTACTGAAGAAGATATTCATAAATTCATCTCTGCCAGAAAGGAAAGCTAGTGAAAGTTTTGATTTTACAGCAGGATTTGCTGCCGGCTCTGCAAGCAGTTTCTCGATCAGTTGGAGTGCGTTCAACCCTGCCTGTTTTAGCAAATGTACTGCTGCAAACTGAAAATGGTAAATTGAAAATTTCAGCTACTAATTTAGAAGTTGGGGTGATAAAGCAGTTGAATGCTAAAGTTGATGAGATAGGTGAGGTTTCTGTTCCAGCCAAAACTTTACTCGAGATAGTTTCGTCTTTACCTGTTTCAGAACTGACTTTGTCTTCATCCACAGACCAATTAAAAATTAGTACTCCAAGTTTTAAAGCTTCTTTAAATGGAATTCCAGCTAGTGAATTTCCAGCTATTCCTTTAGCTTCAGATCAGGCCATTTTTTTAGAGGCTTCAGTTTTAAAAAATACCCTGCCACAACTCACTTTCGCTGCAGCTATAGATGAAGGCAGACCAGTTTTAACTGGAATTTTAACTGAGATTAAAGATGGTATGTTAGAATTGGTTGCAACTGATGGCTTTAGATTAGCTCATAAAAAAACCACTCTAGCATCAAAAGATTCTTTTAAAGCTTTAATTCCCAGAAAAACTTTTGAAGAAATTGTCAGATTAATTGATGAGGAATTATCAAAAGACACTCAAGATGAAAAAATTCAGATCGCGACTTCAGAAAATCAAAACCAGATTATTTTTAAAATAGGCCAAACTCAGCTCTCTTCTAGATTAATTGAAGGTCAATTTCCCTCTTGGGAGAAAATTGTTCCCACTCAATCAGTGGCTAGAGTAGTTTTAGATCGATCCAGTTTCCAAAAATCAGTTAAACTAGCTTCTGTTTTTGCTAAAGACGGAGCAAGTATTATTAAGCTGCAAACTGGGGAAAACTCTTTAAAATTAATCTCTGAAGCTAAAGAGTTGGGTAATCAAGAAACTGATGTGGAAGCCCAAGTTGAAGGTCAAGCTTTGACTATAGCTTTTAATAGTAAGTTTTTATTTGATGCGCTGTCTGCTTGTAGCAGCTCGCAAATTGTGATTGAATTTTCTGGTGAGCTATCTCCAGCTTTGCTTAAGCCAGTTGGCGAAGAAGGTTTAGAATATGTAATTATGCCAGTTCGGTTAAGCTAAACTCCAGAGTAAGCGATCGTATTAAAATGATAAATAATGTCATGATCCAATCGCTTGCCATTATCAAATTTTGTATCTTGCTTAATAGTTAAAGTATAAGATTGTCCAAGCTCAAAAGTTTTAACTGGAGCAAGTTTTATAGTTTTTCGATCGCTAGTTAGATCTAAATTGTAATCTATCTTTGGAGTTAAAGTGTGTTTAACCTCACCTTTGTTTTCAATTGGTTGATCAAAAGCTAGCTCTATAATTTGATCTGGCTTAATTATTGCTCCATCTTCTGGTTTAGTTGAGAGAAGTTGGGGATGAGAATTATCAGGAGTTTTTTGAACTAGATTAGAACTAGCAGCAGTTGAGTTTTGAGGAATGTGATATAGCCCATTTTGAAAAATAGCAATTAAAATTAAGCCAATGGCTATAATTGCTCCAATTATTTTTTGTCTTAAACTTAAGTTATTAAACATCTAAAGTTTATTGTATCAAAATTATTGAATTCTAATAATTAAATTTTTTAACCAATCTTTACTTAAGATTCCATTTTGATTTAGAAAATCAATAAAGTCTTTTTCTCCCTGATCTTCTTTGCCTTTATATAAAGTAAGTACAAAAGAAAAATTGGAAAAATAATAATCTAAATAAAAGTTACTAGCTTGATATGGAAGTTTTTTGATTAATTGGCTGATTTTTAGATCTCTTTGTCTTTGTTCCAGGTTTTGATCGACTGGACCATTATAGCGGCTGCCCGGGGATGGGATAAGATCAGTAGAAATATTACCGACAGAAGTTGGTTGGCTTTTTGACTCCTTTTTTGAGGTAAGTTCAAAGAAAAGAAATGATACAAATATTAATATCAAAACTAATACAAATATATAGTAAACAAGATTTTTACTTAGATTAAACATACTTAAATTCTACCTATTGGAAAAGCATATAGCCAGGTCCATTCATCTCTTTGCGGATGAGTAGGATCTTTTGGTGGGTTGCCAGCGGCTGATTGAGTTCGTGTGTTTTGAGCACTACAAATTGGGTCGCGAACATCCACAGTTCCAGCTACAGTGTCAACGTTATCAATCACCATAATATGTCCACAATGACAGGTCGGGTAATTTGCAGATGAAGCAATAATTAATTGACCGCTAGCGATAGCTTTTTGAGCAAGCGTTAAATCAATCGCTCCGGTAGAGTTTACTATGCTCGTTCCCACAGCAAAACCTAAGCTGGGAAGCCAGTCTTTATTCTCTAAAGCATCAACCATTCTAGTTCCCTGAGAGTCATTAGTATTAGTACAAGCTGTGTCGTACCATTTATTATCAGTAAATATTTTAACAACTTGGTCTGGTGTATAGGTAGCTCCAAAGCTGCTTAAAACCATAGCCATTGAGGTAGGTCCACAGCCAGTCGAAGCCATTGGTCCACAAGCATATTGATAGTTTGCCCAGGGCTGAGAATCTCCTTGACAATAATAAGTAAAGTTACTAATTGCTCCAGTTTGAGTACAGCTTTGGCCAGAGATCGGAGTCGAGTTAGTTGCTCCAGTTGCACAACTTGGGTCATTTAAACAAGCAACAATTCCATCAGCATAGCCCTGAGCAATTTGGTCAACTAAACTAGTATTTTGACTAATTTGATTATAATAACTAGTTGGATCACCGCTTACTGGACAGCTTTGGCCAGTAAAGTATTCATTCAATATTCCAGGAATATTAGAAGACCTTTTGATTATAGAGGTGGTGGGAGCTCCTTCAGGATTAGTTGCGACTCCTTGGGGTCCGAGTATATAAAGCGGTCCCGAACCTCCTCCAAGACCATAAGTAGTGTCAAGGCCAATATTTGCTCCTCCGCCACCGCCTGTATCCTTAGAAATAGAGGAAGATATTAACTCAGCAAGTTTTTGATTAGCCAAGGCAAATGGTCGCTGATTATCATAATAAGAATCAGGTCCAGCTGAACTTGAGGTACAATCAAAATGAATAGAAGTAAATAATTTTGCTCCCCCGACATTATTTATCCTGTCAACTCGGCTTTGTAGATTGTCATAATGATCAGGTGGGGTAATAGGGTTAGATTTATCCCAAGTTAGCTGAGCATTTATACCTTTTTGAGAAAGCAAGCTTTGTGCTTTTTGAGCTACATTTAAATTTAAACAACCTTCTGGAGTTTTTCCTTGCTGAGTATCATAATCCGGACAGCCATGTCCTGGATCTAAAACTACACTAGCTGCTGTAACGGAAGTATTTGTGGAGGTATTTAGAGAAGAAGCTACTTGTCCTCCAGTTAAATTAGGGCCACCACACATAAAATCAGAAGGTTGCCAGCCAGGATCACAATCAGTCGGCTGTGAGCCAGGAACTAGTGGGTTTGCTGGATTAAGATTCTTACCCATGGTCATATGGACGTGGTCTTTAACAACTGTTCCAACCGGAGTTCCAGAAAGATATTGTTTACCAGATTCAAGCGAGGTTGGATTCATATGTAGCATATCCAAAGTCCAGGTGTCAGTGCCAACTTGAGATTGAAAAGTATCTCCTAAGCCCCCACCATCACCTAGGTCAATATTGTAATCTTTTACTATTAACTTCCAGGTCGTTGGACTCCCATTGATTGGTGGCAAAATTACGTTTTGACCATTAGTTGGAACGTCAATAGCGTGAGCTCTTCTGCTTCCTCCAATTCCTCCTGGGCAATCAGTTCGACAGTTGCCTTCCAAAGGATATCCTGGACTGCAGTGACCATATTGGGGATCTACTTGGAAAGATTTGGTAGTGATAGTGCCGTTTGTGACTGGACAAGCAGCAGCAGCTGCGGTGGAACTAGAACAATAACAAGCAGGAGCAGATTGAATAGTTGCAGCGCTTCCTTGGCAATGGGAATAACTATTCCATAAATCATCGCCATAACTATATGGACCACCTCCCTGCCCATTTTTATCTTCACAGGTTGGATATTTAAGGCAACCATAATAACCGTGAGCTAAAGTGTTAATATCAGTTTGATTATTCCAAGCTGGATCCCAGTGTGTGCCATCTCCTTTGCCGTTTGCCCTCATTTTATCAAGTACAACTCCTGCACCAAGGTAAACACTAGTTAGGGGATCACAATAATCAGCAACACTTAAAGAACTGTAATCTTTACTAGCAAAAATAGCTCCTTGTTTAACTCCAGTTGCATCATGGCCAGGCCATCCAGCTGGCTCGACTTGCATAAAACCTAAAGCATTTGTTGGGCTTGTCGGGCACATTGCTTTACTAGTTCCAGGGATTAGGGTTTTAGTATCTTGCTTAATACTGCTACCTGGACTCTTCAAATCATCCTCAATTGTATTAATATCAGTATCTGTATAGTCAGAAATTGTATAAGTATCAGTTGTTGATTCTACTCTAGCGACTCCTGCTAAAATAGAAGCAGGAATTCCAGTTTTTACAGATACTTCACTAAAATAACCTATTAGTTTAGAGCTTTTATAAGGAAGAGCTACTTGGCAAGTTTTACCAGGAGCACAACTTGTTGTACCCTGATCGCCCTTATAGAAACTACAGGCTGCGATACTTCCATTTGATGCGCCACTACTAGTGGCTCCTCCGCCACAAGCACCGATTGATTCTGCAGTCTCTATATTCTGATTATATGAATGCGTACAATTGTTGTTTACTTGTCCAGAAGCACTCAAATCAGGTGCATGTGAGCCAAATAAACCTTCCCAATCATCAAAAGTTGTAAAGGGAAAATTATATTGCCTATTTGCATTGGGATCTGGGTTACTTATATATTTCTCGGCTTCTTTTTGAGTAATTAAACTTTGAGCCGCATTGCAGTCTGCGCTGCGATTAGGATTTACTGGAGATGCACATCTTGAGCCTAAGAACCCTTTATCAGAAGACCAGTTCCCGCTACTATCAAGTCCAGTTATACAATAAAGCTGAATATCAAATGGATCTTTGTCAGGGTTATCCCCACAGCCAAAATTATTCGTGAACCCACCCTCGCTTCGCCAAGCGGCAAGAATAATCACAGGATTAATTTGAACTTTTCTGGAAGTTTCAACTATTTTATTGACTTTAGCCGTAAAATCATCTTTACTTAATCCAGAATCAGGTTGATAATTAGTGATAAATAAGTCAATTTGTTGTTGACTAAGATCACCATTTAAAGGAATACTTGGGTTTAAAAATTTACATGTTTTCGAATCCACCTTATTAGCATCTAAAGTTGCTTGATCTGGGCAACCTCCGCCTCCTTGATTAAAACAAGTTGAAGTTAGGGGGAGTAGAGCAGTAGATCTAAATAATTGATCCCAATTTTGATAAAGTAGGAAAAACGCAGCAATTACCCCAACAATTATTGCAAAAATTAACTTGGCTCTTCCTCCAGCTACTCTCACTCCTAACCTAGTTAGGCTATTTCTATTTGCTCTGTTTCTTCTCGGGAAAAGTCTAGATGGACTTCTACTTTGAGTTTTGGGAGGAGTTGATCTGGGTTGAGATTGACTAGGTGGTTGGTTTTCAGATTGAGCTGGCGCAGCTGATGGTTGGGAAGAAGAAGTACTGCTTGGTTGAAAGCTAGGCTGAGATGTTTGTGCAGTAGCTTGAGTTGGTGGCTCTGCAACTTGAATTATTGGTTCAAATTCAGGTAAATTAGTAAAATCAGGATTTATCTCTGGTCTTTCTTCACTTGGAGTTAAAGCTTGAGTGCTGGTTGTTTGTATAGACTGAGTTGGTAAAGTTGGAAGTTCTGATGCTTTTAAACTAGGTGTAAATTCCACAGGAACATTTGATAAGCTAGGTGAGATTTGTTGGATTGGAGCAGCAGGTTTTGGCTCCTCCTCGCCTAATTGAACAGTTTTAGCTGCTTCTTCCCATTCTGGTTTGGTTAACTGTTCTACTGGAATTTCTACTATTGGTTGAGTTGTAGCAGGAGGTTGAGTTGCCTCAGCTGCTTGACCAGGTTTTTCAGCTTCAACTTGTTTATATTTTTCTTGTTCTTGAATATATTTAGCAAAATCTTCCTCAGTTAGAATTTTATTAGCTGCTGTAGTTTGTCTAGTAGCTTGTTCAAGTAAAGTGGCGGTTTTATTTAAATCTTTGACGCTCTCTCCATCAGTTAAATTGGCTAAATTTGCAAGCAAGGGAATATGTTTAAAAGCATTTGGGTCGCGCAAAACTTCATTTAATCTTCTTAGACTGGCGACAATGTTTTTTCGATCATATCTTGTGCCAATCGCAACTTGAGGGACAATTTTTTCTAAAGCTGAATCTATATCCACGTATTCACCAGTCTCGTGTTGAATAGTTTCTTGAAGCTTTCTTAAAAGTTGTTGGGCTTCCCTATCATTTTTAGTTGCCCCCATTAACTCAGCCATCCCAGCGGTTGGAGTGGCAGATAGTTGGGCAGCAGTTTGGTTTGGAGCAAATTTTTCTTTAAACTCAGCTTGTTTCTGTTCAGTGCTTTCTAATGGAGTTTGAACTTGAGGACGAATTGGACCTCTGGAAACATTTGCTCTAGTTTGTGGACGCCTAAACAATCTATTAATTGCGCCACCAACTGGATTGATATTTGAAGATTGTTTTCTGGGGGTTTCTGGAAGATGCAAGCGCTGAAGTGCTTTTAAAACCGCCAAAGTTTCATTTGTTGATGATTGAGCAGCCATTTACACTTTAGTTTAAACTAAAGTGACTGCTTTGGTCTAGTTTAAGCAGCAGCTGCTTGGCGTTTAGCAATTTCTGCAGGATTTGAAGTAATTAATTCGTGTTCAACAGGTGAGGCCACTACACTCATAGCCACATGGGTAGGGCCGGCAAAAAATAATCCCTGGCCTACTCCAGCTGAAAGTAACAATCTTTTTTCACCTTCAGATAAATTAAATACCACCCCAATTCGATCAATTGAAGCCGGAGCTTGTTTTAATAAAACTTGAATGGATGAGTTTGAGATAATCTCTTTGCCATGAACTCCGCTTAAAAAATCCTCAACGTCTTGAGTAATAGTAGTCACTCCCAAAAAGTATTTTCTAGCTCTTTTGGCAATCCCGACTAAAAATTCAGCTGAATCTTGGTTTTGCATCATATACCAAGCCTCATCAACTATCATTAACCGTTTTTTTAACTTGCTTCGAATTTTAGTCCAGACATAATCTAAAATTAAATACATCGCTAGTGGCCTTAGTTGATCTGCTAAATCTCGAACTGAAAAAACTATCAAAGAGTTGTTTAAATTAATATTGGATGGGGCAGAAAAAATCCCAGAAAGCGAGCCTTTTATAAATCGCTCCAGCCTAAAAGCTAGCTCTACAGCTTGTGGCTCTTCCATGCCAGCTAAAACTTTATATAGATCCTCCATTAAAGGCGGAGGCAAGTGTTGAGTTTGAGGATCATTAGTAATCCCTTTTAATCGATAAGTTGAACTTAGCGCCCGATCTAAAATTGCTGCTTGGCCTGCATCTAACTCGCCTAAAATTAGTTTTAAAAATCCAGTCAAAGATAAAATTTTTCTACCTAATTCATTTTCATTTGATTCATTAATGATTGAGATATCAAAAGGATTAATTTTAATTGGTGATTCAGAAGAAAAGTTAATGTAATCTCCACCAACTGCTTTACACATCTCTAAATATTCTTGCTCTGGATCAATAATAATGGCATCCACCCCAAACATTAAAGAGCGTAACACTTCTAATTTTACAAAATAGGATTTTCCTGCTCCAGATTTGGCAAAAACTACTGAATTGGCATTTTCCAGGGAAAATCGATCAAAAATAATTAATGAGTCATTGTGTTCATTAATCCCATATAAAATCCCTTCATTAGCAGTCAATTCTGAAGAGGTAAAAGGGAAAGTGGTAGCTAAAGAAGTGGTATCCATGTTATGAGTAAGCAATAATTTATCCTCACCTAAAGGTAAAGTTGATTTAAAAGCATCCTCCATCTGCAAAGTGGTGGGGAGAGCAGTAATTGACAAAGAATTTAGAGTTGATTGAATTAGTTTAGAAGAGTTATCTAAGTCCTCTAGATTATCTGCTGGAACTGTGATATAAAGGCCCAATCTAAAAAATCGCTCAGCCCCTTTGGCTAACTGCTCTTGCAAAACTCTAGCATCATCTAGTGCAACTTGGAGCGATGGATCAATTTCTCTACCTCTTTCATAATCGGTTTGAATTGTAGCTTCCATTTCAGCCACTTTTCTTTTTAAATCATCCAAAACCGCTTTAGAAGTTGAAGGGTATATAAACATTGATATATCCAAAGTATGGTCAAAAGAAATTAATGGCTCAAGCCAGTTTGGACCAACATAACGGGGATAACCTGAGACAAAAAATGAGCGATAATATTCCTGATCAATTCTAATATTAGAAAAATCAATCTCGATTTCTTTTGGGGAGATTACATCTTCTAAAGTTAATTTATTGGACTCTGTGTTAACCCCTATTGTTGGACCAGTTGATTGTTGGTTTGGAGCTTTTTTTAAAAACGGTAAGCTAATAAAAGGCAAAGATGGCGGCGGCGGTAACTTAGGTAAAAAATTAAACAACCCCATAATCATCTCCTAATTCTTCAACTACAAACGGAGCGGTTAAGTTACTGACTCTGGATGGCTCTTTTATTGGCATAACTTGAGGAGAGGTTACTTGTTGAATTTGCGGAGTTACTTGAATAGTTTGAGGTGAGAGAGGAGTTGGTTGAGTTGGGATTTGCGGTTTAGGAACTTCTGGGGGAGAAGTAGGCACTGGAATAGTTTCAGGTTGGTTAACTTGAGTCATCTCTGGTGTAGCTAGGTTGGAGAAAATTGGTTGTTGATCAACAACTTCTTTAATTTGAGGTGGGTTATAAATATCATAAAATAGGTTAACTAGTTGTTTGCTATTTAATTGAGTAGCTTTTAAACCAGTGCGCCAAAGTTGTCTAATAATATGATCTCTTCTCGGAAGTAAAATGGTTAAGCCTTTTTTAAAATGTCCTTCAACATCTTTAGTTATACCAAGTTCAAGTCCTGAAACAGAGATAATAAGATAAAATTGTTTATCTAATACTTCATTTTCCCTAACTGTTTTTTCAATAAATTGTCTGTAATTTGCCATCATCTTAGAAAGTAGATTATTGGTTTGTTTGATTTGTTCTTGTTCAAGCAGTTTTAAGTATGAACTAATATCTAGTTTTTTAGATCTAATGATTATTTGAAAAGAAAAAGAGAGGGAGTTTAAAAGGGCGGCAAAAGCTGAGATTATAGCTAGTTGCTCATTTTCTGATAGTAGTCCAAAGTTAACCGCGCTAGTTTGCAATATGACTGCCATGCTGCCATCTTTTAAAATGACAATATCATCTTTCACCTCTTGAACTGATAAATGATCTTGAGTTGTAGTCATAAATTAAGCTGTTGCTCCTGCTGCTGTTGGGTTTTTCTTAGCTGAGACTCTAATTGGTGGGATAACTTGACCTTCAAGCTTAACTTCCAAAATATCAAATAATAATCCTTCTTTTTCCAAAGTAATAGTATAAACCCCATTTGAGAGGGGAGTAGCCGCTAAAAATTGACCAAGCTTATTAGTTTTTAAGGCTCTAACTGGCAAACTTTGCTTATCATGAGTAACTACAATGACTCCCTCTAAGTAATTACCGACACTATCGGTGACGATTCCATTAATAATGTTTGGAACAGTAGTTAAAACTAGCTGAATTGTAGCGGGTTTAGCTTTGCTTGTAACATCAATTTTTTTCTGCCAGGAAACATTTGGGGTTTTAGATAAGATTGCCAGCTGGTGAGAGATCTCAGCTGCTTGTTGGTTTAACCGATTAAGCTCTGTTTGAGCTTTTTGAAACTCACTATTTAAAGCAGTCATATCGGCACCAGGAATAACTGATTTTTGTTTAATTAAAGCAATAACTTTTTTAACTTCAGCAATCTTGTTTTGAATTAACTGAGCTTGTTTTGCCAGTTCAACTGTATCTTTTAGCTCTTTAGCGCTAGGTAAGATTTCGGGTTGGCTTGGAGTAGGTTGGGTAGAAATAGGAGCTTTTTCTTTTGCAATTTGATCTTTTGCTGTTTTAGCCTTGGTCTCTGGACTCGGACTAACTTGAACTGTTGGTGGTTTAACCTCTTCAACTGGACTTAAAACAGCTTGGCTAATAAATTTAGAAACCACAGCAGATTTTGGAGTAGCAATAATTGAACGATTAGCTGGGGATAGAGTTGCTAAATAAACTGCCAGTCGAGTATTGAAGTTGCTAGTATCTAAATTAAGAAGTGGCGATTTAAAGCTGCGTTGGGTTGGTGTATAAATAGCTCTAAAAAAACTAGCTGTCCAATGATCTAGCGGACGCTCAGAAATTGGCAAAAAAGCATAAGCTGCACCAGCTAACGCACAAATAATAATTAATGGCCAAGCTACCAGTGGCGCAGATGAGCTTAAAAAAACAAATAATAAATAAGCACTGCCAAGCCCAGTTCCTAAATAGGCAAACTGTCTAACAGTCATATCACCAATTAAGTGAAATTCAAACTCACTGATATTTTTAGGAACTTCATGTCCTTCCATAAGAATAAGTTGGCCGAAAAAGCCAATTTAGTTATATAATGTGAAAAATTTACTGTCTAGCAGTACAAACTGGCTCAATTAGCAACAAAGATAACTTAACCACTACCAAACTTAAGCTTTATTGACAAAAATTATTAAACATTCTAAAGTGAGTGGACAATTTAATAAAGATAAGTTGGGTCAGACCAGCTTTCGTCAATTTGGCGAACCAAGGGAATCCTGAGAATCTCAGGGGCTATGCCGTAACCGTTACAGCCGGGCTGCTTGGATCTTTATATTATCTTCGAGCAAAGAGTCCTGAATAATTCAGGATGCCAAAAGGCACTTTTCCCCTCTTGCTTGAAGAGGGGATTTTTATTTCAAATGGAAAGAGAAGCAATTGTTATAAATTCAAGCTTTAGGACTAATTTTAAGCCTCAGATAGGGCAACTTAGTGAATGGTCAAACTATCAAACCAGATGGAGAGAAACTAAGGAAGCTCCAGTTAGAATAATAGGCTTTAATACTAGAGAAGAAACTAAAGCTTTATTTAGAAATATTAACACAAGTCTGGTTGAAGGGCAGAGTTATGTGCAAGCTGTGAGTGATGCAGCAACTGGACTAAAAGAAAATCTCCAAAGTTGGTATGAAGAATATCCAGTAGATAATCCATTTATTAAAGTTAGGTATTTTATAAAAGAGATTAATGGGCAAGATAGGTGGGTAGATTCAGCAGGATATCCAATTGTTGATGGGATTTTAGAGCAAGAAAGAGGAGGAGCGGCATTAAATTTTGCTCAAAAAACTGAAACACTTTTAACCAAAAAAGATACTTCTCAAGATAAATTAGCAATTGGGATTAGTCCGCGTGATCAAAACGGCACTAGTTCTGGGTTATTTGATCAATCTGGCAACCAAATCGCTTTTCCTGATTCTTATATTTATGTTTATAGGAAAATTAATGGTCAACTAAGATCTTTAGTTTTGAGAACTAATTTAAGTGTTGATGAGTGCTTGAGTTTAAGAGAAAGCTTAGGAAAGTGTTTCACTGTTCAAACTGACCAGGCTGATAATTTATCTATTCAAGAAAAGATTATTGATCTAGTTGAAAATGGTATTTATGTAGAAGAAAATCAAAGCCAAGATCCATTTAAACAAGTTTTAGAAGAAGTTTTAAGGGTGAATCCCCAAGCTTTTGGAGAGAGGTTTGTTAAATTAGAAGAAGTTTTTCAAGCGCTAGAAGATTATGATAGTTCAATTGAGTATGATCAAAAGGTGCTAGATACAGTCGCTAGGGTTAAGGAGATACTTTTAGTAAATCAAAACTTGGATGAGAATTTTGATAAAGTAGATCAAGTTTTAACTGATAGTTTGTTAAGATTAACTCTTTATGGTAAAGGGATAAAAACTATCTCAGAAACTTTAAGTTATCAAGATATTCAAAAAGCTTTGGGTATAATGCAAACCAGTTTTCACGGTTGTGCTGGCAGTGGATCAGGCACTAATATTAGCTTCTTGCCAGGATTAGCTGGGTTAAGAATAGGACTGAGTTCTGATGAAACCTGGACGCAAGGAGAATGTCAAAGCTGTCATCAAAACACAGAAGTTTCCTGTAACTTATGCAAAAGTTGTGTAGAAAAAATAAAACAAGCAGAAAAATTAGGAATAAAACACCCAGAATAATTTTTCAGATTTGATTCGTTTCTTAGTAAAAGAGTAAAATATAGCTTAATATGGCTGGCGAATCTGAACCATCTGGTATTACTCCACCAGAGCCTAGCAATCAAGGAGCTTCAAACAGGGGTCATGAAAGACCTAATATTCCAAATGGTCAAAGACAACCTGAGCAACCTCAGCCAAGACAACAGCAAGAACAAGAGCAGCAACAAGAAGGGTCTCCTCCTGGTCCTGCGAATCCTTTTCTAGGACCTTCTTATGAAAATGCAGTTAGGTCTGGAGCAGAATTTTTACTAATCCGCAATCCAAATTTAACTCCTCAGGAGGCAGTCAGGCAGGCAGAAGGACATTTAAGAGATTTAACAAATAACTACTCTCAAGAAGCTGCTCAACTCATTAACACTTTTAATGCTATAGCTGATTCTGTTAAAAGGATACCTGCGGAAGAACAAACTGCTCAATCCCAACAAGTAAGAAGAATCCAAAGAGAAGAATATGCAAGACAAGGAATAAGTAATTTTGATAAATACGGTAGGATTTGGTCAACTGCCTATTATAAATATCTTGAAAGATGGCAAGCTGGTCATCCAGGCCAATCTACAGGTGAGGAAATTATTCAAGCAGCAATTCTTTCTGGTAACGAAGCAGCCTTGGAATTAACAGAGGAGTTGTTAGCTGCTATTGAAGAAGATGATGCTAGTTTAAGGCAAGAAGATATTGTTGGTTTAGTCCAAGCAGTTAATTTCATCTTTAGTGAGGATCGACAATTTCGAGCCAGGCTATCAACCTTAATATACGCTAGAGGTAATGTTCATACGGGTGCTTTTGCTGCTAAGTATTTAGGTGCAGAGCAGTTCTCTCAAGTTCCAACCAATATGTTGGGCTATCATTGGAAATCTCTTTTGGAAGCAACTGGAGTAGAAAAAGCTTTGGAATTAATGGAAGCAAAAGATGAATATGGGGTTAAGGGAGCTTATTGGAGAGAACCAGAATTAAAAGAATTAACCGATGAGAGAATAAATAATATTGACTCACTAGCTCCTTCCGGAAACTTTTCCGAGGCTGATGTTATGCTATTTAAAATTATAGTAAAAGAATTAAAACCAAAGCAGATTTTAAGCGATAAAGATCAAAAAGATTACTATAAAAAAAAAAAAAAAAAGGCTTGGGAGGTTTTGCATAAGTATAAATTAGTTCAAGCTCAGTTCAAAACTAAAAATGATGGTAGTCGTGAGATTCCAAATGATCAGAGAGTAAAATATGTAAATGACTTTAATCCTACGGATAAAAATAATGAAGCGTTAATTAAGGTTGGTTTATTTGTTTTAGGCAGACCCTCAAGTGATGTTTATACCAGAAAAAACATTCCTTTTACTGCTGTTCAAGAACTGATTAGAAGCAATCAAGAAAAATATTTTGGTGTTGCAGATCAATTAACTAGGGAAGAGAGGGTAACTGAAGGAGATTTAGACAGAAAGGAGAAGTTTCAGCGATTAATTTATGAAATAGATAGATCTTTTGCGATTGGAGAAAGAATTCACCATACCACCTTGATGTCTACTCAGTTTGATAGTTTAAGGTGGGGGAGAGCAGATAAGGATATGGAGATCCCTGAAGAATTTTGGAGCAATGAAATGAGACAAAATCCCGCTCTTAGAATTGTTAAAAAAGGAGAAGCTATTCCAGTTTTTTTTAACCCAAAGATTGAGTGGACAGATCCTGAAACTAAAGAGAAGGTAATTTTACATTTAGGAACGCTTGAAGATGACTTAAAGGAAAAACCTAATGAAACTCCGGCCCAAAGAGAAAATAGATTGAAGCTTTATAGAACCATCCAGAATTTTACCAAGCAAGAGCACCAAACCAGGGTAATTGCTGAGGTTTGGCACAAATATTTATCGGATTTTTATGAAAAATACTATGATTTTATTAATTACGATGCTACCATCTCGGGTAAAGGGCCAAGAGCCACTAACCGAACAGTCCATCAGCCCGCAACTTTGAGCAAAAAGAGTGAGGCTCAAGCCGGTAAGGCCAAGTTTTTGCGCCGTTTTGCAGAATTTGGCTTAATGAGCGCAGCTCAGTTTTTTGGGTTATCCAGTGCAAAGGAAACATTAGGTCAATGGGACGACTTCTATCAAAACATGAAATATGGCTGGGTTCCAAGATTTAGAGATGCTGGAAAAATAAAAGATATTTTAATCGGACCAGAAACTGATTTATTGAATAGTTCTTCAAGTTTGATTCATCCTTGGGAGGCTTTACAAAAGATTAAGAATATATGTAGAGCAGGCAATTTTACCACCAAAGAGTTGGATACTTATATGGATAAATGGTCTCGAGGAGTGGTCCGCTTCAGTTATAACCATGCTGAACAAGTTGGCTTAGAAAATACCGATCTAAAAGAAGCTGATAACATATTGGTGATGTTAAGGAGTAAGGGGGTTCTAAGTAAGCATGAAGAAGATAGAATAATAGTTGAGGATCTTAAATCAAAGCCTTTTGAAAAACAAAAGAAGCTGCTTGGCGCTTTTGGGAATCTTTTTTCTAAAGAGGGCAGGCATGACCTTGGTGTCTGGCTTCGTAAAAGGTTCTACCTTTTTAGATTATTTAGACAAAGTTTTAGTCTTGGTCATGGTTTATGGGGTTTAATTTCGAGATTTCTTAAAGAAATTTTTCAAATGCCAAGGTAGTTTGAGTATTAGAAACGATTAAGCCATCCTAACCATGGTCTACTCCTTGTGATATTCTTTCTTGCTGTTTCAGCTTCTTCGCCCGCTGGCAAGGTGTACTTAGATCTTAAGTATCCTTCTCTGAAGGCTTGGCGCTCAGCAACTAATGGTCTAGCAGCATATTGAATACCTTGTTTAGGTATGGCGACTCCTGATCCAACTCCAGCAAAGGCAGCTTGTTGCAACGCGGTAATATCTTCTACGCCTAGAGCTTTTTTAACCATTCCTGGAATTGCTGGTGCCCCTAGGACAATTCCATAGCCAATTATAGCTTTTAGAACTGGAATTTGAATACCAGCAAAAAGAGGGAGGGTGGTAGTAAATTGTCCTGCTCCATTAGTTGAAGCATTAGCTAAAAACATTCCAGCAAACAAAAATACAAAAAATACAGCTGGAAAAATTAAGACATTACCCAATAAAGTTTTCCACCAATAAGTAATAGTTCCACCCCGACCTGGGATTGAGCCAACTGCAATAAGTAATGGTCCAAAAATAGAAAAAATTAAAATAGTGATATAAGCAGAAACTAAAGCCCAAAGTAGCCTTAACATCTGGATAAGCAAAGCTATGATAATAATTGCAGCAACCAAAATACCGATTGTGAAACCAACTGCTTGAGTAACATAACCAGTCAAACCGCCAACAACAGCTGCTGGATTAATTACTATCCCAAAAATATTAACTCCTGCGCCGCCTGTCACATTGCTATCAAAAAAACTAGTCACAGTTGAAGTAACATCAAAATATTGAGTTAGCGGATTAATAATATTTTGAATCAGTGACTTATTAGCAATAAAAGTCCACCACAGACTAAAAATATTACCATTGCTAGCAAGCTGACTAGGACTAAGCGTAGAAAACACTACATGACCTTCTTGAATAATATTAGGTAGTCCGCTTTGTTCAAAGATAAATGCAACTACCTTCATGCCTACAAATGACATATCCACAATTAAAGCAGCTATAAAATAACTAAAAGTAACTAAAATTAAACCAATTATTAGCCCAGGTAGTGCAGCTTGAACAGAGATAACTGTTTGAGGATTTAATCTTCTTCTAAGCATAATCATAATTCCAACAGCCATAAAAACTAAAATAAATAGAAGATATGCTATATTTCTAAACACCTTCCACATATTTAAGATGGGTTGCAAAATACTATCTCCAGATCCTCCAACCCCTTGAGCATAAGCTTTGTCAACTAAACCTAAATTAGAACCTAAATCAGCTAAATATTCTTGTGTAGAAGTAGGTGGGTGATTATACATAGCTACCATAATATTTGACACTCCACCTAATGCTCCACCCCCTGGAATGCCGGCTTTATAAATTTTTAAATTGCCAGTTTGATCATAAGATGGACAACCAGCGGCAGTTGCACCATCTGGAACTAAAGCTCCACCAATTACTAAACAACCAGCTAGATTACTGATCATGTTTTGGATGGTATAGCCTGTATGAACTGGAGGGGTGTAGTTTTCTGTTGATGGAGCTGCGCCTGGATCAGTTGGGGAATTAGCGGATACATTTCCCAAAGGTGGTTCACAGGTTACACTTAAGGATCCTGTACCAGGATCTGAGTTAGAAGAGACAATACAATCATTAGGGTTACTACAAGTATTGCTTGAGCCTGTAATAGTATATTGTTTAGTAGAGTCCCATTTCTGATGAGTTGTGTCTGAGGAACATAAAGGGTTATCAGCTAAAGCAGTTTTTGTAACTATAAAAAAGCTAATAACTACAATCCAGAAGCTTAAAACAATTTTTAAGGCAGGGGACATAGTTTAAGACTAGCAAAGAGTTAACTCTTTAGTCAAATTAAAAATTCTGCTGAGTTGGATTAGCCGGAGCAACAACTTCATTACAAGGCAAATCTGGGATAGGGACACCTGGATAAAATGTCCCTTGTTGATATAAACATCTATTCTTATCATATTGACCAATTCGCTCACTTTCTAATGGAGTTGTACCATAGTTTAAAGTTTTAGCTGGATCAGCACCTGCTTTTAAAGGAATTGGTGTCGCATTTGGACCTGGGACTAGAGTTTTGGGAAACTCCACAGTATAAATACTGGCCTCGTTACCTAATTTATTTGTTAAGTCACTAACTACTGCATTCCCGTACTGGCAATGATCTTGGGGGTCATCATAAAGAGCTTTAGCATTAAAGGGTACAGGTGATCTTTGGATATTATAAACATAACTTCCATGAAGTGAATCAACTTTATTCTTGAGTAGATTAGTTCCAGATGCTAATACCAAATTTTGTCCACAAAAATTACCTAAACCAGTCCCCTTAGAAACAGCACACTTTAACTGACTTAAAATGTCCCCAAGTATTTTGGAGATATAGTTATCATAATTAACACCAACTTGGGGAGTATCTGCCACATTTGGATTATTTTCATTTTGTGAAGTTATCCCAGGATAAACATTAACTTTTTCGACTTTGGTGGTGAAAGTTTGATCTTTTCCGACATCGGCTTTAACTTCTTCTCCTTTAGGGACTTTGGGGCAACTGATTGAAGAATCTAGCGCAAAACCTAAAGTGGTTTCCAAACTATAAGGTGTAATATCACTAGACTTATCTTTACAATCGATACTTAATGAGGTTTTTTCATCCAAAATAGCTCCACTACTATCAACTTTTTTGCAAAGATATAAAGGATGAGTTCCAGTAGGTCTAGGGTTAAGTTGAGGATTATAAATATATCCTAGTCTATTATCAAAGCCATTGGCATTGCATTTTGAATCAGAAAAAAGTGAGGTGTAATGATTAGTGCCATTTATGCAATCATATATTGGAACCAATGGTCCACTGCCGTCATCTTCTACATATAGTTCACCTTGAGCTTCTTCTTGTTGATAGGAGGTAGATGGATTGGGTATTTGCAGTTGGCTTGAAGTCCAGTGGTCTCCTGTCGTGGGATTAAAATAGCGAGTAATTTGGACTTTTTGAGCGGTTCCAATATTTAGTTGACCAGAAGTTAAAGGTCCAGTTAATGCTAAACCAAAATTTCCTGAAGCCCGAATAGTCTCTCCATTTAGAACAGTAGAAACCTTCACTTCAAAGCTAGAATTAGGAATTGTTAAATTCCAGGTTGCTGTATCATCTTGATTATAACGATACGCCCCATTATCATCTGTTGCTGTTTTAACAGTCCGATTTCCGATAGTTATATTAACACTAGCACCCTTCACATTTCTTAAATGGTCTTGAACTGTTCCTGAAATATCAACCTTATCTCCTAAATTTAGTGGTTGAATAACTGAAACTGTTATAGTATTTTTGTCAACAATTTTAAGCTCTTTTGTACAAACTAAGTTATTTAAGCTAATAGGAGTTTTGGAACTATCAAACTTTTCATATAAATTTAACGAGACTAAACCAGGAAGTTGATTAAATTTAAGTTTATTGATAGCTTGCATTGTCCAAGAATCAATCTGATCTCCTGGATCTAAATCTTCTGCTTTTGTACAATCACCATAATCATGATTTCTTTCAATGCATTCTTGAGTATCTTCTTTACTTAAATCTTTTTCATCATTATTAGGAACAGATCTGATTAATTTCATATCTCCTAGAATATTTTCAAAGGGAAGATTGGTTTTAGGGTCTTTGCCGTAAGATATAGTTACTGTATAAGGAAGGGAACTTTGCCTAAATTTGTGATCTGCAGTTAAATCTGTATATTGAGCAATTAAATCAAACTCTTCATTGTTAAAAATATAATCAGTAATTCCAGGAGCTGAAGCTGTGGTTGGAGTTAAAACACAGTTTGGAACTGGATCTTTTTCTTCATAAGCTTGTGTTTCTTTTACAGCAAAAAAGAAAGTTAGTAAAATTAAACTGATCAAAAAAAATAAGAATTTTTTGGGCATATAAATTTAACTACAGCTAAAGCCAAGACAAAATTGTGTGACATTTACTCCAGTAAAAGCTTTAATCAAAAGTAATATTAACCAAGCTAAAGCTAAAAAAAGTATTCCTAAAAGCGACCAAGTTAGCGAATTATAGGCATTTTGAGTAGCTTTAGAATCTCCACCTGAGGTTAAAAATAAAATTCCGGTATAAACTAAGACTACTGTTAGAGCAATAAAAGCTAGCCCGACAGAAATGTTGATGATTCGCTGAATTAATTGTTGCAAGTGAACTAGATTAGCCGGGTCAGGACCTAAATTGGGAGTAGGAGCAGGTTGAGTTTGAGCATAAACAGTCGGGATGTACGCTATAAATTTCCTCATACCTTCAGCTTAGCCTAAATTAAAGATTTTTTGCAAGAATAAGCTTACTTTTGGGCTGAATTACCGAGTGTAGGTATAGTTAAGTTAGTTAGAATGTTAAACCCAACTATTTGTCCAACTACTCTAACGATCAAGAATGATAAGGCAATAATAGCAAGACCAATTAAAGCTCCAATGATTCGTTTTCTAGCATTAGCAACTTTTTCTTTATCACCACCAGATAACACCCATTCTATACCACCCCAAATTAACATCGCTAAAACTAAAATAGCAGAAACAGTAAAAATTAAAGTTATAGAATTACCCAATAAAGTTCCTACTGAGGTATTTGCTTGTATTCCAGCACCTTGAGTATTTCCTATATCAATATTTTCTACTGGGTTTTGAGCAAAAGCTAATTTAGAAAAAATTAAGTATCCAAAAGATGTTAACAAGGCAGCGAGTTTTTTCATATGTAATCTAATATTATTCCTATCAATTTCAACTTGTCAAGTCGACTTTTTAAGGATTGCCTAAATTGGGAAAAGTCATCTTTTGAAGTGGATTAAATCCAACCACTTGGCCAATCACCCTGACTATTAGAAAAAGTAGCGCTAAAAGTACAAAGCCGACTAGCGCGCTGGTGATTTTTTTCTGGGCATTACCAACTTTTTCTTTATCACCACCAGACATAATCCAATCAATTGCTCCCCATAAAAAATAAAATAAAAGTAAAATTACCCCAATAGTCATACCAACTGTGATGGCATTTTTTAAAACAGTTTGAACAATATCAGCTTTTTGAGCTGGAATCCCAAAATTAGTTGGTTGATTAATAACAATCTGTGCAAGTTTAACCATTTTTAGTTAAAAAATTTAAAACCAGTAATATTCCCAACAATTCTCAGTATGACAAAAGATAAAGACATAAAAATCACCCCAATAATTGCCCAAGTAATAGTTGATTTAGCATCTTGGACTGATTCTTTATGCCCTTCTGAATAAATAAACTTTAAGGCTGCATATAAAATATAGAAAACAAATAATATAGCTGCAAAGATATAAATTAATTCAACCACTTTGCTTAAAACACTACTAATGCCTTGTTCACCTGTTACACTTGGTCCTAAAAGATTTTTTAAAGCATCTGGTGGAGTAATTGTGCCAAAGATTCCCCCAACTGTGCCTGGACCAGTGTTGTTTGAGCTATTTGAGCTGTTTATACATTGTGGAGGACTTTGGCTTTTGTCACATGTTAAATTAGCAGACTCCCCACAGACTGCATAATCAGTTCCACTCAATCCACTAATACAGCGAGTGCCTGAAATATTGAGAGAATCTCCGGTATTACAGCAAGGATTATTGTTAACTGGTACACAAAGTGGAGGTTTTTGGGTTGTATCGCAGGTGTATGAAGATAAGCCATTACAGGCTGGATAGGTTTGAGGAGGAGAACCAGCTTTTATACATTCCCCGCCGGAATAATTATCTCCTGCGGTACAACAATTTAAGGCATAGGCTTTGGTTGCAAATAAAATATTAAAGAAAATTATAAACATTGAGAGTAAGAGTATTTTTTTCATCATAGTTAAATTATTTGAAAGTTAGTTAGTCCAAAAAACTGTGGAATGAATCTCACTATTAAAAATAGCAATATTAGAAGTAAAAAGCCAATTAAAGAATGAGTGATCATTCTTTTTGCTTCTTGAACACTTGTCTTATCTCCCTCAGAAACTATAAATTTTACTCCAGCTATTAAAAAATAGAACACAATCATAGTGGCAGCAAACCCAAAAACTGGGAGAGCTAGGTGACCTAGAGTTGAACCAAGATCAGTTAAATTGCCATAAGCAAACTCTTTATCTAAATTAACTGTGGGTGGATTTTGAGCATAAACTTTAGAAATCATAATTATTTTCCTGTTACATTTGTGACATTAACATTTTGCTGAGGGACTAGCTCACCTGCATATTTACTAATAGCAAACGCTAAAATTACAAAAATAAAGCCAATTAAAGCCCAGCGAATCCTATTTCTAGCTTTATATAAAGTCTCTTTTTGACCTTCAGCAAATAAATATTCAAATACTCCCCATAAAAACCAAAAAAACATTAAAAAAGTCACAACATAAAAAATTACATTTAAAAATCCCGACACTGTTGTGGCAAGATCAACAAATGATTTACTAAAATTACTAGGTGGAGAAATATTAGTAGTTCCTGCAGTGTCATTAAAGCCGGGGAGAGTTAAAGCTAATTTCATGATCTGCCAAATCCAGGTATGTTTAGTATATCAACCCCAATTATCTGCAACAACAAAACTGAAAAAATTATAAACAAAAGTCCAATTATAGCTGAGGTAAATTGTTCTTGAGATTGTTTTAATCTTTCTGGATTACCAGCTGAGGTAATAATACCAATTGCTCCAAAGATCATTAAAAGTAAAGCTATTCCACCTGATGCAAAACTAATTACCCTAACAAAGCCTTGGACTAATTGCTGAGGTTGAGTTGGGATACAACCAATTGCTGTTTTAATTCCAGTGCCTGTGGTTTCTGGAGTTGGATCACATGGTTGAGCACCAGTGGTGGTTGTCTGAATCACAGAACATGCCACTTTAGGGTCTTGAATAATTGCTCCATTTATCTGCGCACAGCAATTTTTGCTTGTATCAACACTACTATCGCAGGCTTCAGTAGTATATCCAGTACGACAAACAAGACTGTCCTTGCAGCTAGTTAAAGCAGCACATTGAATAGTAGTTCCATCAGAAGCTTTGCAAAACTGATCAGATGTATTTGCGCACTGAACTCCTTTTGGGTTTCCATCGCTAGTAGTGCAAGTTTTATTAACAGGGATATTGATAATATAATCTCCTGTTTTAAAATCTGAACAATTCTTCACTGAACTTGGGACAGTTGTACAAACACCACTTGAGCCTTGTGTAGTAGTGTTAATAGGTGTAGTAACTATTAAATTTGTAATGCCAAAAAGATTAGAAGTGCTGGTAGTATCAGTAACCTTAACTTCGTAGCTTCCTTGAGTTTTGCCCTTTGGACCAATACTAATTTGACCTTGGCAATTTTTAGCATCCCCTGTACATTGACCCATAAAGGCATTTTCTCCACCAGTCAAGGT
>JACPZA010000020.1 GCA_016195715.1 Candidatus Daviesbacteria bacterium
CCCAGAAGAGATTGATTTTAATTTGTCATAAAAATCAGTAATCATCTCAGATAAAGGCATTTGATAATAAAGTTCTACCTGAGTTCCAAAATGTTGCATATTTAAAAACCTACCTCTTCTGTCTTGAACTAACTCCATGACATTACCAATATAGCTTTGAGGAGTAAAGATTTTTAAAGATACCCAAGGCTCTTTAATTTGTTTCATCAAAGATGGGTCTAAGTCTGCAGGATTGTTTAGAGACTCTCCATTAACTAAATATTCAACAGAAGGAGCTGTTGCTAACAAATCCATATTAAACTCACCAGATAATCTTTCTTGAACAACTTCTGCATGCAACAACCCTAAAAACCCACACCTAAATCCAGAACCTAGCGCACTGGATTGTTCTTGTTCAAATATAAAAGCAGGATCTGTCAGTTTAAATTTAGCTAAAACTTCTTTTAGCTCAAAATATTCTGAGGCCTCCAGAGGATATAACCCAACAAATACCATGGGTTTAACAGTTTTATAGCCAGGCAAAGGCTGGCTTGATGGATCATCTGAAATAGTGTCACCAACTCGAACTAAATCTGGGGTTTTAATACCAGTTGCAATATAGCCAATTTCCCCTGACTTTAAAGATTCTGAAGGAGTAAGTTTAGGAGAAAAATTACCTTTTTCTAAAACTTGGCCTTCTGCTTTAGTTGCTAAGAAATGAATCTTTGAACCAGACTTTGGAGCTTGACCATCAAATACTCTGATACAAGCCACCACTCCTTTAAAAGAATCAAAAAATGAATCAAAGATTAAAGCTCTAAATGCTTCTTCACTCTGTTTCCACCCTTGGGGTGGAATCGAGGCTCCACCTGCGGATTTTGAAGCAGGAATACGCTCAATTACTGCTTTTAATATCTCCTCTACCCCAATTCCTGACTTGCCAGATGCAAGTAAGATCTCTGCTTCTAAAAAACCAAAAGTATCTGAAAGCTCTTTTTTACATTTTTCAATATCAGCATTAGCTAAATCAATTTTGTTAATGACTGGAATTAAAGTTAAATTTTGCTCTAGCGCTGCTAGCCCATGCGACAGTGTTTGAGCCTGAATTCCTTGGGTGGCATCAACCAAAAGTATTGCTCCTTCAACTGCAGCTAGAGAACGAGATACCTCATAAGAAAAATCCACGTGTCCTGGAGTATCAATCATATTTAGGGTGTAGTCCGCTCCATCTAAAGAATACTTCATCCTGACTGGTGCAAGCTTGATAGTAATTCCCCGCTCCCGCTCTAAAGCTAGTGAATCCAAAAGCTGCTCTTGCATTTTATCTTTAGCAATAGTCCCAGTGATCTCTAAAAACCTATCTGCTAAAGTTGATTTGCCATGATCAACATGAGCAATAATTGAGAAGTTTCTTATGTTCATAATAGTGGTATTCTAGCTGAAGTGTCTTTCAGAGTAAAATTAAACTGTTCCAGTTTCTTTGATGATTTCTTCTGATTTGACTTTAAATTGAGCACGATAAGTTCTTTTCAGCAAATCTGTAAAAGTATAAAGCTCTCTTACTCTCATCAACCAAACTAAAACTAAATAAATTCCCAGTCCAAACATAGATGCAATTCCAGTCAGTAGTAATAAATTTATAGTTTTAGTAGTATCAAAAACTAGCTGATCCAGTGCTTTAATTGGAATGTATAAAGCAATGGCGGCAACAAGGGAAGCAAGCAGCATTTTTAAAGCTGGTGCAAATAAATCTTTTTTTGAAAATCCCTTTACTTTTTGATCTAGAAAGTAAAGCAATAGAAAAAATGATAAATTAGTTGAAACTGCATAAGATAGTCCTAAGCTCCAAACTCCCAAATGCATTTGTTTGATAAAAAGTAAACTTAAACTAATGTTAATTGCTACAGCAAATATTGAAACATAGACTGGGGTTTTAGTATCTTTAAATGCATAAAATCCCCTGACCAAAAGCAAAATTACCGATTGGGTAGCCACACCAGCTGCTAAAAAAGCTACAGTTCGACCTGTTAAAACAGTATCTTCCCAGCTAAATTGTGACGCTCCAAAAACTAATCTTACAACCGGAATTCTTAAAACTATTAAAATTGCTGCAGCTGGTAAAGTTAGAAAAAAGATTTGATGCATGGTAGTTAAAAGCGTGACTTTAAAAGACTCAGTTTCACCTTTAGCATGTTCTCTGGATAAAACTGGCAGGGCAGCTTGAGCAATAGTTGCACCAAACAGTCCAATTGGTACAACCTGTAAATGTTGGGCAAAAGTTAAAAGAGTGACAGAAGAATATGAAACTAAAGAGGCTAAAGCTATGCCAATGGTATCTGAAAGTTGCTCAACTGCTAAACCAATGTTTCTGATACTCATAAGCTTTACTACCTCCCTTACCCCAGGGTTAAAAAAATCAAGAGACAATTTATATCTAAAACCCAAGCTTGAAACCATGGGCAATTGAATTAAAACATGTAAAGCCGCTCCCAAAACTACTCCAAAAGCTGGGCCCATTATCCCTAAACTTGAAGAGAAAAAAACTATTCCTAAAATAATTCCCAAATTATAAAAAAGTGGTGCCAGGGATGGAATTATAAAGCGCTGATATGATTGAGCAATACCAATAAAAAATGCCCCAATTACCAAAAGTACTTGACCTAGCATAATTACCCGAGTTAGTTGATCAGTTAAAATTTTTTGCTCACCTTTAAATCCTGGAATAATAATGCTATTTAAAGGGGAAACAAAAACAAAACAAATTAACGCCACAATTCCAAAAAAAAGTAGTGATAAATTTAAAATATTGGAAGCAAAGTTAAAAGCTTCCTTCTCACTTTTACTATGCATTAAATCAGTAAAAACTGGGATAAATGCAACAGATAAAGCTCCAAAAATTAATAATTGAAAAATCAGATCTGGTAGCTTAAACGCAGCAAAAAAAATTGCTGCCTGAGTAGTATCAAAATTATGAACCAGTAACCTATCTCTAATTAATCCTAAAAACTTGGAAGCAAAAACAGTGATCATTAAAACTGAAGCTCCAGACAAAATGCTATTTTGCCTGGCAGACAAAAGTGAAAGTAAAGATTGAACCATATTAAGTTAAATTCTTTCCCGGGGGCTTTATTTATTTTAGGATAAACTCTGGTTTTTTAACAGGGAGGACTTTTTTTAGTTGCGCATAAAGAATTGTTATGTTAATATTTCAACCATTATGCCGATCATTAGATCAGCTAAGAAAAAAATGCGCCAGGACAAGAAAAAAACAGCGCATAATCAAAAAATTAAACTAAACTTAAAAGGTATAGTTAAAAAAATGCGCTCTAATCCAACCCAAAAAACTTTGCAAGAAGTTTTTAGTAAACTAGATAAAGCTACAAAAACAAAATTAGTTCATTCTAATAAAGCCGCTCGTTTGAAAAGTCGGCTAGCTAAATCACTTCAAAAACTTTCTAAATAGTAGAAAAATTAACCAGTCGAAAGCTATAATACTCTTATGGCTGCTGCCCGGACACCTCGTCTTAATATTAATCTTTTATATCCTCAGGGTATTCCTCTTAAATTACTAGCACGCATTATAAAGTGGCTTTTAACCTTTGGACGTTATATTGGTATAGTTGTGGAAATTTTAGTCTTAGCTACTTTTGCAGCTAGATTTAAATTTGACGGCGACTTAGCTGATGTTAATGAAAATATTAATAAACAAATCCCCTATATTGAGAGTTTAACTACTCAAGAAAATCTGATTCGTCAGACTCAGTTTAAACTATCGATAATTAAAAATGTTTTGACTGCAACTCCAAGTTGGCAAGATATCTTGAGCAAAATTTCTAACCAACTACCAGCTGGTATTAAAGTCACCACTATTAATTTCGATCATAGCCAATCAACTGATAATCAGGTAGTGTTCAAAATAACCGGGAGTGCTTTATCTAATAGTGATTTAGCAGTTTTTTTAAGTGGGTTAAACAGCGTAAATTCTTTTAAGGAAATTAATTTAACTAACATCAGTTTAGGTGATACTGGCTTTACTTTTACAATTACAGGAGTAGCCAAATGAACCCTCAAAGATTCCGTTACTTTGTTTACATCAAACCAGTCTTAAAAAATCCTTATATCAAGACTTACAGCTCAGTTGTTTTTAGTCTAATTGCCATTACTTTTTTTTCACTTTTTGCTATCCGTCCAACCTTTAAAACCATTATTGCCCTGCAAAAAGATATCAAAGCCCAAAAGTTAGTTTTAAATCAACTACTAGATAAATCTCACAATCTAGAAACTGCTAAAAAAAATTATGATCAAATTGATCCAAGTGTTAAAAATGAGATAGATAATCTGCTGCCAGATAAATTGAGTTTGGGCACCTTAATTAATGATCTCAATGCTTTGAGTTTAAAATACAATGCTTCAGTTTCTGGATTACAATTTCAACCAATTAGTATTGATCCAAATCGCCAACCTGCTACTAAAGATTCTGATTTAAAAGAAATTGTTTTCAATTTGAACTTAAAAGGTAACTATAGTGATTTAGTCAATGTCTTAGAACAAATCAGATCATTACCTCACCTAATCACCATAGATATTATTAATATTACCAAGCTAGATGCTGGTTTAACTGTCTCAATTACAGCCAAGAGTTATTATTAATCTAATATGCATAAAAAAGAGTTTGTGATTTTAATTATTATGACAACCATAGTTATTTTAGTTTGGGTGGTAAGTGATATTTATCACACTAAAGCTAATGTCGTTGTTTCCCCTAAGCTGCAAGAGGTCTTAGAACCAATTAATCCTAACTTAGATCAAGCAGCACTAGATGAAATTAAGAAAAATAGTACTGCTGCTGGATTTATTGTTGTCCCAGTGACTGAAAACTCTACCTCAAGTAGTTCTCAAAAGCCTTAAATTATGAGAAAAATTCCAACTCTTTTAGGACTTGGTTTATTAATCATTGCAATTGCCTTAGGAATTGGTTTATTTGAGTATAGCCAACAAATTAACCAACAATCTCAAAAAAACTTTGAACCCCAAGATATTGAAATTTCCAATATCACCTCAAATCAGGGAACAATTACCTGGCAAACTAATATTCCAACTGAAGGATCAATTATTTTTGGTCCAACTAAAAATTTTGGATTTGAAAAAAATGATGATCGAGATAAAAATATTTTAAGTAGTAGATTGACCCATTTTGTGACTTTAGCAGCTTTAAATCCTGATACTAATTATTTTTTTAAAATCAAAAGTGGTGACTTTTATTATCCAAGTCAAGAGCTTAAAAGTTTCCATACTGCCACCATCACAACTGACTCAAGCTCTTTAACTCAGCCAGTTTTAGGCAGCATCGTTGACAAAGACTTTCAACCTGTTGATGATACTTTGGTTTTTTTAAATATTCCTGGTGCTGCTAAAATTTCTACTTTTACAATTACTGATGGTAATTTCGTTCTACCCTTAACAAATCTCTACACACCAGATCTTAAATCAACCTTTAGTTTAAAATCTACTACTCTCACAACTCTAGCTTTAAAAAAAGGCTCAATTCATTCAGAGGTTAAAGTTAATTTACCTTTAGGCAAGACCCAATTGCCACCAGTTGTTTTAGGACAAGATTTGGATCTAAGCGATTTAGCAAATAATATCTTTACATCCTCCAACTCCTTAGATTTAAATAATGATGGTGTAATTAATGTAGTTGATTTAGCGATCATTATAGATAATCTGGGAGAATTTCCTACTATCAAACAGGCTGACTTAAATAAAGATGGTACAGTTGATCAAGCTGATATTGATTTAATCAAAAAATATTTAAAAGATAAATCTAGCAAGTAAAGATAATAGTGCGGTTTTTTCATCAAGAACTCCTGATTTAATTTTAAAATCAGTTGTTAAAATTTCTCGATAATGTAAGTTAATTTTTCTTAAAGATAAATTTTCTTTCTGCTTTTGCAATTTTTTAAGTACAAAACTAGAAGTAGTTTTAGGAGTTAAAATTAATCTTCGAAGCATATAAGCAAGCATGGTTAAAATATATTGAGAACCAAACTCTTTTAGTAATTGATCTAACATCACTTGAGATTTTAGCGAACCCTCTATGACTAAATCCAAAAAAGGGAAAATTGAAGCCTCTTTTTCTTCGCTGAACTCAATTATTTGAGCTGATTCCATTTGAGCCGATTTCCAAAGTGAACTTGATTTCAAAAGTTGTTTATTTAATCTCACTAAAATAGTTAAATCTTGATCTTTTGGTAAAGTTTTTAAGTCGCTATTTTCGCTCAAGTTTTCTAAAATAATTAATCTTTCACTAAAGAAAAGTTGAGGTGTAGAAATTGTTGAGATAAGTGTTGATAAATCTATATTTTTGGCATTAATTTCTAAAACTTCTAAACTAGTAAATTTCTTTTTAAAATTTGTGATGTAGTTTGATATTCCAACTAAACCAGTTCCATGCAAAACAATTAACTTCATTTAGGCAGTTGAGTTTTATCTAAAGTAGTTTTGATGAAATCATGAACTTTGTTTAAATCGTTATTTTCTGGGATTAAAACATAAGCTCCACCAAAATCTTCCGCAGGAGGATTGATTAATAAAGATTGACCCTTACCTAAATCTCCCAATACTAAACTGTCAACTCCCTCCATATTTTTAATTAACTTAAAAAAATCTATAAATCTATCTGCTGGAATATCAGTTTCAATACTTTGACCTAAAGTGGTAACTACACTAGCTACTTTTGAAGGACTAGTTAAAGTCTCAAGTGACAAAGCTTTTTTTCTAAAAGCTTGTAAAACAAGTTGCTGGCGTCTGGACCTGGCAAAATCTGAACCCTCACCATTTGTACCCATTCTGGAACGCACAAATTTAAGCGCTAACTCCCCATCCATATGCGTCAAGCCTTGATCAAAATGCAGATGTTCAAAGCGACAAGCAAAATCCGCTGAGGTCGATGCGATGTGATTATCTGAGGTCATAAAAACTGTTTGTTTACCAGTTGATAAATGTAAAATTGCCGCGATACTAGCATCTAGATCAACCTCTTTTTGGACTAAACCACAAGAGTCGTCTTCTTTATCAGTAATTGGATAATTATAATCATCAAAAGTTTTAGGAACTTCCAAATCCACCCCGCCAACTAAATCAATAGCTTTGGCAAAACCATCAAAATCGACTCTTATTCCATAATGAATTGGTACGCCCAAAATATCATCAATTTTATCTTCAGAAAATTTAAGTCCTTGACTCGTTTTATTACCAATTTCATAAGCTGCATTAACCTTGGCTTTAATACTATCAAGCCATAGATCCCTGGGAACTGAAATTAGTGTGACTCGACTGGTTTTTAGATTATAAGAAGCCACAATAATTGAATCAGTTAACTCTGGACCATCATGTTTACCACCAGCGTTACCTAAAAGCAAAATATTAACCCTATCATCAGTTGATTTAATAGTATTACCTTTAGATAAAACATAAGTAAAAACTGAAGAACTGGATCCAGAAAAAAGATCTACTACAAATAGTCCTCCAACTACTAAAATTATCAGTACAAATAAACTCAACCAAAATTTTTTAGATTTTTTTTTCTTGACACTAGCTAATTCAATTTTTTTTAA
>JACPZA010000018.1 GCA_016195715.1 Candidatus Daviesbacteria bacterium
CCCGATTAATATATTGCTTTTTTTCTTTTTGCCCATACCGGTAGCTTTTAATTATCTGATTATTATTAGTTTTATGTTCATCTCTGCTGGAACTTATTTTTACGCCAAAGTCATGGGTTTATCTAGAGTATCAGCTTTTTATAGCGGTCTAATATTTACTTTTTCAGGTTTTTTGATTGGGCATTTGCGTCATGTTTCGGTTATAAGCTCACTTTCGTTTATGCCACTAAGTTTTTTTCTGCTGGAGAAAATTTTGAGTGAGTATGGACAAAAAAAAATCATCATATCTTCACGTTTGATAGTTTGGTACTTACTTTTAGCGATTCTGACTGCATTTTCCATTCTGGCTGGACATTTAACCACAGTTTATTTAGAACTCTTAGTCCTAACCAGCTATTTTAGCTTGCGGGTCTATTTTAAGGTTTCAAAACTGAATAAACATTTTTGGCTGTTAATTTTAAGTTTTTTTTCAAGCCTGTTTTTAAGTTTACTGCTTTCTGCTATTCAACTGCTGCCTACTTGGCTGCTTTTTCTCAACTCTACCAGAAGTGCGCTTAATAGTGAACTTTATTTTGATAAATCAATAGCTATAGCGTATCATTTTAAATTCCTTGTCCTTTTTTTATCACCTTATATCTTCGGAGATCCATCAAAGGGGACTTGGCCGTTAATTCCTGAACAAAACTATTGGGAGAATATTGGCTATATTGGTCTGTTGCCGTTAGTTTTGAGCATAATTGGTTTATTTATTGGTATTAAAACAAAAGATATTAAAATTAAGATTACTGGTGTTTTAATCTTTTTCAGCTTCTTGCTTTTGTTAGGCAAAAATACTTTTTTCTTTAAACTGTTTTGGGATCTTATACCGGGATTTAATTTGCTGCGCATCTCGGGGAGATTTTTATTAATTATAGATTTTTTCTTAAGCTTGATCGGCGGTTTTGGACTGCTTTATCTAGAAAAAAAAATTACTTATCTTAAAAAACCAATAATTACCTTAATAATTATTCTAACCATAGCTGACTTATTTTGGTTTGGGATTGGTTTTAATAATGTAATTTCTCTAGACTACTTTAAACCAAATCAAACCAGTCAATTTTTAGATCAAGATAAAAGTTTTTTTCGGATCCGCTCAGTTAATGCTGATAAGTTATGGATAAAAGCTTGGTTTGAGTCAAAAGGTTGGAGAGATAATTTAACTGCTTATTTTGCCCACCGGCAAACGTTGCCGGCAGATTTTAACCAGCTGTTTAGAATCCCATCGACCGATTCTATTTATGGAGTCAGCTACCATTTTTCAGTTCGAAGATCTAATGAGCTGGATAGCTTTATTATTGAGCCTCAAAGACTGCTAGATAAGCCGCCGCGCTTGAGCTTACTTTTAGGCATGGAAAATGTTAAGTATTTGATTCTACCTGGTGCATATAATCAGGATCCTGACCTTAAATTAGTTAAGAAAATTTCTGGTAATATTCCTAGCTTTGACGTCTATATTTATAAAAACAGTTTGTGGTTGCCCAGAGCATATTTGGTAGGCAAACCAATCTATGTAACAGATGATGATCAATTACTTAATCAAATGTTTGATAAATTTGAACCTTCAAAAGAGGTTTTATTGAGCAAAAAGTTAGATATTCCTGAAACTTCAGGTAAAGGTTCTGTCCAGATTAACCATTATGATAATGACAATGTCTTAATATCTGCTTTTTCTCAAGATGGTGGATTTTTAGTTCTATCTGATACCTATTATCCAGGCTGGAAAGCTTATGTTGATGGAAAAGAGATAACTATGCTTACAGAGCAATATATCTAACTGAAGGTAATCACCAAGTTGAGTTTAGGTATGAATCTGAGTTTTTCCGTTTAGGATTAATTATTTCTGGAATCAGCATATTTTTATTAATAGTTGCTTTAATCTTGATATTTTTAAAAAAACCTAAGATATTTTTTCAACAAAAATGAAATTTAAAAAATTTTATCCCCTAATTTTTTCTGATAAGTTGCTGCTTTTTGTTTTAGTCATCATTGTCTTGATCTTTCTCTGGAAGGGGGTAACCATGCAAGGAGTATTTTTTGGAGCAGATGAAATTGCTTCTGACCTACTGCATCATGCTTATCCATATAAAGATTTTTTTGCTAATAACTATTTAAGACAAGGGAAAATACCACTTTGGAATCCTTATATTGGATCTGGTACGCCAATATTAGGAGAAGCTCAAACTGCACCGTTCTTTTTTTTAAGTGACCTATTGTATTTAAAGCTACCTTCTGCACTTGCTTTTAATTATTTAGTCATCAGCAACTTTATTATTCTTTCTTTAGGAGTGTACTTTTTTGCTCGTAAAATAAAAATCTCTCCTCTAGGAGCTTTTTTTGCCAGTATGGTTTTTACTTTGAGTGGGACAATGGTTGGTCATTTGCGCCATGTACCCCTGCTTAATGCCTTAATAGTTTTTCCTTATATTCTAATTCTGATAGAGGAGATTATCTCTAAAGCGAAATTTGTTTGGGTAGCTGTTCTTAGTCTGTTAATCTTTGTATCTTTTTCTTCAGGGCAATTAACTGCAACTTATTTGCTACTTTTTGTATGCTTTTGTTATTTTTTGATTAGGATATGGTTGGAATTTAAAGAATCCGGAAAAGAGTCTTTTAAGCCAATTGGGATGTTTATTCTAGCTTTAATAATAGGAGTTTGCTTATCCGCAGTCATACTTTTACCAGCTTTAGAAATGATTAGCTACTCTACCAGAGGAAACTTAAGTTTAGCAAGTGCGCTTAGTCCAGCATTTAAAATAAAATATTTAGCTCTTTTTTTATCTCCCTTTGCTTTTGGTGATCCGTCAAAAGGTAGCTGGGATATAAATTCTGAAAACTACTGGGAGAATATTGGCTATATTGGCATACTGCCATTATTTTTAAGCTTAATTGGTTTATATATTGGTATCAAGGCAAAAGATAAGTATACTCAATGTTTTGGTCTACTTTTATTATTTTGTTTGTTACTTGTTTTGGGAGATAGCCTCTGGGTTTATAAACTAATTCATGATTTTGTACCAGGATTTTCTTTTACCAGGATACCCGGGAGGTTTTTGTTTTATATCGATTTTTTCTTAAGCATTCTGGCTGGCAGGGGATTAATTTATCTTTTTTCTTATTTTAAAACCCGGAAAACTTTAATAATACTGGTAATCGTTTTTCTCTCCCTTTATGACTTATTTTACTTTGGTCGGGATTTTAATAATGTCATGCCTTTAAGTTACTTTCAGGAACCGAATACTGTTAAATTTTTTAAAAGCGATCATGATTTATACAGAGTCCGGTCAATCGGTTCAGAGCCTGCTTGGCAAGAGGCTTGGAGACAGTCAGCAGGTTGGAGAGGGGATTTATCAGCCTATCTTGAGCAACGTGAACTGCTTCCTTCTGACTACAACTTAGTCTATAAAATTGCCTCTCCAGCGTTTATTTATGGTTTAGGCGGGCATTTTGGGATAAAACGCTCCAGTGAACTGGATAGATTTGTTGCAGATAATTATTTAGATCAGGCAACTAATTCAGCTAAACTTTTTGGCTTGGAAAATGTTAAATATGTTTTTAGTTTCCAATCAAATGATCAAAATAAGTCATTTAGTTTAGCGACCAAAATCCAAGCTAGTTTTGGCCAGCAAACAGTCTATATTTATCAAAATAAAGACTTCTTACCCAGAGCTTATTTAGTGGGCCAAAGCCGCTATCTTCCAGATAATCAAGCTATTTTTAGGTTTTTCAATTCTTTAGAATTTGATCCGAGTAAAGAAGTCATATTAGAAGATAAAATTGCCAAACCAAATTCTTCAGGTAAAGGTTCTGTCCAGATTAACCATTATGATAATGACAATGTCTTAATATCTGCTTTTTCTCAAGATGGTGGATTTTTAGTTCTATCTGATACCTATTATCCAGGCTGGAAAGCTTATGTTGATGGAAAAGAGAAAAATTAAAGTATGAAAAAATATCAATATCAGAACTTAATAAGTTTTATTTTAATAGGAATATTGTTACTTATTTTTTTCTGGCCGGCTGTGATTGAAGATAAAACTTATTCGTTGGATGGAGTTAGCTATTCAGACTACCTAAATTTTCATTACCCAAATCGGGATGTCTATAGAAAATCCTTGCTTTCCGGTAAATTACCCTGGTGGGTAAGTGGAATTGGTAATGGTTATCCGTTGGTAGCGGATGGTCAAATTGGACCATTTTACCCTTTAAACATACTATTTTTCCGCTTTTTGTCCACCAATCAGGCGATTAATTGGTTGATTTTTTTGCACTTTTGGCTAGCTGGTATAGGTATGTATTTAATCATGGGTTTGTTTACAAAGCATACCTTTGCGCGTTTGTTGACAAGTATTACCTTTATACTATCAGGCTTTATGGTTTCACAATTGATGGTGGTTAATCTTAACCAAACAATCAGCTTATTTCCTTTGCTGTTTTGGATTTATTTAAAATTAATTCAAAAGTTTAAAGCTTATCTGTTTGTGGTTTTAATTGTACTTATCTCCCTTCAAATTTTAGCCGGTTATATGCCTTTTGTTTACTATGAAGCTTTAATACTGGGATTAGTTGTTTTGGTGATTGAATGGAATAACCTAAAGAAGCAAATTTTATTACTTATTTTATTGTTTTTTGGGTTTTTAATCAGTTTTGGGATTAGCGCAATTCAAATCTTGCCATCATTGGAATTAATGAATCATTCTTTAAGAGGAACTGGGGTTAATTTAAATGAAGCAACTACTTATCTTTATCCTAAAGAGGGGTTTTTAAGCTTTTTGGGTTTGCCGCTAAAACGTACTACTGAACCGGTTTTTTATGATGGTCCAAATGCCAAAATTAGATATAAAAGTCCATTTCTTTATAATAGTTATTTAGGTCTACTTCCATTAATTCTAATTATCCCGGGAATATTTCAGGTAATTTCTAAGAAAAAATATTTTTTGATTGTGGGTTCAATCTGGACATTTTTTATGACTTTAGGAATTTATACTCCAGTTTTTGGATGGTTTTTTGAATTAGTTCCGGGAATGAAATTTTTTCGATTCTCAATTCATTTCTTGGCTTTTCTGGAATTTTTCTTAAGTATCATAGCTGGTCTTGGGTTAGGCTTAATATATGACTGGTTTATAGGCAGACTCAAGTCAAAGAAAAAGAGTTATCAAAAGTTTATTTTATATCTAGTTTGGATAATTGTACTGGTAACTTTTTTTGATTTATTTTTTCATCACAGAGATTTTCAACCGCTTCTGCCAAAAAGTTTTTGGTTAGAAAAGCCTGAGGTGGTGAATAAATTAATGACTAATTTAGGAACTCAAAGAATAAACTCTTTTTATTTAAAAACAGATTTGAATTTTTATGATAACTGGCCAATTCAAAGAGAGTTTCGCAACTTCCTGCCGGCTAATTTCAACCTACTTTTTGATATCAGTTCTAATCAAACCAATCAAGATAGACAACAACTAGACAAACAAGCTTACCTATTAACCCAGGCTGATTTCAGCAGATTTTTACTACCAAGAGAAACAATGATGCAATTTCTAAATCCGGGAAAAATAAACTTGCCAGCCCATCTTCCGGAAAAGTTTCTTAAACTGCAATCAATCCTAGCAGTTAAATATTTAATAACCCCGATACCTTTAAATAACGAAAACCTGAAATTATTTTGGAGCTTTTCATTTCCTTTTACGATAACCAGGCAGGTTATTTTGCTCGATCCGACCTCTCAATCCAGAGACTTTTATCCTTTAAAGTTAAATACCGGTTATGTTTATGAACTGAACGATTCTTTGCCCAGGGTTTATTTAGTCAGCCAGGCAAAAAAAATTGATTCAGCTAAAAATTCCATTGAACAACTTTTAGCGGACGATTTTAATCCTAAAAATCAAGTTTTAATAGAGGGTATAACTCAAACCCAAGGTTTTTCAGGGCAAGGCGGGGAGGCTAAAATAATAAAAGACAGTGGAGATAGTTTATTAATAAATACCTCTGCTTTAAATAATCGTTTTTTAGTTCTATCTGATACCTATTATCCAGGCTGGAAAGCTTATGTTGATGGAAAAGAGAGTGAGATCTATCAAGCTAACTATGCTTACAGAGCTATTTATCTGGATAAAGGCAGCCACCAGGTTGAGTTTAGGTATGAATCTAATTCATTTAAATATGGTTTGATAATTTCAGCAGCGTCTGGGACTTTTTTGCTTCTACTCTTAATTATTTTTTATTCAATAGATTCAAAAACACTTTTAAGACCTATTTTGCAGCTGGTTAGGAATATCAAATTATGATCAGTAATAAAAGGATTTTAATAACCGGAGTATCTTCAGGAATTGGCAGAAAACTGGCTATTAAATTAATGGCTAAAAATTGGGTCTGGGGGGTTGCCAGAAGAGAGGTTCTACTTAAAGAAATTGAGAGTTCCCAAATTAAATTAAAGTTTAATTACACCAAAGCTGATTTTTCTCAAAGTGGAGCTTGGCAGAAAATCATCTCAGCGATGAAAAAAGCAGAATTCATCCCCGAGGTTGTTATATTCAATGCCGGGATATACAAAGATGCTAAAAATGAGGGTTTTGATATAGAAATTGTAAGAGAAGTTTTTGAAGTTAACTTTTTTTCAATAATCAAAGGAATTGAGCTGCTTCAGGACTCATATAATAGCAGGATCCACTTTCTAGCGATCTCTTCAACTTCAGCTTTGAAGGGCAGTAAATCTGAAGGAATCGCTTATGGCGCTAGTAAAGCGGCTTTATCAATCGCCTTTGAAAGTCTTTATCAAAAACAACTCAAGTCCAATTTTAAATTTTCTACTATCTTTTTTGGCCCAATCAATACTGATATGAACCCTCATAAAAAGAGCAGATTCATGGTTTTGTCTGAGGAAGAGGCAGTTAATAAGGTAATTAAGGCAATCAAAGAGCAGGGCCCTGTTTATTACAGTCCAGATAGCTTATTTAGACTGCTTTTTTTACTAAGACTAATACCTGCCAACTTAACCTTAAAAATCCTAAATTTCTTAGAAAATTTGCACCAGTGGATATAAATTGATATATTTCGGCTATGTTAATATCTAAAAAAATCTCGGTAGTGGTAATTGCCTATAAGGATGAGGGGAGTATTGAGGAGCTTTATAAAAGAACTAAAGCTGTTCTTAAAAAAATTACTTCTAGGTACGAAATTATCTATGTTAACGATGATAGTCCTGATAGATCAGAGGAGTTTTTAAGAAAATTAGCCAAAAAAGATAAAAAATTAATTGTGGCTCTGCATTCCCGTAACTTTGGTGCCCAGAGTGCTTTTACCACCGGCATGAAGCTTGCTTCGGGAGAAGCTGTGGTAATTATGGATGGAGATTTACAAGATCCACCTGAGCTAATTGAGAAGCTGGTTGCGAAATGGCTTGAGGGATATCAAGTAGTTTATGGAGTAAGAAGAAAAAGAGAAAAAAGTATGGGGTTTGTTTATGAACAGCTTTACCATCTTTTTTATATTATTTTTAACAAATTAAGTTATATACCAATTCCGTTGGATGCCGGGGATTTTTCCCTAATGGATAGAAAAGTGGTAGAAAGAATAAATAAACTTCCAGAAAAGGATCGTTTTATCCGGGGCTTAAGAGCTTGGGTAGGATTTAAACAAATTGGGATCAAGTATATCCGCCCCGAGCGCTTTTCTGGACAATCAACTAATAGTTTAATCAAAAATCTAAAATGGGTTAGGAAAGCTATTTTTTCTTTCTCTTATACCCCTTTAGAATGGGTTTTTTATATGGCAGCTATTAGCTTTCTAATGTCCATCTTGGCAATACTTTTATATATTATTTTATATTTTTACATACCTAATTCTCCAAAGGGTTTTTTGACTTTATTAATCATTACCTTGTTTTTGGGAAGCATCCAACTGATCGTTTTGGCGATAATTGCTGAATATTTAAGGAGGATCTTTGAAGAGGTTAAATCCCGCCCCAGCGCAATTGTTAAAGAAGTAATTAACAAGAGAAAAAATGATCTTAACTAGTTGTCCTTTGTGTAGTTCTAAGAAAAATTATCAGGTTTTATATCAGGCTAATTTCAGAAGAAAAGATTTAAACAAGACGCTTTTTTCTGCCCGAAGACTTCCAGATGAGTTTCATTACCAAATAGTAAAATGCCGAAAGGATAATTTAGTAAGATCAAATCCGATACTAAATTTAGAGGATATTGAAAGATTCTATAAACAAAGCTCGATAGCTTATCAAAAAGAAATCCCTAACCTAAAAAAAACTTATCTGAATGTATTAAAACCTTATCTTAAAGAACTCACTAGAACAGACAAAATCTTAGAGATAGGTTGCGGAAATGGTTTTTTACTGGAGGAACTATTTAAGATGGGTTATAGTCAAATATCTGGAATAGAGCCTAGTTTAGAAGCAGTGAGAAGTGCATCTAAAAATATTAAGAAAAAAATTATTAGAGATATCTTAAAAAAGGGAATATTTCCTCAAAACAGCTTTAAGTTTATTTTTTTGTTTCAAACTCTTGATCACATCCCAAATCCGAATCAGCTTTTGAGTGAATGCTTTAAGCTTTTAAAAAAAAATGGGATAATTTTGGCTTTTAATCATGATTTTAATAGTTTATTTGTTAAATTATTAAAAGACAAAAGTCCAATTATTGATATTGAGCATACCTTTTTTTATACTCCTCAAACAGCTAGATTATTATTTGAGAAAAATCGCTTTCAAGTTTTAGGGATATATTCTCCCAAAAATATCATCTCATTAAATTATCTAATTTGGCTTTTTCCTCTGCCCAAGGTTGTTAAAATACCTTTATTGAACTTAACAGCGAGCCTTAAATTTAATTTAAGCTTAAAGCTTGGCAACTTATATATAGCAGCAAGAAAATGAAAAAACTACTGACTAAAGATCAGAAAAAACTTAGGAGAAGAATATTAGATATAACTTTTCAGGCCAAAACAGCTCATCTTGGATCTTGTTTGAGTGTTATTGATATATTAGATAGTATTTATAAAATTAAGAAAAAACAGGAAAAGTTTGTTTTATCAAATGGACACGCAGCTGTTGGTTTGTATGTAGTTTTAGAAAAATATGGCTTTTTAAAAAATCCTTCATTAGGCAAATTAAAAGTCCATCCTCATCGAGATGAAAAAAAAGGCATTGATGTATCAACTGGTTCCTTAGGTCAGGGGTTGCCAATTGGGGTTGGAATGGCTTTGGCAGATAGAAAAAATCGAGTTTATTGCGTGATTTCAGATGGAGAGTGTAGTGAGGGAAGTATCTGGGAAGCTTTCAGGATTGCAGTAGAGCAAAAATTAGAAAATTTAATAGTAGTTTTAAATGCTAATGGTTGGAGTGCCTATGATAGGGTTAATTTAAAACATCTTGCTCAGAGGCTTAAAAGTTTTGATTTAAACTTTAGTTATTGTGATGGGCATGATTTAAAAAAACTTGCTTTGGCTTTAAAAAAAAATCCCCAGGGTCGACCTTTATTAATTTTTGCTAAAACAACAGTTTCACAGCTACCTTTTCTTAAAGACCAAGATGCGCTTTATTATGTTATGAATGAAAAAGATTATCATCAAGCATTAAAAATACTCCAATGAAACAAAATCAGCAGCCAAGTATGCGTTCTAAATTTGCAGAAGAGGTCTATGCACAAATGGAAAAAAACAAAAAAATCTGGCTGATAACCGGAGATTTAGGCTATAAAATGTGGGATCGTGTCAGGCTAGATTTTCCTGATAGATTTATCAATGTCGGAGCAGCTGAACAAGCTATGATTGGGATAGCAGTTGGACTTTCGCTTAGAGGAATGATTCCCATTGTCTATTCAATCACTACTTTTTTGCTTTACCGTCCTTTTGAAACAATTAGAAATTATCTAAATTTTGAAGGTATTCCGGTCAAGTTAATTGGTTCAGGTAGAAATAAAGATTATTTATTAGATGGATTCTCTCACTGGGCAGATGAAGATAAAAAAATTATGAAAATTTTATCAAATATTGAATCAAGATGGCCAAAGTCTGAAGCAGAGCTGCCTTCAATAGTCAAAGAGATGATTAAAAGCAAGAAACCCTGGTATATAAATTTAAAAAGATAATTATTGATTTAAACTTTGCTTAAAAACTAAATTTTCTAAGCAAAAAGACATTATGTAAATGTTAGGAAGATTTTTTTGAACCCCCCTTTTTGTGATAGAATTTGGTTAAATTTAAAATGAAACAAAAACAAGTTTTCTCAACGATCTTTCTTCTGTTTACACTCTTTCTGATCATACTCCCATTTTTAGTGACATTCAATGAATTTTTGACCAAGATTTTGGAACATTTCCGCTGGTATGTCTTTCTTCAACAACAGATTGTTCCAAGCGAAGTGCAGTTAGTTAAATTAATACTTAGTCCGCTGCCTATTAATATTTTGGGCCATCCGGATGGTTTTACTGTTAATGGAGTATTTGTAGGTATGACTTGGAATTGTATTGGCTGGCAGAGTTTACTGCTTTTAGGGATAACTTTATATGTTGGGCTAAAGAATGCTAAATACACTCTATATTCTCAAATTGAAGCTATTTTAATTGGTTTGCTTGGCACTTTTATTATTAATATACTTAGGCTTTGTCTAATAGTGATTATTTTAAGTTTATCTAAGCCTATTTTTGCAGTTGTTTATCACGACTATTTAGCCGCAATTGTGACAATTTTGTGGCTTTTTTTCTTTTGGTGGTTTTGTTATAAATTTATTTTAGAGGAAAAAGGAGGGAGTACATAGTTTATGAGAGGAAAAAATACCTTAATTATTCTAGTTTTAGCCTTAAGTCTGCTGTCAGTTTTATTCTACCTTTTAACTAAAGAAAAACCAGTTGCTAAAACTACAACCCCAAAAAGTACAAATTTAGGTTCCTGGAACCCTAATCTTTTTGATGACCCTGTAAATACCAACCATTTTTTAAGTAGTGATCCAAAACATGGTCAAGCATTTAAAACTTTACCAAAAACAATCAGTCTAACTTTTGATACGCCCTTACAAAAAGGGTCGTATTTTAAAGCAGAGGTGTGGGATGAAAATTATATTGATGGTGGAGAGAGAGGAGTGAGTTTTAGCGATGACCATAAAACTATGACTGGAAAATTAGAGGATGATGCTATAACGGGGATATACGTAGTAATGTATACAGCTTGTTTTACAAATGAAAAATGTCAGGATGGTAATTTTAGATTTTTAGTAGACCCAAATACAAAGTAATTATTGGTTACAGGTAGCTCCAGCACAAACTTTTAGAGCGTTTATTGCATCTTCTTCAGATTGTACTAGGGTTTTAGATGCATTTAATTCCCATGGGTCAGCAGTTAGATCAGCATAATATTCTGTTTCTCCAGTATAAATATGACTATATTGAGAATTATCCCTTCTGATGGAGAAGTAATTTTGACTTATACCTTCAATTAATAGTTTATTTCTCCAGGTGGCTGTTGCTGGATTTTGATATAAAGGCACCAAGGAAAGGCCATCCATAGTTGTTCCAGCAGTTGCTCCAGCAAGTTCAACAATAGTTGGGGCAAGGTCAATATTGGCTGTGATATTATTAATCGTTTCTACAGGTACATTAGGTCCTTTGATCAGCAGGGGGACTTTTAAGCTTTCTTCATAAGGATAACCTTTTGCTTTTGGAATTCTATGTTCACCCTGTTCAAAGCCATTGTCTGAGGTAAAGATAATCACTGTATTGTCTAATTTTCCGGTTGATTGCAAAGCATTATAAATACTTTGTACGCCTCGATCAACAGATTGTAAGGCTCCCAGTCTCTTTCTGTAATTATTAGTTATATTACTAATATCTGTACTTGTTAAAAGCGGTAAAGATGAAATCAGACTAAACTTGTCTGACACATCAGCCTCATTAAAATTAGGTGGAGTAGGGAGAGGTTCATTATCAAATGTATGCAGATCTTGGGTGGCTGGAACTGCGCCGTTGCCAGCTGTAGGATCACCGTGGGGAGCAGTATAGGCAACATACATAAAGTAAGGAGCGCTGTCAGCTGCGTGTGCGTTAATAAATGAAGTAGCCTTATTAGTTAACACTGTAGTATTATAATTTGCATCACCAGTGCCATAAAAGTTTACAACTCCATTGTCATTCATATAATAGCTATAATATTTACCTTCAGCTCCTCCGTCATCAAGAGCATGCCATTCACTCCAACCAGGGGCGATAACTGTAGATTGTGGTCCATAACCATTGAGATATTTACCAATTAAAGTAGTTGTATAACCTGCATTTTGAAGCCAAATTGGAAGATTTTGATTTAAATTATATTGATTAAAAATAGCATAACCCCCATCTGTACCGTTGTTGCTCCAAACATGGTGATTGTGAGCATATTTACCAGTTAAAAAGGTCGATCTTGAGGGGCAGCAAAGGGAAGTTGTGTCAAAATTATTAGTAAAAGTTGCCCCGGCTGTAGCAATTAAAGAAGTAGTCAAGGGCATTTTATCCAGCTGGTGGGGCTTATCAGTTTGATCATCAGTCATGATTACCACAACATTAGGTTTAGCAGAAGAAGTAGCAGCTTTAACCTGGGTTGCAGGAAAGGAGTTTTTGTTTACGGCTGATTTGTTGTAGAGTAAAAAAGCTGAGACCAAAACTACCAAACCAATCACAATATATAAACTTATAATCCCTTTATGGTTATCCAAGACTTTTTTCATAATGACTATGGTACTATCATTTAAGATATAACAAATTATTTGTCAAGTAGTATTTTGAGCCAATATAAATACTTATGAGTTTTCCTCAGACTTCACTAATCCCTTCAACTTTAAGCTTAGTTAATTTTTTTATCTCTAATTTTCCTAATAATTTAGGTTGGTATCCTAACTGGTATTTAGGGACACCGTTCCACTATTTAATTGGGCCAGTCATACCATTAGTTTTAATGATATTTAAATTTTTAGGTTTGAATTTAAGTTATGGATTTTTTTTATTGATCATCATTTCTTTATTTATTACCAGTTTAGGGAATTTTGTTTTAGTTGGGAAGTTAAAAGGGGATAAAGCTGCACAGATTGGTTCATTAATATTTTTTCTGTTACTCCCAGTAGCCAGCTTACTCTTAACTGTTCAAAATGGTTTAAATTTAATAAGTTTTAGTCTAAATCCCTGGATATTTATCTGCTTTTTACAAATTTTACAAAAAAATAGCCTAAAAAATGATCTTATACTTTATATACTGATATCTTTTAGCTTCTTAATAGATATTTCGAGCCTGTTATCTTTATTGATTGGTTTTTTTTGCTTTACTCTACTGCTTAGAAGCCAAATTGATTTAGAAAAAAAATTACTTAAAACTTTTTTAATAATTATCCTAAGTCTATCAACTGCTAGTTTTTGGTATGGCTTAAAATTTTGGCTTATTTTAGGCTCAAATCCATCTTTTGGAGGAGTGCCGCTTTTTAATTTGATAACTTCACTTGGCAAGTTTTTGGTTAATTTGCTACCAATTATATTGGCTTTTTGGATAACTAGGTTAAAAACTTTTTCTTTAAGGATTAAGTATGAAAAGCTAGATAATTTTAGTCTAAAATTTGGCTGGCTGTTTTTTAGTTCATTTTTAATCTTAACTTTAATTAGGTTTGTTTCAGACCCAAAGTTTGTTTTGGATTGGATTGGGTTTGGTTTACAACTTCAGTTTGGAATAGCTATTATTTTAGGAAATCTGATCTCTTTTAAAACAATCAATCTTTTAAAGATTAAGTTATTTTTACTAGGGATTGTGGTTATAAGCTTGATAGGCTGGATCAATTTTATTAATTTGTGGTCACAAACTAAAAACTTAGATTACCAAGAAGAAATTACCAATTTATTAAAAAAGCAAATACCTTCAACTGACCGAGTGTTTTTATCTGGCTCGTCAGTTTTTGCTATTAACTCCAAACTTAATTTAATGCAAGTTCGAGGTGGATTTGACTCTAGCAGTATTAATCCAGTTTGGGCAATGGCTGCTTATCAAATTAGAGAAGGAGCTGATCCTGAGTTAGCTGCCAAATGGTTGCAAGCTTTGGGAACAAATTATATTTTAATAAATGATTTATCTTCAAAAGAATATTTTCATGATTTTAAAAGCTTAGATAAATTTAGGGGATTTGAACTAGTTGATTCAACCAATGGGAATTTTCTATTTAAAGTTAACGATGCTTTTTTAGCTAGGATTGCCAGTACAGAAATTTTAAATACCAAAAAGCTTAAAACAGGGGATGATTTAGATAATCTATCAGATTATATCAATCAGATTAAAAGTGTAGCAAGTTATTCATTAATTAATCCAAATCAGATTGCTATTAAAGCAAATTTAAAACCAGATGAGTTAATATCATTGGCCATAAGTTTTGATCCAAACTGGCAAATTATAAAAGGTAGCGGTCAAATTAAAGCTGATCCTTTGGGAAATTTAGCTATTCAAACTGCAGATTCGCAACTGGTTATTAAATATCAAAACAATGAATTTGAGTTTTTTTTGAATCTGGTTATTTATCTATTATTAATTTTAGCTGTAATTTATTATGATAAATATTGTAAACTTTTATTAGAAGCTTTACCTAGAAATTTATTTGGCTTTGATTCTTAAAGAATAAGCGATCTTGCAATTTTAGCTTCAAATTATGGAAACAAGAGAAGATATTAAACGGGGTATTGATTTAAAAAACCGCTTAGGTGGAGGTAAAGCAGTAAAAAATTTTCAATCAGTTTTGGTGCATTGGGATAGTGGTAAATTAAATACCGTCTCCTTTTTGTTTATTGGTTTAGTCTTTCTTTTTAATCTATTTTTGATTCTGCCCTTTTTTAATTTAGATGTTAGTGGGAGTTTTTCATCTTCTGCCTTGATTTTGGTGGCTAATTTTTTAGATAGTTTGGGTTTAATTGATCGCCAACATTTTTTTTCCTTAATTGTGGTGATGGCTTTATCAATTGCCCCAATTTGTTTTTATTTGTTTGTTAGAACTATGGTTTTGC
>JACPZA010000019.1 GCA_016195715.1 Candidatus Daviesbacteria bacterium
ATGCGGGATTTGATAATATAAGAGAACAAAACATAACCCAAAATATCCTTCCATCGTTTTATAGATTGCATAAGTTTTCTCTTCTGCCATACAAATTCGTAAAACTTTTTGGATTACAAAAATTTTTTATCAATATGACTGCCGGGTATGAGTATTATAAAATGGCTGACAAAGGATTATTTCGCTACTGTATTTTTACTGGGAATAAGCCGAAAGAATTTGCCACCGGAGTTAAAATTCAGTAGAATTTTAACTAAAGCCGCCAAAGAAAAACTTGAAATCGTCCTTTCCGCTCCGGTTCCCGCCTTCACTTTTCAGTTTCGGTCGGGCAAGGCGAGGCGGACGGAGGATGGGGGGGGGAATTTCGCCCGCCGAGCCGAGCCAGTTCCGTTCGGATATTTTCAAACAGACACCGCAGAATAAAATGGTGAAGGCTATCCATTTAATGAAAGAAGAGTTAAGAAGAATAAAGTTAAATTTTGGAAAAATCTTACAAATTCTTAGTCTGTTATTTTTTCTATTCTCAGTTTTTTATTTCTTTTTTTACTTATCTTATAATCTAGTTCACAATTTTTATCCTCCTGTAGACCAGTATTCAATTATTCTCTGGCAACAAAAATATCTTAACCTCAAGGAAGGGATTGAGTTACCTGTAATGATTTTTGCAACTTTGTTTTATCTTCTTATCACGTATCTTATTATAACTAAGAATTTTATTAGGAAATTGAAGATTTTTAGATACCTGATCGTTCAATTTTTATCCATAGGAGTTGCTTCATTTATCTTTCTTTTTACAAAATCCAATATCTTTACTTTATCGGAAAATATTTGGGTGAATGTTATCGCTTTTTTTCTTACAGCCGGGCTAATTGTTATCACATTATGGATTTTAAAGTCTACAAATAAAAAAATAGGTATTTTTATTTTTTGGTTTTTTTGGATCGTGCTTTCATTTTTTGTAATTTTTTCACTGCCTCATCCAAGTATTTATGATTACGGTTTTTATCTGGGTCCTGCTTTGAAATTAGCTCAAGGAGAGAAACTTGGGACGTTTTACATGCAATATGGTTTGGGACTGACTTATATCTTTAAACTTATGATAGTTTTACATATGAAAGCAAGTCAAATGCAAGTAACTTTGGCTTGTTTTCTTATTTTTTGGTTTGGGCTTTATTACGTACTTGTGACCCGCTTGATAAAAGATAAAATTCTGCTATTTTTATTTATGTTGCTACTGATTATACTTAGATACTTCGCAGTTCTTTTAGATCCGACTGCTATTCCGGCAATTTCTCCAATAAGAATCGATCTTTGGGTTTTACTAGCACTTTGTGTTTTTAGGTTTGGATTCCAGTCAATTATTACATCAGGATTATTTGCAGCAATATATATTTTTGATGACACATTTGGATTTTTTTATCTTTGTATTTATTTATTGTTTTTTTGTGCGCTTTCGATTAGAAACTTTAATCTGAAAAAACTTATACCAATTATATTTCCTTTTTTGAGTTTGGTTTGGCACTTTAGCATATTTGGATCTCTTAGTAATATGGCCGTGAAATTTTACCAAAGTACAAATTTAGGATTTAAACCAATTACTTTAAATTCGCCTTTTTGGATCATCATAGGAACATTACCTTATTTTTTGTGGATTTTATTGAAAGAAGAGAATAAAAATCTTAGAGTTTTTTACTTTTTTTTACTTTCCGTGGCTTTTTCTCAACTTGTTTATTTTTTTGGTAGGTCAGATGATAATAACTTAACCCATATCTCTGGAATTTTTGTGTTAATTTTATTTATTTCTCTGAATATAGTCAGAAAAAAGTACAAACTCTCAAAGATCCCAATTGCGTTTATTATTATTTTACTAAGTTTTTCAAGTATGCTTTTTGTAGGAGACATTGAGCGTAAAATTTTAAAAATTTCTACAAGTTTAACTCATCACAGAGTTGAAAATATTTCTCCTGAAGAATCATTCGTCAATGATAATCCCCATCTTCTTGATAATTATAATAAAGATAAATTAATAATCATCACTGAGTCTGACAGCTACTATAATTATCAATATGGTTTAAAACAATTAGGTTATTATAGTCCCTTCCCCATTCATTTATATGTAGATGAAACTATTAATTATCTGGTCAATTATCTTAATCAAGGATACAAACTTATATTTTTACAGGAAGAGACAGCACAACTTATAGAACAATTAAATAGATCTAAAAAAATGAAGAGTTTAGGGCTACAGTTTAAAACTATAGATAAAGGCAATTTGGTGGAGGTGGAGCTGATGCAGTCTTCTATTTTACTTGAAAAAACTTATGAAATCGATAAGCTGATAAACTTTAAGTTTCCACAAACTTGGAGATTACAAAAAATTTTAGAAGATGAAGTTGTTATTAATGATTTGACCGAACATTCCAATATGTATTTGCAGGTTTCAGATCAAGTAAGTAACCCAAATCCGGCTGTAAATTTTGTGGATTTGAAAGATCGAAATAAAATCCGAATTGTTGGTGCAGAAAAAATTCTAGGAGTCCCAAGTCAGATAAACGGACAAAATGCATTTATATTTTTGGTTTTTAAAGATAAGAAGCAATTAGCTATTGGGATCTGGCCTGTGGATAATACTGTACAGTTGAATAGATTTTTATCAATCATTAACTCAATTGAATTTAAATAAAATATCAATAATGGGTTATTCTAGTATAAACTAAGCCGTGTTAAAAATTCCTCAAAAATACTTCAAATTTATTTTACTTATTTTAATTTGGCTGGCATTTTTTTTAAAAGCGGTTATTTCTTTGGATCCAGATTTTGGCTGGCATTTAAAAATGGGAGAGCTTATTTTAAGCTCTGGAATTCCTAAAACTGATCCATTTTCCTATAGCATGCCAAGTTATCCTTTTGTTGACCATGAGTGGCTATCTGGAGTTATTTTTAGCTTACTTTATCCTTTAACTCAAAGTTATTTACTTGGAGTAATTTATGCCAGTTTTGCTTTTTTTGCGCTACTAATTATAATTCCCAGCCTTAGTTTTACAAATCTTTCAATCATGCTTTTATCTGCTTCGGTATTACTGCCTTTTTCTGGAATTAGACCTCAAGTTATTAGTTGGTTTTTGTTTAGTTTATTTTTGAGATTAATCTTTGATCAAAAATTAAAAAATTATAGATTAATCTTGCCGCTAATTTTTTTAGTTTGGGCAAACTTGCACGGAGGGTTTGTAATAGCTCTTTTAGTTTTTTTAGGCTGGATTTTTTACTGTATTTTTCAAGATAAAAAAGTTAATTTCTTAAATATCTTGATATTAGTTTTAAGTATCGTTGCAACTTTAATAAATCCTTATAACTTTAGATTATGGAAAGAGATCTGGATTACTATTTCAGATCAATCACTTCGGTCAACCATTGCTGAATGGATTCCGATAATTTTACGCTTTGATATAACATTTTTAACTTTGGCTACCCTAAGTAGTTTTCTAATTATTAAATTCTGGAAAAAACTTAATTTTTATCTAGTGATTTTATATTCTCTACTTTTAGTCATGACCCTAACTAGTCAAAGGAATGCTCCGTTTTGGACAATTTTAGCTTTGAGTTTAACTATTGAATCTTTAAATTTGTTAAAACTTGATGTTTCAAAAATAAAATATGGGATAAAAAGACTAAATATTTTAGGTAAAATCTTTTTTATAATTTGTCTTTTAATATTTGTTTTTCAAACAGTTTATTTTTTAAATAGAGCTCAAATTAGCTCAGAAGAAAAGTTTTATCCAAAACAAGCTATAAACTTTCTCAAAATCCATCAAGTTAAAGGTAATCTCTTCTCACCTTATGCTTGGGGTGGATATTTAATTTGGAAATTACCAGAAACTAAGTTATTTATTGATGGACGAATGCCGAGCTGGAAAAATACTAATTCTCCATCAAATGAAGAAACTAATGCCTATAAAAAATACAGAGAGATTGTTTATGACAAAGGAGATTTTGAAAAGTTAGCTCAAAAATATCAAATTAAAACTGTGCTTTGGTTTAAACCAACTCCTAAAACTCCACCAACTTTAGCAGATATTTATCTGCAAAAATTAGAAGAATTATTTAATCAACCAATCGATAACTTAGGTGATGATTATTTTATAAAAAATTTACTAGTAGGTCACTGGAAGCTAGTTTATCAAGATCAAATTGCAGTGATTTATCAAAAAAACTAAAGCATCTTAAAAGCTTTTGTTAATAGCTTTTTATCTTGGGAAAAAGATAATTTTTTTAAAGCTTCATCACTACTTAACCATAAAGCCTCAGATACTTCCCAGTCATGATCTTGAATATCTCCAGATAAATATTTCATTAAAAAAATAATTACTACTTTAAAAACTTTTTCCCCAGTTTTATTGGTGTAAACATATTTAGATTCACCAACTTTTTTGATAATTTCTGCCTCAACTCCACCTTCCTCTTTAACCTCTCTTAAAGCAGCCTCTTTACTAGTTTGACCTTTTTCAATATGCCCCTTGGGAAATCCCCAATACTTATTGGTGGAATGCTGGGTGATTAAAATTTGCTTTTTCTCATTTATGACAATTCCACCAGCTGAAAATTCTCTGATCATTTGTAGATAGCAATAATTTGTCTAATAATCATCTCATCCCAGCTTTTAATAAACTCCTGGGTAAAATCAAACCAAACCGCTAAGAAATCCTCTCTTTTTAGCTTCCTGATCTTGCCAATTTCAGGATCCTGAAGGTAAATATATTCATTATCTAAGCCACAAACAACTGAATAGTGGCCAACTGCTACAATGGAATCATCATAATCAGTTCTGCCTCTAGTAAACCAATCAACAATTACTGGCACTTTTTTATTTAACCAACTCTGAATGTCTTCAAAAGTACTAAGATTTTTTATCTCTACGTTAAAACCTAAACTTTCAGCCACTTTCTTTAGAGATTTATCATCAGTTCCTAGAGTTTTAGTGGTACCACAAAGCTTTGCTAACTCCCCTTCTGATTTTTCTACACCAAAATAGCTCAAAACAATTTTTAAGGCAGCTGGGCCACAAAGACTTTGGAACAATGTTTCCTGAAATGGTTTAACATTAAGCATTATTTTATGCATATTTTTTATACAGTAGAGGACTAGCGGAGGAGAGAGGATTCGAACCTCTGTGAGCCTTGCGACCCGCTTGGTTTTCGAAACCAGCCAAATAAGCCACTCTTGCACTCCTCCCCAAGCGCCCTCGGCGGGAATCGAACCCACATTACAGGCTCCGCAAGCCCGAGGTCTATCCGTTAGCCTACGAGGGCGTACCTTGTGAATTATACTTTAGGAATAGATGCTAAACAAATTTTGGGTTAAACTTCTTCCAACCATATTCTGGTATAAAGTTTTTATATCTTCTTGAATGCTTAGGATTGCTAAAACCTATTTCGTTTATATATTTATCTATTTGTCTTTTTCCACTAAGATATAAATCTCTTCCAGATGGAGCTACTTTAAATCCTAAAATGTTAAACATGTTTATCAGAGTTGTTCTCAGCAAGTTAGAAGCAGTGGTAAATTTTATACCTATTGATCTATATTCAACTCCAGTTTTTTCTCGACGCACCTTTCTAAATACGCACCCATCAGTATCTATTAAACTTCTGATACAACTCTCTATATAAGAATTACTTTCCAGAACCCAGGCAGGGATGTTAAAATTTTCTTGCTTCATTTTATTACCTTGAACCAATCCTAACATTAATAAATTCTTTACCAGGTTTACTCCAGAGACTCGTAAGGTGACTGCATCTGAGTCAGTTCTTTTATATGTGCTAGCATTAGCCTTGAACAGGCTTTTAATGAGTTTTATAAGAAATGGCATATATTCAAAGTCGGTACTATACCCTATTGTTATTGATATTTGGTCTTTAGAAATTCCTCCATCCCCTAACATAATTCCTACAAATTCTGCAAGCTTTTCTGAATAATTAGGCATCGGAAATTTTTTAAACACTTTATAATGTGAAATCTTGGCTATAGAATTCATTCCACCCTTTTTTCTTCCTTCAGCAGTGCCGAAGTAGTAGCCATGCAATTTAATATTTGAATAGCCACCTTTAACTTGCCCCCAATTGTCAGAAAGTATTTTTGGATTATGAATTGAAACTTTACTAAAATAATTTAGTTTTATAAAAACATCTTCTGGAAGTGAATGGCGACCTCTATACCAGTTTTCAAAAGCTCTAGGGGAAACATTTAGATATTTTGCTACCCCTGACCAATTACATTTCAAATTTTCCTTAGCTGATAAACATAACTTAAATTGAACGTCTTTAGATAAGAGTACCCTTGTCAAAATCAGCCTCCTATACCTAATATAACCCGAATATTCTTGCCTGTCAACGATGAGGATTTTCTAGAGGGAAATGTTTTTGTAAACTGTCTGCCCACTTATCAATCAAGCTTTTAGGGGCAATCTCATGAAATGGTAAAAACCGAACACAAACCCGCTTAATTTCATCTTCATTTAACTCACCTAGTGGAATAATTAACATCCCAGGAAAAGTTAAAAGTGTTAAAACATTGAGTAACTTATGCCCATCTTTTTCTGAGATCCAAAATGAATCAAGTACATCCCAGTGATAAAAATGATCTCTAACAGTTATGCCTTGATTTGAGATTTTATAATCAATATCCTCAGGTGGAATAAAATTTAAAACATAAACTATAAAACCTAAAGCCAGTAGTACTAAAATTAGTAATTTTTCTCCAGCTAAAAGCGCAATTAAAGCTATTAAAATAAGTAAAATTGCTACAGTTGTATAGTAAGAGCGATCTTTTTTGCGATAAGGTCTAGCTGGAGCTCTCCAAAAAAGTAAAGTTTTTAAGGGATTATATCCTCCAGGGGCTAACTCATCTTCATCCATATGTTGAGTATGCGGACCTGCTAAAAGATGCGGGGCTGCTAATAAATTTTCTTTATATAGTTTTGGCATGGCAGAAGTTTTCTTAAAAATTATACCATCAATCATAGATTATAAGCAGTGGTTTTGCTACAATTAGCCTCTGAAGGAGAGGTCGCATAGTTGGTCTAGTGCGGGGCAGTGCTAATGCCCTGTCGGAGAAATCCGACCGCGAGTTCGAATCTCGCCCTCTCCGCCAGTTGGTTTAGATTTCACTTTTCCAGATTTTATATTGCTCAGCAGTTTCAATTAAACTTCTTTCTAAAAGTTTTGGATTACTAAAACCTATCAATTGGCGAAATAGCGAAATACTCTGATGATTACTTAAGTACAAAGAACGCTTAAGTGTATTAGTTGGTTTAAACCCTAATTTAATCAAATTATCTCTGACAAATCTTATTAAAATAGTATTTGCGTTTCTAAAATTGAGCTGTTTATATAGACTCAATCCAGTGTTACTTTGGTATAGCTTAAATGAAATTGACCCTTCTGTATCAAATAATCCTCTTAAACAACTTCTTACGTAAAAAGGATTTGTTATTATCCAGTTTGGAATGAATTTTGAATTAGAAACAACTCCATTTGCTTTTAAAAACTCAACTACTTGACGGGAATTAATACGTATGTCAAAAGCATTTTCCTTTCGTTTAATTAAGGAGATAGTCGCTCCTGGAAATAGCCTACCTGATAGTTTTGTTACATAAGGAACGTATAAACTATCAGCTATAGAATTAAGCGTGATAGCAACCTGATAACCAAAAGCGCATCCATCGCCTAAACAGATTCCTACAAACTCAGCAAATTCCTTACTCTTTTCTGGTAATTTTACTTTATTAAGATTATTTAGATTGAACCTGTTTGCGCAAATCAAAGAACAGAATTTGCGTGTTCTTTCTCTTTTTCTAAATTCTTTTTTGCAAAACTTACAAACTCCTAATATCATGAACTAAACCGCTCTGCAACCAGTATAGCATTACTGCTCTAAAACAACAATTTCTGGTAGAATAACAAACTGGAGAGGTGCTGGAGTGGTCGATCAGGATGGTCTTGAAAACCATTAAGGCTGAAAAGTCTTCGCGAGTTCGAATCTCGCCCTCTCCGCCGGCGGTATTGAGGGCGATTTTGTGAGGAATCTAGGCGTTCAAATGATAGCCAAAATTTCTAAAGCACTGAATGTAACTATTAAAGAGCTCTTGATATAAATATGAAATTTGAATTAAAAAAGATCCACAGAAACGTACCCATCGATGAACTAATTGCCGATCTAAAAAATACAGCCAAAAAATTGAATCAAGATTTTGTTACGAGAGAGCAACAGGATGAATTCGGAAATTTTGATAGTTCTAATATCGCAGATCGTCTAGGTGGATGGGCAAAGGCACATGAATTAGCTAATCTTAAATTAGCAAGGCACCAAAAAAGTCTACGACTAAGTGATGATGAGCTTTTTCAGAATTTGGAAGAAGTTTGGACAAAACTTGAACATCAACCTATACAGGCAGACATGTTTCCTCCCTTATCTAAATTCAGCGCAGGAGTATATAAAAGGCACTTTGGCACTTGGATGAAAGGATTAGAAAAGTTTGTCGAAAATATTAATAATGAAGAAAATATTGCATCTGAAAGTTCAACCAAAAACTTGGATGCCGAGCCGTCAACAAGACATAAAACAAAGCGTGATATAAACTGGAGGCTGCGTTTTCTTGTAATGAAGAACGATAATTTTAAATGCAAAAATTGTGGGAGGTCACCCGCAACTGATCATAGTATTATTCTTCATGTTGATCATATTAAAGCATGGGCAAATAGTGGAGAAACAGTTTTGGAAAATTTACAAACTCTTTGTTCAATATGTAATATTGGGAAAAGTAATTTAGAGTAAAAATATGACTGATCCTATTCAATTAGTCTTCTCAGCTTTAACTCTGCTTGGGGTTGGTGGAATTATTGGCGCTTATGTATCTTCTCTGCTAGATAAAAAGAAAGAGCTGGAATTCAAGTTATTAGAGCAAAAAGAAAGAAGGTATAAATCCTGTCTTTTATATATGGACGCCTTTTTTGAACCTAAAAACATAAAATATCTCTCAAGTAGGCAACCAGATATTGATAATGCACACGATGTAATTGAATATTTAAAGATGGAATATCACGAAATGATGCTCTATGCCTCGAAAGTTGTGATACTGTCAGTCAAAGTGTTTATAGAAAATCCAACAAGAGAAAACTTTTTACAGACAATTCTTTGTATGCGACAAGACTTATGGGTCAAAAAGCGCGACTTAAGTCTGAAACAGATCAAAATTGAATTTCAGACTTCAAAAAGTACGAAAAACTCTAAGTAATGAGATAATGTTATAAGAACAGTTGGGTTCCAGACCTAACAACTCCGCTTTATCTTGCTAAAGTTATTGCCCTAACTTGCTTTGCTCCACCTCTTTTTAATACATAGCAACACTCTTTCAGAGTTGAACCAGTTGTCCAAACATCATCTACAAGTAAAACATTAACCCCTTTGATAGATTGCCCAGTCAAAGCAAAAGCACCTTTGATATTTTGTCTTCTATCAAAAGATAGTTGTCCAACTTGAGGTTTAGTGGATCTAACCCGCTTTAAAGCTTCTTGATATTCTAAACCCATTTTTGCAGCAAATAATTTAGAAAGTAGTGCAGCTTGATTAAACCCTCGCCAATTTTGTCTGGTAAAATGCAGTGGTACTGGCACAATCAGCCAATTTTTTCCTTGATCTTTTTTAATCAATTCAAAAAAATATGGTTGATATCTTGCCCAATAATCTAGAGTTAAATTAACTAAATCCAAAGCTAACTCTTTGACCCATTTATATTTTAATTTTTTAATTGCTTCTCTCAGTGGATTTTGATAAATTCCCAAACTCCAAAGTCCATCTAACCCAAATCTTCTTTTGCAACCTGGATGGACTACTCCACCAATAGAAGCTCGTTCACAAAATGGACAAACTAGTTCAGTTTGAGCAATCTCTAAAATACAATCTTTGCAAAAATATGTTCCAACAATTTTGCAACCAACACAACGTTTAGGAAATAAAAAATCAAGCAAGTTCATTAGATAAGATGTTTATTCCTAAATGCAAAACCTGATCCAGTTTTTAAATACTTCTCAAAAGTTACTGCTTTTTGCTTGGTAATAAATGCTGCATAAAAAATAAGCTTGACTGGTCTGAAATTTTTAGTAGAAGTAACAATTCCGCGTTGATGATCCTTAAATCTCTGCTTTAAATCATCAGAATACCCATGATAATAAGAACCATCTTTTAGCTGAAGAATATATGCGTAATGCATGGCAGGATTGTACCACTGCCAAATGCTTCGCGGTACACACTTCACTGGTTATATAATCAAAAACTACGTGTACAAACCCTTATTGTTGCTTTACTAGGGCCTGCCACACGTAGCTTAAGCGAAGTGTGGAGACGCCGATTTATGAGATCGGGTCCAAAGTAATAAATTAAAAACTTCTACAAGCTTAGCTAGTTTATATTTTAAGTTTTAGTTGTAACCAAACTAGCTGGAAAACTAAAACTTGATTGAATTGTCTTTATTTATTTTGGATCAACCAACACCAAAGTAAATGCATCTCTACTTTGTACTTACCTTAGAAGTTCCATAGAGAAGAGAATTTTCTAAAGCACTTATTAAGCGAAGGCTAAAGCGCCGTTGCCTGAATAAGAACGATCAGATAATCTGTCGTTTGTATTTGAAACAATATTTAACGCTTAATGTTTCCTTAGCAGCTTGCAATTTTTAAAGTGCTACTCTGTCGAATCAATTCGTCCCCAGGCTGCTATTATACCAAACCTGGCCTCAAAAAGCAAAACAGGCTGGAAATAATTAACCTCTTTCAATATTACCATTCCTAAACCATCTGTCAAAAATACTATCTCCCCATACACACTTTTCTAATGCTTCCCCAGCATGAATCATAGCTTCAGCACCCTGTTCTAACGGCAAATCTAAAGCTTTATGGATTTGTCCATCAAATGTTTCCCAGCAAATTGCTTCTTGTTCTGGTGTAACTACCTTAATTGGTTCAACTCCGACTCTTTCTTGGATTGCATACTCAAGACGTCCACCAAAACCTGTATACCCCCCTAAGCTTTCTTTAAGTCCTGCATTATCCATAATCCATCTCATTCGAGCTTCTCTGAGATAAGGTGGGTAATCACTTACAAATTCCCTAACCATCTCATCAGCTACCTGGGAACCGTAGTACATTCGACCTACTCTTTTCCTCTTTAAGCTTAATGCAGTATATTCAAGTGCGTTTTCTATAATACGACTTAGCATACACTCACCTCCTATTTAGTTGACTTCATCATCAACTATGGGGTATAATAAAGTACTACGTAACGTTGTAGTCAAGTTTTTATATGAAACAGGATGAATTAGTTACTGCAGGTGAGTTTGCCAGATTATCACAGTCCACTAAGCGGACTGTGATTTGGTATAGCCAAAATGGTCTTTTGAGGCCAGTTAAGGTTAACTCTCAAGGCTATAGATTCTATAAACCAGAGCAAATTATTGATTTTCAGGTAATAATGTTGCTTAGAAGGCTCAATTTTTCTTTAGCTGAAATTAAGAAGTTTTTAAGGGTAAAATCACCAAAAGAATTATTTAAAGATAAAGAAAAAGTAGTTAAAGATGAGATGCTAAGATTACAAACTATCTCTAAAAATATTACTAACTATTACTCTAATTTAGAAAAATTTGGGGTTTTAGTAGAGCCTAAGTTTAAAGTTATTAAATCATTTAATATCTACTATATAGATAGAGTTGGGGCTTACTCTCAGATTTATGATTATGGCTTGGAGTTAAAGTCTTATTTTTCCAAAATCCCTAAAAATACTGCTTATTTAACTATTTTTAGTTCTAATGAATATTTGCCTAAAAAAGATAATTTAAGGGTCGGAGTAGTAGTCAATAAGGGCATGAAGTTAAAAAAACAGGCTAAAGAGATAGTTAAAAGATGGACTGTACCTAGATTTAAATCTTTAAGCTATACTCATATTGGCTCCCCTGCTTTAATCTCGATGATGTGGAAGCAGATGAGAGATTACAAAGATAAATATAAACTAAAGAGAGATTATTCTTATCCTTTCTTTGAGCTAGAGTTTTATATTAAAACTGGTTTAAATGACTTTCATGATGAAGAGCGCATGATTTCTGAGCTTAATATGCCAATGGTTTAGGAATCAAACTTGACATATTCATCCCAAGATTTAATTTGCAAATCTGCCAGTTTGTACTCATTTAAAGCTGAAGCTAGAGCAATTGCAGCTTGCAGATTTGTTAAAAGCGGAATGTTAAAATCAACACAAGCTCTTCTAATTAAATAGCGGTCTTTTTCTCCCC
>JACPZA010000015.1 GCA_016195715.1 Candidatus Daviesbacteria bacterium
AAAGCTGCTGCACTGATCGGAGCAAAGTTTGGTAAATGCGGCACTAATCTTAAAAATATCCCACCAACAATCATAAACACTATAAGCATTATTTTTTCCACCTCCTCTCTTCTAAAAATCTAAAAGTTGTAAATAATCCAATTACTCCAGCCACTGGCAAAGCACTATCTTTAAAACCATTTATCAGAAGTTGTTGCTGACTAGGACTAGGTTTTGGAGTAGGTGCTGGTTGTGGGTCAATAGTAATTGTTTCCCCTAATACCTCTGGGGATGAAGCAGGACTAGGGGTTAATTTTATTGCATTCGTTTTTATTAAAGATAGAAGAGATGGAAATGGAGTCGGGGTAGGAATTGGTGAAGGTATAGCATCAGGTAAAGAACTCAGAATAGGTGTGGATACAACATTATTAGATTGAACAGGAATTGGAGTTAAGGTTGGAGTTAGGCTAGGTGATGGAGTTGGAGAAGGAGTAGGGGTTAAAGAGGCTGAAGGAGTGGCACTAGTAGTAGCAGTTGGGCTATAAATATTTAAAATCCAGCCCTTGCCATCTAGAGCAATTAAGGCATGACTAGAGGTGTAAGTATCACTTCCAGAACCTAGCATGTAATGAAATCCTCCATCTCCTTCTTGGTTACTGATCAACCAGTTTTTAGCTTTTAGAGCTGCAGATGAACTGCTCTCTCCTAAAATATTTAATGCCATTAAAGCCCAAGCAGTAGAAGAACCATCTGAATCACTAGATCCATCATAACCAAATCCTCCGTCATTTTTTTGAGTAGTAAGTAGATAATCTTTAGATTTAGTAATAGCTGTATCTAAATTAGGATTACTCAAGCTAATAATTTTAGCTTCTTCTAAAGCTTGTATCGCTGCAGCGGTATCATTGCTATCAGAAGTATTGGTTGGTGAAACAGTTGACCAACTAAAACCTCCATCACTATTTTGATGATTGATTATAAAATCTAAAGTTTGCTGCTTAATCTCTAGCTTAGAACTTGCTCCAGCAATTAAAGCAAGCAGCCCAAAGATATCATCGTTTAAAAGATTGATATCTCCAATCTGATTATTACTGGCAAATCCCTCCAGTTTTTGCAGATAGTTGAGACTATTAAAATTAGTTGGATTTTCTGAAATAGCGACGATAGCTAGAATTTTTCTTTCCCAGTCAGTAGCCGGAGCAGAATCTGAAGGTGGATTATTTAAAAGATAATCTTTTAGGGAAATACTAGGATTTTTAACAGAGCTAACATCAATAGCATTAGCAGCAAAAGCAATGGCTGCCCACTCTGACTCACCTCCAAAACCAGTTATCTTTCCAGTAGCATCTTGCTGAGATTTTAAATAATTAATTCCACTGCTAATAACAGTCAAATCATCAGCTAACACCACTTTAGAAATTATCAAAAATATGCCAATTATCAATAAAATAACCCAATTTTTTTTAACCATTTTTAAATAGGTCCTATATATGTCCAAACTACTTTGTCTTTATTTTTAGCTTTAACTAGACTACAACCTAAAGGAGGATTTGCTCCATTAACTGAGTAAGTCCACCAAACTTGATTTTCTTTACCAACTCCATTGATTTGATAAACAGCATAGCTGTTATAACTACTGTTGTATTGCATATTTAGGCTGCTTATTTTTCCCTGATTTAAAGCTTGAGTTAAAACATCACATTGATTAGCTCCATCAGCTACATTTACATTAAGACTAGGTGAATTATTAATTACTAAATCAATTTGGTTTGTTTGAGGATCAGGTGTTGCAGTTGGGTTATTAGAGACTAAAGCTGTCAAATTACTAACTAATTGGGAGCTGGCGACGGCAGTTGGACTGGGAAGTATAGTTGGAGTTGACAGGGTTTTGATTATATAAGAACTGGGTTTAGCAGAAGGTGTATTTCTAGATATAACAATCACTTGCTTAATATCTTCAGTTTTACTAGCTAGCTCAGGTTTTTTATCTTCTTGATGATTTGTCAGAGCAAAAGAGACTAAACCTGCAAAAAATAAAGCTGAGATGATTACCAAAAAGGCTAAAAAATTATTTAGAGCTTGTTTGGGCATTATTTCACTCCTGTCTGCTCATAAGTAGTAAATCTTTTGCCACAACTTAAACACTCTCTTCTTCTTTTAACGACATCTTTATTTTTGATCGCTCGAGTGTCTAACGCAATTAATCTGAAACTACTCTAACATATTGATGCTCATAACTGTCAATATACTGGATACTGTATGGATTATTTTTTTAAAATAACAGTTCTTTCGATTTTAGCAGATTGGCCAAATTTGCCTGTAGCAGTAATTATAACTGTGTTGACAGATGATGACAACTTAATCTCAGCTCGAAAATGTCCTGATTGATCAACTCCTACTTCTTGATTGTTAACCATGACTTTAACCTCTGGCTCAGTTTTACCTTCTACCACCACTGATGGAATATCTATTGATTGTTGATCTTTAGGGCTATCCACTTCTAAATTTGGCGCACCAATAAATTGTCGATATTCCACCCATAAATAAACAAAAAATCCTAAAATTACTAAAGCGACAATTGTTCCTAAAACTCGGGATGGAGTTAAGCGAAATTTAGGAGAATTTAGAGGGTTTGCAAAACTATCTAAGATAATTGGTGGGTGTTTTTTAGCTTCAAAATCTCGTCTATAAACTGCCAGTAATTTGTCAGCATTTAAATTTAAAAATTTTGAATAATTTTTGATAAAGCCTTGAATAAAAGTACTGGGTGGAAGTTTGGAAAAATCACTAGCCTCTAGTGCTTCTAGTAACTCTTTTCTAATTTTAGTGTGTTTTTCAACTTCTTCTAGGGTTAATAATTTACTTTCGCGAGTCTCTTTTAAAATTTGTCCAACAGTTTTCATCTTAAATTTTTAAGTATGCTAATTGTACTAATCTTCTATATAAAGATCTAGTTGATTCTGCTTGACTAAATTTTAAAAAATTTTCATAATAGCGCTAATGCCAAGTGATAATGCCCAAACTTCACTAGAACCACCTCCTAAAGGTGACCCAGCTAAAGCTCAAAAATATATTGATCAACTAATTACTCTAATTTCTGAAGATAAAATAGAAGTTTTCCATACTGATTTATCTAAATTTGATCCCAGTTCACTTGAAGACCACTTCAGAGTTGACTTAAAAGATTATTTGATCGAAATTAGCCATAGTAAACAACCTAACTCTGGCAAAGATTCTTATGTAATTTTATTTACTAATTTAAGAAAGATTCAAGAAGGAAGCAACGAAAAAGTAATTTTAGCTTATATGTATCTAGCAGATGAACAGTTTCATAAGTTTAAAGACGCTGCTAACCAACAAATTGAAAAAAGGAAAAAATTAGAAGAAGAACAAAAGCTAGAGGAAGCTTTAGCTCCAATTGATTCAGCCCTTAAAGAAGCTTCTCAAACTCTAAATTCTGAAAGTTCAGAAAATGCTCTGCCTGAAACTTAAATAGGCATTTGGATATCAAACATTGGATGAGATGGTATCAAAGTATTATTTATATGTACTTGCCCATCTTCACCATAAACATATAAGGTCCTAAAATTATCTACCCAAGTTTGAGGATCATCTTCTAGCATTATTCTATTTGCCAAAGCCATATCTTTCATTAAAACTGCATATTCTTTCAATTTGGCTTGATCAAGATCGGGAATTAGCGGAGCAATAAAATTAGAAATAGCCGTACCTACTAAGGTATCTAAAACTATACCTCCACTAACTTTACCAAAATAGTAAGGTTCTTCATGAAGAGCAAAAAACTCACCAGCAACGTCTAGTTCATCTTCAAATTCATGTTTTGGTTTTGCGATCAACTCCTTATAAAATGTTGGTACATTTCTAAGAAAAGTAGCCCATAAACTAGTCTCATCAATCTGCATACTACCTTCGGGCAAAGGCTGACTCCCACCATCTACACTAACGAAGCGGTGCAACTCAGCCGGTCCTCTAAAATTTACTGCCTGTGCGTATGGTTTATTTTCTTTAACACCAGCTGCAATTGCCTCATTTATCGAATCTAATTCTGGCTGATAAGCAGGATCTGTTTGTGGAACTCTTGACAATCTTCTAAGCCTTAAGCCAACCCTATTTAAAACACCTTCCATTCCACCAGCTGCAAAATATAAAATATCTGTTATCGCGTCTCCCTCATCGTGTATGGCTTTATATTGGGCAGTTGCTTCTCCTGGATGTGAGAAATCAGCAATGAATGGAGCTACTCTATGAGGATCAAAACCAGGAACTCTTTGTTCAAGTCCTGTAAATTTTTTATCGCCCTCTACAGCTCTTTTAAAACCTTCTAAAGATCTAGAGCCAATATAGATTTTTCTAATATCTGTTTCTGCAAGTAGAAAAGCTGCAGTTTCATGACCAATTCCCTGGCTTGCTCCTGTTGCAAGCAACGTAGTTTCTCTCCAAGGCCTTACTACTCTTTCTCCTGCTAATTCTATTGCTTGCATTTGTGTCCTTTTTTAATTTGTTATTGGTTAAACTATCATAGTAATTTTGAAAATACAAGAAGTAGGGAGTTGAAGATCTAAACTTAGCTAACAGTTTCACCTTCTACAATATTTGGCATATACCTTTTTAAAATTTCAATATTTTTTAAATTAGCTCTAAAGAAAAAATCTCCAGCTTGACCAACAACTGGAATAAACCCCAGCAAAAAATCAAACATCACATTGGTCATCATTTTACCTAACTGATCTGCTGGGATATTAAACTTAGCTCCTACCCAGATAATGTATAGAGCTAGCATCAAGGATAAAATATTACCAATGCCTGGGATAAAATCTAGTAGTGGATCAATACCAAATTTAAATCTACCCACCACAAATCTAGAATCTAGCAGTTCGGCTAAAAAGATAGCTGATCTAATATAAAAATTCATAAAAAAATTTTAAATTTTTTAATTTAAACAATCAACTAGAATAAGTAAGGATTTAGAAAGACTAATTTTTAGCTATTTTGTTGGTTAGCAAAGTATTCATCAGCATTTCTAACTAGTACATCCCTTGGTTTACTACCATCTCCAACTCCAATAATCCCTGCTTCTTCAAGCTCATCAATAATTCTAGCTGCTCTAGCATAACCCACTTTTAACCTTCGCTGAAGCAGTGAAGCTGAAGCCCTATCATATTGACAAACTGTTCTCACTGCTTCATCAAACAGATCATCTCTGTCACCACTGCTACCATTTTTGCCAAACCTACCAATTGGCATCTCTATCACCTCTGCAGTATATTGAGGAGCTATTCCCAAAGATTTCATATGGTTGATTACATTATTGATCTCTGCATCTGAAAGTAATACTCCTTGAATACGAACAGGCTTACTAGCATCAGGTGGTAAAAATAACATATCTCCTCTGCCAAGCAATTTCTCAGCACCTGGTCCATCCAATATAACTCTTGAGTCAATCATTGAGGAAACATTAAAAGCAATTCGACAAGGAATATTAGCTTTAATTAAACCAGTAATTACATCAACTGAAGGGCGCTGAGTTGCTATAACTAAATGAATTCCAGTCGCTCGGGCAAGCTGGGCAATTCTGGTAATTGCATCCTCAACTTCAACCGGCGCAAACATCATCAAATCGGCTAACTCATCCACAAAAATCACAATATAAGGTAACGCTTGAAACCCAGACATCTCATTATATCCAGCAATATTTCTTACCCCAACTGATTGGAATAATTTATAACGTCGATCCATCTCACCCATCGCCCACTTTAGCGCGCTTAAAATTTTCTCTGGTTCAGTAATAACTGGAGTTAAAAGGTGCGGCACACCATTAAAATTAGTTAGTTCAACTCGCTTTGGATCAATTAAAAGTAATTTTAGCTCCTCAGGTGAGTTTCTAAATAGCAAAGATGCAATAAAAGCATTAATTAAAACAGACTTTCCTGATCCAGTTGTTCCAGCGATTAAACAGTGAGGCATCCGATCAATATCAACAATCATTGGATGTGAGGCAGTATCACGTCCCAGCGCTACGGCCAGTTTAGACTTATGCTTACTCATCTCATCTGAAGATAAAATTGTTTTGAGTCCAACTATCTCTAAAGAATGATTTGGCACTTCAATTCCTACTAAAGATTTACCGGGAATTGGAGCTTCAATCCTAACTGTTCCAGTTCTGGTAGCTAAAGCTAAGGCAATATCATGTTGTAAATTAGCAATTTTAGTAATTTTGGTTCCAGCTGCAATTTCCAATGCATATTGAGTCACAGCTGGACCACCATTAACCTCAGCCACTCTAGCTTGGATACCAAATGAATCCAAAGTTTTTTCAATAATTGAAGCATTTTTCTTGATATCACCTCGATCCGCTGGGTGGCCAGCTTTATCTGAGAGCAAATTTAGTGGTGGATATTTCCAAACTTTAGATTGACCAGCTACATTAGCGACGAGTTGATCTGCTATGACATCTTCCCTGGCTGTAATTTTAGGCTTAACTCGATCTTCAACTCCAGAAACTTTAATCGGTAAAGGTTTAATTCCACCGCTAAAAGCTTTTTCCTGCTGCCTGCTAAATAATGAGAAAAGTGAACTAAAGATTCCTCCAATTCCTTGAAAAATGCTTCCGGCAATCTCTATTGTTTGAGAAAGTGAGGTATTAAAAAGTACAACCAACCCTACTAAAAAAGTTCCGATCAAAAGCAAACCTGCTCCATATGGAGTAATAAAATCTTTTAATTGTCGCCACAGCTCAGTTCCCAAAGTTCCTCCCATTTCTGAACTAACCCCAGCTGCTAAACCCATAACTGAAACGACTGAAGTTACAAAACCAAGCAAGACATTAAGTTGAGCAAACTTCCATTTTAGTTTAAGTAAAACTAAACCAGCTAAAATAAAAATAATCGGTGCAAAATAAGCGGAAACTCCTAAATTAGTAAGTAAAAACTCTTTCCAAAAATTTAAAACTACTGAGTGAGAAAAAAGCGACAAACCAGATAACCCACCAAGAATAAAAGATATAATTGTCCCAACAGTGACAACTGTTTTTTGTTTTAATTTTAATTTGGGTAGTGAATAAATTGATTTACGTCTGGGCATCGTCTATATTATATCATATTGATTTACACTATGGGATAACTTTAAACTTCCACTACTAAAGTAAGTATTAAAGGATTACGCTTTAGCTCTTCATAAAAAAACTTTTCTAAAGCTTCCTCAATATTATGCCTCATATACCGCCAATCAAGCAAACCTTGATGCTCAGTTAAAACAGATTTAACTATTTCTTTGGCATCGTTTATTAAATCCTCAGCTTTTTTTTCAAACACAAACCCCCTTGACATAATATCTGGATCACCTGCCAATCCTCCACCATGAATATGAACTGGAACCATCACAACTACCACTCCCTCTGCACTCATAACTTGACGATCCCTTAACACAATGCTCCCCACATCTCCAACTCCAAGTCCATCCACATAAACATTATCCACATCAACTTGACCAGAGATAGTAATACTTCCAGGTGTTGCTAAAATGACATCACCATCTTCCGCCATTAAAATTTGATTTTCCATGTAACCTAAATCTTGAGCCATTTTGGAAAAAACCCGCATGTGCCTGGGAGTTCCACCAATTGGTAAAAGGTATTTTGGTTTAGCTAAGTTAATCATTAATTTAATTTCCTCAGCTGCAGCATGGCCTGAAACATGCAAATCAGACATCATCGCTGTGTAATAAACATTAGCACCAAGTCGAGTTAAAGTATCAATTAAAGCATGTTGAGCAGACTCAGTTGAAGGAATTGGATCAGCGCTAAAAATCACTGAATCATCTTTTTTAAGCAAAATAAACTTGTGATCTCTATTGGCTACCCGAGACAGCGCTGAACCTGGTTGGCCTTGAGATCCAGCAATAATAATCATAATTTTTTTATCAGGAAAACGTTTAACCTCTTCTTGTGGGACAATTAAATTAGCTGGAACATCTAAATAACCTAGATCCCGAGCCACTTGAAAATTATTTTCCATCGACCGACCAGCTAAAGCTAATTTTCTACCAGACTTTAGCGCGACATTAATGGCTTGTTGAACCCGAGTAAGGTTGGATGAAGTCATGGTAATTAAAACCTTACCCAAAGTTTCCGCTTCAACTTTTGCAAATGAGCTTTCAATAGTTTTTTCAGAGAGCGTATAGCCTGGTTTTTCTACTCTTAAACAATCAATCGCCATCATTAACACACCTTGTTCACCAACCCGAGCTACTCTGCCTACATCAGTCACCTGAGAATTAACTGGCGTCCAATCCATTTTAAAATCAGCTTGGTGAATTAAAGTTCCCACTGGAGTTTTTAAAACAATCCCTGTTGAATCTGGAACTGAATGAGAGACTTGATAAAAAGAAGCTTCAAATACTCCAAGTTTTAAATTATCACTTAAATTAACAGTTTTAATTTTATCTTTAGGCAACTTGTGTTCAGCAAATTTAGCTCTGATTAAACCACAAGTTAATTTTTGAGAATAAATAGGCACGTTTAATTCTGGCCAAATATAAGGCAGCCCGCCAATATGATCATCATGTCCATGAGTAATTAAAATCGCTCTAATTTTTTGTTTTTTATCTCGAAGATAGGCGATATTAGGGATTACTAAATCAATTCCCAGCATCGCCTCATCTGGAAAGCCGACTCCGCAATCAACAATTATAATATCATTACCATACTCATAAACATACATATTTTTAGTCACATCCCCAACCCCTCCCAAAGCAATAATTTTTAAAGTATTAGCTTTACTAAAATCTTTGTTTTTTGGATTGAAATTAGCTAAACTTTGATTTAAATTTTTTGGCTTAAAAGACATTTTCATATTAATATTTATTTAAATACTTACTAACGTTTTCTTGATTAACTACAAAAGGACCTGGTTTTCCTTCGACTACCTCAAGTGCAATTTTTCTAACTAAACTGTCAATGTTTCGCTTGAGGGATCTAATTCCTCCATCAAACCCTAAGGGTCGAACAATTTGTGGCCAAAGCAGCGCATCAATTTTAACTAAACTCTCATCTAATCCATCTTCTTTTAAAGCCTTTGGTAATAAATAATCCCTGCCAATGACAATTTTTTGCTCATCTGAATAAAATGGCATCTCAATTACTTCTAACCTATCTAAAACCGCAGTTGCCACATTAGTTAGATTATTAGCTGTTGCAATAAATAAAACCTGAGATAAATCAAATGGAATATCTAAATAGTGATCTAAAAATGCCATATTTTGCTCTGGATCTAAAAGTTCTACCAATACTCCCATGATATCAGCTCTAGCTTCTGTTGTAACTCTATCTAGCTCATCTAGTAAAATAACCGGATTTTTAACTGAAACTTTATGCAAGGCTTTAATAATTAATCCTGGTTCTGCCTCTGGCTTAAGTCTTGATTCACCTCGAAGTTGCAAAGCTGAACCTAAACCACCAAATGGAATTCGAATAATTGGTTTACCAAGACTTTCGGCTATTGAATAAGCTAAAGTTGTTTTACCAGAACCGGCTAAACCGACAAAAGCCAAAATTTGTGAGTGTGGGTTTTGGTTTTTACGTTGATTTAAAATCAAAACTGACAAATATTCTAAAATTCGCTCTTTAACAGCCTCCATCCCATGGTGATTTTTTTCTAAAATTGATCTCGCTCTGGCTAAATCTAAAATATCTTGATTAATTTTTTCCCAAGGTAACTCACAAACAAAATTTATAAAACTAATTTCTCGATCAACTTCTAAGGTGTAGCCAGAAGTTTTTAAAGTTAACTCAACTCTGGATAAATCATTCTCTAGTTTATTAAAAACGTCTTTGGGCAAAATACTACTACTTATTTTTTGTTTTAATTTATCAACAACTTGGGCAGGATCCATTGTTTTTGGGTAACTTAGAACTTATTTAAGCAAAAGCTCACCGTTTAAGCTTTTACCATTAACCACTAAGTTTATTTTAGCGATTTTGGAAAGTATTGGAAATAGCCCTTGCAACTTATTTGATAAATGTAGCGTTCCAGAACTGGTGGCAAAGACAGCTAGTGGCTCTGGATCAATAATTTCTAAGTCGTAATTTTCATCACTGACAAATTTTAGATTAATACTTGAGGAAGCACTCGCAAAATGAAATGATTGATTAGGTAAACCAGTGCTTAAAAGTGAAGTATTTGAACCCTGAAAACTAATCTGTTTATCATTAATTTGCAATTTAACTTGAGTTGGTAAACTTTTGCTAAGTTTTGCTAAAGAAGCTGAATCTAACTCCAGACTAATACCATTTAAAAAGTCATTACTTACTCCCAAATTATTTATCAAACTATTTAATTTAGCTTGACCTGAATCTTTAACTTTAAAATTAATTTTTAAGTGATTCCCTTGAATAAAAATATCAGCTGTACTTTTTTGAACCAATTTTTCTTTAACCCAACTTTGATTTTGAAAAATTAATAAAAAAGCAATGGCTAAAATTAAAATAATAACTAGTCCAACAGAAAGTAACTTTTGCCTAAAGAATTTTTTTGCTAGTAACATTAATACCTGTTGCGTCTTGGGCCACGAGGTCGATCTTTAAATCTACTTCTTTCACCAAAGCTGTGTCTGCTTCTATCACCACCACCAAATCTAGAACCTCCTCCGGAGCGATTTTTTTCTGTTTCTGGCTTCATATCCGAACCAAAAAGCATTGACAAACCAACTTTTCCTAAAGCATCTACATCAGTCACTCGAACATGAACCGTCTGACCCTCAGAAACAATATCTTCTGGCTTTTCCACTCTGCCTGGTGCCATTTGGGAAACATGAACTAATCCATCTTTACCTGGTAAAATCTCCACAAATGCTCCAAACGGAGCAAGTCTGACGACTTTACCGTCATACTCTTCACCAACTTGGATCTTTTTAAACATGTTTTGAATTAAGTTCAAGGCCTTTTCAATTGATTCTTGATTTGGAGATGAGACCATAACTGTTCCGTCATCTTCAATGTCCACTTGAGCTCCAGTTTGAGCAATAATTCCATTAATAGTTTTGCCACCTGAACCAATTAATAAACCAATCTCTTCTGGTTTGATATGAGTCACTTCAATTTTTGGTGCATACTGAGAAATTTCATTAGGTTTGGGTGAAACTTCATTCATTTTAGATAAAATAAACTCCCTGGCCGACTTACCTTGTCTGAGCGCTTCTTCAATAATTTCAAAGCTTAAGCCCTCCAATTTTGTATCCATTTGAATCCCAGTGATACCATTTTTTGTTCCAGCGACTTTAAAATCCATCTCACCATAAAAATCCTCAGTGGCACGCATATCAGTAATCACTTGAAACTTTTGATCATTAGATAGCAGTCCTAAAGCAATTCCAGCTACTGGTTCAATTGGTACACCAGCGTTCAACAAAGCTAAAGTAGTTCCACAAGTAGCAGCTTGAGATGTTGAAGCGTTCGCAGCTAAAACTTCAGAAACAACTCTAATCGCATAAGGAAAATCTTCCTGAGAGGGCAAAACTGAATTCAAAGAGATCTCTACTAAATTACCATGACCAACATCGCGTCTGTTTGGAGCAGTAATTCTTTTAACCTCACCAGTTGAGAAAGGGTTAATTCCCATATTATAGTGATGCATAAAACGCTTATGCGACTCACCCTCCATCCCTTCTAAAGTTTGAGCATCAGAAAGTGGACCTAAAGTAGCAATTGATAAAACTTGAGTATCACCTCGCTGAAATAGCGCTGAGCCGTGGGTTCTAGGTAAAATTCCAGTTTCAATTTGGAGTGGTCTAACCTCATCCATTGCTCTTCCATCAACTCGCTTGCCTTTATTTAAGATCGTCTCATTCATGATCTCTTTGGCAACTTTATCAAAGACACCGGATACAATTTGCGGAGTTAAAACTTCAGCATATTTTTGGGCCATCTCTTCTTTGATCATATCTCCTGTAGCTTCATGCCAAGGGTGCTCTTTATCAAATAAAGCTTGCTCAATTCTAACGTGAGCTAACTCTTTAACTTCTTTTAAAACCGCTTCTTCAACTTGCTCTGCAATAGTAGAATATTCTAATTTTGGTTTAGCCGCCTCTTTAGCAAAATCAGCTATAAAATCAATTACTGCTTGAGATTCTAAGTGAGCTTTTTTAATTGCCTCAAAAACTTGCTCATCTGCAACTTGTTTAGCCTCAGCTTCAATCATTACCACTTTTTCTTTAGTTGAAGCAACAGTTAGCTCAAGTTCCAAACTTTCCATTTCCATCATGCTGGGGTTAGAAACCATTTTGCCATTGACTAAGGCGATATGAGTCATTCCTAGCGGACCATGAAATGGAACTGATGAGATTGATAAAGCAGTGGACGTCGCGATAAACCCTAAAATCGCTGGATCATTAATTCCATCAAAAGAGAGCACAGTTAAAATAACTTGAACCTCATTTCTAAACTCTTTGGGAAAAAGTGGTCTAATTGATCTGTCAATCGCCCGACCTGATAAAATAGCTTTATCCGATGGTCTAGTTTCTCTTTTAATAAATTTTTGAGCGGTGATCCGACCACCAGCATAGTATTTTTCCACATACTCAACAGACAAGGGAAAATAACCCATGTCTTCTTTGGTGGCTTTGGTGGAAACTGTCGCTAAAACTACTGTTTCACCCCATGAAGCCAACACTGATGCATCAGCTTGAGTAGCCAACTTGCCTGTTTCTAATTTTAATTTTCGACCACTAAGGTCAGTTTCTTTGGTTATAATTTTATTACTCATAAAACGAGCTTATCTTGTAAAAACTTTTGGAGATTGGAAACTGTAGAAGAGGCAATTAGCAATTTGCTAGTTATCTCTTTGCAATCCCCAATTCTCTTTAACTTTACTATTATACAACAATCACTTTGATAAACCTAATTTATCAATCACACCTTTGTAACGTTCAGCGTCTTTTTTTAACAAATACTGCAATAACCTACGACGCTTATTAACCATTGATAAAAGTCCTCTTCTGGAGTGAACGTCATGAGTGTGTTCTTTTAAATGGTTAGTTAGATTTTTAATTTGCTCAGTTAGCAGTGCAGCTTGGACTTCTGGAGAACCAGTATCACCCTTATGTGTTGCAAACTCCTCTATTATTTTTTGCTTTGATTTATTGTCTCGTGGCATCTTGTCCTTTCTTTGGAAAAACCTCGGTGCCAAGAAGTAATTCCTTAAACTTGTGGGTGAATTATAACAGAAAAGTTTAAGGTAAACAAGCTAGAAAATTTATCCTAGCGATCCGCCTTTATAAACTTTTGGTGTTAACCAATCAGGAGCTGGTTGTTCTTGCGGAGTTTGTTCATTGCTTCCTACCACTGGTGGGACAATAAATTGCTCTTGAGGTAAAACAGGTTGAGGAGTAGCTGGAGCAGGTTGAATAAATTGCTTGTAATCAAAAGTAGCTACTGCTTGAGCAGCTGGTTCAGTCTGTACAGGTTGAGCACCACTAACTGGGATTTTACCTCCAGCTTGCATAGCTTGGCCTACAGCCATAAAAGTATCCGGAGTTAAATTTGAACTCATATTAGCAGTGACACTATAAATTCCAGTTAAGATATTGCTTGAGATATCGCCTGCTTTAGAAAGTCCCAAATTATCTAAAACCTGGTTAATAATTTCTGAAAGTGAAGCATTTGGATCAACTAAATTTAATTGTCCAAAATTAGCATTAGCTGGATTGTTATCAATATTAACAATGGTTAGATTGCTAAAGCTAGTTTGATTACTTGCATAAATTGAGCCTAAATCAGTTAAATTTGAGGCTCCAATCACAAACATTAAGCCAGATGCGCTGCTTGCTTGATATTGAGGAGTAACTTTGGCAGGAGAAAAAATTTGACCTGGCAAAACATGAAAAACTAAGTTTAAATTATTTCCCTCAGGAAACCAATCTAGCTTTTCTAAAGCTGGTACTGTTCCATCTTCAGCCACTACTCCTTCTAAAGTCAAAGTAAAGTTACCACTACCAGATTGAGGTAGTTTATTACTAACTTTTCCTACTCCATAAAGATTGGAGTGAGCAACTAAAACATCACCCTCTGAGACAATACTAAGCTGTTTTTGAGCTTGTTCTAAACTTAAAAAAAGTGCTAAACCTGAAGCTAAACGATCTACATTGAGTTGAGCTGGCAAAACAATATTAATTTCTTGAGCTTGAGCTAATCTATTTTTTAGATCCCCAAGCTGTGCATCATATTTACCCATAAGTAGCCCATTCTACCATACAAATACTATGAGATGCAAGCTTACAATGTTCTAAAAGATTGAACTATATCCCCAATTCGAAAATCAACTACTGGCTCAAACATCATCCCACACTCCATACCCTTTTCTACCTTAGTAACCTCTTCTTTAACTCTTTTAAGCGATTTAATCTTTGTTTCCCCAATCATCTCTTCACCTCGAACAAGTCTAACTTTTGGACCTTTGGTAAACTGACCATCAATTATTTTACAGCCAGCGATCTTTTGATCTTTGCCATAAGGAAATTCAGCTAAAATTTGAGCTGTGCCAAAAATCTCCTCAAGAGCCCCAACCTTTAACATCCCCTCAACTACCTCTTCTAACTCATCAATTAGTTCATAAATAATATTGTAAGTTCTAACCAAAACATGCTCGTTTTCTGCTAGTTTTACAGCAGCTGGAGTAACTTTTGCATTAAATCCAATCACAATCGCATGAGTTGAAGCAGCTAATTTAACATCAGCTTCATTAATCTCACCAGTGCTTGAGGAGATGACTTTGACGTGTTCTGCTTCAGTATTAAACTTTTGGATTGATTCTTCAATTGCTTCAAGCGAACCTTGTTTATCAGCTTTAATTACCAAACCCAAAGTAGTTGTATCAGCTTGTCTTAGCCTATCAATCAAACTTATAACTTGAGCTTTATCAACTATTTTGGCTTCTTCACCTAAAACTGCACAAACTGCTGGAACTTTTTCCAAACCTAAAACTTCAACTGGACTAGATGGTAAAGCTTCATTAATGGCTTTACCAGTAAAATCAAATAAGCCTCTAATTTTACTTTTTATCCCGCCTAATACAACTTGGTCACCTTTTTTTAGAGTGCCATTTCTGACTAAAATTGTCGCGATTGGGCCTTTAAACTTATCTAAATTAGCTTCAATAACAACGCCAGTTGCAGGCAAATTAGAATCCCCTGTTAATTCATGAATCTCTGCTAAAAGCAAAATTGTTTCTAGTAGCTTATCCACCCCTTCACCAGTTTTAGCGGATATTGGCACAATTGGCACGTCTCCACCATATTCTTCTACTAAAATTTCCCGATCAGAAAGTTGTTTTTTAATTTTTTCGAGTTGAACTTTGACATTTATTCCAGGCAGATCTATTTTATTCACAGCCACAAGCATTGACACTTTAGCTTCTTGAATATGCTTAATCGCCTCTATAGTTTGTGGCATAATCCCATCATCTACAGCCACTACTAAAACAGCAATGTCTGCTACCTTGGCTCCCCTTGATCTCATTTTTTCAAAAGCTGCATGACCTGGAGTATCTATAAAAGTAATTAACTTTTTATCATGTTCCAGCTGATAAGCTCCAATGTGCTGCGTAATACCTCCATGCTCTTTTGAAGCAACAGAGGATTTTCGAATATAATCAAGCAGCGAAGTTTTACCATGATCAACATGGCCTAAGATAGTAACTATTGGTGGTCTGTTAGTTTTTGCCATAATTTTTTAAATTAAAAAGCCGCTATTAATCAGCGGCTTGCAGAAAAGCTTTTTAAAAATAGACAGCTTACTAATTCATAACTTTAGTCAATCTTTTTTCTCATCTGCTTTTTCCGCTGATTCTTTTTTATCCTCTTGCTCCATATCTGACTCTGCATCAGATGCTGATTGACTAGCTTCTTTTTCAGTTTTAGCAGCTTGGTTAGAATCATCAGTTGCTGGTATGGTTGTTTGACCATCCTCCACTACATCCTTACGCTCCTTTGTCCCCTCCTCGTCCCCTGAAGCCTTGGCGGAGGGGGATTCCTCCTTTGCCTCATCTGGCTTTGCAACCTCTTCTAATCCCTCACCAGTTCCTTCAATATCAATCTTCCAACCAGTCAGTTTTGCAGCTAATCTCACATTTTGTCCACCTTTACCAATGGCAAGCGACAATTGATTATCTGCTACTTTAACTTTAGCAACTCTATTCTCCTCATCCAAGATTACCTCAACATCTTTAGCAGGAGCCAAAGCTGAAGCAATAAATCTAGCAGGATCATCTGAAAAAGACACAATATCAATTTTTTCCTCACCCAGCTCATTTGTGACAGCTTGAACCCGAACTCCCTTTTGCCCAACTAAAGAACCAACTGGATCAACTCCATCTTGATGAGAAATTGCTGCCAGTTTAGTTCTGCCACCAGCTTCTCTTGCAATCTCTTTAATCTCAACTGCTCCAGATTGAATCTCGGGCACTTCCATCGCAAAAAGTCCTTTAACTAAAGCAGCATCTGATCTTGAAACCACCACCTCTGGACCATGTCCTGATTCTCTAATCTGTTTTACTAAAACTTTAAGGCGCTGATTTGGCAAATAAACTTCATCTCGAGTTTGTTCTGATGGAGGCATTACTCCCTCAGCCCTACCTAAATCAATAAAATAGGTATTACCTTCTTGGCGCTGGATCATTCCAGATATAACTAAGCCTACTTTTTTATCATATTCCTCCATGATCGCACCTTTTTCAGCTTCATGAAGGCGTTGTGCTATAACTTGCTTAGCTGTTTGAGCGGCAATTCGGGCAAAACCAGGTGGGGTAATATTTTCTTTGCCCCGATAAATAGAGATTTCACCAGAAGCTGAGTCAATTTTAGCTTCTAAACTCTCAAAGTCTTCAGGAATAGCCTCTCCCCGCAAAGATAAGTCTTTTCGATAAGCAGCTAGTGCTGCTTGCTCAATTGCTTCAATCACCACACTAGTATCTACCCCTTTTTCAGAGGCAATCTGATTAATAGCTGCAGCAAATTCAGTTCTAGCTTGTAATGGCATAAATATTTAAAAAGGTGGGTTGCCCCACCTTTGGAACACTCACCTTTTCTAATCAGGATTATTTTAGTCGGATCAAGGATTTAAGTCAAGTTGAAAATCACTTCACATAAATGACATAAGTGGAAGCAATTTTATCGTGCAAACCTTGCTTCTTTTTATCCCAAATAATCATTAAATAACCAATTCCTAAAATTAGCGCAGAAACCCACTTACCAATAATTTCTCTAATAAATAAAGTTCCCATACTTGGAGTTTTGCCTCTTTGATCAACTACTTTTAAATGCATTACCCTTTTACCAAAAGTTTGGCCAGCATAATTTTGATACCAAACCCAATAACCAATATTAATTAAAATTGAAGGTACATAGTAAACTACTCCTGAATGACGAAACGATCCACCAAAAATTCCATTTACAAATGTTGAGATAATTCCAATTGCCAGTCCATCAATTAAAGCTGCCACTAATCTGACTCCAAATCCAGCATATTTTTCTTTCAAATGACTTCACCTCCTTTAGTCTACCAAAGCTTTACGCGAAGGCGACTTTTATTGACAAGATTTATAAATTAAGCATAACATTGATTGACTAAAAATTAATATATGAATTTTTTAACAAGCTTTTTAAAAACGATTCAGGCAAGTATTTATTCTCCCAAATTTTATAGTCAGCTGAAAAAAAGTCCATTTCAAAGTTCATTCAATTATTTTTTAATACTCGCGTTTTTTTTAAGCTTTATTCAAGTTATTTTTTTAGCCTATCCGCTCATAACGCAAACTCCTAAACAACTGAATTTTTTTGCCAATGCAATTGTTGGTTCTTACCCCAAAGATCTGGAAATAAATATTCAAAACGGCCAAGTGAAAATTAACCAGCCAGAACCTTACTTTATCCATTTTTCTAAAGAGATTCCCAAACCAAACTTAACTGATTTAGAAAATTTAGTAGTAATTGATACAAATTTGGCTTTTAGCAAAAGCGTTTAAACATGCACTTAAATATAAACAAGCTTATATTATTAGTTTGCATGCCATAACTTTAAGCTTAATTGTAGAATTAATTTTAATGTTGGTTAGGGGTTTTTCTGGCTATATTGGTTTTCCGTTTATGTTTACTATTATTACTTTACTAGTGGTGGCAATTAATTTATTTTTGGATAAAACAGCTAAATCTTAACTAAAACCAGCTTTTTTTCTTTTGAGAAGATATATCTGATAATTGTTGATAGAGTTCTTTTTCTTTACCTGAGATATGCTTTGGCACTTGTAACTTGACTCTAACATAATGATCACCTCTACCACCTCTTAAATTAAACACACCTTTACCTTTAATCCTAACTAGCGATCCAGGTTCTGCGCCGGCCGGAACTTTTAAGTTGACTCTGCCATCAATGGTATTGACTTCAATGGTATCTCCCAAAACAAGTTGAGGGACAGTCAATACTTTTTCGCTAAATATATCCGAGCCATCTCTGACAAATTCATGGTGATTCCTAACCCGAAAAACGATATCCACATCGCCAAATCTCATTTTCGTGCCATTATCCACTCCAGCTGGAACTTTAATATTCATCCGATCTTTAATAGTTCGATTGTGGTTTCCTTCAATTCTTTGAATTTCTACTTGTTTTGTGACACCATGAACTGCTTCATCAAAGGTTAAATCCATTTGATAAGTTTGACGCCTTCTAAACCCTTGAGCAAATTGTTCAGCAAATCCCCCACCAAAAATCTGTTCAAATAAATCAAATGGATCTGCAAAACCCTCACCGCCGGAGCTTGACCAAGAATAACTAAACCCGCCATTACCAAAGGGATTAAATCCACCTGCTCCAGTACCACTGCCAGGTCTACCAAACCCCCCTTGTTCAAAGGCTGAATGTCCAAACTGATCATAAGTTTTTTTCTTTTGAGTATCAGATAAAATTTGATAAGCCTCAGAAATCTCCTTAAATTTTTCTGAAGCTCCAGCAGATCTATCAATATCTGGATGATGTTTACGGGCTAACTTTCGATAAGCTGATTTAATCTCTGCATCAGATGCAGACTTATTTATCGGGTCTGCGTCGTGGTGTATCTGTAAACTGCCTAAGTTCATCCAAAGGCTGGATAGGTGGTCTAGTTGACGCTCTAACCATATGGGTTCTTATAGCATCAATATCTAAACCTGCTGGCAATTTTGATTGAATATCATTCAAGCGCGCTCTTGCTTGATTTAACTCAATTTCAGATTTAGGATCTATAAAACCAAGCGTACGAGCTCGATCTGCTCTATCAGCCGCACCTTCAATAATCGCTGCTAGATTACCTTCAGTCTTACTAGTTTCTGGTGATCTATCCATTATTTTTACCTTCGTCAACTACTTCTCCTTCAACTGCTTCCCCCTTCGCTGAAGCTTCGTGGGACTCGTTGTCTTTTTTCTCTTCAGATGACTCATGGTCTTGAGTGGCTTGTCCTTCCGAAGCTCCCTGAGCGGAGGAGGAGTACATTGCCGCTCCAACTTTTTGAATAGCTTCACCCAAAATATCAGCACTAGATTTAATCTTTTCTATATCAGTTCCAGCTAATGCGTCTTTAACAGCTTGGATTTTTTCTTCAATATCTTTTTTATCTTCTTCTTTAACTTTGTCTCCAGCATCTTTTAAAGTTCTCTCAGATGTAAAAACTAATGAATCAGCTTGATTACGCATCTCAACTTCTTCTTTTTTCTTTTTATCTTCCTCTGCATGAGCTTCAGCTTCTTTAGTCATTCTCTCAACTTCTGATTTATCCAGCCCAGTTGAACCAGTGATAGTAATTTTTTGTTCTTTATTGGTAGCTTTATCTTTGGCAGAGACATTTAAAATTCCAGAAGCGTCAATATCAAAAGTCACCTCAATTTGGGGGACACCCCTTGGTGCTGGAGGAATTCCATCTAGAATAAATCTACCTAAAGACTTATTATCTCCTGCCATCTCCCTCTCGCCTTGCAAAACATTAATTTCTACACCTGGTTGATTATCAGCTGCTGTAGAAAAAACTTCTGATTTTGAAGTGGGAATTGTAGTGTTTCGATTAATTAGCGCAGTTCTAACACCACCCAAAGTTTCTATTCCTAAAGTTAGGGGAGTTACATCAAGTAATAAAACATCTTTAACTTCTCCCCCTAAAACCCCAGCTTGAATAGCAGCCCCAACTGCCACTACTTCATCTGGATTAATACCTTTGTGTGGATCTTTACCAAAGAATTTTTTAACAGCTTCTTGGACGGCTGGCATTCTAGTCATTCCACCAACCAAAACTACCTCATCCACATCCTTTTCAGAGATCTTTGCATCTTTTATAGCAGATCTAACCGCTTCAAAGGATTTATCTATTAAATCCTGGACTAAAGATTCTAATTTTGCCCTTGAAAGCTTAATCTCTAAGTGCTTTGGTCCAGAGCTATCAGCAGTTACAAATGGAATAGAGATATCAGCCTGTTGAGAAGAAGAGAGTTCGATTTTTGCTTTTTCTGCGCCGTCTCTTAACCTTTGCAAGGCTTGTCTATCACCTTTAAGATCAATTCCTTGCTCTTTTTTAAATTCATCAGCTAAATAGTCTATAATTTTTTGATCAAAATCATCTCCGCCTAAGTGAGTATCACCATTTGTACTCTTTACTTCAAAAACTCCATCACCTAAATCTAAAATTGAGATATCAAAAGTTCCTCCCCCTAAATCATAAACAGCAATAGTATGTGCATTAGCTTTTTCTAAGCCATATGCTAGCGCAGCAGCAGTTGGTTCATTAATAATTCTAGAAACATTAAGCCCAGCGATCTCTCCAGCTTGTTTAGTTGCTTGGCGCTGGGCATCATCAAAATATGCTGGAACAGTAATAACAGCATCTGTAACTTTTTCACCTAAGTAGCTCTCAGCATCAGCTTTAATTTTTTGCAAAATCATTGCAGAAATTTCTTGTGGGGTATATTCATGACCTTCCACAGATACAACAGCCATTCCATTTTTACCTTCTTTAATATCATAAGGAAGCCATTTTAAATCCCTTTGTACTTCAGGGTCTTTATATTTGCGTCCCATCAAACGCTTTACAGAAAAAATAGTCTCCTTTGGATTTACAATAGCTTGACGCTTGGCAACACGTCCAACTATGTTTTTAATAGGATTAACAACTGAAGGGATAATATTTTCTCCCTCAGCAGAATGGATAACTTTGGGCTTTCCACCCTCCATCACAGCTACTGCACTATTTGTTGTTCCTAAATCAATTCCAACAATTTTTGCCATATATTATTCTTTTCTCCCCACAATCACTTTAGCAGGTTTTAGTACTTTACCATTTAAAGTATACCCTCTCTCTGCTACCTCTAATATTTTATTATCTTCACCTACTCTTGTGTCAACAGCTTCATGAAGGGCTGGATCAAATTGTCCGTCTGCTGCAATTTCATCCAACCCTTCACTTTTTAGTACATTTAAAAGCTGTTGTACTGCCAATTCTACTCCTTTAAACCAACCTGATTTTCGCTCCTCTTCGCTTGCTCCTTTTAAAGCTTTTTCTAAATGGTCCAAGGTAGGTAACATTTTTTTAATTAGTTCAGTACTTGCCCAGTTACTTAGTTCAGATCTACCTTGCTCAACTCTTTTCTCTAAATTTTGATAATCAGCTACTGCCCGCTTTAGCTGACCATCAAGCTTAGAAGAAAGCTCCTTTAAATTTGAGAATTCCATCTGCAACTTCTCAAATTCTTCTACGCTTATTAAATCTTGTTTATCATTTTGTTTTTGATCATCTGCTTTTTTCATATTTTTTAAATCGCTTTTAATGCTTGTTCTATTAAATTACTAGTGTATCTAACATAAGGTAAAACTACTGGAAAATTCATCCGCGCTGGTCCAATCACCCCAATTACTCCAGTTTTTTGGTTATTTCCCTCAAATCTACAAAACACAAAGCCAGTGGTATCTAAATACTCATATTCCAAATCCTCACCAAATAAAATATGCACCTGCTCAGCTCCAACTGCTTTACCTAAAATTTGTTTTAGAGTTGGAAACTCATCAAACAGTGATAAAACAAACCTAGTCACATCAATATTTTCAAACTCTGCAAAATCCAAAATATTAGCAGCTCCAGCATAATAAATTTCCTGCTCTAAACTAACAGCTAAAGCTAACATCCGACACCTACTTGCCAGTCCCTTAACAGCTTCTTTAAGTAATTTTGCTTCCTCATTGCGCTTTAGCCAAAGGTTTTGTTTGATCGCTACCTCTGCAGCAACTGGCAGATCTTTTTCCTTCATCAACTCACTGATGTAGACTCGAAAACCCATGGATGTGGGAATTCGTCCGGCGCTGGTGTGCGGTTGTTTCAAAAATCCCTTTTGGGTTAACTCAACCATCTCATGACGGATAGTGGCAGGGGAAACTCCTAAATCATAATCTTTATCAACGTGCTCTGATCCAACTGGTTCACCATTTTTGACATATAATTCAACAATCGATTTTAGTAAGTCTTTCTGCCTGTCTGTTAAATCACTCATAAATTAAATAGCAAACTTTTAGATCGTGATGGCTTTTTCGCTAGACTAATCTAAATAGCAAGAACAGTAAATTAGAAAAAGCCAAGAAAATAATTAGCACTAATATATCAGGAGTGCTAAGAGTTGTCAAGGGATTATTTTAAACTTCTTTGAATTTGGCAGTAGTATAATATTTTGGATCAGATTCTAAGATTAAATCACTAGATTTAACTTTATCAATATTAATAATTCCATTCATATGATCAATCTCATGCTGAAAAACTCGATTTAAAATTCTACCTAAATCACTCTCATCTTTAGTTGTCCAATATTTTAAATTACCCAAATCATTATAGTAGCTAAACTCAATCCAAGCAGGCCTAATGGTTGGTGCAATAATTGGGTTAGCACTCATACACATCTCTGGATAAATTAATTTTTTTCTAGAAAACTTTTTAATTTTGGGGTTAATAATAATGAAGTATTGCTCTGGGGTATAACTTGAACTTTTATCTGCTTTAATAGCTGGTTGATAAACTACTGAAAATCGCTCTGGAATACCTATTTGCACAGCAGTTATTCCCCTACCTACTCCGGTAATTTTGCGATATTTTTTTAAGCAATTTTTGATATATTCAAACTTTTGCCTATATTCTTTGGAGGTAATTTTAGTTATAGGTATATCTAGGGAGCGTTTTCTTAAAGAATCTAGCTCACCAATTTGAAAAATAAACTGGCCAGTTTTTAAAGCCATATTAAAAACTTTGATTTTATTTTTCCTAAATACCGGAAGAACTGGCTTAAACTTTTTCATAATTTGTAAGTATAACAAACCTTGCAATAGAAGTTTAAAAGTTTTATATTCGGGTAATCTATGGCTATGAAAAAACTTGACCAGATCGAACTTAAAGCCAGAGATATTTTAGAACAAACAATTGGCGATATTAATTTTATAGAGCCCCCAATTGATCTGGCTAAAATTCTGGAACATTTTCAACTGAAATTAAGTATTGCAAGTTTTAAAGATCAAAACGTCGCTGGCGCATTTGATAAAGATCAAAAAATGATTTATTTAGCCAAAAATGAACCACCCAAAAGACAGCTTTTTACAGTTGCTCATGAAATTGGTCATGTTGTTTTGGATCATAAAAAAACCCAAGACGTTTTTTATCGCCATCAAGCAAGTAGCTTTAATGGAGCAGATTTAGAAGAAGAAAAAGAAGCTAATTTTTTTGCTGCTTCACTTTTAATTCCCAAAGAATTAGTGAAGCGATTTTGGTCAATTCATAAAGACATTGAACTAATAGCCGCTTACTTTGGAGTCTCTCGCTCAGCTGCATTTTGGAGATTAAAAAATTTAAGATTAATTTAAATTCTTTATGGCAATTTATTCTGATAATTTAAAAAATCTTTTAACTTCTCAAAAAATTGAGCCATTAAAAAATTTAACTAGCTGGCAGCAAAAAACTAAAAAAGATATTCAAGAAAATTTTAATGAGTTGGAAAAATTAAAGTTTAAAGACATTGATTGGAGATTAAAAAATAGACAATCAATTAGAAATTTTTTTTTTTTTCTTTTAGTTTTGCAAAATTTAGTGGTCTTTTTACTTTTTGGAATTGGACTTTGGTTTAATAAATTAGCAGGACTTGAGGGAGTGTTTAATGTTTTAATTGGTGGAACTTTAACTGAAACTGCTAGCTTAATTTATATAATAGTTAAATGGCTTTTTTCCGAAATTCCCTATAAAGAACAGTCTTAAAAATGCATACTCAAGAAATTATTCAAAATTTTAATGGCAAGTTAGTTGGAACTGATTTTATGAAAAATGTAGTTTCCCAAACTTTAAAGAAATTACCAGAGGAGATAATGAACTATTTAACTAAACATTGCTGGTTTTTATCTTCTTTAGAAGATGCTTATGCCTATACTTTTAATGGCAATGACATTAAAGATAAACATTTTATCTTTTTATCTGATGAGTTATTAAATCAAGATTTAACAACTATTCAATATAATATTTTGCATGAAATAGGTCATGTAATTTTAAAACACAGAAATGAAATTGGCTTTAAACAAAGCAAAGTTGAGATTAAAAAACAAGAGTTAGAAGCAGACAAATTTGCCAAAAGTTATTTAAAAAATGGGAATATTGATTTAATCCAAGAAGTTAAATAATTTACTTTCTCTTCTAGAAAAGATTGTCTTTTTTTAGATTCATTTAGCTGATTCTCTAAATCAGAAACTTTTTTATTTAGCTCATCAAGTTTTTTACTATCTTGATTTGGGGAAGCTTGAGCTATAACTGGTTGTATCTGCGAAATAGATGTAGATACTTTTACTGGGTTACTTGCTTGCTGAACATTTCTGATTCTACTAAGAAAAGACTCATACATACTGTCTTTTTTAAAACTACACGGGTCATCTGTTTTACAAGCAACAACACTTATATAAAAATCCGAAAATGCAGCTAGATTAATAGTTGCTTTTGTTTCACTGGTGGTTGTTAGCGGAGTAGTTGGCTCTACCATAGCAGATCCATCGATAATTTCTCTGGCAAACACAGCATATTTGGTGGCCCAGGATATTTTTTGCCATTGCAAATTTACCTCCCGCTTTACTCCACCAAGATATTTCTCAGATATAACATCAACACTTGGGGTATTATTATAATCATTAGTGCGTCCAAAATTTTGAAGCTGTTTAGAGAAGGGATCATCACCAAAAGAAACTAAAGTTTCTCTATCTACTTCACTACCATTTACTATAGCAGCGACAACTGCAGTGCGCTGTTTTGCAGCAGCTGATTTTGCTTGTACATAGGTTGTACAAACCTCTCTCCAAATAAAATCTGGCTGACCAGTATTATAGTGTCTGGTAAAATATGTACCGTCACTCGGAGGTGTAAATGGTGTAATACTATCCCCATCAACACTATCTTTAAACTTAAAAACTGGTTTTATCTGATCACAAGGCTCAGTTGTAGTTATATCAGCTTGTAAAATAAAGGTTTTTGTTTGATCAAAAGGTCTTAAGGGAAATGCATAAAGAGACATTGGTCCTCCACCTGCAAAAGTTAAAGCTGGAAAAGAAAGAACTCCTAGAGTTAAAAAACTAACAGTTAGAACTTTTAATCTGTTCATTAAAGATAATTATAGGTTTTAGAGTAGTTAAAAACAAGCTTATTTATTAATCAGTGTAAGATTTTTCAAATAAATTACACTTTAAGCCTTTAGTGTGGTGGCTGATGTCCAACAAGCCTTTTCAAATTATCAGCAAACATTTCATTTGTAACCTTATCAAAAAAACGGCTGGGGTCTTTGTATGAATAAATTAGTCCAAAAGTATTTTGAGTAATAGTGGCGACCATTTCTCCAACCACCAAACCATAATGTAATAATTGTTGTCTATTATATAAGTGAACTTTATCCCCTATGACTTGAGCTTTTACCCCTCTGACTTGTTCTAGATCAATACCCGATTTAAGAACTACCAGTAAAGCTATTTCTTCTAAAGTTAAGCGAGTAGGAGGTGTTTGTGTACCACTTATTAGTCGGGCTGAATCTAAATGAAGTCCTGAATGAAAATTAAAACAATCATAAAGCACATTATCAACCATAGTGATAGAAAATCTCTTAACTCCTCTGTGAGTTACAGTAGTTAAATTCCCTAAATCAATTTCAGCTCCATCCTGTTGTTGAATCGCCTCAGAATCAGGCAGGTAATGATCCATTTGAGTTTCAACAACATAAATTCCACTAGCTCCACCAGTAACCGGCCTAATAGATCCTTCAACCAAAGACCTAGCAGGAAAACTACCATAAGGTCGATCAAGTAACTGACCATTAATTGAAACTTGTAATTGAGTTTCCATAAGGAAGCAATTCTAAAACAAAACCTATAAGAAATCAAATCTGCTTAAGTGCGCTAGCTATGAGTATATTTTAACTTTTTAATAAGCTCAAAAAAGCTTCCTGAGGAATCTCTACTCTACCTATCATTTTCATCTTCTTCTTTCCCTTTTTCTGCTTTTCTAGCAGCTTATCTTTTCTAGTTCTATCTCCACCATAAAGCTTGGCTATCACATCTTTTCTAAATGGAGAGATAGTTTCCCTGGCTATAATATTTCCCCCAATTGCAGCCTGAATAGCTATAGCAAAATTTTGTCTGGGCAGTACTTCTTTTAGTTTTTCTACCATTTTTCTACCAATACTTTCAGCTTTTGGTCTAAAAATAATTGTTGATAGCGCATCAACTTTTTCTCCCCCAACTAAAAAGTCCACTCTAACTGCATCAACTTCTCTAAAATCTAAAAAGTCCCAATCAAGCGAGGCAAACCCAGAAGAGATTGATTTTAATTTGTCATAAAAATCAGTAATCATCTCAGATAAAGGCATTTGATAATAAAGTTCTACCTGAGTTCCAAAATGTTGCATATTTAAAAACCTACCTCTTCTCTCCTGAACCAGCTCCATTATCACTCCAATATAATCCTGAGGAGTAAAGATCTTTAAACTCACCCAAGGCTCCTCAATATTTTTCATTAAAGATAGATCTAAATCTGCAGGATTATTAATTGACTGCCCATTAACTAGATATTCTACAGAAGGTGCAGTAGCCAAAAGCTGCATATTAAACTCTTCAGACAGTCTTTCCTGAACCACCTCTGCATGCAAAAGCCCTAAAAACCCACACCTAAACCCAGAACCTAGCGCACTGGATTGTTCTTGTTCAAATATAAAAGCAGGATCAGTAAGTTTAAATTTAGCTAAAACCTCTTTTAATTCAAAATATTCAGAGGCATCAATTGGGTAAAGGCCAACAAAAACCATTGGTTTAACTGTTTTATAACCAGGAAGTGGTGTCACACTCCCGGTGTGGAACATTTGTGTTGTTATAGTATCACCTACTCGGACTTTGTCTGGTTCT
>JACPZA010000017.1 GCA_016195715.1 Candidatus Daviesbacteria bacterium
GGAGTTTTGCCTATCAACCAGCCCCGCTGTATTGGGAGAAAGAAGAATCAGGCCAGGCTGCGCGCTCTTTCGGGCAAGCCGACGTCGATGCTGCGTGTGCTCAAGTGTGCAAGGCTATTGTGAGCGGAGAGCGCAGGTTTGCCGGTGGTGTCGTGATCACGCTCAGCCTGAGAAGATATCTAAGAGTCCTTGAAATGCAAAAGTCGTTGTAGATAGATCAAATTTTTGGAGTTTTTACTTCATTAAAAAAAGCTAAAAATTTTTTAATTAACCTAGCCAAAGAATACTCTTTATGTGAGAAGCTTTTGGGTTTGGAAAAAACCCAAAACGCTTGTTTTGGATATAGATTAGGCAGATGCAGTGGTGCGTGTATTGGTAAAGAAAATTTTTTAAAATACAATTTAAGAGTTATTCAGGCTTTTTCTAAAAGTAAAATTAAAATCTGGCCATTTGATGGAGCAATAGTTATAGAAGAGAAAGATGAAGACAGTAAAAATGAATATTTTGTAATCGATAGGTGGTGTTTTTTAGGAAACTTTCAAGGTAATGATTTTTATAAACCAGAGTTAAACTTAAAAGATTACAATTTTGATCTAGATACTTATAAAATAATCTCTCAATTTTTAAGAAATCCTAAGAATTTAAAAAAAGTTAAATTAATCAAAAATTATAAGTCTTTACAAAAACAAAAAGATAATTTTTTTAGTGCTTAAGTTTTTTTGCGTAATACCTCTATAACTGCTTTTTTAATATTTTCAACAGTTAGCCCAAACTTTTCCAGTAGCTCATTTGGTTCACCAGACTCGCCAAATCGATCTTGAATTCCAATAATTTTAATTGGCACAGGATAATTTTGAGAAACTAGTTCAGAAATTGCACCTCCTAAACCGCCAGTTACTTGATGTTCTTCTACTGTCACAATCGCACCAGTTTCCTCAGCTGCTTTCAGAATTGTTTTTTTATCTAAAGGCTTTATTGTGTGACAATTTATTACTCGAACACTAATTTTATGCTCTTCTAACTCTTTCGCAGCAAGCAACGCTCTATAAACCATCTGACCACAAGCAATAATTGTCACATCTTTTCCTTCATAAAAAACTTCAGCTTTACCTATTTCAAAAGGATTTTGCTCCGTTGTAATTACAGGAACTTTATCTCTAGAGAGTCTAAGATATGTAGGTTTTCCATTTCTTGCTATAGCTTGGGTAGCTTTTTTTGCTTCTATTGCATCAGCTGGAGAAATTACAACCATATTTGGTAAAGCTCTCATCAGTGCTAAATCTTCCAAGGCTTGGTGAGTTGCACCATCTGGACCAACAGAGATTCCAGCATGAGAACCAATTATTTTAACTGGCTGATTATTATAACAAATAGTTGTCCTAATTTGTTCCCAATTTCTACCAGGAGAAAAAGTTGAATAAGAAGTGGTGAAAGGAATTTTACCAGCTGCTGCTAAACCTGATGCCACAGTGACTAAATTTTGCTCAGCCACCCCAACTTCAAAAAACCGCTCTGGAAATTTTTCTGCAAAAGCTTGAGTGCGAGTGGACTCTGTTAAATCTGCACAAAGTGCCACCACATTTTTATCTTCTTCCCCTGCTAAAACTAAACCTTCTCCATAACCATTTCTAGTTGGAACTTGTTCAATATCTTCTAAAAATAATTTTGGATTTAAATTAGCTTGATTGTTAATCATATTTATTCATGCTCACTTTTAATTTTTCCTCCAAGAGTTCTAAGTTCTGCTAAAGCAATTTTGGCTTGCTGACCTTTGGCAGGAGCACCAACAGGTTGGATTGTCCCTGGAGGAGATCCATGCCATTCAAAATGACCTTCCATAAAATCAACCCCTTTGCCTGGGATAGTGTGGGCAATAATTACAGTGGGCCTTTCAAAAATAGTTTCAGCTTCGCCGAATGCATCAATAATTGCTTGAATATTATGTCCATCTATCTCTAAAACATGCCAATTAAAAGCTTCATATTTTTTTTTCAAATCATCTAAAGGCATGACATCCTCAGTAAATCCATCAATTTGAATATTATTTCGATCAACTAGCGCAGTTAAATTATGCAGTTTATATTTGCCAGCAAACATAATCGCCTCCCAAGTATTCCCTTCATCATGCTCACCATCAGAAAGTAATGCATAAACTCGCCATTTGGCATTATCTAATCTCCCTGCTAGCGCCATTCCGCAAGCTTGAGACAGCCCAGAACCTAAAGGTCCAGATGTTGTTTCTAAACCTAGTAAAGCTTCTCTATGTGGATGACCTTGTAATCTGCTACCTAATTTTCTTAAAGAATTTAGCTCAGAGATTGGAAAAAATCCCCGATGTGCCATTGTGGCATATAACACAGGACAAATATGCCCATTAGATAAAACTAATCTATCTCTATCTGGCATATTAGGATTTTTGGGGTCAATATTTAAAATCTGAAAATATAAAGCAGTAAATATATCTTCCATTCCCAAAGGTCCAGCTGAATGCCCAGACCCAGCTTCCACTAACATTTTAATAATATCTTCTCGAATATTATTAGCAGTTTCTTCTAATTTTTTAATCTCCGGGGCAGAGAGCATAATTAAGCTAATAATATATTAAGCGAGGGGTGACACGAAAGAGGGCTCTTGAAATTTTTGCCATAACGTACCTGAGACAAGTGAAGGCAAAAATTTGGGGACACTGAAGTGGCAGGACCCCGAAGCTAACAACTAAATATTAAAATCCCCTTTAGTAGTTTTCATATGTTTGTGTTCTCCTCTTTCAATCTCTTCCTCAAACTCTTTAATTGCCATCAATACATCTTCATGATGATAAACAATTTTAAAGACCTTTAACTCCTCTGGTCTAAGTAACATATTATCTTTAAAAGCTTTAATAATATTTTTCCAGAATTTGCCATATAAAATTAGAGGTTTGTGATGGCCAAAATATAATCTTGCTAGTCCCCAAGCCATGCCAAATTCAGATATTGTCCCAGTCCCTCCATTAAAAACTATATAAACCTGGCCTTCTTTCATTAAAGTAAGTGTTCTTTCAACATAAGAATCAGTTTTGATCTCTTTATCAATCATATTATTTGGATCTCGACCTTCAAATTTAGGCATATCTTTTGGGTAAAAGGTGACACCAATTACTTTCCCCCCACCCATTTTTGCTCCAACTGTGGCAGCTCGCATCACTCCAGGTCCGCCACCATCTACCACAGTGTAACCAGCTTGGGCTAAAGTTTTGGTGACTTCAATCACAGATTTATATAATCTTTCTGATTCTAAAGTATCAGCGTAGCCAAAAATAGCAATATTTTCTATTGATGGAGCTTTTTCTAGTTTTTTAGATTTATGTTTGAAGAGCTTCCCAAATTTTTTCAACATTTTCTGCAATTTCTCCTTTTAACAAAAATGAACCTATTACTAAATTATCTGCTCCAGCTTCAGCTAATTCTTTAGCATTTTGATCGTTGACATGCCCATCTACACCAATGATAAAAGCTTTATCTAGCTTTATACAAATTTTTTTAATCTCTTTAACTCTATCTAAAGCTTTCTTTATAAATGGCTGTCCTTGAAACCCAGGTTCAACTGACATTATTAGTACTAAATCTATTGTATCCCAGTATGGGTTTAACTTTTCAAGCGGTGTTTGCACTTTGATCGCTAAACCAACTTCAATCTCTAAAACTTTACAGCTACCAATAAAATCATCAATATTTTTTTCACCAGTTTCAATATGAGCAATCGCTCTTTTTACATTCACTTCTTTTAAAGATGAAACCCAAGCATTGGGAGACTCAACCATAAGATGAGCTTCAATATTTAAACTAGTTGGGTATTTTTCTAAAACAGTTGAGTCAATTGTTTGATTTTGAACAAATTTGTTATCAATGATGTCAATATGTACCCAACCTTGATTAAAAGCTTTGGTAGAATTAATCTTTTCAATTGTTTTTGAGTAGTCTTCCTCTGAAGTTGCTAAAATTGCTGGAATAATTTGCATTAGTGATTCTCAAGCGCTTTGAGTTTATCTAACCTTCTGATATGTCTTTCTTCATTAGAAAAATTAGTTTGTAAAAATGCTTTAACAATTTCTAAGGCGCTTTCTGTATCTAAAGTGTCAGATGGTAGCGATATTACATTAGCATCCTCGTGTGAGCGCGCTTGAGCTGCTTTAGCTTTATCAAAAACTAAAGCAGATCTGATTCCTGGAATTTTATTTGCTGCCATATCCACCCCAGCACCAGATCCACAAATTAAAATGCCTTTGTTCGCTTCATCTTCTGAAACAGCTTTAGCTACTTTAATTGCAAAATCCACATAATCATCATTTGGATCAAGATGATCATTACCTAAATCAGATAATTCATAGCCTTCATCAATCAAAGCTTTTTTCAGTTGTTCTTTTAACTCAAACCCTCGATGATCAGCACCTATAAATATCATGCTATTAGATTATAGCTAATAACTCAAAATATCAACTAATAGTAAATCGAGGGTGGCGCGAAGGAGAGCTCTCAAAACGTACCGCAGGCTTTGATCCATCAGCTGACGGACTCAGAAAAATAAAAAGTGTTATAATTGGTCACATGTCAGAAAAATTATCAAAGAAAATTCGTAAATATACAGTCATTTTTGAACCTGCTGAAGAAGGTGGGTATGTTGCTACTGTTCCAGCCTTACCTGGATGTGCTACTCAAGGAGAAACTTTTGAAGAAACTATAGAAATGGTTCAAGATGCTATTTCTGGATATTTAGCCGTACTTAAAGATCAAAAACAAGAAATTCCAACCGAAAAAGATGACTTAGTTGTTACTAAAGTAAGCGTACATGGCTTCGTTTAAACCTCGAGAAATTATTTCCATATTAAAGAAATTAGGTTTTGTAGAAAAAAGGCAAACTGGTTCACATCTTATGATGTATCACCCTAAAAAGAATAAAATTATTCCTATACCAATTCATCCTAAGGATTTAAAAAAAGGGCTTCTTAAAGCGATTATCAAACAAGCTGAATCTAGTGAGAAAGAATTTCTAAAATTTAAATAAAAAACCTTATTTATAAAAATCAGATATGATCTATTTATATCTAGTTGACGAAGTGATCAGTTTTGGATATAAATAGATTGCTTATCGTAAGGTAAGTTTTCGAGAATCCCCGCTACGCGCGGGGTTTTTCGTGGAGATTAAATTAATGCCTTTTGTAAAATTTCTGCAATGGATAAAACTTTGATTTTATCTTTATTCAAACTTAAACTTAAAGGCAAAGTGTCTGTGCAATAGATAGTTTTAACTCCTAAACTCCATAACTCTTGCCACTTGTTACCTGTGAACAACCCATGTGTAACTAAAATTATCATTTCTTTCACTCCTTTTTGATACAAAGTTTTACAAGCAGAAACAAGCGTTCCTCCAGTGTCTAACATATCATCAATTACAATAGCCCTTTTAGCAACTTCTCCATGAAATGCTAAGTGAGAAACTCCAGAGTGAGTTCTTTGTTTTTCAAAATGAGCTACTGGTAATTTATCTGGGAGTAAACCATTAACTTCTGTCATCAATTTTAAAGTCCCTTGATCTGGAGCAACTAAAAAACTATCCTTTAAATCTAGCTTTTTTAACTCTTCTGCAAAAATTGAGGCTGGTGAAAGTGAGATAAGTTCAATTGGAAAAAGTTTAGCTACCTGCTCACTATGAATATCAACGGTAATAACTTTTGTAACCCCAGATGCTTTAAACATTTGACCTACTAAATCTGCTGCCATGCTTTCTTTATCTTTGGGTTTATCTTGGCGAGTATAAGCTAAATATGGAGCAATAAAAGTAATTTGTTTAGCACCTTCTTTTTTTAAAGTATGGGCAAGCATTAAACTAGCAAGTAAAACCTCATCTGGTGGAGTAATGCTACCTAAAATAAAACAATCTTGATCTTTAACATCAGCTTCTAAAGTAATAAAAATTTCCTGATTAGGAAAGCGCTTAACTTTAAACCCCCCTTTTTTAAATCCAGAAAGTTTTTGAGCTAACTCAAGATATTCTAGAAAAGTAAATAAATACATAAATTTAGTTTAAATTAATTATTTAATAAATCCAATAACTTTTGATATAAATTTTGATTACTAGCTAACATATCTGGATTAAATACATCCCATTTTTCACCTTTTGGAGTAGTGATAATTCCACCAGCTTTTTGAATAATTAAAGAACTGGCTGCAGTGTCCCATGGCTTTAAACCTGAATGAAAATATCCATCTATTTTTCCCTCAGCTAGTAAACACAAATCGCAAACGGCACTACCCATACACTTAATTTGACGAACACTGAGTGCAATTTTTTCTAAAAACCTTAAAACATTTTTTCTTTTTTCTAAATTCCAGGCCCAGTCACATCCAATTACTGCTTTTTTTAAATCAGAAGTTTCTGAAACTTTTAATACTTTTCCATTTAAAAAAGCTTGGGTTTGATTAATATCAGTCCAATATAAATCTTGAGTAAGTGGTAAATAAGCTATGGCAAGTTGAGATTGACCTTTTTCAACTAATCCAATAGAAATTGCAAAATGGGGGAATTTTCTGGAAAAATTAGATGTTCCATCAAGTGGATCAATTACCCATAAATTACTGGCACTTTTAAGTCCAGAATAATCTTCTGGTGCACTCTCTTCTGTTAAAAAATTATGATCTGGAAATTTTTCTTTTAAAGAGTTTAATAAAAATTCATCAACTTCTTTATCTGCTTCTGTTGTAAAATCCACTCCAACTTTAGCAAAATTTTCCAAAGTAGTAGATTCAAAATGTCTTTTTAAAATTTCTCCAGCTTTGGGTAAAAGTGAAACTACATACTCTTTTGCTTGAGTTAAATCTAAACTACTCATAAAGATTTATCATTTATACCACTTTTAGAATCAATTTGCAGAAAGATTAGTAGGTACAACCCACAGATATACCATTTATGAATAAGTTAGAGCCAACTTCATATAAATTATTATCATCTCCTCCATCACTAGTCATTAAAGGAGCATATTTTAAAGACTCTAGTTTAGTATTTAACTCCCATCCAGCTTGGCGTACTCCAGCTGGTTTATCAGCACAGTAAACATAGTGATAACCATTTGCACCTGCATTATTAACTGGATCTACTGGTAAAGTATCAGTAAATTGAGTTAGATTAATCTTTACCCAACCAGTTCCATCAGCCGAGCTAGAATCAGTGGTGGAATTTCCATGACAAGGAAAAGCAGTATAATTACAAAGTATTCCAGAAATAGTTGATTCTTGAACAGTTAATTTAATTCCTTTATTAACTTTTCTTAAATCAGTTAATCTTTGCTCATCTCTTCTTTCTCGCTGAGTTTCAATTGAATCACTTGATGCAAAAACTGCTGGAGCTAAAACAAAGAGGGTTAAACTTACTAAAAATATTGAGGTTAAAACTTGTCCAAAAGCGCTAAACTTTACCATTCAATAAAAATTATCACAATAATTTTAATAGTGCAAGCTATCAAATATTAATATTTTGATATACTCTGAGCATGGGTATACTACTTGCAGTTTTAAGTTCAATTTTTTTGGCTTTAGCTAATATTTTTTTAAAGAAAAGCTATAAAGATTTTTCACCCTCAATATCTTTTTTTATTTTTTCTCTTTTTGCTTTAATTCTTTGGGGTAGTTTTGGACTGGTACTTGGCGTTCAGTTTAGTAATTTTTTGTTTGGCTTTTTTGTCGGATTAGTTAGTGCAATACTGGGACAAGCAATTTATTTTTACGTGCTATCCAAAGGCGAACTCAGTATTACTGCAACAATTCTTTCAAGTTATTCAATCTATACAATTCTTTTTTCAACTCTTTTTAATAAAGAAAGGCTCTTGGAAACTACTCTAGTTTTGGTGATTCTTGCTATCTTAGGAACACTTATAGTCTCATCTCCTGAGAAGGGTAAATTTAACAAAGAAGATCTTAAAAAGTTAAGTTTTATTTTATGGGCAATTTTTGCAGCTGTTGGTATAGGTGCAGCAGATACACTAACAAAGTATTACATCACTAAAACTTCAGTTGGTTCATTTTTATTTTATGTATCAATTGCCCAATTTATCATAAGTTTTATCTATCTAAGGTTAGAAAAAGAATCTCTGGGTCAATTTAAGAGTATCCTGAGTAAATTGAAAGAATACAAATATGCTCTTTTAGGAAGTCTAACAGTTTCTATTAGTGTAGTTTTTTTATTCTTAGCTTTTAGTTTTACTCTAGCTTCAATTGTTTCACCTATCAATGCCAGTTATCCAGTATTAACTGTTTTACTTGCACTAATTTTTCTAAAAGAAAAAATTACTCCCAAAAATGCCATTGGCTTAGCTTTAGTGATAATTTCAATAATTGGGGTTGGATTTGTTTCTAGCTAGCTTTAAACAAAGATTTTATGTATGAAAACCTTCATATAGTTAAGCAGCTTGAGTTAGTTCTCTAAGTCTTTGGGAGTAAGCAGCTTGTATTTTTCTTACTACTCTTCCTTCTAGCAGTGGTGGGCTCGCTAATTGTAAAACTGTAGCATCTTCCTCTCCTGCTATCCAAGTTACTATCCAACCAGTTCCATAATGGACTACTTTTTGATCTCCTTTTTTGCGTTGAAACTCTTCGATTTCACCTTCTGGGTTAATTGCTAAAAAAGTTGCTTGACCAAAAACAACTTTATCCCAACAATCAGATTGACCAGTAATTAAAAGCGTGCGAGTAGCTTGAAAGGGTTTAAGTCTACAAAATCCTCCATTATAAATTCCTTCTAAACCTAATAATTCAAACCCCTGATATTCATATCCTAAAGGCATCCCTCTTTCTATATCCAGCCTCATTCTATGATTTTGACCATTCATTTGTACAACATCTGGCCTAACTAGTCTAAAATTTGGTATCTCAAGTGGCATGAGGCTTGAATTATATAACTAAGCAAAATTTTCCGCAAACTATGGGGTAAGAATTATTTTTGAGTCTTTGTACAAACATTATTAACACATTTTGCGCTGTAATTATCATTTATTGGTTTTGGCAAACACATTGGCATCATGGGACAATTGTATGTACCTTTAGTGCAATTTAAATCTCTTTGCTGTTGTATCCAATTTTGCGAGATACCAATCCATTTAGATTCTGAATAATCTATTGGCTGGCAGCTAAAGTCTCCTCCGCAACAATTCCACTTCTCTCCATCTTTAGGTAAATTCTCGCTATTATATAAAATACAATCATTATCAGTTTGACATGAAGTTTGATCAAAAACTTGGGGTGTTGAACTAGGAAAATTTGTAACTGTGGCTATTGGGGTAGGTAATAAAGAAGGAGTTGGGGTTGAAGTTGGCTGAGGAGAATTCGTTGTCGCTAACTTACCAAAATAATATCCTCCTACTCCAACCCCGAAAAGTACAACTATCACTAAAACTAACACTAGTGGGGCAAAACCCTTTTGGGACATTAACTTTAGTTTAGCTTTTTTGATTTTTGTAATCAATTTTTGCTACACCTCGGAGGTGTATTTAGGTTTACACCTTAGGATATTTTATAGAATTTATTTTTTAACTAGAAAAGGATAGAGATGACCAAGTAATCCAAGAGCTAGCAGGCCTAGTCCCCATCGGACTGTATGTCCGCCAAATAATGGATTAGTCAGCAAAATTCCAATTCCCATCCCAGCTAAAAGATGAATAGCAGAATTGTAACTTATATGTTTGGAAAAATAATTTTCAATCTTTTTCATAACTCACCCCTATTTATTATTGACTTACTAACTAGATTAAAGTCAAGTTTCATGATTATATTTTAATTACCTCCTAAATTATTTTGTCTGAGATTTTTGTTTAATTAAAGCAAATATTAAAAATAATCCAACAATAATTCCCCCGATTAAATGAATAATGTGAGTTGAAAACCAGTTAGTATTATTTGGACTAGTTTGATTTGATGAATCAGCTTCTTTATCAACTCTAATATCATAGCTTAAGCTAAATGGTTGAAAGTCAGTTTGGGCATTTGGCTTTCCTGTAACTTTAATTTGATAAACATTTTTTTCTGGAAATTTAAAGAAAAAATTTGCTGAGAGATTATCAGAGAGATCTGGCTGAAGCTTTTGAGAAAAAATTTCTTTACCATTTTCAGAAATTATGATATTACAATCACAAATTGCCAGACTAAATCTATTCTCTTTATCTTTAAAATCAAAAAATAACCCAGTTTGCTGATTTGCTATTGGGTCATCATCTGGATCAGTATGAAAAACTGCCCCAATTTCTCCATCAGTTTTTAAAACATGAGCTTCTACTGAGGTAACAAGTAACAGATAACAAGGAATAAGTAATAAAATAGTTAATATTTTACTCTGTAGCCTCTTGATTTCCATATTAATCCGCTTAATCCACTTTAACTGTAAAATCAGCTGTAAATAAATTATTGTCTGGATTAAATTGCCCAAAAATCCGATAAATTCCAGTTTTAATTGGTCCATACAAACCTAGTGGTAAAAACTCCACAGTTGGACCAGAATTATCATCGGGTTTGGGAGCTACTAAATTAGTTGGATGAACATGGATATATTCAAAGGTTTGTTCATTAACCATCACTAAATGTCCAAAAGCTGCCAAGTATGGCTTTAAGTTAGTAATTGATTGATGAGTTTTAGCATCTTTGATAGTAAAGGTCAGCTTTTGATTGCCCAAAGAGACATCCGTTGCTTTAAGAGGCTTAGGATAATTTAAACTAACTTCATATTTATCAAAAGTTTTAGTTAAGTTTGTATCAGGTTTCTGATCTGATAAAGTCACTTGATCAAATTTTCCCACATTTAAGCTAAATCCAAACTGCTGTTCAATTGCCCCAAGTGGTTGAAAGTCTAGGTATAAATGATATTGTCCTGGGTGAGGAAATTGAGTAGTTAGAGAAAAACCCTCACTAGTTTGATCTGGATGAATGTGATTAAAATAATTTAGTTGACTATCAACAATGATTAGATGAGCAAGCTTAGAATAAACAAAACTATATAATTGGACTTGATTGCCAGAACTGGCATCAAAAATTTGAAATTTTAAATTAGCATCACTGCTTGCTTCAACTACTTCTGGATGAATGAAACTGACTGTAAATCTTTTAGTTCTATCCCCCTGCAATCCAGGATTGCTTAAAACATTGCTACTGAAGTTTGGGCTTGAGTTTTGTTGAGCTTGTTTTGCCACTTGAATATGAAAGGCATGGATATTAAAAGGGGAGCCACTGCTACCTTCTGGGCCATAGATAATTGTTCCAACAATAGTTATTAAAATTAAAAAAATGCTAAAGCTTAAACCTAACTTTGGGAAATTTATAAACTTTGCTGCTAAATATTGATCAAGTCTAAACATCTCTAGACTCAGTAAAATGATAAGAGCTGCTAAAAATATTTGGGGGATTAAATTAGAAAATTGAGTAAAATCACTTCCCAAAAGCAAGCCATGAATGACTGTTACTACTCCAGCTAAATAAACAAATCTATGTAAAGCTTTCCATTTAGGAAAAGTTAATTTAGCGATAATAAAATCAAATGAAGTTGCAGCCATTAAAAAAAGAATTAATAAAGCAATTGCCCCAAAAGTTATTGCTAAAATATATTTACTACTCAAAAATCCCAAACCAGAAAATCCACCAAGTTCTCCAAAAAACGCAAAATAACTATGTAAGGCTCCAAATATAAATGCACTAACTCCAATAGCTCTTCTAGCTTTTAAATACTTTGCCTCAAAGGGCAAATTAAAAAGTTTGGTTAACGGTGTAGCAAGTAGAGCAAAGTATAAATAAGTCACAGCTATTAATGCATAATATCTATCTAGAGTGACAGCTTGTAGCGTTTCAATCTGAATTGTTGATTTAACCCAAATAAAAATAAAAGTTGCTAAAGTTGAGCTAAAAACCAGTATATAAAATCTAATGTTTGTAAGTAGCGACTTTGGAGACATTTTAACAAGTATTATACTCTTTTGAGCACAGAGTTAAGAGTTTAATTAATTCATGTTTTGGATATTTTGGATCCAGGTAATTGGGGTAATTTGAGTTTGTTTACCTAAGTTATCAATTGCAGTTATATAATATTGATAACCCAACCCTTTTTTTAGATAAGTAATAGTATAACCAGTTGCAACTGCTGGGATTCTACCTACCCCATTGATAAAACTTTTATCAGCTTGGGATTTATAGTAAAGATTATAATAAGCAGTATTTGCAACATGGGGAATGGAAACTGTTGCTTGAGAATATCTTAAATTAGCAAAAGCTAGGGAATTTTTAGAAAAATAAACTCCTGATATCACTAAAACAGCTAAAACAATGATAACTAATTTAATCATCTATTTATATTAGAAATCAATCTAGCTAAGATGTCAAATCTAAAGCTGGAGCTTTTCTATTTTCCACAGAGATTATTTAAACAAAAAAACATTAATTTGTAATGATATACTAATTTTAATGCTTAAAGTCCAAAAGCGAGATGGAACTTTAGAAGACTTTGATAAAAGGAAAGTAGTTATTGGGGTACTTAAGGCTGGAGCAACCAATGCTGAAGCTGAGAAACTAGCTTCAGAAATTGAAGCTTACTGCCATAATATAGCAATTCATGGCGCTATCAAATCTCAAGAAATTAGGACCAGAGTTCTAGAAACACTAAAAACTAGTAATCCAACTTTAGGGGGCAGTTTTGAATTTTACCGCAAACCTAGTTAAATCAACCACCTAAAAACTTTTGAATTTATGAAACATCGTCTTTTGTGTCATCAGTTGTAATCATTTCACCTTTCTTGATGTCCCTAAAAGCAATGTCGCATTTTTTTACTAAATCTTGATGTGTATTGGGGGTTGGTGAATGATTGACGAAACGTTCTGGTTCAGAGTAAAGATGTATTACTCCCCAATGCGTATGAGCAAACATCTTTTCGCTTTTTGGTAGGTTTTTGTATTCCTCTTTAGTTAATGGCTTGAGATTATACTTAATGACAATTTCACCCTTCTTGAAATCTCGATTGGCATAAACTCCTTTTCCAGCCAATTCGCCTTTGCCAAAGATTAAATCACTCATAACCGAACTATATCATAGGTTCTAGTCTAGTACACCGCAAAACCCTGAAAAGCTGCAAGATATATAGGCTATTCGGATTCGCGTGAGGTAAGACGAAGATAGTAACCATCTGGATCTACCAGTCGGAAATCAGTAAGACCCCATTCTCTTTGAGTTAATTCTTCCGCAATTGGATAACCTGTTTTCTTAACAGACTCATATAGAGAATGAATGTTATCAACCTCAAGAACAATTTCAACACCAACTCCCCTCCGATCGTTTATAACTTCAGGTTGAAAATAATGATTCTTGGGAAGTCTATTTGCTAAACCAATTCCAATAATTACTGAATCTTTTTTTACTGGATAGTAGTTATCATAGCTTTGTAACTTTGTAAATCCAAGAACTTTTGTATAGAACTCAACAGCTTTTTTTACATCTGAAACAAACAATTCAAATCTTACTGTCATTCCTTTCACTCTTTTCACAAACTTATCATTCATTTTTCAATCTCATAATGTAGCTGAATTTCATTTTCACTTATTTTTTTAAAGTCTAATAATTTAAGATCTATACTAAATTTATCCTCAGCAAATAATTTTATACCATTTCCTAAAATTATTGGTTCTATATCTAGATAAACCTCATCAATAAGTCCTTGTTTTATGAAAGAAGAGTTTAAAATACCACCACCAGCTACAACCACTTCTTTAAAATCTTTTAATAAATTTAATGCCTCTTTAGGATTTTTTGCAACTAAATGGTGTGAAGCTAAAGTTTTAAAGTCCTTATGAGATAAAACAACAATCTTAATTTTTTCAAACTCACTAAACTCAGGTTGCTTGGTTAAAATATTATATGTTCTATGACCAACTATTAAGCATCCCGCTCTTCTAACAAATTCACTATAACTCTCCCACTCTTTGGCTGATATCCAACTAGTATCATCATCTTCCCTAGCAATAAACCCATTAGCTGAGATGGCCATATATAATATTACTTTACTCATAACTAACTTATATCACTTTTTTAAGCTCTAGTTCTAATTTTGTTTTTATGCTTGCTAACTGTTGCGAAAAGATTAATACTTAAATTACACACGAATGGCTGCCAAAAAAACATTTTCGTCAAGAAAAAAGAAAAAAATTTTGTGGATATTCTTAGGTTTTTTCTTACTTTTTGTCTTACTCCTTACCTTTTTCCCTTCAAGCTTGGAAGCATTTTTTAACGGTTTTAAGGATCTTAGACCAAAAAGTAATACCGTTCTGCCTATCGATATTCAGAAAGCCATAGTAACAGAGGCAGTAAAAGAGCTTACTCAAGGCGTTGATTATCAACATACGGATATAGTTGCTCAAGTTGATCCTCAGGATGCACAAATTGCCCAGTCGCAAATACTGGCCGACAATCCTTTATATTTCTTCAAAAAATCAGGCAGGGCAGTTCAAGAATTTTTGACCTTTGATCCCCTAGCCAAAACCCAGCTCATTTTAAAACATAATTCTTGGGAAGCCATAGAAACATTATCACTTCTGCAAAAAACTTCGAAACAAAATAACCAGATTATTAAAGGATTAGCAGTAAATAGTGCCGCAAACGAGATAGCACAAGTTGAGGATAAGTTTAACCAGATTTTATCTCTTTCTGACAAAGTCAGCCAAACAGATAAAGATAAAGCAAGGGCAATTAACGAAGTGGCATTTAACTACGCTGAAAAATATTTTAGGGATGAACTGATTTTGCAGGGACTAGAAGAGAAATTTGATGACTCCGAAGTTATAAAAATTGAAAATGCTCGGGCGAAAGGACTAGGAGCTTTTGCCAAGATACTAACTAATTATCATCCTGATCCCCAAATATTAGCTAGGGAAGTTGCCAATAGCCTTGCTTCAGAAACAGGAACTAACTATAAAGAACTCAAAACAACTGAGCTGCTACAGGAGTTGGAAGATGCTAGCCCAGATGAATCGCAGAAACTTCCCTTAAGACTTTCCCAATATATTCTCGTCGAAAGATTTGAAAAAAAAGTTTTAGCAATGCCAACTGTAAAAAGACAAGTAGTTCTGGATACATTGGTAAATGAGCTTCCTGGAAACCCAATGCGTGAATTTAAAACTTTTTCAAGGATTAGAAGAGTATTTAAATCCCGTGAGCTTATTATCTATGCAGACTTATATAAAGCTAAAATTTTAGAACATTTTGAAAGTAGAGTCCTTGGTTTGTCTAGTTCTGACTTACAAAGTCAATTTATCACAAACTGGGTCAGGGATCCGGCTGATTTGCGGATTTTGGAAGCTTTGGAACTTAGAGCTGGCGCTCAAAAAGACACTGATCCCAAACTCGCTGGGCTAATTAAAAGCTTGAAAACTTTGGGTTATGAGCAAATTGCCAAATCATATGGCACAGACCCTGAAAAACTCAAAGACACTCTATTTTATGAAAGTGCAACTTTATATCCTGATGTATTAGATATAAAAGTAGCTGTTGATTTGGATAAAGCTCTTGGTAATTCAGGTTTTGTTAAAAATTTAGAAAACCAAGTTGTTGATAAATTTGTAGCTAATTTACCATTAAATCTTTCTGGAGTAGCAGTCAATGCATCAGAGCAAACTTCCAGCCTATTATTAGAAATAAAGGCAGACATTCCACTTGCCAGACAAAATGAAGTTTTGGCAGCTATCACAGCTGAAATCACTTTAGATAGTATTCAAGTTCCGGAAACTGCCAGTGCTATCAATAATTTGGTTAATAGTTTGGAACAAAGTCAGGATATAGCAATCGTTACCCAAAGCGTGCAGGCTCCTATAGAAGAAATTATTTCCCAAGCTGATACTCAAGTTTCAGCACCAACTGCCCAGGAGGTTTTACAAAGAACTGAAGAGCTAACTGAAGATATCTTTTCTGCACCAGCTGGTCAAGAAACCTTAACTGAACAAGCTTTACCACCAATTATTCAACAGGAAATCCAACAGGTGCAACAAACTACCAACTCAACTCCTCAAGTAAATCCAACCTTGGTAGAAACTGTGGTCAATACTGTAGAACAAACCCAAACAAATACTCCTGCAGCTGCACCAGAAGTAACTGTACCTGCTCCAGTCACTCAGACTCCTGTAACTACTACAACCACTTCTGCTTCTGCACCTGAAGCTCCTCCTGCAGTAGAGCCAACAGTCCCTGCTTTATAAGGCTAGTTCTACTCGATACGCCAAATCCTTATGCCTGATTACCATTTTTAATATAAATGTAATTGACAATTTTTTAGCTAAAAACTATTATTCAGTTAGGAGTAATGAAAATAAGTATTAAAAAAGTTTTGGTTATAATTTCCTTGTTGTTAATCAGTTTTCCTTCGGTGGTTAAAGCTGAAAATTCTATCTCTCCCTCAATTTCTGTTCAGCAAGCTTTGCAGTATTTATATAATCAAGTTACTTCTTTAAATAGCAGTGTTTCTTCTCTGCAAGCAACCCAAGCTTCTCAATCTGCTCAAATTAATGATTTAAATAGTAGTATAGCAAGTACTCTGCCCAGCCATCAAAAGCACTCAAGGTATTTGATGCCAATAATCAGGAATTAGGTATTTCGATGAGTTTCAGTGAAGGTTGTGGAGCTACATTTTTCAATACAACAGTAAATAAAATTATTATATTACTCCCAGGTAATCAGATGAATAGAATGAATGTTTATTATCCTACTACTGATTGTACAGGAATAGCATATAGAGCTGAGGGTTCTCAATTGGACAACGAAGTTAATTATGTTTGGTCAAGTGCACCAGGCAGATACTTTATTATAAATCAAGAATCTGGAATTCAACAGCTAATATTACATTCATACACAGAAATAAATTTTGATCAATTGATATGTAGAGTTTCTGATGAATCCAATACTTTTGTTAAATTAGATCCAATAAATCTTCCTTTTACCGAACCAGCTACATCTCCACTCCAATTAAAGTATCAGTAATTTACTACGTTGTAAAAAGCACTCCTAAGCTAGGTAAAAACATTTTTCGATGCCTAAGATGAAGTTACTAAAGCCACTTGGAAGGCAGATCCTTTATAATTTTTCTTTTTGTTTCATCTTCTATTTTTTTCATGCGTTAATTTCTTCTAAAATTTTTTTCCAAAACTCATCACACCATCGTTCTTCTTTGAAAACATCAATTATTTGTCCTTCATTCCAGATCCATTGCCCTTTGGTCAGGTCATTCCGCTTCTGTATATCTCTATCGTTTAAGAATTTTCTCATTTGGTCAATTGTCAACAAAGGATACCATCTACCTTTATTACTAGGACTTAAAGATAGAAGGGTAGAATTTTCTTTAGAAACTGGATACCATTCCTGTTTTTCATACCACAGCCATAAAATTTCTCTGGCATTATCGCCTAACTCATTTAATTGGTTTCCCGTAATACGGTTTTTTATAGTTTTTATTGCTACTGGCATATCTAATAACTTTAATGGGACTAAACCGAGTGATGGTTGTCCGTTTGCTAGTAAAAGAACTATCTCATTTCCTTCTTGAATCTCATTAATTATTATCTTATGGTTTCTAAGAAGGGTTGTCAGTTGTATAGTTTTCATTTGATGATTGTATGATAAATATCATACTTTTGTCAACAGCGAACAAAACCACATACGAATTATCTCACTTGAAAGATGGGTTAGCTTGACACCTTCTTCTTTTTGCTGCGGGACTTGGATTCGGACCAAGATAGATAGCTCCAGAGGCTATCGTCCTACCATTAGACGATCCCGCAATACTACTTATATGCTCCTTGTCTATGAGCTATTTTATGAACTTCAATTCTTTTTTGTTTAATATTTATCTCATAAAGAATTCTGTATGGCCATACTCTAATTGAGCGGATACCAGCTAATTCTCCAGCTAATTTTTTACCTAAACTAGAATTTGTCTGCAAAGCTAGTAGTTTTCTATTAATCTTTACCTGATCCATTTTTGGTAAGCGGCGAAATTGCTTTTGCGCATCTTTAGAAAGAGCAACATTCATAAATCATGAGGCAAGTTATTTTAGTTTAGAAAGGGGAATAAACTCTCCATTTGCAAACTGTTTCTGGCTTTTTTTAATATCTTCTTTAATACTTGGAATGGCCAGTATCTCAGCTGTTTCTTCAAGAGACTCTAGTTCCTCAGCACTAAGAAGAACAGCTTTAGGTTGCCCATTAACTGTAATAACTACTCTATCTAAATTTTTATTAACTCTATTGACCAAATCTGGTAATTTTGCTCTAGCATCAGATATTGCAATAATATTACTCATATTTATACTTGTACAACATCTTGTACATTTTGTCAATAACTAAAGAGATTGGGCAGTGAAAAGTTTATCTCTTTTTTGAGGATTTTTTTGGCTTGGAACTGTTGCTTTTCTCTGCAATTTGTTTAGTTTTAGATTCTAAAACTTTTAAGCTACCTTCAGCTCCTTTTTCCACCTCAAGCGCCATACGACTTACAACTTTTAGCGCTTCTTGAGCTTTTTTATTTAGCGCATCTCTAACTTTTTTATTAGAAAGCGCTGCTCCGGCTGCGGCGGCTGCTCCAGCTAAGACAATTCCAGCTGCTGCCCCAATCGCTAGCTTATTTAAATTTCTTTTTGCCATTTACTTCACCCCCTTTTAGTTTGTGAATATTTCTAATGCTTTTTTTACTCTTTTTAAAGTTTCATCTTCGCCTAAAATTTGGATACTTTCAAAAAGCGGCGGGGTAATTAATTGCCCGGAAACTGCTGCTCTTAAAAGCTGAAACATCTCCGTTGCCTGCAATTCTTGCTCTTTTGCTAAATCTCTAAAAGTTTGCTCAAAAATATTTGCTTGCCAGGGCTTTTCCATATTAGCTAATTTTTCCAAAGCTTTTTCTAAAACTTCTTTTGGATTTTTGATATTTAATTTTTCAAATATTTTGATATCATACTTGTAATCTTTTTAATAGTTCTTCTTCTGACAGCTTTCTAATATACTCTCCGTTTATCCATTCAAACTTTTCCATATTAAAAGCCGCTGGTGAAAGTCTCATTTTTTTTAAATCAAATTCTTTTTCCATTTCTGTTAAACTCATAATTTCTTTCTCCTCTGGAAATGTCCAACCCAAAAGCGCTAAATAATTGACAATCGCTTCAGATAAAAATCCCAATTTTTTATAATCATCAATTGAGGTAGCATTATTTCTTTTTGATAACTTGCCAATTCGGTCTGGATTTAAAATACTTGGCCAGTGAGCAAACTCAGGCACTTTTGCACCTAGCGCTTCAAATAACACAATTTGTTTTGGGGTATTAGATAGATGATCATCACCCCTTAAAACATGCGTTATCTGCATATCCACATCATCAACTACCACTGAAAAATTATATAAAGGCATCTGATTGCTTCTTAAAATCACCATATCTCCTAAAAGGAGAGAATCAAATGAAATTTTGCCATGAATTAAATCTTCAAAACTAATAACTCCCCTGTCTTCTGGCATTTTAAATCTAATTGCAGCGGGCTTGCCCATATCAAGATTAGTTTTAATATCCTCAGTAGATAAATGACGGCACTTACCAGAATAAACTAAAGGCAAATTTAATTCTTGCCTGTCTTCTCTTTCTTTATCTAAATCTTCTTTGGTGCAAAAACAATGGTAAGCTTTGCCTTCTGCAACTAATTTTTGAGCCTCTTTTTGATAATTTTCTAATCTTTCAGATTGTCTAAATGGTCCTTCATCCCATATTAAACCTAACCACTTTAAACCATTTAAAATATTTTCCTCAAACTCTATTTTGCTTCTTTCTTTGTCGGTATCTTCAATTCTTAAAATAAATTTACCTTGATTTTTTTTTGCAAATAGATAATTAAAAAGTGTTGTATATGCAGTTCCTAAATGTAGATTACCTGTTGGACTTGGTGCCATCCGAACACGAACATTGCTCATGCCGATATTATAACAGCATTAAAATTCTTACTGTATAATTAAGGTTGCATGACTCTGACCCAGACTGCCAAATTAACTAAACGTTTAATTCTATTTTTTGTGATTACTTTAATAGCCGGAGTTTCTATTTGGCTAGGCTATAGATATTATTACTACAATGTTTATTTACCAAGCATTCCACCTGTAGAAATTAAAGCTGATTTAAAATTTGGGATTTTACCAAAACCAGATTTTTTTGAATCTAGTGCATCAGCAACTAACTTTTCTTATGTCCTGGATACCCCAACTGGTGATTTACCAGAAAACTTACCCAAAATAATGACAGTTTTTTATGCTCCTGCCCGCTCAATTACTTTGCTTGATCCAGATCGCTCCAATGATTTAGCTAAAAGAATGGGTTTTACTAACGGGCCCGGAGTAATCTCTCCAACTCAATTTAAATATTCTGATGAAAGTGGCGGCGAGTTAATTATTGATTTAAATAGTGGCAATTTTAAATTTAAGAAATCAACTACCGAAGAGAGTTTTGCAAATATCGCTGGAACTTTACCTTCAACTGATGATATAGCCAAAAATTTTAAAGATTTTTTAACAACTAATGGCCTAATTAAGCCTCAGCTCCAACAAGGAGCTTATAAAGCTTTTTATAATCAAGATTCTCAAAGAAAAAGTTATAGCGCTACAGTTTCTTTATGGCCAAATGATTTAGATAAGTTTCCCATTGTCACATCACTATCTAAAACTGGTCTAATCAGGGCAACTGTAGTTAATGCTAGAAAAGATATTGATAGGTATTTAAGTTTAACCTATATCAACTGGTCAATAGATGATAAAACCACTGCCACTTATCCCATTAAAACAGCACTGCAAGCTTTTGGAGATTTAAAAAATGGTTTAGGAGTTTTAGTTTTAACTCCAAACACTGGGCAAGTCTCTATTAGATCAGTCTATTTAGGCTATTTTGAAACTGATAACTACAACCCATATATTGAACCAGTATTTGTTTTCGAAGGAAAAGATTTTGTGGCGTATGTGCCAGCAATTGTTTCAGATTATTTAGAAAGATAAATCAAACTTGCTTCCAAATAAAGTTCCCATAGATCCAATTAATTAAATTTTCTGTTTCACCAAACCTATCTTTACTGGCTAAAACTACTGTTAAAACCTTATGGCTATTTCGCATGACAAGTCCAACTAAATTTTCTCCAGATTTTTCAGTAAAACCAGTTTTAATCCCTAAAACTCCATCTTCACCCAAAAGTTTATTTAAGTTTTTTAAATAATGCTCTTTTGAATCATCTAATGAAGTTACAAAAGTTTCTTTAGTAGAAACCACTTTGGCAATTTGCGGGTTTTGAGAAACTTTTGATGCAATTTGAGATAAATCATAAGCAGAAGAAAAGTGAGTTAGTCCATCAAATCCAGCTGGGTTTTCAAAATGACTATTCTTTAAAGATAAATCCAAAACTTTTTTATTCATACTAGAAACAAAACTATTCAACCCTCCTGGATAATTTGAAGCGATGGTAAAAGCAGCATCATTTCCAGAATTAAGTAGCATTCCATAAAGCAAACTCCTAAAAGTTAACTTCTCACCAACTTGTAAACCCATGCTTGATCCACCAACTAAATCCTCACCGTAAACTGTTAAAATATCTCCTGGTTTAAAATAATCAACTGCCACTAGTGCTGTTAATAACTTAGTGGTTGATGCTGGAGAGAGTCTTTGATGAATATTTTTTTGATAAATAACCTGATTTAAATCCAAGTCATAAGCTAACACTGCTTCAGCACTAAAATTAGGTGCAGTTACCCGACCTGAATCTTGAATTTGAATAACTGGCGCTTTGGTGGAAACTCCTGCTACCTCTGGAATTAAATTATGTGATCCTAAAAAAGAAAGTCTATCAGTATTTAGCAGTGAACTACTTTGAGCAAATTCAGTTATTTTAGGTAAACCCATCAAAAATCCAACACCAACAACTGAAACAACTGCACACAAACTCAATACCTTTAATCTTAAAACTAATTTTTTTTTATTAATTTTCACTTTTTTAAAGTTGAGAATCTAACATCTACTCGCTCCATGTCTCTTGGATAAAGACTGGCTTCTCTAATATTGGCTAAATTTAAAATATGCATGGTAAGTCTCTCCAGTCCAAATGAAAATCCACCTTCAGGCGGCATTCCATATTTAAAAGCTTGCAGATACATCTCAAAATTTTTGGGATCCATTCCCCGACTTTTAATTGAATCTACAAGTTGTTGATAATCATTAATGCGCTGGCTGCCACTTAAAACCTCTACTCCTCTAAAAAGTAAATCATAGCTCAAAGAATATTCAGGATCCTCTGGATCTGGTTTGGTATAAAAAGGTTTTGCTTTAGTTGGGAATTTAGTAATAGTCACCAGATCACTTTTATGCTCTTTCAGTGCCCATTTACAAATATCAATTTCATCTTGAGGTGTTAAGTCTTTTTCTTTTCGATTATCCCGACTAAACTCTTTAAAAATTACTTCCTGAGCTTGCCTTAAAGAGAGTCTGGGAATTTTTCCAAAAGCAATTTTTTCTACCCCAAAATCTGCTAAATTTTTTCCAGATTTTTCTTCTGTAAATTTTAACATTGAAGTTGCAACTTGTTCTAATAAATCTAGTAACTGCTCAAACTCGACAAACCCAAATTCGCAGTCAAGTTGGGTGGATTCAGATAAATGTCTGGTGGTCACAGAAGGTTCAGCCCGATAAGCATGAGCGATAGTAAAAACCCGCTCAAAAACTGGCACTAACATCTGTTTATAAAGTTGGGGGCTTTGAGTTAAAAATGCTTTATGACCGTAATAATCAATTTTAAAAACCTCTGCCCCACCTTCTGTAGAGCTAGCAGCAATAGTTGGAACAAAAATTTCTATACAATTTAAATCTAGGGCAGCTTTTCTAAACCCTGCCATTAAGCTAGCTTGAACGCTAAATATAGCTTTAACTTTTGGATGTCTTAAAGTTAGCGATCTAAAATCAAGTAAAGTTGGAAGTTGTAAATCCAATTCTTTGTTACTCATATCAAAAGGTAGCTCGACAGATTTGGATAAAGTTTCTATTTTTTCAGTTTGCAACTCAATTTCACCTGTTTCTAAATTGGGATTCACTAGCTTTTCAGGTCTTTTAGCAACACTACCTTCGATAGATACAACATCTTGTGATCTTAAATTTCCGGCTTGCTCACCGCTGCAAAAAACTTGGATTACTCCAGTTCGATCAGCTACATCCAAAAAAGCAATTTTGCCATGATCACGGCGAACTTGTACAAACCCTTCAATCTTGACAACCTCCCCAACTAATTTGTTACAATCAATGATAAGTGTTCTTTGCATGATTTTGAGTTTAACAGCTTAAATAAAGCTTGACAAGACAAAGATCACTGGTTTATACTCTAGGATATGACGAAAGCAATTGATTTAAGAAAACAAAATATTTTAATTTCAGTCCTTCTTAGCTTAGTGCTCCTTACTGGAGCAATCTTGGGAGGTCTTTTTAGGTAAAGATTTTTAAAAACCTAAAAAGAAAAACTAGCCTCCCAACTGGGAGGTTTTTTTATGGAGAAAATAAAAATGTTTGAAAGGAGGTGTTTAAATGATTAACGGTGGTAGTAGAGAACGAGGTGCGCCAGGAACTATGATTTTTAGATCAGGTCCAGACGCAGTTGTCAGAAGCCCAGAGGAATTAGCCAGGCAGAGGACTTTTGTTAGTCCTGCTTATATGGATGAGGTTTGGGGTGCTGGATCTGCAAAAAGATACATGCAAACCCAGAGAAGCATGATGGAAGCAGCAGAGCAAACTACTTCATTTCCCAGTCAAGGTTCTATCCATTTTAAATAAATGGGTAAATTTTAAAAACTGCCCATTTAAAAAGGAGGTGAAAAGTTTGGGAAAAGAATTTACTAATGTGTTCGGTGCTATTGTTGCAGCTAGAATGATGGCAGCTGAGATACCAGCTCAACCCAGAATGGATTTTGACCCATTTGAAGTTGGAGGAAAAATTAGATGTCCGGTTGTGTTATCAAAAGAACCAACTACAGTTATAAAATTTAATGCTCAAGCAGAAGTTGCAGTAAATGCCGCAGCTTAAATTGACAGAAGCTGGGTTTAAATGATATATTACTATCAAGCAAATATGTTA
>JACPZA010000022.1 GCA_016195715.1 Candidatus Daviesbacteria bacterium
AAAATCTCACAAAAGAGATCAGTGTTTTACTGGATGTAGACAGTAGGCCTGCCGGTTCAAGCCCTTCAGTCAGTCCATCTCCAACTGCTACATTTGATGAAGCATCCAAAAAGACTAGAGATGAAAAGCGTCTGGAGGATTTAGCTGATTTAAAAACTGCAATTAGTGCAGCTTTAAAGATTGCTACTAGTTCCTCTGTGCTGGCACTGTGCTCTAGCTCACCTGCGCCCTGTAGTGGTTCATCAAATAGCTTAAGACCACATGTGACTGATGCTGATGGTAGGGGTTGGGTGAAAGTGGATATTTCCAGGCAAACTGCTTTTCCATTTATAACTTTACCATCCGATCCTTTAAATAATGACAACTTTTTCTATCAATATAAATCTGATGGAATTAATTGGGAGATTGATGCTAACTTAGAGTCAGATACTTATAAGTCAAAGTTGACACAAGATAAAGGTAATAATGATAAATTATATGAAGTGGGTAGTAAGCTAGATGTTATTCCTTAAGTTGCTTGATTTAAATTTAGTTTTTGTGTTATTATTAAAAAAAGCTGTGAAAGAATTTCCCGCTCTTTTATCCCGCGAAGCTTTAGCGAAGTGGGATGGCTGGGTGCGATGAGCATTCCTGTTGATAACATAATAATCTAGATTAAGAAGCAAATAAGGTGGTACCACGAGAGCACTCGTCCTTATATTAAAAAGGAGAGTGTTTTTTTAATGAAATATTCCAAACTTTTTCCTAAAACCATCAAACAAACTCCCAAAGACGCTAGTTTAGAGTCACACAAACTGCTTTATAGAGCAGGTTATATTAGAGAAAGTACAGCCGGAAGATATTACCTACTTCCCTTAGGGATGAGGGTGAATCAAAAAATTCAAAAAATTATTAAAGAAGAAATGGATAAAGCCGGTGCCCAAGAATTAATTACTCCAGTTTTGCATCCAATTGAGCTGTGGAAAGAGACAAATAGAACAGAGTCAGTTGGTTTTGAATTAATGACTATTAAAGATCGTAGCGAAACAGAGTTTGTTTTGGGTGGAACTGCTGAAGAGATGTTGGTAGATTTAGTTCGCAGATTTCAGATCAGCTATAAGGATTTACCTTTTAACTTATATCAATTTTCCACCAAATTTAGAGATGAGATTAGAGCTAGAGGCGGGTTGCTTAGACTTCGAGAATTTGTCATGAAAGATGCCTATTCTTTTGATGTTTCAGAAGAGGAGTTTAAAAAAGAATATCAAAATATGAGAAAAACTTATTCTAAAATCTTTGATCGAATGGGTCTAAAAACAATTATAGTTGAGTCTGATAATGGATACATAGGCGGCGAATATTGTCATGAGTTTGTAGTGGAATCTGAAATAGGTGAGAGTAAGTTTTTAGTTAATCAAGATTTAAGTTATGCTGCTCATGAAGATGTAGCCAAATTTATTCCAGATAAAAAGAATTTAGATGAAAAAGAAAAACCTCTAAAAGAAGTAGAAGCTGTCAGAGGAACAACTATGGAAGATGGAGAAAAGCTTCATAAATTACCTCTTTGGCAACAGATCAAAGATGTGTTATTTGTTGATGAAAAAGGTAGGTTTATTTTAGCGATAATCAGAGGAGATTATGAGGTCAATGAGGTTAAACTTTTGCATCTAATTAAAAGTTATCAGCTCCGCCATGCCAGTGAAGAAGAGATTAGACAAAAAATCCACTCCGAACCTGGGTTTATCTCTCCAGTTGGTATCAGAGAAATAATTGGAAAAGATATTAATTTACTAATTATTGCTGATGAGTCTTTATATACCATCAGAAATGCTTATGGTGGAGCAAATAAAAAAAATCGAGATTTGCTAAATATGAATATTAATCGCGATTTTAAAGCTGATATTGAAGGCGATATTGCTTTAGCCAAAGAAGGTTATCTCGCTCCTGATGGAAGTGGGCCATTGATTGTTAAAAGAGGTATTGAGGTGGGTAATATTTTTCAACTTGGTTTTCATTACTCTTCTAAAATGGCTGATGCAACATTTATTGATAAAGATGGCAAACCAGAGCCATACTATATGGGCTGTTATGGTATAGGACTGGCTAGAACCATGGCCACAATTGTGGAGATTTACCATGATGATAAAGGCATAATTTGGCCAGAGTTAGTTGCACCTTTTCAAGTTCATTTGGTAGGTCTAGATTTGGAAGATACAAAAGTTTTAGAAAAAGCTGAACAAATTTATAAATTACTTTTAGCTCAAAATATAGAGGTTTTATTTGATGAAAGAATTGATATAAGCGCAGGTACTAAATTTGCTGATGCTGATTTAATTGGCATACCTTTAAGAGTAGTTATTTCTAAAAAAAGCCAAGAGGGTAAGCTTGAGGTTAAAAAAAGAGATAAAAAGGAAACTCATTTTTTAAAGTTAGATGAGCTAATTAGGCAAATTCAAAAAAATTAAACTACTTCTTTAAACTTTTATCCTGATCTCCTATGATTTCTTTTACCGCTAGAACTTGAGTTTGCGGATCATAGCTAACCTTAACTGGAAAATCTTCTTCTCTAATTCTTTCCTCAACATTGAAAAAATCACCTATTAATCCGCTTGAGTCCATAAATTCCAGATTACCCATTCGATCTCCTGAATTTATAACGTGTAAGAGAAAATCGTAAGCCAGGACAGCATTACGTATCTTTTGGGCTATTGATTCAAGATCTTTATTTGTTAAACCAGCGACTATTCCTTGCCAGCCTCTAATTAGCTCCCCGTGGATATCTGAAACTTCAAAGGGTGGGATGCCTAACTTAGTAAATTCGTCTGCTGTACCTCCCAGGGGAGCAGGTCTATTTGTGGATAATCCAGCAGCATAAAGTTGATCCCAGTAAGAAACTTTAGGAAGAGTTCCAAGAATAAATCCAGCTTTTTTAGTAGGGTCTGATAGTGCAGTTAAAGCTTCTTCTGGAGTGGGTAGAATTGAAGATTTAAGCTTAGGATTAGGGCTTTTAGCTGCTGCCTGTCCAATTAGTTCTACTGCCTTTATATAGTTTGGTGAAATTATAGTTTTTGCTTCAGAAGTTTCAATACCCATGCCTTCGCCCATAGTTAAATATATAATAGCATAATTAACATAAATTGATTTTAAAGCTAGTTTCTGTTACATTTAACACTTAATTATGATCAGCAAAAACATAACTAAACAACCTAAAGCCATAGTTTCGGTTCAAATTACTGTTCCTTGGACAGATTTGCAGGCAAAATACAGTGAAACTTTAAATAAACTAGCAGCTGATGTGGAATTACCTGGTTTTAGAAAAGGGGCTGCACCCATGGAAATGGTTGAGCCAAAAATTACTCAACAAGTTACTCAAGAACTTTTAAAACTAGTCATGCCCCAAGCTTTAATTGAAGCTTTAAAAGACACAAACATTGTCCCAATTGATTATCCAAAATATGAAGTCGTCTCTTTTCAAAAAGGAACTGATTTGAACTTTAAAGCTACAGTTACAGAGCGTCCGGGGGTTAAAGTAGGTAGTTATAAAGCTTTGAAAGTCTCAAGACCAAATACCAAACAAGTGACTGAGGAGGAAGTAAATAAAGTTATCGATGATTTATTTAAACGCTTTAAAGCTCGCCAAACTGCCTTACCTCAAAATAATGTTCAAGCTGGAGTACAAACCACCCAAAATAATCCCAATGGAAGTTTACAATTTCAACAAACAGCTGCTCCTCAACCTGCTGCAAATGTCAATGAACCAAATGATGAGTTTGCTAAACAAGTTGGTGCTCAAAGTTTGGAAGACTTAAAATTAAAAATTAAACAAGATTTAGAAGCTGAAGCTAAATATAATAATGAGCTAGATTATGAGGAAGCCATTTTACAAGAGGTGGAAAAAATGACTCAAGTTGAGATTCCAGATATTTTAATTCAAGATGAGCTAAATAGAATGCTAGTTTCACTCCAACGTCGGGTGGCTGATATGGGACTTTTAATGGATGATTATTTAAGAGGACAAAATAAAACAGTAGAAAGTCTAAAACAGGAATGGCATGCTCAAGCTGAGAAAAATGTCAGAATGGAGCTTGGATTATCAGAGATAGCTAAAGCTGAGGGTGTAAATATCTCAGATGAAGAGCTCCAAGCTGAAATTGATAAAATTCAAGATAACAGAGTTAAAATGCAATTTGAGTCTCAAGAACCCAGAATGCACCTTCGTCATGCTCTTCGTCAAACTAAAACTTTAAACCTTCTCAAAACTCTAGTTGGATAGCAACAGCTTAGAGGTATTGATAAAAATTTTATTGTTCGAGCATAGCGAGAACTATTTTAAAGTAACTTCTCAACTCGCTTACGCTCATCTCGAAGAATAATTATCGGAAGTCTGAGTAAATTACGTTGGCTAAAATTAATTTGTCTAAAAACTTTAAATAGTGTAAAATAATTACTACTTTAAACACTTTGCGAAAGCAGTATAGGAGGTGTGTTTTTTTAAATGTCCATTATAGTTAAAGCCGGACCAGGAGATAGTTCTGATGCGGTAATTCGTAAATTTCAGAAAAAAATTGCCCTTGAGGGAGTAATTCAAGAGTACCGAGATAAAGAATTTCATAAGAAAAACTCTCAAAAACGTCAAGAGCGAATAGCTGAAAAAAGGCGCAAAATTATGCGAGCTAAGCGTTTTGCTAATAATTAATGTTACTCGATCAATTCCATCAAGACCTGAAAAATGCTCAACTGGAAAAACAAGAGATTAAAGTCTCAACTTTAAGGCTACTTTTATCAGAGCTTAAATATGCTCAAATTCAAAAAAATGCTGATTTAACAGATCAAGAAATCATCTCTGTTGTACAAAAAGAGCTAAAAAAAAGAAAAGAAGCAGCAGTGGGCTTTAGATCAGGTAATAGAGAAGATTCTGCTTTGAAAGAAGAAGAGGAGGCTAAAGTTTTGGAAAATTATCTACCAGCGCAAATCTCAGATGAGGAGTTGACTAAATTAGTTATTGAAGCTATAAATGAAGTAGGGGCAAATTCTATAGCTGATATGGGGAAAGTAATTGCTAGAGTTAGAGAGAAAGCTTCTAGTAGTGCAGATGGAAGTAGGATTAGCCAAATAGTTAAAGACAAATTATTAAACAAATAGATGGTCAATATCATTGTCAATTCAGATCCAAGATATCCTGTTAATAAGTTATCTATTCAGGCCTCAATTTTAGAAGTTTTACAACAACATAAAGTTACAGGTAATGTTGAGATTGGGGTTTCAATTGTGGGTGATCGCAAGATGCATGAGTTTAATAAAAAATATCGTGGTCTTGATGGAACAACTAATATTTTATCTTTTGCTCTGGAAGATCCAATTTCTGCATCTCAGCTTCAACACATCCCCAGAGTAGGTTTTGTTAAAGCGCCTGATAAAGTTTTGCGCCTAGGTGATATCCTAATTTCTTATCCCCAAGTGTTAAAAGATGCTAGCATGGAAGGGTTGTCTATAGAAGAAGAGCTAACTTTTCTAATTGAGCATGGTATGAAGCATCTTCTTGGCATCCACCACGATTAGACTTGCAATCCCATAGTTTTTGTTGTATAATACCTCTCATGAGTTTATTTGACCGAGCTAGAGAAAAATTAGGTGGTTCTCGACCTACTAACAAGCTTCTCATCAAGTTGGAATTATATTACCAAATACCCCTAGAGGTGGAAAAAGATTTGTGGATCTGGGAAGAGGGTTATGGGGATATGAATTAACCCAACCAGGTGAAGAATTTGATTTAGCTGAAATAGAAGGCAATGAATTTAATGCACCTGATCTAGCTTTAGCAGGCACATACTTCAGAACAAAGAGTGGTAATACATATTATTTAGATAGTTTAGGATACTTGATCAATGGAAATGAAGGCCAAGAATTTGGTGTTTACTCAGTATATAGATTAGACTATGCATCACAAAGTGGTAAATTAGTCGTTGATCAACGATTCAAAAGTGGATTTATGGTTCAAGGAGGTCAAGTTGGAGAGATTGAAACCAGTCCATTAACAGAGATAGTTCCAATTGCTAATGGTATTATGGAAAATCGAGCTCAGCTTAAATTAATAACTGAAGGTAGATCTAATGACGTTGCGGAAAGATTTAAAACATCAGTAGCCTCAGCTGTTAGAAGTAGAAATCGCATCTCACTCCATCATTTTTTTGGTGAGGAAGCTGTGGAGAGACATCAAAGAGATATAGCAGCTTTTGAAAGACAACTACAAGGCCAAGGTACTTAACCTCTATCAACTCTTCCCATAGTTAACTTGATCTCTTTCAAGAATTTTACTTTTTTGCTATGTTAATTTTGACAAGCAGTTGATATCATTTATGCTGCCCAAGGAAAACTTTTATGGTTTTTTATCTCAAATATCGTCCTCAAACACTAGATGATTTAATTGGTCAGGAACAGGTTAAATCTAGCTTAACAAAAGCTTTTGAAAGTAATCATTTAGCACACGCTTATTTATTTTGTGGCCCAAGAGGGACTGGTAAAACTTCCACTGCCAGAATCCTAGCCAAGATGGTCAATTGTGAAATTTTGGATGATTCTGACAAAACTAAATCTTTTAAAAAAAGTCCTATAGCAGAATCATCCATCACAACCTCTGTCTCAATACCATGCAACAAATGCTCTTCATGCATATCCATTACAGATGGATCTAATTTGGATTTAATTGAAATTGATGCTGCTTCAAATAGGGGAATTGATGATATCAGAGATTTAAAAGAAAAAATTAAGCTGGCTCCAAGCTCAGCAAGAAAAAAAGTCTATATCATAGATGAGGTCCATATGTTAAGTGCGGAAGCTTTTAATGCGCTGTTAAAAACTTTGGAAGAGCCACCCGAGCATGTATTATTTATCTTAGCTACCACAGAGCTTCATAAAATTCCAGAAACTATTTTATCCAGAGTCACCAAGTTAGACTTTAAAACAGCTAGCACTTTGGATTTAGTTAAAGCTTTAAAAAAAGTAGTAGATGGAGAAAAATT
>JACPZA010000016.1 GCA_016195715.1 Candidatus Daviesbacteria bacterium
AAGGTGAACATCCAAATAATGCAGTTGTCCAGGGAATAGTTATCACCCAAGATAATCACCTAGTTTTAACTACCAAAGCTACTAGCGCTGATTATCATGCTGGGTCTATTTCTCCCTCATTTGAGGAGCAATTAAACGGTCAAAAAGACAACTCCCCTTTTGATACTTATCTGCGGGCTGTTTCATCATCTCCTAAATTGAGACGCGGTGAGGAATTAAAATTAAATGTTGACGCAGATAGCATCAGACTAATGGGACTTGCTTTAGAGCCGGAGTTTAATGCCGCGGGATTTATTATGCTGGGCAAATGCCAGCAAAATTCTTCAGAAATAGATCAAAGCGTATTCGGTATTGACCAAGCTGAATTTGATCCATCAAGACCTATTTGGACTTTACCGCTTGATCCTCCAGATCAGCTTACTAAAGAATTTTTCCAACCTAGTTTAAAGTGGCACGGAGTCGGAAGGTTAAGGGTAATCACAGCATTATCTTATGTGAATGGTTATGAGGAAACTTTGGATATGCTATACAAACAAAGTCAGGTTATTTAACGTCTTTTAATGAAGCTAGAAAAGCTAAATTGCTTTCAGTTTTAGATAATCTCTCTAAAAATATTTCAGTGCGTTCATTTTCATTCAAAATTCCAAGCATTCTGCGCATAATAATCATCTGCCTATAAACTTCCTCTTTAAATAAAAGCTGCTCTTGTCTAGTACCAGAGGATTCAATATCAATGGCTGGATAAGTTCGGCGCTCAGCCAATCTTCTATCCAAATGAAGCTCCATGTTCCCGGTACCTTTAAACTCTTCATAAATCAGATCATCCATTCGGGAACCAGTGTCAACTAAAGCTGTAGCAATAATAGTTAGCGATCCACCTTCTTCACAGTTTCTAGCCGCACCAAAAAAGCGCTTTGGAGGATAAAGGGCAACTGGATCAAATCCCCCAGATAAAGTTCTTCCAGACGGCGGAACTGCTAAGTTGTAAGCCCTCCCTAGCCGGGTTATTGAATCCATTAAGATAACTACATCTTTGCCTTCCTCAACCAGTCTTTTGGCTCGCTCCAGGGCAATTTCCGCAGCTCGAGTTTGATACTCTGCTGGCTCATCAAAATTTGAAGCAATTACATCACCTTTAATTGATCTGGAAATATCAGTTACTTCCTCAGGCCGCTCACCTACCAAAACCGCCATTAAAATAACATCTGGATGGTTTTTAGTTATACCTGAGGCTATCTCTTTTAAAATTGTAGTTTTACCAGCTTTTGGAGGGGAAACAATTAAACCCCTTTGTCCAAAGCCAATTGGGGCAACTAAATCAATTACTCGCTGAGATAAAGGAGTTTTGGCAGTTTCCAACTTCATCAAGCGATTTGGATAAATCGCAGTTAGATCTTCAAAACGAACTCGCTTTTTAGCTCTGCCTCTTGGTTGATCTGGCAAGCTAACAAATTCCTCTGCACTTTTGCCATTAACTTTATCTACTTGTAACAGCCCAAAATAGCGCTCATTTTCTTTGGGTTGCCTAGCTCCACCTTCGACAAAATCTCCAGGTCTTAAATTAAACCGACGAATTTGTGAAGCTGAAATATAGACATCTTGATCAGAGGGAATATACTTAGGTCTTAAAAACCCATGTCCTTCGCTCATAACATCTAGAATTCCAAAAACTTGCTCAGTTGGTACATCCCGAGTTTCAGTTCTTCTAAAGCTATTTGCGCGATAGCTTTCGCTACTGGAACTTGGTTCAGGTTCTTTTTGCTCTGCAACTACCTCACTTGCCTCAAGCGTTTTTGGTTTTTGAATCTCTTCTACTAAATCAGCAGATGAAATTTGCTTTGGTTTAAATGATCTTGTATTAGCCATTGTTATTTGAGTTTGTAATTGAATTCACAATAAGTTTGGAATTTATCCGATGGAAAGAGGACTTAAATATTACAGATTAAATAAATCATATCCTAATACCGTTGTCAAGTAACAAATAAGATGATGACTATCAGGGACTTGTCCCTGCCCTAGACAAATCCCCGATATTCATCACCTAGTTTAGTGTTAGCCTCAAGCTAAAATACCTATTGACAAACACTTTAATTTATGGAAATCTAGAAGATAGAGGATATTTGATTTACTGCTCTAAATCAGATGTTTTCGAACTTAATAAAAAGGGCATTGCTATTCGAGTCCGTCTGCGGTAGTAATGCTCTTTTTTATACTGAAATATCACCTATTTTCTTCTAGATATATTAAATGTGCAAATATTGGATCCGTCTGCCTTCCAATATCCTTTTTTTCAATCAGTTAGCTTCGAACCATAACTATTAGCTTCTGATCGACATCTCTTAAAACTTTTCTAACTTGGTTTACAACTGAATTCTCAATTGATTTATTGATTCTTTGTTTGGGGTTTTTCTTAAACTTTAACTTCAAATTTAGCATTACTTTGCAAGCTTAACACAACAAAATACTATTTGTCAAGGTTATTTAAACCCATAGGAATTAATACGATCTTTTTTATATATCCTAGAGTTTAATTAAAGTACTTAGACCTAAAATTTAGGCTGCTATAGCAACCTATTTTCATACACCCTTTTAGAAATCCACATAGAAAAATAGACTGTGGATAACTTGCTTAAGAGATTCTTAAAAAGGCTCGTAATAAAAAATGAAGGTGTTATGAGATATTAAATCACAAAAAGATGAGTTGGCTTTAATAAATTTGAAGTTAGGTTTATGATGCAGCTACTTGCTAATCTATAGGTTATGTAATGATTCTAATTTGAAGAACATATAAAACAAATTGCTTTATTGTATTTTGGGGAAACTAGAGCAAAAAATGCTGTGGCTATACTATTTATGATCATCCCTCCACTAACTAGAACTAAAGGCCCTCCTAATATTAAATTAAAAGGGGTTTTAAATTTTAAAAATAAGATAATTCCCACGATCAAAATTAAACACCATATCAAACTACCTACTAAAGATTTCATTAAAGAAAAGAGAAAAACAATTAAATAATGAAACACAGTATGTTTTTTACCCTTTACTAAAGCCATAACTTAAATATAGCATAAGATTTTTAACTCATTTAGACTACCCCCGCGCAAGAGTTTAATTGTTGTATTCATCTCCGCTTTGATGGGGGTTTTCCGTGTTGCGATTATAAGCCCAAAGTCTATAATAAGACCCATGAAGAATTCTTTAGTTTCTGTAATAATTGCTACCAAAAATGAGGAAAAAAATATTGAAAGATGCCTAAAATCAATTAAAAAACAAAACTATATAGGAAACATAGAAGTTATTGTTGTTGATAATTACTCTGCTGATCAAACTATAAAAATAGCAAAAAAATATACCCGAAACGTGTTTTTATTTGGTCCAGAAAGATCAGCCCAAAGAAATTTGGGAGCAAAAAAAGCTAGAGGAGAATGGTTACTTTTTTTAGATGCAGATATGGAGGCTTCTGCTAATTTAATATCAGAATGTTCTTAAAATTGGGAGGATTTGATCCCAAGCTTCATGCAGGAGAAGATTGGGATATTACCGAGAGATTCCAAGAAAAAAGCATCCCTTTATTAATGCTAAAAAAAAGCTTTATAACCCACTATGAGTCTAATTTATCCCTATTTCAATTACTAAAGAAAGAATCTTACTATATTAAAAACATTAAATTGTACGCCAAAAAACAACCTACAGCCTTTTCATTCCAAGGAAGTTTTCTCTATAGAGGGTTTGTCTGGCTTAGGGCTTGGAGAGCTTTAATAAAACATCCACTGTTAACTTTTGCTTTTTTAGGATATAAATTTATAGTTTGGTTAATGTGGCAATATTTAGGAAAGAAAGGCTAGTTTTTTTTAGCTTATTTAGCTTTGGTTGAATTTGGCTTTAAACTTTTTTTAACCAAGCACATTTGCAGTTTGGACAATACTTATATTTGTTATCAAATTCTAAGTTTTCTACAACCTCAAACTGACATATTGGACATTTTAGGTTTTCTTTAATCATTTTATCTGCTATCTTACAATAATATGAACAGCAAGCAAGAAAGAGTCATTATCTTTGGAGGAGGGGGATTTGTGGGAGAACAGTTTATTAAAAGTTGTAGTAAATTACTAGAAATTATCTCTCCTTCATCGAAAAAGTTAAACATTCTCAATAAAACTGCACTAAAAACTTTTTTTAAGCAGCAAAAAGGTATTAAGGCGGTTATCAACTTTGCAGCTTATACAGATATCTCCTCTGCCGAAAAAGAGAGAGCTAATAAAAAAGGTCCTTGCTTTAGAGTTAACGCGGAAGGGGCTTGTAATTTAGCATCTCAAACTCATGATTTAGGCATATTTTTTATCCAGATTTCTACTGATTCGATTTTCCCAGGAACGGATAATTTTCCAGGACCTTATTTAGAAAAATCAAAACCTAAAACATCATTAAATAACTTAAGTTGGTATGGCTATACAAAGCTTGTTGCTGAACAAAAAATAAAAAAAAGTAATAGCAAATCAGCTATTGTACGTATTAGTTTCCCGTTTGGTAATCCCAATTCAAAAAAGGATTATTGCCTAAAAGTTCTCACCAGGATAATCCAAAATAAACCTTTATTTTCTGATCAGGTGTTATCTCCAACTTATCTTAACAACCTAAGTTTGGTCCTACGAAAACTAATTTATCTTCAACAACCTGGAATATATCATGTCGCAACAACTGACCTTGTAACTCCCTATAATTTTGGTAAATATTTAGAGACAAAATTAGGCCTAAATATTAAAATAAATAGATCAACTATTGCAAAAATCACATCCAATCAATACCTAAAAAAGGGCGGGTTAGCTTCTAAAGACACACAGTATAAGCTTGGTCTATCTTTTCACAGTGTTAAAGAGGCTATTGATGAGTTCGCTGATATTTTAAAACCCGCTTTCTTAAATAAATAGGTTTTTAGTAAAGATTTACTGCCACCCTTAAGTTAAGATGTGATATATAATGCTCAAATGATAAAAAAAGCAAAAAATTTTCCTAAAGTTTCAATAATAATCCCTACTCTTAATCGCTCTAAATCTTTAAAAATTACTTTAGCATCAATATATAAAATGAACTATCCCAGGAAAAAATTAGAGGTAATACTTTTGGACAA
>JACPZA010000021.1 GCA_016195715.1 Candidatus Daviesbacteria bacterium
AAATTAATAAATAAACTGGCAATAATTAGTAAAATAATAAACCAAACAAAAGCCCTTCCGCCCATATCCTTTATGCTATCACACCTGAGAGTAAATCAGCCTCATCACCAATTAACATAATTTTGGGTTGAATTAACACTCGCAAAATAAATGGATCTCTTCTTCTAACTCTAAATGTAAACTCAGCTTCATCCATAAATGAATAATTAATCTCCCGCTCTCTTTTGGCCTGTTCATTGGCAATAACCGCTTGAAGCTCAGGTAGTACAACTTGACCTACAATTAAAATATCTACGTCTTCAGAACTAGAGGGTAAGTTTTTAATAAATCTGGCAGCAATCATAGCAAATTTTATTCTACCTAATTTAAGTTTATTTTTAATAATATCCCCTCCAACACCAGTTGATTTTGTAACTAAATTAAGTAGCTCTGGATAAAATAAATAATCTTTTCTAAATCGATAAAGTCGCCGATTTGCCCTCCATTCAGATGAAACCATGCCAAATTTTTCCATTCTGGCTAATTCTCTTCTAACTGCATTAATCTCTTCATCAACTCTTCTAACTATCTCTCGAACATGAAAAAGGTTTTCTGAAGAACTCAAAAAAAGCTGTAGAATTTTAACGCGAACCTTTGATACAAATAGTTCCTCCATCATTTTTCCTTTCTGGGCAGGAACTTTAATTAATAAGTAACTTGACTGCCTTGTGGCACTGTTTCAATCCAAATTTGCCCTTTGTTAAATGAGATCTCTTTGCCTAATTTGTCTACAAACTTTTCCCGAGCTAACCTGCTACCTTTAATCCATTGACCTTCAACTACTTTACCATCTTGAAAAATGAGGGCTTTAGCTTGACCTTTGTCTTGATATAGAAGATGAGCATTATTTTCATAACCATCGTTGGCATTACTTTGAACCATGAACTGAACAACTACATTTTTAGGAGAAAGTTGCTTGTTATTATCTAAATCAATATGGTTTGCTCCACCATTTTTTCTTTTATAGCAGTTACAATCACTACTATAATCCCACTCAACTTGATAATCAGGTTTATTATCCCAAAAATTAACAATAATTTTAGTAGTGGTACCACCAGGTTGATCATCTTTAAATTTCCAGGGGATAAATTTGCTATCCCAGCGAATTCCAGCTGAATCAGTTGCACTCCAGCCTCTTTTTACACCAACATCCCAAAGTTTTTGGGTGGTGGAATACATGGTGTGTTCTGTAGCAACTGGTCTACCTAACCTTTGGTAATCTCGCCAAAATGTCGGAAAGCCAATACTAAATTGATTTAAATCTAAAATATCATAATCAATGATTTGACCCAAAGCATTGGCTGGACCCGACGTATTCGCTCCCCCAACGTGGGCATAAAGCGCGTCATATTCAGACAGCCAGTCTATAAAATAAGTTCTAGCCGAGCGAACCGGTCCAACTTGAAAATCACCCAACTCACAAAGAAATACTGCCATGAAACGGGTGATTCCACCTTCGGCAACTGCTTCGTAAACTATATCTGCAGATGAAAGTCCTGATTGAGGACGAGCATCTTGGTGATTTTCAATCATCACAGCTAGCGGTCGGTGATTATCCCAAGCAGTTTTAGCCGCTTTGGTATGCATACTCCCATTTAATAGACAACTTTCAGTCTTTGGTTGGCTTGGATCTTCACCGCCACCTTTTGCATTGGGCAAAGTCGTGGTTTGGCTAATTTGTGGAATACCAACTTTCCCACCAATAGAAGAAATCAATGAATAAGAAATTCCAGCAGAAAACGCATAAACTACTATGGCAATTATTGCTAAAACCAAGGTTTTTTGTAAATTATTTAAACCAGCAAAAAGTTTATTTATTTGATCCATTCTTAATTATTTTCTTCTACAGCTTGTTTTAAAACTTGCTTCTCTTCAACTGAAAGCTGCAGCTCACAAATCCCTTCTAAAACTGGTTTAGTATAAATTCTAGTTCCAACTCTAGTATGCAAGCTTGTCATAATAAACCCTGTTCCTAAACCATTTAAAATTGCTAGAGTAAAACTTTGATCTCCTCCCACATCTTTGTAAGGATTATACCTAAGCAATCCTACCTTTTGAGTATGTCTTAAACCTTCTTTAGCAACTTCTCTAATATTACGATTTAAAATTTGTTCTCTGCGATTTTGTTCAGAAAGTAAATTTAAAATCTCTTCTAGCTTTAGTTTAAAATCACCAGTTTCTGATTTTGGAAAAAGCTGTTTTAAAAATTGCCACTCTTTCCAAATTAAAAAACTTAAAACAATTACCCAAATTAATAATATAAAACCCAAGGCTTCAAATACCCCGACCGAATACATAAGTTACTCTTTTAAATATACATGTTGCTACAAATCTTTGTCAATGCTAAAACCCAACTAATGATAAAAATGAAAGTTTAAGCTTGACAGGCACGATTAAGCGTGTTAGGTTTAATGCGCAGCTATTTTAAGTTCAATTTATGAGTAAACTCTCTTTGCAGGAAAAAAGATTACAAACTTTGAGAAGACAACTTTATTCCAAACCAATTGTTAAAGAAAATAAAATTTATGAGACAGTTAAAGATTCCACTCCAATTATTCAAATAAGCACTCAACCACTTAACATAGCTGAAATAAGCTACTTAAGGGTTGATCTACTTAAAGTTTTGATCCTGTCCACGCTTGCAATAGGCACGCAGCTGCTGCTATACTTTGCCTCAAGAAATCATTTAATTAATCTATATATTAAATTTTAAGATGTATTTTAATTTTTCTCTATCTATTAAAAATTGAACAATGAACAAGCTTGATTGGACGATTTGGCAGTATTAACTTTTAAACTAAAGTAAGTTTGGCCAAATCTGTCCCAATTTGAAAGGGGGTGAGCTTTTTAAAATGCAAATGTATTGTGTAAAGTGTCGCCAAAAAAGAGATGCTCAGGATGTGGAAAATGTCACAATGAAAAATGGCAAACCAGCAGTTAAGGGCAAATGTTCTGTTTGTGGCACAGGTATGTACAAAATTGGAGCTCACGCTTAAGTTTTGTATTTTAGTGGAATTCACCATTAAACAAAAGGCTCTGTTTAAAAGCAGAGCTTTTTGTTAGGATTCTTCGCGCGAACGAAATTGCAGCGCTTCCGCTACATGAGCCACTTCAATTTTTGGACTAGCCGCTAAATCAGCAATGGTTCTAGAAACTTTTAAAACTCGATGATAAGCCCGAGCTGATAAATTCATCTGAGCAATTGCTAACTTTAACAAATCCAGCGCTTCTTGCGAGATAGTACAAAACTGTTTGATTTGTAAATTGCTCATCTCAGAGTTAGTTAAAACCGGACTATCTTTGAAACGTTCATATTGAATCTGGCGAGCTTTTTCTATTCTTTGGCGAATAGTTTTTGAATCTTCTGAGTTAGAATCACTACTTAATTTTTCTACTTCAACTGCTGGAACATCTAAGTGAATATCAATTCTATCAAGTAATGGTCCGGAGACTTTTTTTTGATATCTGGCAATTTGCCCTGGCATACAAATGCAACTTTTTTTAATTGATCCTAAAAACCCACATGGGCAAGGATTTTGAGCAGCTAGTAAAATAAATTGAGCTGGAAAAGTTACCGAACCTGATGCTCTAGAGATACTGATTTTCAAATCCTCTAAAGGTTGTCTTAGAGCTTCTAGGACTTGACGAGGAAACTCTGGTAACTCATCCAAAAATAATACTCCTCGATGCGCCAAAGACACTTCCCCTGGTTTAATACTGTTTCCTCCTCCTATAATTCCAACATATGAAGCAGTGTGGTGTGGTGATCTAAAAGGGCGAGTAGTAATTAAAGGTTGAGTTTTAGTTAAATTGCCAGTAATTGAATAAATTCTAGTTACCTCGATTGCTTCATCAAAAGTTAAGGGAGGTAATATTGAGGGAAAACTTTTGGCGAGTAAAGTTTTGCCAGTCCCAGGTGGACCTTTAAGCAAGACGTTGTGTCCTCCAGCCGCGGCTATCTCCAGTGCTCTTTTTGCTTGTTCCTGACCTTTAATTTGAGAAAAATCATAATCGTTGCTGAACTCGTCAGTAAATTCAACCACAGTTTTTGGTTCTGGACTTATTTCAATTTGATGAGCTAAAAATTGAACAACTTGAGTTAAATTATCAAAGCTAAAAATTTCTAGATCAGAAACCAAAGCTGCTTCTTTAGCATTTTCTTTTGGAACAAAAACTTTTTTTAGCCCATGTGTTTTAGCCAGCAAACTCAAAGGCAAAACTCCTTGAACTGCTCGTAAACTCCCATCTAGTGATAACTCTCCAACAACTAAAGTATCATCTAAAAAGGCTTCAACTTGCCCAGATCCAAGTAATACTCCTAAAGCAATTGCTAAATCAAAAAGTGGTCCTTCTTTGGGTAAATTAGCTGGAGCTAAATTAACAGTAATACGCTTTGGAGGAAAATCAGCGCCAGAATTTTTTAAAGCCGCTCTAACCCGTTCTTTAGATTCTTCAATCGCTCGATCTGCTAAACCTACAATATTAAATGCTGGCAAACCTAAAGAAGCTATATCTACCTCAACTATCACCGGCAAAGCTTCCAACCCAACATTCGCTCCAGAAATAACCTTAGCAAGCATTGAATCTAATATAACAAATTCTTATCAAAAATTATATTGCTTGAATAAAACCCGAAACAAAACTTAAACAACAAAAAAGCCTGCTTACAACAGGCTTTCTTGTTGGTATGCTTAAAATAAATTATGTTTTTTTAAGACATAAGCTATTCAAGCTACCAAAGGACAGATTCCTTAAAAATCAGTATCAAGCTAGCATCACTTTTCTTTAAGTAAGCCCAGACACATGCATTTGCTGGACAATTTCAGATTAATATAATAAAAAATATTTGTCAAATTTACTTAATAAAAAATTCCTTAATTAATCTCTTCTCAGTTTTTTGATTAATATAAGCTTTAATTTCAAAATATTCTTCAAGTCCAGAATTAGCTAACTTCTTTTTAAGTAGTTCATCTACCTGATAGATCCCAGCTGAATTATTCATTAAAATATTAACTTGAATTATTCTCTTTACCCCTTCTGAGATATCCACTTTATCAATAGAATAAGCAGAAATTGAATGAATATTAACTTTGCCTGCTTCAAAAGGAATTCTTGAGCGACCTTTGCTCATATCTAGCGCATCAGCCACTCGGACGATTCCAGCTTCAATGGTAATTGGTTTACCATCACTACGATGACTTAAAATCGCGTGTAAAATATCCGATTTAACAATTACTCTTTCCTCAGTTGGTAAAAAAGCTAAAATCTCTTTTAATAAGCCATCAGCTAAAAACAAACTTAACTCTTCATGTCCTTCGCGATTAATTGACATCCCAATATCATGCAAAACACAACCCAGAAAAATAATCACCTCTGCGAAGTCAAAGCTCAAACTATAATCTTTCATAACTGACATATCAACCTTAGCTTTATTTAAAAGTCTGGCCAGTCTTAACCCAATATTAGCAACAATTTGAAAATGAATTGGTCCATGATCATTAAACCCCAACCTATCAATGGCATTAATATTATTAACTCGCCAAAGAGTTTTTAGCTCTTCGTTTGAATTAACTAAATCGACGACTTTTTTCAAAAGCAGATTATTTCCAAGAGGGACTTTGATCAGACTCGAGGGTCTTTTTTTTATCATTAAATTGTCTTGATTATACTTAACTTAAAAACTCCTGACAACTGCTTAAATTAGCCACAAAAAGTTGATTTAATCTATTAAAAAAAGTATAATTTATAAGCTTAGGAAGATGGACAGTGACGTTTCAATAAGCCTAAAGCTTAAAGAGATGAGGAAAGTCCAGACAGCAAAGAGCAGGGTGATCATCGTAAGATGATACGGGTAACCGCTAGTTAGAGCAACAGTGACGAACCGAGGTAATGCTCGGATGAAACGGGCAATCCTCCCCGCTGCAATCCTAGAATCATTTGAGCTGCTCGCTTAATAAGTGGAATCAGGAGCATTAGATAAATACTGTCTAAAACAGAATCTGGCTTACAATCTTCCTAAGCACAAACTTTTAAGCTAAATTATTGACTCTTTTGTATCTAGAATTTCTTCAAGAAGTATCTGAACAACGACAGTAATTGGTACAGCCAACAAAGCTCCAGAAATACCAAGCACTCTTCCCCCAATTGCTATTGCTAAAATTACTACCAATGGGTTTAATCCAACTGCTCTTTTCATAACTTGGGGAACTATAATATGACTTTCTAACTGCTGAATCGCTAAATAACCAATTGCAATAAATAAAGGTAGTGCAGGTGATGGAGAGGTCACATAGGCTATTAGAATTGGTGGGATGGCAGAGACTATTGGACCAATTACTGGAACAACTTCCATAATCCCAGCTAGAATAGCTAAGGGTAGGGCATAAGGAATTTTAAAAATATATAAAAGAATATACGACATAATTCCAATAACTAAACTTAGTACTACCTGACCTCTAAGCCAAGCTCCAAGCATATCCTCAAATCTGGTAATTAATTTCTTTGCTCTGGATTGATTACTGACGAAAGCATGCGACAGTAAATTTTCAAATCTTTCTTTATCTAGCAGTAAATAGAAAGTTAAAACTGCAATTGAAACAATTGTGATTGCATTAGAAAAAATTGTCAGTGTAACTCCTAGGGCATTTCCAAAAATATCTGTCAGTTTTTGCTCAAGTAGATTTCGATTAAAAGTACCATCTGGCATTAACTTTTCAATGGTATGAGGAAGACTGGTAGTTAAACTAGAAGTTTGTTCAATTAAAGGAGTAACAATCACATATAAAAGCAAACCAATTATTAAGATAATAGCTAAATAAATTAAACCAATAGCCAAACCCTTAGGAAATTTCCAATGCATCAATTTTTCTACAAAAGGAGACAGTGCAGACATTAAGATTATTGCTACAAAAAGAAGCAATATTACATCTTTAATCAGATAAATAATCCATAAAGCTCCTATAAATCCAGCAATAAAAAAAATTGTTTTGTGAGAAATATCTATTTTTCTGGTCATTTATCCTAAGTATAGTACCATTTAAGGATAGCTTTTTCTAATTGCACCTCAAAATTTTTTTGACTAATATCAAACCAATAAACTTTAGTTTCTTTTTTAAACCAAGTCATCTGGCGTTTTGCAAACTGATGGATTTTAATTTTTAATTTTTCAACTAATTCTTTTTCAGTTAATTTCCCTTCAATAAAATCTGCCAAGCACCCGTATTCCAACCCTAATTCTCTCATCCGGGCTAGACTAAGACCATCTTTATATAGATTTCTTGCTTCTTCAATTAAACCTTGATTAACTCGCAGGATAACTCTTTGATCTATATTTTCATTAATAATTTTTCGCGGTGCCATTAGTCCAATTTTCAATATAGAGAATTCTTTTTCCAAACCAGAAGATTTTTTATTGATAATTTTACTTAAAGTAGAGCTTATCTCAATTGCTCTAATTAAACGCCGTTTGTTTTGTTTATCTGAACTATTCATTTTTAAATATTTTTTTAAACTTAGAGTTATTAACTTTTTTTGCAAATCACTCACAGTTAGCAACTGTAAACTTGCTCTCGATTTTTGATCACCTGGAACTGCTAAATTATTAAATCCTTGCAATAAAGCTTTTAAATATAAACCAGTCCCGCCAGTAATAATTGGTAACTTTTTGGATTTAACTACTTTTTTAATTATTTCATTTGCAAGTTTTACATAATCTGAAACATTTAATTGATTGCTTGGATCGACTAAGTCGTACATGTGCACTTTTATTTCATCAATTTTCCAATAATTTTCTTTTTTAACAACTTTAGTATTCAAACTTGGATGTTTACCGGTTCCTAAATCAAGCTTTTTATAAACTTGTCTTGAGTCACAAGCGATAATTTCACCGTTTAATTTTTTAGCAAGCTTTAGAGCTAAATCAGTTTTTCCGCTTGAAGTCGGACCTAAAATCACAAGTAGTTTTTTCATGTTGTAAATTATATTTGATTTTAATTTAGTTTGATACAATAGGCTCAATGAAAATTGCAATCTTAGGAGCAGGTTTTACTGGACTCACCGCTGGGCTTCGGCTTTCACAAAAAGGTCATGAGATAGTTATTTTTGAAAAAGATGAAAATGTTGGAGGATTAGCTATTGGTTTTCAGAAAAAAAATTGGCGATGGAGTTTAGAAAAAGCCTACCATCACTGGTTTACCAACGATGATCAAATTTTAAATCTAGCAAGAGAATTAAATTATCCAGTTTTAATAAAAAGACCCAAAACTAAAATATTCATTAAAAATCAAATTCTTGATTTTGATTCGGTTTCTAGTCTTTTAAATTTTCCCTTTTTTAATTTTTTAGATAAAGTGAGATTTGCTTTATTCAGTGTTTTTTTAAAAATTACCAACAATTATTTACAATTTGAGAATAAGTTGGCTCTCACTTGGATTAGAAAATATTTTGGCAAAAAAATAACTAATTTAATTTGGGAACCACTATTTAGCGCTAAATTTAATAAATATAAAGAAAATATTTCCCTAGTATGGTTTTGGGCAAGGATCAAAAAAAGAACTCCAAAACTAGCTTATCCAAGTGGAGGATTTAAAAATTTTGCCGAAAAGATTGCTAAAGAGATTGAAAATAATCATGGGCAAATTTTACTTAATACTGAGGTAGTCAATCTTTCTGAAAAAGATGAAAAAGTTATTATTTTAACTAAAAATAATAACTATATTTTTGATAAAGTAATAGTTAGCTTACCATCATTCATTTTTACTAAAATTTCAAATCAGCTACCAAAAAAGTATATGAAAAAACTAATATCAATTGATCATTTACATGCTTTAAATCTAATTCTTATCTTAAGAAAACCATTTTTAAAAAATACTTACTGGCTAAATATTACTGACACCTCTTTTCCTTTTTTAGTTTTAGTAGAACACACTAATTTTATAGATAAACAAAACTATGGAAAAGAGCATATATTATATATAGGTAATTATCTAACAAAAGATCATCCATACTTAACAATGTCCAAAGCCAAGTTACAAAAAATATTTGTTAAACACTTAAAAAAAATTAACCCTGATATTCAAAAAATAATCAAAGAAAGTTATCTATTTTCTGCTCCATTTGCTCAACCAATTGTTAGCAAAAATTATCATAAAAAAATGCCAACATTTAAAACCCCTCTAAGAAATGTTTATCTGGCTAATCTAGACATGACTTATCCTTGGGATAGAGGAACAAATTATGCTGTTGAGTTAGGTGAAAAAGTGGCGAAATTAACTAATGATTAAAAAACAAATTAAGCTTTTTTTTCCTGAAATAATTCTTTTTATTGCTGCAGTTATTTTTAGTTGCTGGTTAATGTGGCATACATTTTATGTAGATCATCAAACAATTCATATCGCAACAAAAGTCTGGAGTGATTTTGCAAGCCATCTGCCTTTAATTAGATCTTTTTCTTTTGGCTATAACTTTCCTATTCAGTATCCACTTTTTGCTGGAGAAATTATTCGTTATCATTTTTTGTTTGATATGTTGACAGGATTGCTTGAAAGGATAGGTTTACCAATTGATTTAAGCTTTAACTTACTCAGTTCATTCTCTTTTACCCTTCTTATTTTAGCTATTTATTTTTTAGCTAAAAAATTGTTTGATAGTCGCTTAGTTGGCTTTCTTTCAGCAGTGTTTTTTTTATTCAATGGCTCATTGTCTTTTTTAGAGTACTTCAAAGAAAACCCCATCTCATTTGATATAAAACAAGTTGTACTGGGAATTTATCATAACTCAAATTATCCTTCCTTTGGCCCATATGACCAAAAAATAGTTTCGGCTTTCTGGAATTTAAATATTTATACTAATCAACGCCACTTAGCTTTACCTTTAGCACTTTTTTTGCTACTTCTTTTAACAATAGCTGCAGCTGAAAAAAGTAGAAAAATAATTAATAAAAAATTAGTAATTTTTTGGGCGATATTTTTAGGAATATTACCTTTTTTGCATTCAAGTATTTTTATAACTTCAGTTTTAGTTTTAGCTTGTCTAATTTTACTGCTTCCAAAACAACGAGTTAGACTTTTGCTTATTTTAATAATAGGCTTAGGTATTTCTTTGCCTAGGATATTATTTTTAAAAGAAACTGCCTCTTATTCACCTCAGTTTATTCCAGGATACTTAATTGCTAACAATCTAACAATTTTAAATTTTTTAAGATACTGGTTTTTTAATCTGGGACTTTTACCAGTTTTAGCTATTTTAGGTATTATCATCTCGAGCAAGCTAAACAAAAAAGTCTTTTTGGCAATTTTTTTAATCTTTATCTTAGGAAATCTTTTTCAATTTAGTCCGGAAATGGCAGGTAACCATAAATTTTTTAATATTTTTGTAATTGTTGTTAATATGTTTGCAGCGTTTTTTATAGTAAAAATTTGGCGATCTAAAAAATATTTAAAAATATTTGTACCAATATTAATCTTGGGGTTAACTCTATCCGGAATAATAGATTTTTTCCCTTTAAAAAACGATACTACTATTACTATTGATGATTATCCTAAAAATTCTACTATTAAATGGATCAAAGATAATACTCCGGCAAATTCAGTCTTCCTTGATAACAATTATCTGTATAACCCCTCATCTTTAGCTGGAAGAAAAATATTTTTAGGCTGGCCATATTTTTCTTGGTCTCTAGGGTATGATGTAACTAGTAGAGAAACAAAATTAAAACAAATACTAACAGCATCCTCTAAAGCTCAAGCTTGTATATTGTTAAAAAATAATCATATTAATTATGTTGAAATAAAAAAACTTTTTCCAGATCAAAATTTACCCAAAATTTCTGATGTTTATTTAAATAATTTTTCATCAAGCTTTCAAGATTCAAAAGGGGAGTTTGAAATAATTAGTGTAGCAAAAAACTGTTTTTAAATAACTTTTCAATTAAAAAAAGTTATGTTAATCTTACATGCGTATGGCAGAACTTGGACCAGCTAAATTTTACTCTCCGGATTTTTTCACTTCAAACCCTCCCGGATTTTTATATATTTTTTGGGTCATTGGTTTAATTAAAAAAAATCTTTTTCCTAACCTAGAAATTAATTCTTTAAATTATGATCTACTTTTAAAATTACCGACTAACCTCGCTGATATTTTTTCTGGATTAATTATCTATTCAATAGTTAAAGAAAAGCTAAATTCAAGATGGGCCATTTTAGGTTTTGTACTTTTTGTTTTTAATCCAACAATTTTTTTCAATAGCTCTATATTTGGACAGTTCGATGGGTTTGCGAGCTTATTTTCATTGCTTTCTATTTATTTATTTGTCAAATATAAAAATCCTGAGATTTCAATTTTGTCATTTGCTATTTCTTGGGCAATCAAACCCCAAGCAATTGCAATAGTACCAATTCTACTAATATTGATTATAATAAATTCTAAACCCCTAAGATACCTAACAACGCTTTTGACGTTTATAATCTCTACTTTAGTTATTTATTTACCTTTTTTTCCAAACAATCCGATTTCAGGATTTTTTAGAATTAATCAGGCGATGACAAATATTTTTTCTTGTACAACTTGTTTTGCATTCAATTTTTGGGGACTATTTGGAAATTGGCAAAATGATTTAATAGCTTTTCTTAATTTAAAATTGATTCTGTGGGGGATAATATTATTTTCAGTTACTTTAGGGTTAATACTTATAAAGAAACCATTTTTAATTAAGTTTAAAAGTCCTTTTATCTATCTAACAACAGCAATTTCAGTTTTAGTTTTTTTTACTTTCTTAACTAGGATGCATGAAAGATATTTATTTGGCTTTTTTCCGTTTTTTTTAATTGGAGCACTTTTGCTCAGATCTCGATTACTTTTAATTCTCTATGCTATTTTCTCAGGACTCAGTGTTTTAAATATTTATTTACCCTATGCATATTACAACTCTAATCTTAAATTAACTCCAAGTTTTGTATCTATACTGACTCAAAATTTTAAGCTATTATCTATATTTGAAGTTTTTTTATCTATACTGACTGTTTTTGTATATTTACATATAATAAACAGACCAAGTTATCCAACTAAAAATTATTTAGTAACGATTGGATTATTTTGGAAAAATATGAATCTAAAGTTAAATATAAATAGACTAAAAATTGATTCTAAAACTATTTTAATATTAATATTACTTTTTACTTTTTTTTCGAGAGCTATTCGAATTGGCTATCCAAACACTTATGTTTTTGATGAGGTGTATCATGCTTTTACAGCCAAGGAATATTTAAAAGGATCTATAAAAGCTTGGGAATGGTGGAATACCCCACCTCCTGGAGTAGCTTACGAATGGACACATCCACCACTGGCTAAAGAGATAATGACTGCTTCAATGTTTATATTAAATTCAACTGATGCTTGGGCGTATAGAATTCCTGGGGTATTGTTTGGAGTATTAAGTGTTTATTTAATTTATCAACTGGGTAAAATTTTATTTAAAAGCCAGTCAGTTGGATTGTTTTCTGCTTTTATTTTTTCAATAGATGGATTAAATTTTGTTCAATCTAGAACTGGAATGAATGATATTTATTTTGTAACTTTTAGTTTGCTTTGTTTAGTGTTTTATTTTAAAAATAAATTTTTCTTTTCATCAATTGCTTTAGGCCTAGCACTGGCAAGTAAGTGGACAACTTTTTATCTATTTGGGTTTCTTCTAGTACTTCTAATTTGGAATCGAAAAATTAAAAAAATTTATTGGTTTATTATTATACCAATAATTATTTATCTATTGACTTATCTTCCTTTTTTTACAACTGGACATAGTTTTAATCAATTTATAAGT
>JACPZA010000023.1 GCA_016195715.1 Candidatus Daviesbacteria bacterium
CTCAGCTTTGATTCTGTAAAATTCAGCCGATAGATCTGCAGCTTCCTGGGGGGCTTCGTTACAAGGAACATCTTTTTTACTAAGTGATAAAGACCCATATGCAAGTCTATCAAGGAAATCATAATCTTGATCTCGTTCTTCTACCCTCAATGTCATAGTACAATCAGGATTGACAGGTTTTTCTTGTGCGTATGCTGGAGCAGCTCTGTCCAATAAAACACCCAAAGTTGATCCTCCAAGAATCAAAGCAGGAGCAAGGACAAGGACTTTAGTAGTTATACCTGTTTTTGAGGCATATCTTGATAAGTTTAGACCATTTTCAAATGGATTTTTCATATTAAGAAAAAAGGATTATACACCTAAAACCCATAGTCTGTCAAGTATACCCTAAGAGGTGTTGACAGCAACTACTTGTCATAGTAAATTGCTTGCAGTAGTATGAAGTTTCAGCAAAAATTAAATGGTATTGTTGCTAAAAATAATTCCCTACTTTGTGTAGGTTTAGATCCAGATTTAGATAAACTCCCAAAGCACTTATTGGAAAAAGAAGATCCCATTTTTGAATTTAATAAAGAAATAATTGATGCAACTTTTGATTTAGTTTGTTCTTATAAACCAAATATCGCTTTTTATGAAGCATATGGAATTGAAGGACTTAAATCACTTAAAAAAACTTTAGAGTATTTACAAGAAAAATGTCCAGAAATCCCTATAATTTTAGATGCAAAAAGAGGAGATATAGGTAATACAGCAGCTAGATATGCAAAAGCTGTTTTTGAGTATTGGAACGTCGATGCTGTAACAGTTTTCCCACACCTAGGTAAGGATGCTTTAGAACCATTCTTAAAATATGATGATAAATTGGTCATTTTACTAATTAAAACTTCTAATCCAGACGCAGGAATTTTCCAAAATCTTCAGGTTGGAGACGAGCCTTATTATTTAAAGGTTGCTAAAACAGTTAAAGAATGGAACTTCTCAAATGTTGGACTTTTTGTTGGTGCTACTTATCCAAAGGAGCTAGCGGATGTTCGAGCACTTTTTCCAGATTCAGTTTTTCTAACTGCTGGAGTTGGAGCACAAGGCGCTAAAACAGAAGAAGCTGTAAAAGCTGGAGTGGATAAAAATGGGGGGAACTTTATCTGTAATAACTCCAGAGAAATAATCTATGCCTCGACGGAGAAAGATTTTACTGAAGCTGCTCGCACTAAAGCTCTTGCAATTAGGGATGAAATCAATAAATATAGATAGTGATTTTTGACAAAAGTATACACCTAGTATATACTTTGTGTATATGAATACTTCAGTAGTAAACGTAAAAATTGATCCCCAAACTAAGAAAAAAGCCCAGGACGTAGCTGAGCAGTTAGGTTTTAGCTTAAGCAGTCTAATAAATGCTTACTTAAAGCAACTAATTAGGACCAAAACTGTCAACTTTTCTGCTCTAGAAGAAAACCCCTCAGAATATATGTTAAATTCTTTAAAAGAAGCTGAAGAAGAGATAAAAAGAGGAGAGATTTCTCCAGCATTTGATAATGCTGATGAGGCTATTGCTTGGTTAAATAAAAATGAAGATCAGGTTCGGTAAGAAATTTCGTAAGCAATTCCAGAAAGCACCAGTCCAAATTAGAAATACATTTGAAACACGGTTAAAATTATTTGTTCAAAATCCATTTAACCCAATTCTAAACAACCACTCCTTAACTGGTAAACGATCAAGGTACAAAAGTATTAACGTGACAGGAGACTGGAGAGCAATTTATTCTGAACAAAAAAATGAAGCAATAGTTATTTTTGAGTTGCTAGGCACTAATAGCCAATTATACAGGTAAATACTTGCTTAATTAGAAAATCAATGATAAACAAGTAGTATGTCTAGAATTGTTAAACTTTCAGGTTTAGTTGATGTACATGTACATCTTCGTGAGCCAGGGTTAGAGCATAAAGAAGATTTTTCTACAGGAACTAAAGCAGCTATAGCTGGTGGGTATACCACTGTTTTAGACATGCCCAATAACCCAAGGCCTGTAATAGATTTAAACACTCTTTTAGAAAAAATAGAGATAGCTGAGGGAAGAATTTATAGTGATTTAGGTTTTCATTTTGGTGGCTCTAAGTCTGCTATCCAATTTTTTAAAGATGTAGAAACCCAGGCGTTTGGACTCAAGATATATATGAATCAAACCACTGGCCCACTTTTGATTGAAAATGATCAAGAGTTGGATGAGATATTTTCTGCTTGGTCAAAAGACAAAGTAGTCATGGTTCATGCTGAAGGTGAGACTTTAACCAAAGCTATTAATTTAGCCAAAAAGCATAAAAATAAATTACATGTTTGTCATGTTTCCCTTGGATCTGAAATTGATCAGATCAAAAAAGCTAAAAAAGAAGGTATGGATATAACTTGTGAGGTATCTTGTCATCATTTATTTTTAACTACTGAAGATACAAAGCGGTTAGGGGCTTTTGTAATTATGACGCCACCTTTAAGGAGCAAAAAAGATGTTGAATATATTTGGAAAAATTTGGATGTTTTGGATATGATCGCCTCAGATCATGCCCCCCATACTTTGGAGGAAAAAAAGAATTCGCAAAAGCCTCCCTTTGGAGTTCCAGGTTTAGAAACTAGTTTACCTTTAATGCTAAATGCAGTTAATGAAAAAAGATTAAGTTTGGAAAGGATGGTTGAGTTAATGAGTACAAATCCTAGGAAACTGTTCGGGTTATCCAGTAGCGAGGTGGGTGAGCAAACTTATATAGAAGTAGATTTAGAAAAGGAATGGACGATTAAAAATGAAGATTTATTTACCAAAGCTGGCTGGAGTCCATTTGACGGGATGAAAGTTAAGGGTAGACTCAAAAAAGTAATTTTGCGAGGAAGGTTAGTTTATCATGATGAACATATTTTTGGTCCATTTGGTCAAGTCATCTTTCCAAACTCTTAAAGCTCGTGTTAAGATAAGTCCTCTGAATTTTTATGAACAAATTTAAAGCTATATTATTTGATGTAGATGGAACGCTACTTGATACTGATGAGTGGGTTTTTGAAGCATTTAATTATTCTTTAAAAAAACATAATTTAGCTCCCATTACCAAAAAACAACTCAATAGTTTAATGGGTAATATTTTAAAAGATTGCTATAAAATTTTAGCACCAAATGGTGATCTAATTAGTTTGTGTGAAGCCCATGAGACTTATCAAAATTCCAGATTAAATTTAATAAAAGCTTTTCCAAAATCTAGAAAAACACTCAAAACTTTAAAAAAATCTGGCATAAAATTAGCTGCTGTTTCTTCTCGCTACGCCAATTTAATTGAAACCTTAAAAGTAGGTAAATTATATGAGTTTTTGGAAGTAGTAATTTCAGCTGATGATGTTAAAAATCCCAAACCTCACCCAGAACCACTGCTTTTAGCTTTAAAAAAATTAAATGTTGAGGTTAAAGATGCTTTAATGGTTGGAGATACCCATATTGATATTTTAGCTGGAAAAGCTGCCAAGGTTAAAACAGCAGCTGTAACTTATGGATTTTTTGGTAAAGAAATTGCCAAACAAAACCCAGATTTTTTACTGGATAATTTAGAACAACTCCTTGAGATAATTTAAGAGAGAGTGGTATATTTCCACTATGGCTAAACTGCTTTTAACTGATATCAAAATATTTTTAACTCTAGTAATTCTTTCAATTTTTATTTTATTTTTTGATTATTTTAAATTATTAAATTTACCCAAAAGTCTACTTCAAAGTTTAACAGTTCCAATTCAGTATGGATTTTATAAAACTGGCTTAAGTGTCTCCCATCAATTTGAATTTATTTTTATAGCTCGAACTGCTGCCCAAAAAAACAAAGCGCTAGAAGATCAAATAGCTGAAGTTTTATCAGAAAATGCCAGGTTAAGAAAAGATCTAGCAGAGGCTCAAGGAGCACTAGCTCAACAAACCTCACTAAATCCTGAGACTTTTAATTTAGTGGCAGCTCGTCCAATTGGTTTGGTTGAATCAAGGTATTTATTAATTGATAAAGGACTAAATGATAACTTAAAACTTAACCAACCAGTAGTTTTTAAGGATAATTTTATTGGCAGAATTAAAGAAGTCAGCTCTAAGCAATCCAAAATAATTTTAGAGAGTGACCCAGATTCAGTGATTGCAGCTTTTGTTTCGAGTAAAGATGGCCGGGCGAAAGGAGTTTTAAAGGGACAGTTTGGTTCAGAGATGTTACTTGATAAAATTTTACACAGAGAACCAGTAGCAGTTTCAGATTTAGTTTATTCAGATGGAACTGAAGGTAATATCCCCAGGGGTTTAATTTTGGGAAACATTTCCCAAGTGTTAGAGAGGGAAAATGAAATTTTTAAACAAGCAAAAGTTAAAACAATTTTTGATGTTAGTGATTTAGATATTGTTTTTGTAATAACTAATTAATGAAATTATTTATATTAATTTTAGTTCTGGCAATTTTTTTACAAACAACTTTAACTCCAATAGATTTATGTTTAATGCTGCTGATTTGTCGTTCATTTATTGTGGATGAAAAAATAAATTATTATTTAGCTTTTTTTAATGGAATTTTTTTGGGAGTCTTAACATCTCAAAACTTAGGTTTTTTTGCTTTGTTTTTTTTAATCACTGTTAAATTAATCTCTTTAATTAAAAAAACTGCTTTGACTGCCAATTTTCTATCAATTTTACCAGTTGCTTTTTTAATACTACTTACTCAGAGTTTTTTAGAGAAATTTTTTTTTAATCAGACTATTAATTTTAATAAGATTTACGTTGAGGTAATTTTAATTTTGCCAATTTATTTGTTAGTTAGATTTTGGGAAGAGAGATTTATTGTTAGGCCAGGAATTAAATTAAAGATATAAAATTATGAGGAAATCCAGAAGAAAATTTGGGGCAGCTTTTTCAGAGGAGCTGGCAAAAGTTTCTATTCAGTCAAGTCACTTTAAACATCAAGAGACATCAAAATCCTGGAGTGATTCATTAATTTTTGGTTGGTCAGGTGATCAAAATCATTTCCCAAAAAATATTTGGCGTAGGTATTTTTTAATAATTTTTATAATACTAACTTTTTTTGGTTTATCTTTAAGGTTGTTTCATCTCCAAGTAGTTCAAGGTAGTTTCAACCGAGAGATCGCTGATTCAAACCGGATTCAAATTAGGATAATTCATGCTCCTCGAGGCGTAATTTATGACCGTAACGGTAAAATCTTAGCCCAAAATGAACCAGGCTTTAGGATAGTTAATTTAAATTCCAAAACTAATAAAACAACTTACCTTACTCGGGATGAAGCTTTAAAGCTAGAAGTTCAAAACAATCCACAGATGAAAGATTTGGAGGTGGATAATTTAAGATCCTATCCAGAATCAGAGGTTACTGCTCATATTGTTGGCTATTTAGGTGAGATTACTGAAGATGAATTAAAAAATGAAAAATATTTAGATTATAAAGTTGGAGATCAGATTGGAAGGTTAGGAGTTGAGCAGGTTTATGAAAAAGTTTTAAAAGGGGTTGATGGTGGGGAGGTAATCGAAGTTGATGCCCAAGGTAAAAAAGTTCGGACTCTCCGCAAAACTGAGGCCATTCCTGGACAAAATATTTATCTAACTATTGATGAAGATTTACAAACTCAAGCATATAAAATCTTAAGAGAAGCCATTCTTAAATCAAAAGTTTGTTGTGGAGCAACAGTTGCTCAAGATCCGAATACTGGTCAAATCTTAAGCTTAGTTTCTATTCCTTCATTTGATCCAACTAATATTTCAGATTCGCTAACCAGACCTGATTCACCATTTCTAAATCGAGTCATAGCTGGAACATATCCACCTGGTTCAATCTTTAAAATCGTTTCAGCTTTAGCTGGTTTAAGTTCAGGAAAAATTACTAGCAAAACTGAATTTGACGATATCGGTGTTATTAATTTAGGTCCGTATAAGTTTGCTAATTGGTATTTTACTCAATATGGCAGAACGGAGGGGATGGTTAATATTATCAAAGCACTCCAGCGTTCAAATGATACTTATTTTTATAATTTAGGAGAAATTACTGGAGAGAAGCAGATTGCTGATACTGCCAAAAATTTGGGATTTGGTAAAACTTTGGGAATTGATCTTCCGGGTGAAACAGCTGGGGTAATCCCAGATAATGACTGGAAGGTTAAAAATCTAAATCAAGTCTGGTATCCTGGGGATACTTTGCATATGGCAATTGGTCAAGGATTTGTACTTACAACACCGCTGCAAATTAATAATCTAATTTCAGAGATCTCTCAAAATGGCAATAGTTTTAAACCTCAGCTAATTTCAAAGATTACATCCTCTGATGATAAATTAATCAAAGAGTTTAAAGAAAACCAAAAAACTAGTTTAAATTTTAAGAAAGATTATTTAAATTTAGTTAAAGAGGGTTTATCAAAAGTGCCAATGTTTGGTGGAACTGCCTGGCCATTTTTTACTTTTCCAATTCCTACAGCCGGTAAAACTGGGACAGCTGAGTATGGAGCAGAAAATGCCACTCATGCTTGGTATACAACTTATGCTCCAGTTGATGAACCAACGGTTGCTTTAACTGTTTTGGTGGAAGGTGGGGGTGAGGGTTCATCTGTAGCTGCCCCTGTTGCCAAAGAAATTTTAAGATATTATTTTTCAACTGATAAAAAGAATTTAATCAAAGATTTAAATCAAATTGCCTCTGATAGCGCCAAAACTCTAGGAGAATAAAGTAATAGAAGGTTAAGTTCTATCACTACCCCAAACATCTTTAACTAACTTTAACCTACCCAAAGTAGGTATATATTGATGTGTAGTAGGAGGAATGGGAAAACCTCTAACAACCATACAGACCATGAATTTAGAATCATACAAGCTAGAACTGATGCCTCTTAAAAGGCGCCTAACAAGAAGCTCACTCCTCGTTCTATCTTCACTTGGCTTCTTATGCAAGTTAAGACTTGTTAGTTTATA
>JACPZA010000024.1 GCA_016195715.1 Candidatus Daviesbacteria bacterium
CTTTCTTTGGCTAATTTAACTGCTTGAATAGTTTCTGTTAATGTTCCAACTTGATTTAGTTTAATTAAAATTGCATTTGCAGCTTTTAAATCAATTCCTCTTTGTAAAAATTTTAATTTTGTTACAAATATATCATCACCAACAATTTGGATTTTATCTCCTAAACTTTTTGTTAAATTAACCCAGCCTGGCCAATCTTCTTGATCTAAACCATCCTCTATTGAAATGATCGGATAACTTTTTATTAACTTATTAAACCAACTTATCATTTCATCAGAACTTAAGGTTAGTTTTTCAGTTTTTAAGCTATACTTTCCATTTTTATAAAATTCTGAGGCAGCACAATCTAGGGCTAGATAAATATCTTTACCTAAGCTTAAACCTGCAACCTTTACAGCTTCGCTAATTAACTCCAATGGTTCCTCGTTGCCTTTTCTAACAAGTGGCGCATATCCACCCTCATCACCAACATTTGTTGAATAACCTCTTTTGCTTAAAACTTCAGCAAGTGCATGAAAAACATCTGTTCCCATACGCAGCGCATCAGAAATACTTTTAGCACTGATAGGTAAAATCATAAATTCTTGAATATCAGTTGAAAAAGAAGCATGCTTTCCACCATTTATAATATTCATTAAAGGCACCGGCATAATATAGCTTTGTTGATCATTACCCGAAACTTGGGCTAGGTATTCAAAAAAAGAGATCTTTTTATAGTTGGCCACTGCTTGAGCATAAGCGAGAGAAACAGCCAAAATCGCATTTGCGCCAAGACGGCTTTTATTTTCTGTTCCATCAAGTGAGATTAAAGTTTGATCAATATTTTCTTGACTACCTGCATCACTACCAATTAAAACATTTGAGATAATTGTATTAACATTTTCAATCGCTTTTAAAACACCTTTACCTCGGTGCTGAGTTGAATCTTCATCTCTTAATTCGAGCGCTTCATGTTTTCCAGTTGATGCACCAGATGGAACAGCTGCTCTACCTAAACTACCATCTTCTAAAATTACATCTGCCTCAATAGTTGGATTTCCTCTGGAATCTAGGATTTGTCTAGCATGGATTTTTTTAATTTTCATAATCTATCTTTTATTCTATACACAAATTTAAGTCCGGACCAGGTATTATCTATCGCTGTGACTTTAACATCAACTAAACCATTTTCCAAACCAATTTTTTGCACAATCCCTTCATTTAAATCAGTTTTAATTTTTGCAGATTGTTTAGGCCAGGAGATCCACAAAATTCCATTAAAACTTAAATTCTTTTTTAGTTCTGGAAATTTTTCCGTAAGCTCTTTTTGCCTTTTTGTAAAAAAGTGGATAAATGGAGATTGGGGAGTAAGCTGCTTTGATAATTCCACTCCTTTAGCCTCTTCATCTAGAAGTTTTTGATAATCACCTGGACTATTAAAAACAACTAATTTTATATCTGGCTTAATTCCTAATTTTTCTACTAAACTCTTTTTAGAATAACCAGCCATTAAATTTTATGTTCCCTCAGACCAACTTGATAAATAAGCTTTTTGCTCAGCAGTTAATTTATCAATTCCTACTCCCATAGTTTGCAATTTAATCATAGCAATTTCTTGGTCCATCTCCTCTGGAATTTTATAAACGCCTGGTTCTAATTTGCCTTGATTTTTAACAAAAAATTCGCCGGCGAGTGCTTGATTAGCAAAGCTCATATCCATTACATCAGGTGGATGACCTTCAGCAGAAACCAAATTAATTAATCTGCCCTCACCAAGCGCATAAATTTTTCTGCCTTCACTTAAAGTAATTTCTTCTAAAAATGGACGAAGAGTTCGAGTGCTTTTAGCGATTTTTTTTAACCCAGCATAATCAAACTCAACATTAAAATGTCCAGTATTAGCAATAATTACCCCATTTTTTAAGTTCTTAAAATGAGTTTGACCTAAAGCATGTTTATTTCCAGTAGCAGTGACTATAATATCTGCTACCTTTACCGCTTCCATCATTGGCATCACATCAAACCCTTCCATCATTGCCTCAAGTGCCTTAACTGGATTTACCTCACAAACTATCACATTTGCACCCAAACCCCGAGCCCGAGCAGCTAAACCACGCCCACACCAACCATACCCACAGACCAAAAACTTTTTTCCAGCAATTAAAACATTTGTGGCTCGCAAAATCCCATCAATGGTTGACTGTCCAGTTCCATAGCGATTATCAAACATGTGCTTTGTCAAACTATCATTCACTGCCATGATGGGAATTTTTAAAGCATTATCTTTTAACATCGCTTTAAGTCTTATCACACCAGTAGTAGTTTCTTCAGATGACCCTAAAATTTCTTTTAACTGAGGTTTTCTTTTTGAGTGAAGTAGACTGACTAAATCAGCCCCGTCATCCATAGTAATTTGAGGATGAAAATCTAAGCATAAATTTAAATGATTATAATAAGTTTTTTTATCTTCACCTTTGATGGCAAAAGTATTAATTTTATAATTTTCAACAAGGGAAGCTGCTACATCATCTTGTGTAGATAGGGGATTAGATGCACAAAGGACAACCTTTGCGCCACCGGCAGTTAAAGTTAGCGCTAAGTTAGCAGTTTCTGCAGTGATATGTAAACAAGCAGCAAGAGTGATTCCTCTTAAGGGCTTTTCAGCAAAAAATCTATCCCTAATTTTAGCTAAAACTTTCATTTGGCTACCAGCCCATTCTATTTTTTTCTTTCCGGCTTCAGCTAGTTTGATCAGCAATTTGTTTTGGTTTAACTGGATCAATAAAATACTCACGCTCTTTAGTTTTGATAATCGAGCCTTTTTCTCCTAATGTAATAATTAAAACTTCGACAAAATCTAAAAAGTCTTTTTCGGAAAAATTTAACCGATTTTTAATTAAACCTATTTCATAGTCATTACCAATTAAAATTTTAGCTTCTTTTATTCCTTGTCTTAAGTAAGTATCTCGCAAGCTTGGCAGTTGCATGCCTGGATCATAAAGATATGGTAGGTTTTTTTGCTGACACTCGTTAACAAAGTTATTCATACTCTCTGGATCATCAGGGGCGATTACCACAAATTTTGCCGCATTACCGTTTAACTTAAGACTTTTGGTATATTTCATAGCTCCTGGATAAAAGCTGGTAATTTGATTGTTTCTTAGATCAGTTAAAATATAAGCTCTGGCTGAAAATTCATCCCTATGAACTTTGATGTTTGAAATATCAACCCCATTTTTTTTAAGATATTTTTTATAATCACTAAAATCATGTCCGGCTGCTGAGACTATGGCAACTGATTCTTGTAATAACCCTAAAGAATAGGCAATATTACCGGCTGTTCCACCTCTTTCTTTTTTTAAATTAGAGACTAAGAAAGATAAATTTATTACATGAACTTTATCTGGATTAATATGATCCTTAAAATCTCCAGGAAAATTCATAATATAATCAAATGCCAGAGATCCTGTGACAACAATTTTTGGTAAATCCATAAACTAAAGATCAATAAAATTAACTGGCAGATTTTAACTCTAATCTAACATAATCAATTAATTTTAATAACCCGGTATCTAAACTCACCTTTGGTTCCCAACCTAGAACTTCTTTTGCTTTAGATATATCTGGCTTTCTTTTTTGAGGATCATCTTCAGGCAAAGATTCTTTTTGCTCAATCAAAGAATGAGACATTGTCAGCTGTTTGATTTTTTCTGCTACTTCTCTAATGGTATGTTCTTCTGAATTTCCTAAGTTAAAAACATTACCTGAAGTATTTTCATGATCCATCGCTAAAATTATCCCTTCAATTAAATCACTCACATAACAAAAAGACCTAGTTTGGGATCCATCACCAAAGATTGGAATTGGTTCATTTTTTAAAGCAGCCACAGCAAACTCAACAATTGCCCGACCATCATCTAACGCCATTCTTTCACCATAAGTATTAAAAACTCGAATAATTCGAGCGTCTAAATGTTTACTTCTTACAAAAGCAGCTGTAATAGTTTCTCCAAAACGCTTGGCTTCATCATAAACTGATCTTGGGCCAACCGGAGAAACATTCCCATAATAATTTTCAGATTGAGGGTGTTCTTTTGGATCTCCATAAACCTCAGAAGTTGAAGCAAATAAAAACTTAGCATTTTTAGCTAGTGCAAATTCGCTTAAATTCCAAGTAGCTGTGGTATTAACCTGCATAGTTTCAAAAGGCAAGTGTTGGTAACTTTTTTTGCTGTGATGATTTGGAGAAGCAGGCGAGGCAAAATGATAAATTTGGTCTGCCTCTAAATTATCTGGTAATTTTTTAACTACATCATATTCTAAAAATTTAAAGTTTAGATTATTTTGTAAATGCTCAACATTTTCTAAACTACCAGTTGATAAATTATCAATGCACAAAACCTCATCTCCTTTTTTAATTAAAGCATCACAAAGATGCGATCCCAAAAACCCAGCTCCACCTGTCACTATTACTTTGGACATAAAAGTATTTTAACTGATTATCTGTTAGTTTCAAAATGGTAATTTCTAGAGTAAAATACAAATATGGCGAATTTAGTCATTGATGTTGCAAATCTAAAAAAATATTACTCAACTTACCAAAAAGAACCAGGATTGATGGGTTCTTTTAAGTCACTATTTAGCAGAAAATATAGCGACGTTAAAGCAGTTGATGATATCTCATTTCAAATTGAAGAAGGTGAGTTAATTGGCTTTATTGGTCCAAATGGAGCTGGTAAAACTACCACCTTAAAAGTTTTATCTGGGCTTTTATATCCATCTTCAGGTAAAGTTTCAGTTTTAGGTTATACTCCATATCTGCGGAAAAAACAGTTTTTAAAACAAATTGCACTGGTCATGGGACAAAAAAATCAACTCTGGTGGGATTTACCAGCTATGGAAACATTTTTACTCAATAAAGAAATTTATGAAATTCCTCAAGAAAAATTTGACCTGGTAGTTAATGAACTAACAGAACTTTTGGATGTGAAAGATTTATTAAAAATTCAAGTTAGAAAATTATCTTTAGGTGAGCGGATGAAGTGTGAATTAATTGCTGCGCTGATTCATTCACCCAAAGTTTTATTTTTAGATGAACCAACAATTGGTTTAGATGTAGTTATGCAAAAAAAGTTAAGGGAGTTTATTAAAGAATACAACCTGAGATTTAAGTCAACAATTATTTTAACCTCTCACTACATGGGTGATGTAGAGGCTTTGTGCAAAAGAGTGATTGTCATAAATCATGGTCAGATTTTATTTGATGGACTTTTAGCTGATTTAGTTAAAAAACATGCTCCTTATAAAACTTTAACTATTACTTTTAAAGATAATATTGATCCCAAGAAATTTGTTAGTTTTGGTCATATCAAAAAATATGAATCACCCCAGCTAGTTTTAAGTGTGGAAAATTCTAAATTAAACTTGGTAACTGCAAAATTACTAAAAAACTTTAAAATTGAGGATTTAAACATTGAAGATCCAGAAATAGAGGATGTAATTAGAGATGTGTTCACTAAAGCTAATTAATTTATGCGCTATGTTAGAATTTTTTTACTAAACTTAGAACATATTTTTGAAAATCGGGCTAGGTCTTTTGTCTGGTTTTTGATTCCTTTAATTAGTTCATCTCTACTCCTTCTATTTTGGAACGGTGCTCTTGGCAATAAAAACTTAGTCGCCGGTTGGAATTTTCAATCTTTTGCCACCTACTATTTACTGTTGTTAATTGCCAGTTCATTACTGATGTCTCATATTGAAGAAAATGTTGGTATTGAAGATATTAGGCAAGGACAACTTGCGATGTTTATTACCAAACCTTTTTCTTACTTCTGGCTTAGGTTTTTTTCAGAAATTCCTTTTAGAATTTTGCAAGGGTTTTATGGAATTATAGTTTTAATTTTAGCAGCGCTTTTTTTAAAAAGTCTTTTAAACTTGCAGCTATCTTGGCAAACTCTATTAATTAGTTTAACTATGGCTATTTTAGCTTACTTTATTTCCTTTATTTTTAAGATGGTTATGGGTTTAATTGCTTTTTGGCTAATTGACATCAATGGAATTTTTCAATTATTTGAAATTATTATAGTTTTGTTTGGTGGTTATGTTGCACCACTGGCAGTTTTACCAAACTTTTTAAGTGAGACTGCCAAATTTTTACCTTTTGCTTATATGATTTATTTCCCAATTATCTCTTTTCAAGGAAAGCTGAATTTTCAAGAAAGCTTTCAAATCCTTAGTATTCAAGTCTTTTGGATTTTAGTATTTGCCCTAACTTATCGCTTTCTTTGGAATAAAGGTTTACAAAAATTTACTGGAGTTGGTCAATGAAAAAATATTTCTCAATTTATAAGACATTATTTATTTTAAACTGGTCGATTTTTACAGGCTATCGAGCTAATTTTTTAAATAGTATATTTTCTTCTTTGCTTTGGGGCGTTTTTCAAATTATTACTATTTTTGTTTTAACAGCTAAAACTAGCTCTGCTTTTGGTTGGACTAGAACTGAACTATTTATTTTGATTTCAAGCTTTAACATTTTTATTGGATTTTATCATGGAATATTTTCTAATAATTTTGAAAGATTTTCTGAAATTATTCATTTTGGCCAACTCGATGGAATTCTTTTAAAACCTATGGACTCACAATTTATTTTAAGTTTAAATCATATTAATTTTGCGAGTTTTTTTAGAATTCTACTAGGAATTGGTTTCTTAGAATATTTGATTTTGCAAAATCATCTGCAAATAAATTTAATCCAAATAATTAGTTTTGGGACGCTTCTTTTAATTGGACTAATTTTGCTTTATTCAATCTGGTTTTGTGTAATGACATTAACTATGTGGTTTACCAAGCTTTCTAATTTAGTTGAGTTAATGTATACCTTTAATGGGATTACCCGCTATCCGAAGGAGATGTATCAAGGACTAAAAGGGTTTTTATTTATTGTGATTTTACCTTTAAGTTTAATTGTCAGTGCACCTACCAAAATTTTATTACAAAGAACAAACTTTTTAGATATTTTGGAACTTTTAATATTTACTTTAGTTTTTTTCATTATTTCTAGAAAGTTCTGGAAATTTGCGCTAAGATTTTACACTTCAGCTAGTAGTTAATTATGAAAGCTTATTTGCTTTTTGCCAAAAATACTTGGAATGAAATTGTCACCTATAGATTAAATTTTGTAATGTGGCGGGTGAGAAATTTGTTACAACTTTTAACAATTTATTTACTTTGGGCAACAATCACTTCTCAATCTGCAAATATTTTTGGTTATAGCAAATCAGAAATGCTAACTTATATTTTGGGAGTTTCTTTTTTAACTGCTGTGGTAATGTCTTCCAGGACTCAGGAAATGGGGGAGAATATTAATAGTGGTGATCTATCAATTTTTTTAATTAGACCAATTAATTATTTTGGTTATTTTTTATCTAGAGATTTGGGTGATAAAGCTATGAATATTGTTTTTTCAATTGCCGAAATTAGTTTAGTTTATTTAATTTTAAAGCCACCAATTTTTATTCAGACTAATTTTGTATTTTTGATTTTTTTTATTATTGGAACAACTCTGGCTTTATTACTTAATTTTTTAATTGGCAGTTTACTTGGAATGTTAGGATTTTGGTCACCAGAAATTTGGGCACCCAGATTTTTAATGTATATTGTTTTGGGGTTTTTAGCTGGAGGAAGTTTTCCACTGGATATTTTTCCCAAGCAAATTGTTAATTTTTTACAACTTTTTCCATTTACTTATTTACTTTATTTTCCAATGAAAATTTATTTAGGCCGGGTTTCTAGTTCGGAAATTTTTCAAGGATTTTTGATTACTCTAGCTTGGATTTTAGTTTTTTATTTTAGTTTACTTTTTATTTGGAATATTGGTTTAAAAAAGTTTGGAGCGGAGGGTAGATGAGCAGATTTTTTAAAATTTGGTGGTTGCTAACAAGCCTTTCTTCCCAAGTAGCGCTGCGTTCTAGTTTTGGAGCAATATTATTTTTTGTTGGCAAAATCTTAAGGTTTGGTTTATTTATAGCTTTTATTTTAGTTTTAGAATCAAAGGTCAAATCTATTGCAGGTTATAGCATTTGGCAAATGATTTTATTTTTTTCGACATTTAATTTAATTGATGTGACAGCTCAGTTTTTGCTAAGAGAAGTTTATCGTTTTAGATCTTATATCGTTCGAGGGGAATTTGATTTTATTTTAATTAAACCACTTCCACCGCTTTTTAGATCACTGTTTGGTGGAAGTGATATTTTGGATTTACCAATTTTAATTTTATCCATAATTTTAATAATTATTTCTATGACTAAAGTTGGTGATATTAACTTAACTAATATTTTATTATTTTTACTACTAACAATTAATGGTTTGATTATTGCCCTGGCTTTTCATATTTTTACTTTAGGAATTGGGATTTTAACAACAGAGGTAGATAACACCATTATGTTATATCGAGACTTAACTCAAATGGCTAGATTCCCAGTGGATATTTACAGACAGCCAGCTCAAAGCTTGTTAACATTTGTTATCCCAGTTGGAATTATGATTACTTTTCCTCCTAAAGCTTTGCTAGGATTACTTTCCCCGATCTTAATTATAATTTCTTTAACTTTAGGAGTTGTATTTTTATATTTATCCCTAAGATTGTGGAACTTTGGATTAAAGCATTATCAAAGCGCTAGCAGCTAGTATTTGTTTACAAACTCAGCTTAATACTGCTATTCTATGCACATGGCAAGCTACTTAATTGAGGGTGGAAATAGACTTTTTGGATCAGTTAGTATATCCGGCAATAAAAATTCAATTTTGCCTTGTATGGCAGCGGCACTTCTGACATCAGATGAGGTGATTTTAAGAAACGTCCCACAAATTTCTGATGTTTCAATCATGGTTTTATTGATGCAGCAACTAGGCGCAGAAGTTGAAGTTGGTGACCATTTTTTGAAAATTACTACCCCAAATATTAAAACAAGTAAACTTTCAGAGGATTTAGTAAATAAACTTCGGGCTTCAATTCTTCTAGCTGGACCATTGCTAGCAAGAAGCAAAAAGGTAGAGTTTTCTCATCCAGGTGGAGATATTATTGGCCAGCGTAGTATTGAAACTCATTTAGCTGGTTTTAAACAATTGGGGTTTAGTATCAGTGTTTCTGATCGAGATTATAAAATTAAAGGGGGTATTGATTCCAAAGAAAAAATCTTTTTCATGGATGAACCTTCTGTAACAGCTACCGAAAATTTAATTCTAACTTGCAGTTTAAACGAGGGTAAAATAATTTTAAAAAATTGCGCTAGTGAACCGCATATTGTAGATCTTTGTAATTTACTGAAAAAAATGGGAGTTAAATTTAGTGGCATTGGTACGAACAATTTAACAATTGAAGGGGCAAAAAAATTATCTGGAGCAGAGTTTAGTGTTGGATCGGATTTTGTAGAATTTGGAACATATGTTGTAGCAGCAGCTATTACCAAAGGTGAAATCAAATTATATAATTGCCCACTTGAGAATTTAGAGCCAATTACCCACCCTTTAAAAAAAATGGGAGTTAAATTTCAAGAAAACTCTGATGGCTCAGTTTCTGTTAGTAGTCAAAACTTAGTAGCAATTCCTAAGTTAATTACTAATATTTGGCCTGGGTTTCCCACAGATTTAATGAGTGCACTAATAGTTCTAGCAACTCAAGCTAAAGGTGTATCACTAATGCATGATTGGATGTATGAATCTAGAATGTTTTTTGTTGATAAATTAATTAACATGGGAGCAAATATTACAATCTCTGATCCACACAGAGTTTTAGTTTATGGTCCAACCAAGCTGCACGCTAGGGAGTTAGAAACTCCAGATATTAGAGCAGGTATGGCTTTAGTTTTAGCTGCTTTAGTTGCAAAGGGGACTAGTGTTATTAATAGAGCTGAGTTGATTGAAAGGGGTTATGAAGATGTCACAAATAATTTAGCCAAACTAGGAGCTAAAATTCAAAAGCTGGACGCGAGTTAGTCACTTAAAAAATTTTTCGATTTATGTTAAGATAAGCCATGGTAAGGGAAATTAGTGAAAAGTGTGCTATTTTTGGTGTATTTGGAAAAGGATTTGAGGCTGCCAGGTTAACTTATTTTGGACTCTACGCTCTTCAACACCGCGGTCAAGAAAGTTCAGGAATTTCATCATCTGATGGTCAAAATATCTATATTCATAAAGATACCGGTTTAGTAGTCCACGTTTATAATGAACAAATTTTAGATAGTTTAAAAGGGCATTTAGCAATTGGTCATAATCGCTACTCAACCTCAGGAGGTTCTACTCCAGAACACAACCAGCCAGTCCAAAACCAAGATAATTTAGTTACTTTAGTTCATAATGGCAATCTACCAACTACTAAAAAATTAGAAGAATTTCTAAGCAGTAAAAATGTTGATATTACAAACCTCAACGATTCTGAACTCATGCAACGAGCAATTGAATACTTCTTAAAACAAGGTGAGAGTCTAGAACAAGCTTTAAAAAAATCTTTTCCACTTTTTACTGGGGCTTTTTCTGTTTTAGTTATGACCAAAGACAAACTTGCCGCAATTCGAGATGAATATGGCATCCGCCCCCTCTCTTTAGGCAAACTAAATGGAGGGTTTATTTTTGCCTCAGAAACTTGTGCTTTTGATGTAATTCAAGCTGAATTTGTGAGAGACGTTAATCCTGGTGAGATGGTGATCGTTGATGATTCGGGTTTGAAATCGCAGCAAATTGTCAACGGTAAGCTAAATTTGGATATTTTTGAGATGGTTTATTTTGCTAGACCTGATAGCATGCTGATGGGTAAAAAAGTCAATGAAATAAGACGCAATTTAGGAATAAACTTAGCTAAAGAAAATAAAATTGAAGCTGATGTAGTCATTCCAGTCCCAGATTCTGCAATTCCAGCAGCATTGGGGTTTTCTAAAGAATCTAAAATTCCTTTTGATCACGGACTAATAAAAAATCGCTATATTCATCGAACCTTTATTCGCCCAGAGCAGCATTTAAGAGAGCAAAGTGTCCAGATGAAACTAAATCCGCTACCTGAGGTGATTAAAGATAAAAGAGTCATTTTGATTGATGATTCAATTGTCAGGGGAACAACTTTAAAAAAAATTGTTAGGATGATTAGAGGAGCTGGAGCTAAAGAAGTACATGTTTTAATTAGCTCACCCCCCACCAAGTACCCTGACTTTTATGGGATAGATACACCAAAACAGACTGAATTGATCGCTGCAACCATGAACGAAGATGAGGTAAGAAAAAAACTTGATGCTGATTCACTCCATTATCTATCGCTAGAAGGGTTAATTTCAGCAACTGGTTTATCTAAAGACACTTTTTGTACCTCTTGCTTTACTGGTGAGTATCCAATTGATATCGGCGAGCGAAAGCTAGAGATCAAAAAAGTTTAAGTTGTCTATTGACTAAATAGCTTTGAAAAAATACACTAGTTTCAGAAAAAGAAAGGCGGTGATTTTTTAATGGACGATCCTATGAAACCAGCAGATCCTCAAGGTGGAATGCAAATGCCAGGTTCACAACCTATGCCTGGACAAGACCCTATGCCAACTCCTCCAGCTGCACCAGCAGGGGAAGCACCAGTTGAAACACCACCAGCAGCACCAGAAGTGCCAGCTGAGACACCTGGAACACCACAACCAAACTCAAATAACCCAAACCCTTAAGGCTTAAGTTATTTGAAGGTTTGGAGAATTGTACAATTTAAGATCCCTAACTTTTTGTTGGGGATCTTTTTTGACTTGACTAAAGAAAAAACAAAGGCTAATCTAAAGAGGTTGAGAAGATCATTCGAGTTTTTACCTTTTCACCGACCAATAGTTCCCATAGAGGAACGATTAGTTCGTAGTTTAAATCCGGCTAAAGAACTTCCTAGAACACCTAAAGGGAGGCTAATAATTCATCAACTAATTCAGCGAAGAGGTTTATATCCAGGAGAATATCAACTTTTTTTTGTCAGTGGAGAGGGGATTTTTTTAACTAAAGATAATCATGATCCAATTGAAGTAACCAGTGGATATGTTGTAACCAGAGATTTAAAATACTTTAATTTTTTAATGGATAGAAATCAAAAGACTCATAGAATTACTTTTACTGAGTGGGAAGAAGTTAGTTTTGAGCCACAATGGGAAGATTCAACTGAATATAAACGTGCTTTGGCAAATCTTAAATAACCTAGCGCGCTAATCAATTGATTTTTTTAAATATGAAGTTTAAATTATCTTTTATTTTTATTTTTTTTCTAGCTTTAGTTCTTCGTTTAATTAATATCTCTCCATTTAAATTCTATCCAGATGCCTATCAAAATTTAATAGTTGCTCAAAATATTTTAAACTATCACAGCGTTTTAGGATTTTTAGGCAAAGAAGGTACTCTTTATCCGGATTTTTTTATGTGGACAAGACCTATTTATCCGCTGCTGATTGTAATGTTTAATTTTTTAATTAAAAATGAATCTCTTGCAGCTCAAATTGTTGCTACACTAACTAGCATACTTTCAATCCCAGTTGCTTATCTTTTTATCTTTAAAATATTTAATTCAAAATTAACTGCAATTTTAGGAGCGATACTTCTTACAATTTCTTTTAATCACACAGTTTGGAGTGGATTTATTTATACCGAATCCACTGGGATTTTTATACTGTTTATTTTTTTGTGGTTGCTTATTTCAAATTTAAAAAAAGCCTCTGTTGTTCTTGACTTAAAAGACCTCTTGAAAGGCGTTATTTTTTCTTTAGCAGTCTTTACTAGATATGAGTATATTATATTATTTCTGCCAACTTTTTTTATCATTTTTAAAGAAAGTCAAAAACCTCAAGTTAAAATAGTTAATATTTTAATTGGCTTTTTAATTGGCGGCTCAATAATTTTTAGCTTGCTTTTTCCTATAAAAGAAACGCTATTTATAATTTATCAACAGATGCAAAGTCTGATTCAAATTGGAGCTATTTTTTTAGCTGTTTTTTTCTTTTTAGTAATATTACTAAAGTTTATACCGGGAAAATTTAAAAATGAAGTAGTTAACTTATTAACAATTTTTTTAAGTTTATTAGTGCTGTTATTTGTAAGTTTGACTGATCCAACAGCCTTCGTAAAATTTTTCAGCACGGATTTTTTTCTGGGAATTTTAACTATACTCGGTATTATTTTTTTGCTTTTTGATAAAAAATATCAAAATTTGAATCTATTTAGTGTTTTAGGAGTATCTTTATTAATCCCGATTTATTACAAAATTAACCCCCAAATGCAAAGATATTTAACTCACTTAATTCCTTTTTTACTAATTCCTGCAAGCTATGGCTTCTTTAAAATTTTAAATCTTTTAAATTCTCAAAAATTATATAAATACCCTTTAGCATTTTTAGTTATTAGTTTGGCTGTTTTGCAAATTGCCATAACTGCAATTGGAATTAGATTTTGGAATCAAGGCGTTTGGTTTAGGCAAAGTTATGAAGAAAAATCTGCTAATATCTTAAAGACAAAAATTGAAAGTAGTAACCGTCTTTTGCTGGCATCTTTTCCTGAGTCTTATTATTTTTTTACCAATATTTCAACTCACAGCTTAACCAATGAATACCCCTTTATTTATATAGATGATTCATTAAATAGCAAGCCTATTTATATAATTGAAGATATGGGCATGCATGATTTATTTCCTAATTTTTCTAATTTTTTAGATAAGAATATGTCAAACTTTATAAAGGAGAAGTATTGGGTAAGGGAAATCTACCACTACAGCATCCGCTCTAAAGTTGAGGATAAACCAGTGATAATTTATGAAGTTTCAGTAAACCAACTAAAGGGCATACTAAAAAATTCAACAGCTTTATAACTCTTACTTTAAATCTTATACAAAACTTATTTTCCTATGTTAAAATGCTTTATTCGTTACTGCCATGAAGCTAATTGTTCAAATTCCTTGTTTTAATGAAGAAAAAACTTTATCTTTAGTTTTAAAATCAATCCCAAAAAAAATTCCCGGCATTACAAAAATTGAAACTTTAATAATTGATGATGGTTCAACAGATAAAACTGTAGCTATTGCTAAAAAATTAGGGGTAAATCATATAGTTAAACATCGAACAAACAGAGGTCTTGCAATATCTTTTTCTGATGGAATTCACAGAAGTCTGGAGTTGGGAGCAGACATTATTGTAAATACAGATGGTGATAATCAATATGCTCAAGCTGATATACCTTTACTTATAAAACCAATAAAAGAAGGCAGGGCAGATATAGTCGTTGGTGATAGGCAAACATCCACAATAACTGAATTTTCTAAAGCTAAAAAAGGTTTGCAGCGTTTAGGGTCTTTTTTAGTGCGTCTTGCATCTGGAACGAATATCCCAGATGCTCCGTCAGGGTTTAGGGCTTATTCAAGAAATGGAGCAATGTCACTTAATGTGATAACAACTTTTTCATACACAGCAGAGACAATAATCCAAGCTGGTAAAAAGAAAATAGCTGTAACCTATGTCAAAATTCACACCAACGATAAGACTAGAGATTCAAGGCTATTTAAAAGTATGTTCGAACACATTAGAAAAACAACTTCAACAATCCTTCGAAGCTATACAATGTATGAGCCTTTTAGAGTATTTTTAATGGGGGGAATTTTTGTATTTTCTTTAGGCTTACTGCCTTTTTTAAGGTTTATATTTTTGATGATTCTTTATCAAGAGACCATAGGCGGTCATCTTCAATCGCTTATTTTTGGTGCTGTTTTTATTATCTTTGGTTTTTTGCTTATAACAATTGGGGTCTTAGCTGATTTAATAGGGATTAATAGAAAGTTGCTAGAGGATTCACTTTATAGACTAAAAAAAATTGAGTATGATAAATTAAATAAAAAAAGAATCAGAAAAGCAATTTTACCTTTGCAATTTTCAAAAAGATCTTATTCAATAGATACTAAAGAACAATCCTATCCAAGATCTTTTCAATAAGGTGAAATTTATAAATTATGAGGTTGCTTTTTATAACAAGAAAATACCCTCCTATGGTGGGAGGGATGGAAAAAGTTAGTTTTGCCCTAGCAAAAGAATTTTCTAAAAAAGTTGATACTACCTTAATTACATGGGGTAAGTCTCAAAAATACCTGCTTTTAGTTATCGTAATTTTTTTAATTAAGTCTTTATACTTAATACCAACCAAGAAAATCACTCATGTACATTTAGGCGATGCTTTACTATCACCCCTAGGTTTACTTATTAAAGTTTTATTTAAAATTAAAGTTACCACTACTATTTGCGGATTGGATATGACTTACAAGCTTTCACTATATCAATTTATTATTCCAAAGTGTGTGAAACGACTTGATAAAATTATTCCTATCAGTGATTCGACTTTAGAAGAATGTATTAAGAGAGGGGTTCCTAGGGAAAAATGCAAAGTAATACATTGTGGGGTTTATCCAAAAGAATTTCAATTAAAAACACGTCGAAGAGATCTAGAAAAAATAATTAATAGAAAATTAGATGGTAAAAAAGTAATTATTACAGTGGGAAGATTGGTGCAAAGGAAGGGTGTTTTTTGGTTTATTGAAAACGTTTTCTCAAAATTAGATAAGCAGTTTGTTTACTTAATAATTGGAGAGGGATCCGATAAAAGAAGAGTTGAATATTTAATTCAAGCATTAGGCTTTCAAAATAGAATTTTCCTGTTAGGAAAAGTTTCAACTCAGGAATTAAAAATTATATATAATACTTCAGATCTCTTTATTATGCCTAATATAAAAGTGGACAATGATATAGAGGGTTTTGGTATTGTCGCAATAGAGGCAGGCAGTACGGGTTTACCAATGGTAACTAGTAATATAGACGGGATCCCTAACGCAATCATGAAAGGATCTCATATAAAAACTCCTCCATTTGATGCAGCTAAAATGAATAAGAATATTAAACGAGCGATAGGCTTAAAGAGAAACGTAAAAAATTTTAACAATAGAAAATTTGATTGGACTATTTTAAGTTCAAAATACTTGTATACGTTTGAAAATTAAATATTTTTTTGGGGATTTTATTAAAAATGAGTAAAGATGGTAGTCAAATCTCGGTTATAGTTACTAGGTACTCTGAAACTTTGGAAATTGTCAAAGCATGTCTAAATTCTCTCAGCAAACAGACTACGTGTAAGGTGAACGTCTTTTTTTTAGACCAGATGGTTTCAGAAGAAACTAAGAAGTATGTGAATCATTTTAAAAACAAAAGAATATCATTTGAGTATATAAATATACCAGTTAAATCTCTTTCTTATGCTAGAAACTATGGACTTAAAAAAGCTCCAACTAAGTATGTTGCTTTTTGTGATGTAGATTGTATTTTAGAGAAAAATTGGTGTAAAGAAATTGTTAATACATTTAGGAAACTTCATCCCGCCATCGTTGGAACTAAAGTATTACCATCATGGGAGAGAAAAACAGATTGGTACCATAAGCAAAGAATAATCCAAGAATTCTATTCTCTAATAGATTTGTCAAATGATTATTGCGATCTACCTAAAGTAATAGGTGCTAGTTTTGCAGTTGATAAATCAAGATTTAACAAAGATATTCATTTCAATGAAAAATTAGGTAGGCAGAAAGGATTACTTCTGGGAGGGGAGGAAACCGAGTTTTGTCAAAAAGTTAAAGATAGTGGAGGTAAGATTGTATATACCCCATATACACATGCAAACCACCAGATCTCCTCTGACCGTATGGAAAGAAGCTGGTTGCAAAAGAGAGCTTTTTACGGAGGGTTATCACGGGCTATAAGAGGGGGAAGAATTGAACCATTTAATAAAAAGAAAACATTTCTAGATAAAATTGCAACTTTACTTATATTACCTTTTTACTTATCAGGATACTTTAAAGGAAAATTTTTTAAAATATGAGATATCTTGTATCTATAGCTATTATCTTAATCATTATTTATTTAGTATCAGTGTTTATTTCTAAAGATGTTTTTATTCAATTTTTAAATAATAATCTACCATTTAGGGAATCATATAGCCCTAGTTTAGCTGGGTTAATATACGTATATTTAGTTCCCTTGCTTTTTGGATTTTTAATTGGAGGGATTTTTTCGAACTTCAAAACGAGAAGTTATATTTTCTTTGTAAATTTAGGCTTAATAATGAGTTTGATAAATTTTATTCCCTTTATTTCTGATCAATATTTAACTCAAAAGTATTGGTTTCAAAATCACTCTGAGATTTTTTATTTGATTATTTATCCCATTATTTTTCTAGTAGGAAGTGCTCCTTTTTATATAAAAGGGATTAAGGCTAAGGAAAATAGAGTTGAAAAGCAATCCTCAGTTAACAAATTGGATTTATTAATAGCTTTATTACTGGGAATATTTCTTATGAGTTTAAACTTAATTCCTTCAACTATTACAAACTATATGGTAGGTGCAGATGTTTATTATCATGTATCTCTGACAAGAGATATAGCTGATACTTTTAATATAAGAGCAAATCCTTTTTTTTACCAAGAACAAAACTTTTACTACTCAATTGTTTATTATTTTATTGCAATCATATCTAAACTTACTAATTTAGATGTTAAAACAATTTGGCTGTTTTTACCAGCAATTTGTGCTGGGTTGTTTATAGCCTTTTTTTACTTATTTGCAAAAAGATTTACTGGAAATTCTTTATCTGCAGTAATTGCTTCACTATTTGTACTTCCTCTAAATCAAATTTTGTGGGTAGATCCTTCTGTCCGAAACTTTAGTTACACCTTTTTTGCTATTTTTCTCTTTAGCTTTCAGTCATTTTTACTGTTTCACAAAAAAAGAGCTTTAGCCATAAGTATATTTTTTTTCCTTATGACAGGTGCATCGCACCCTGAGATAGCCATACATATTTTTATTATAATGATATGCTTTTTTATGCTCATTAAGTGGCGTTTCTTAAAATACTTGCTTAGCAGAGTAAAGGATAAATTTAAAAATGCTGAAATAGTCAATTTTAGTAATTTACCCTTGAAAAGCTTGGAAAGCTTTAATACCTTTTTAGGATTAATGTTTATAATCTTTTTTTTATTGGTTGCAAAGTACAGTTTGCTTTTAAATAATTATCGGATCGATAAGATTTTAATCTTTAACGAGATTCCTCTTAGTGTATTTCAACCGATAGGTATAATTTCACTTTTGGTTTTTTTATTTGCTCCGATAGCTATATTTAGAAGTATTAAAACAAGCTCTGTGATGGATATTTTTCTGCTTACTATCTCTTCCTTATTTTTATCAGTTATTTTTTATTTTAGTTATGCTTGGGTTTTATATCACAGATATTTTGCTGAAACTGCTTATTTAGCCATGGCTATATTATCTGCTGAGGTAATTGCGGGTTATCAGCAAAACCTAAAAAGGTTAAAAAGATTGGGGTTTCTTGTGCTTATTTTATTTTTAGTTTTCTTGTCGATTATTCCTAAATATAATTTTATTACAACTTATGCTACTACGACAAAAAACAATTTAGAAAGTCGCGCTGGAGATTTTAAACTAATCCAAGATCATACCGAAAAGGGGAGTGTTTTATTTTTAAGTTCAGACGATCAACTGAATAGATACATTCCACTTTATGCTGATAGATATATTTTTGCGGGGAGCAGTATGATCTCTAAAGAACATCAATGGCAAGTATTATCATTTTGTAACGGTCCATTTGCCAAAATCTGTAATATACGCTTGGAATTATCCGATGATTTTTTTAACTATCCTTCTAAGGATAAGCTAGCTAATATAAGAGGCATGTATAAAATAGATTACCTCTTGTTAAAAAAAACTGATTTAAATCAGCTGAATAAGTTTCAAAGTAGTGATCTTAGAATACAAAACTTAACATTGTTTCAGAACGAGAATTATCTTCTTTATAGCTTGAGGGATATTTAGTAATGTTAGAAAAATCACCAATTAGAGGAGCTTTTTATTTATCTTTGTCTTCATTACTATTTATGATTTCTGGATACCTAACTAATATTTTTTTAGGAAGATCCCTTGGTCCCCAAGATTATGGTATTTATGGCGTGGTAATTTCGTTGATTAGTATAGTGAATATAACTCAAGCCGCAGGTTTACCGCAGGCAATTTCTAAGTTTATTTCTGAAGATTTTGAAAAATCTGAACAAATACTCAAAAGTGGATTCTTTCTACAAATAATCTCAAGTTTACTAATTGCAATTTTATTTTTTCTTGCTGCAAAGCCTTTAGCAATTATTCTGAAAGACTTAAATCTTGTTACTTATTTGCAGATTTCAGCATTAATTTTTCCTTTTTACGGGATATATTCACTTTACACCGGCTATTATAATGGATTACATAATTTTTCACGACAGGCACTAATAAATAATGTTTATTATATTGCCAAAGCTTTTATGGTTTTGGGGCTGGGTTATTTCTACCATTTAACAGGGGCGATTATAGGATTTGTAATTGCTCCTTTTTTTACTTTTTTAACTAAGTTTCATCTTCCAAAAGGGGAACGAAATTACAGTTATAGGAAGTTGATCATTTTCTCGATACCCTTAATAATATTTGCAATTTTTTCTACTTTATTTCAATCAATTGATTTATTATTCGTTAAATTTTTTTCCCCCCTAAGTAATAATCCAGGTTATTACACAGCAAGTCAAAATATCGCAAGACTGCCTTTAATCGGATTAACTTCATTCGCCGTAATTCTGCTACCGAGTATTTCAAAAAGCGAAGCAAAACAAAATAATAAAATCTCTACACAATTTATAATACATCAGTCCTTAAGGTATATATTAATGTTGGCTATCCCTTTTGCACTAGTAGTCTCTGCCACAAGTTCTCAGATCATAGAATTACTTTACTCAGCTAAATATTTACCTGGAGCACATTCACTAAGCATATTAATTTTTGGATATTCTTTTCTTGGCATATTCTCAGCTTTGGCAAATATATTAATTGGCGCGGGAAGACCTATTTATGTTCTATTTATTTCCGTGTTAGGAGTAATAATACTTATACTTTTTTGTACTATTCTAATTCCAATTTATGGAGTTATTGGTGCTGCTTTGTCTACAAGCATAGGAAGCCTAGTTGCGATGAGTGTGGCAGGTTATTTTGTATACCGGAAGCTTTATGCATTAATCAACATATTAACACTAGTAAAAATTACGATGGCTTCGCTAATTATTTTTATAGTTGCAAAACTAATAATAGTGCCTTCTATATTCCTACCCTTTTTATACTTGATTCTTTTTGGCATATACCTTATGGCATTAGTTTTACTAAAAGAGATAAAAGAACAAGATTATGAATTAATGAAGAAATTATTACCTTCAAGGTTCAGGATATTAAAAAATGGAACAAAGTAAACTTCAGATTTTTAGTAGGGCTTTTTTTATTTTCGCAGGTATTTCTTTGATAGTTTATATTGCACAGGCTAATATTGCACCCCTAGGAATGAAGACAAAGCTTTCCAGTGAAGTAGAGAAGGATAATATTAAACTTGTCCCTCTACAAAGAGTACAGAAACTGCAAGATACTACCATAAAAATTATCGATGATGTAGTTTATTTTTCAACAGATATGCAGGCTCAATATGAGAGTGCTCATATAAAAGTAACTTTCAAAAATGATGATCCTAGTCAAAATGTATATTTAGGATTTCAAGATCAAGACATATGGCATTATGATACTAAACTTATTGATTCACCAATATTAAATAATTTAAACTGGGACAGAATTGGGTCAAATCCCACTATTTATCAGAAAGTTAAGAAATACAATTCATATGAAGATTTTCTAAAAAATCCTCCTTTAGATTCTGTAATTGGCACTTATGATTTTGATGATAATTTACTGAGACAAAAGGGATTAGATGATTATAAACCCAGTGACAAATTGACAGTAATTAATACACCATTAAGAGGCAAGGTAGTGTTTTATACATATATAAGCAATGAATGGTTTAAGCTTTGGGTGAAAAAACAAGATTTAAATAATTACCAAGATCCAGACGTTACAACGATTAAGATTTATAAACAAGATGATGTTGTTTATACAGCAAATATTGATGATGATGGTATTAGGGATGGATCTGGTAAAGTTTTGCCTCCCCAAGAAACTTATATACAAAATCCTGGGCCTGGATTACCAGAACCAGGAGTATATAAGGTAGTAATTGATGCAGGAGGAGATACTATCATTAGGCAGATCAAAACTAACATGCATAAAATTGTCTTTGCTAGTCCAATTTTCCCAATATCAAATCATGAAGTTTATCCTAATGTTGTTGACCAAACTACTCCAAACAAATTATATTCTGATGCGCTTGTTTTCCAAGCTATTACATATCATCCAGAAGCAACTCAGTCAGTTAAATTATCTAATCAAGTATTAAATTTGACCGAGGCAAAGAAGGAGGAAGCAACGGTTTCTGCACAAGCATTTACTGAGGTGAATGTCCCCAAGAGTGATGTAGTTCTAAAGGGTTTTTTGGGATATTTTGCCTTTGATAAAACCCAATTTTTCAAGCCATCAGCTTTTAAACTTTTCTCCATTACTAAAAAAGAGGATACAGATATTACAGATTATGTGATCTCAAATTACCAGCCTAATTACCTGTATGAGGGTAGGTGGAAAGTAGTAGACATGAATTTTGATTTAAAAGCTGCTATATCTAAGAAAGGAAAATTGAGTTGGATTATAAAAGCTCCAGGGTTAAAAGATAATAAAAGAAGTATTACGATTAAAAAAATTGAAATAGAATTAACTAAAAAGCCCTGGTTTTAAAATATAAATATGAAGTCAAAACCCGGAATTATTTTTGCAGAGCTGTTCCAAGTATCTTTAGTAACCTATCTCATATTATTAGTTCTTGAAACACTCCAAACTGGTTTTGTAAGTAATTTTTTTAATATGGATGTTTTATTTTTTATAGTTCTGGTAAGTGGAATAGTGATGGTTCTACCAACATCCGAGAAAAAGGAGTTAAGCCAATGGGAGTTAGTTGATAAAAGACTAGGTGAGCTTTTGGCAACTATTAATTTGAAAAAGGTGTTTGCTGAGAAGGATTTTTATTTTAGTTTGTTAATAAGTCTTGGAGGGGGGGTTTTAATCTATTTTAAAACCCAGGAGTTAGGTAGTATTTCTATTATAATCTCTTTAGTCACTGCGGTTATAATTGCTCTTTTATCCTATCTAATCCTTATTGATAATAAATAAACCCAAAAAATTTACTTGACCCGCTGAACTTTAAGTTTTGCGGGTCAAGAAATAAATAGACTTAAATTATGTCTATTAAGGAAAAACTGATTGTCCAGGTGGGCCGGTATGGACGTGGTTTTTATCACCATAACCCCAGCCAGGTACTGTTCCTCCTTCTGCAAATGCACGGCTAGCCATTATTGCAAAAACTGCAATAAGTAGAGCAGTTACGGCTAAAAGACGGTAATTTAATAACGCTGACATTACTATCACCCCCCTTCAAAGCTTAAATTCTTAAAAAATGAGTTTTTTCTGAATTAAATAATAGAGAAAAATTTTTTTATTACCAAAGTTACCTATAGCGGTGAAATTTGAGGCTTTTTTAATACTAAAAGAAGTCAATAAGAATTTTGGGGCAGCAAACATAACAGAGGTTACAACATAGCAAGCTCTATAATTTTAGTCAAGTAAGAAATAAGCAAGGAAAACTATAGTCTGTTTAAAAAGAGCGGGAGACGGGATTTGAACCCGCGACATTCTCGTTGGCAACGAGACACTCTACCACTGAGTTACTCCCGCAAAATAAGTGCCGCAACCTGGAGTCGAACCCGGATAAGACGCTCTTCAGGCGCCCGCCTTGACCACCTTGGCTATTGCGGCATAATCCAAATTTTACATTTTGATCGTACAAAAGGCAAGATTAAAGAGTTTTAAATTATTTTAAAAGATTAAATAAAATTGTAGCTATTACAGATAGGGCCATGGAAGATAAAATTGGGATGTAAAGTTTAACCCCATATTTTTCAAAGCGAATATCTCCAGGAATTTTGGGCAAATTTGGCACAATAAAGTTATATAAAAAAGTTTCTACTAAAAAGATTGCCGCTAGAATTTGTAAAATTTTAAATGCTTGATCCATAAACCTCTTAAGTTTATCTTAACAAAAAAGTATTAGAGTGTATATTAACTTGAATAATTTCTAAATTAAGGGTATAAATAGCTGTTTAAAAAAGTTTGCAATGAGATATCTTATAGTCTCAAATAGGTTACCATTTACAGTCACCCAAACCGATAAAAAATTAGAGTTTAAAAATAGCTCAGGCGGGCTAGTCTCCAGTATTAATTCTTTTTTTGATCATGGTAAAAAAACTTCATCAAGCACAGATTACTTATGGATTGGTTGGCCTGGTAACTTATCTGCTGATGCTTTTAAACAACTTAAACCTAAATTTAAATCTAAAAAGTCTTTACCTATTTCACTTCCCACTGAAACATTTGAAAATTTTTATGAGGGTTTTTGCAATAAAATAATCTGGCCACTGTTTCATTATTTTCCAACATACACAGTTTTTAATGTTAAATACTGGAAAGAATATGAAAAAGTTAATCAAATCTTCGCAGATGAAATTCTTAAAATTTTAAAACCCGCCGATGTAATTTGGATTCATGATTATCACTTAATGTTACTTCCAAACTTAATTAGACAAAAATCTCCGGATGTAAAAATTGGCTTCTTTTTACATATTCCATTTCCGTCTTATGAGGTTTTTAGATTGCTTCCATCTAAATGGAGAATATCTTTACTCAAAGGCATCTTGGGTGCAGACTTAGTTGGTTTTCATACTTTTGATTACACCCAATATTTTTACCGGTGCATGCTTAGAATTTTAGGATACGAACACTCATTTGGCAAAGTTTCAGTTGGAGACAGAGTAGTTAGAATTGAAACTTTTCCTTTAGGTATTGATTACCAAAAATTTTCTAGTGCTTCATCTGATAGAGAAATAAAAAAACAGAAAAGAAAGTTAATTCAAAATTTTGCCCATAAAAAAATTATTCTATCCCTAGATAGATTAGATTACACTAAGGGTGTAATTAATAGATTAAAAGCTTATGAGCTATTTTTAGAAAAAAATCCTAGATGGCTAAAAAAAGTTGTCCTGGTTTTAGTCACAATTCCCTCTAGAACTGAGGTTGAACAATATCAAATTATGAAGCAACAGATTGAAGAACTAGTCAGTAATATCAATGGTCATTTTGCTAGCTTAGATTGGACCCCAATTTCTTATCAATATAAATCCCTAAATTTTAAAGAATTAATTGCCCTTTATGGAATTTCAGACGTGGCCTTGGTTACACCTTTAAGGGATGGGATGAATTTAATAGCCAAAGAATATATTGCCTCAAAGCAAGAAGATGAGGACGCGGTTTTAATTTTAAGTGAAATGGCAGGTTCTTCTAAAGAGTTAACTGAAGCTATCTTAGTTAACCCCAACAGTAAAGAAGAGATCGCCGAGGCGATCAAACAGGCTTTAGATATGCCAAGAAGAGATCAAAAAAAGCATCTAGATAAAATGCAAGATCATTTGCAAAAATTTGATGTAGTTAAGTGGGGAGAAGATTTTATGAAAACGCTAGACTTAGTTAAACTGGAGCAATTTAAACTAAAAAACAAATTTTCGCTAAGTTCAGTTCATAAAAAATTACTAACTGATTTTTATGGAGCAAAACGTCGATTAATTTTACTGGACTATGATGGGACCCTAGTCCCATATTTTAAGAGACCTAATTTAGCAAAACCCTCTCGAGAAGTTTTAAAATTGCTTAAAGAAATTATTAATGAGAAAAGAAATGAATTGGTTTTATTCAGTGGTCGGGACAGAAAAGTTATGTTTGAATGGTTTGGAAAGCTAAATATTGGGTTTGTGGGAGAACATGGTTTACTTTTTAAAGAGAAATGGGTGGACTGGAAATTAATTAAGCCTTTAAATACTAGTTGGAAATCGAAGGCGACCTCTATTTTACAACTTTATGTTGATCAACTTCCTGGATCATTTATAGAAGAAAAAGAACATTCACTTGCTTGGCATTATCGATTATCTGATCCAGAACTAGCATCTGTCAAAACCAAAGAATTAATTGATGATCTAGTTAGCTTTATTTCTAATACTGATTTACAAATTTTACATGGCAGTAAAGTGATTGAATTAAAAAATAGCACGGTAAACAAAGGGACTGCAGCTGCTCAATTTTTAAACAGAGAAAATTTTGATTTTATATTAAGCATTGGGGATGATGGAACCGATGAGGATGTATTTTTAAATCTTCCAGAACAAGCCTATTCAATAAAAGTTGGAACCGGTCAAACTAATGCTAAATTCCAAGTTAGCAACCATCAAAAAGTAGTTGAGTTATTAAAAGAGTTAGTAAAAATAGGTTAAAGTGGGCACTGAGGGATTTGAACCCCCGACATCTTCGATGTAAACGAAGCGCTCTACCACTGAGCTAAGTGCCCAAACAGATTGGGTGCGGATGAGAGGAGTTGAACCTCCACGCCCTTGCGGGCACTACCACCTCAAGGTAGCGTGTATACCATTTCACCACATCCGCGCAAATGGAATTTTCCCATATTTTGATTTTTGGCACAAGTTTAAATAGTTTATGTTACCATTTCACCATTATGGATGAGGAGATTATTGATTTCATTTATAAATGGCACAGGTTTGAGAAAGAAAATGATTTAACAATTATTGATTTTGATTTAATTTTAGAAGAGAAAAACTACCCTGGAAAGTTTAAAGATAGAAAAGAAGCTAAAAAAGTTCTTCATGATCTCTATCAAAAATATAGAACTCAACCTAAGAAAGATGGATTTATTTTAGCTAAACTAAATAGCTTTGTTTATTTTTTAAATGCACTAGAGGGTGAATATATTAATTTTGAAGATTATGTAGAAAATTTAGTTGGCATTAGACCAGAAATTATCTCAGATGGGGAAATTAAAAAGCAACAGAACTTGTGTAAAAAGCTTCTAAAGCAACAGGGCTATTCTTTAACCCTTGAGGGTTTACAAAAATTTACTCAAGATACAACAATTCCTTCTAAACAATTAAAGGACAGATTTGCTCATTTAGAAAAAGAGTTTGGTCCAAAAATTTTAAACTGGCTAAACTTAAATTTTAAATTAAACTATACCAAAAAGATTATTGATAAGGATGTTTATTGGTACTGTTATATTCATACAGATTTACAAGGCAAAATTATTCTAGAATTTAATATTAATAAAAGACACATCTGGCGAGCTGGAGATTTAGAGATATTAGTTTTGCATGAACTTTTCAGCCATGCCATACAAGGTTCTTCTTGGAAAGAACAGATCAAAAAGGGTAGGCTGGATAAGGTTAAAGGATTAACTTCTGTGTTTACTCCAGAGGTTTTTTGTCAAGAAGGAATTGGTGATACATTATGGTTATTTTATCCTGAACAAATTTATTCTGATATTGCCATTTTAAATGTTAATTTGGGAACTTTATTTAGATATGTTGCAAATAATGCTTATATTATGGTAAATCATGGAGAAGATATAGAAAAGTGTTTTCAATATATTGATCAGTTTCTACCAGGTTATAGATCAAAAGAAAGTATAGTTAAAAATCTAGCCGAGATTAAATCTCACCCTTTATATCGAGCTTATATTTATGTTTATGGGATAGCAGAATATTATTTTAGAAAAATTGCTGAAAAATTAAATGACGAGCAAAAAAGAGACTTTGTTTTAGATATTTATCAAAACTTTTACACCCCGAAGCAAATTTTAAAAAAATATTACTTACCCTGAATTCTTGACAATTAAATCCTAGAGTGATAATCTTCCGGCTAATATGGCTAAGATAGAAGCATTATTTGATCAAGTTACTGACCTAGTATCAAATCGTCAAGAAGATGTATTTACAGTTAAGGATCCTTTAAGAGATACACTAAGACTTATAACAATTAGCGCAAAGGTATATGATCAATCTTTTGATTCTTCGGAGAACTTCTTTTCTGGTCCTTACTGGAGTGTGGTGGAGTTTCCAATACCTTTGGGTGGAACTTTTCATGATCCAGTAAGAGTCTCTTATTTAGCTAAGTTTAGTCATCAGAGAGAGTTTTATAGGTACTTCCTAGAAACAGGATTGGACCCTGACGTAGCTGACGCTTTTGAATCACGAATAATGGGAACTAGAATGTTTGCACACAGTTTTCTTACTTCGACTCAACCCTTTGCAGAAGTCCGACCAGACCAAATTCCATTTGGCTTACTTTTAAGTGATGACCCTGGAGTTAGAATTAAACAACTAACTGAGCCACCTAAACTTGGAGTTTTTCCAGCTTCGGTAGATGTAGTAGCGAGACAGGCTAATGCAATTAGATATACTCAAAGAAAAGGTCTAGAAAGACTTCAAAGAGAAATTCCTACCTGGAAACCAGTATCACTAAGATAATTATAAGAACCTTGTGCCCAGGAGAGGAGTTGAACCTCCACGCTATTGCTAGCATAGCGCTCTGAACGCTACGTGTCTGCCATTCCACCACCTGGGCTTTTTAATAGACTCATTTTAACAGAAATCTTTTTTGCACATGTCCAGTTTATATGCTAATATCTTTTAGAAATGACAGCTAGTAAGACGCTTTATGCCCAAAAAATTGTTACTTTAGGTGGGGGAACAGGTCATTTTGCACTGCTTAGAGGATTAGTTGATTTAAATGAACCAGAATTAATTACTGCTATCACTGGAACTTGGGATAATGGAGGAAGCTCGGGAAGGTTAAGAACAGAGATGGGTGTTTTACCATCAGGTGATACCAGACAGTGTTTATTAGCTTTAATGGAAGATGAAAACCAACGGGTTGTTGCCCAAAAATTATTTAATGAAAGATTTAATGATCAAGATGGGCCACTTAAAGGCCATTCAATTGGCAATTTAATTCAATCTCAACTTCAACGCATCTTTCAAGGCCAAGATCGAGGTACAGATGCAACCAGAGCTTTGTTTAGAATTAGAGCTCATGTTTTGCCAGTTAGTTTAACTGATGTAGAACTTTGTGCTAAAACTGATCATGGACATGTCATAGAAGGAGAAAGCACAATTGATTTAAGGGGAGACAGTCAAAATTTTGATCCAGAAGAAAAAATTTCTCGGATTTATTTTGATACTAGCGCTGATCCAAACCCCAAAGCCATTGATGCGATCCGCAAAGCTGATAAAATTATTTTCTCACCAGGAGATTTATTTACCAGTGTTTTACCACATTTACTAGTCAAAGATATCGCTAAAGCTATAATTCACTCTAAAGCAAAAATTTATTTCGTCTTAAATTTAATGACTAAAAAAGGTGAAACTGATTCATATAAGGCTTCAAATTTTTTAAAAGCTTTAATTTTTTATTTAGGATCTAATAAGCGCTTGGATTTTATAATTGCCAATCAAAATCATATTAGTAAAGAAGTTATTAAAGTTTATGATATGGAAGGACAAGAGCCAATTGAGATAGATCTAAAAAACTGTCAAGCGATCACATCTAATTTAAAAATTATCCAAAAACCCCTGGCTAAATATTACCCAAAAGAGCACCTTCTTAGGCACGATTCTGCAAAATTAGCCCAAGTTATTTTAAGCACAAATTAAGCCAAATTCCAGGCTACTAAAGTTGACTTTCTCTATCTCATAGTGTATAGTTCACACTTATATCCTGGAGTATGACCCCTCATACCCCAGGATTTTTGTTGATTGGCTTTTTGGCCAAACAAACTATTTATGAAACGAATTATATTTCTAAGCTTAATCATACCTTTTCTTTTTATTCATCCCATGCAAGTGACTGGGCAAACTCAAACTGAGGTAAAAACTAATCATGTTGAAGCCAAACAGCTTGATTCTCGAGCTAAAATTTTAAAAGATTATTTATCTCAATTTAATTCACCACTAGAAAACTACTCTCAGGACTTAGTTGATGCTGCGGATACTTATAAGCTAGATTGGAAATTAGTTCCTGCAATTGCCGGAGTTGAGTCAACTTTTGGCAAGCAAACTCCTGGTGGATACAATGGCTGGGGTTGGGGAGTTTATGGGACACAAGCTATTTATTTTAAATCTTGGCGAGATGGAATTTTTATTGTTGCAGAGGGTTTAAGAGAAAAATATTTAAATAAAGGCTTAGATAATCCTTATTCTATGAACAGAATTTATGCAGCTTCACCTTATTGGGGTGGACATGTAGATTATTTCTTAAATGATTTAAATAACTTTGCTAAAAACTATCCGACTCAAGTTGATACTCAAAACTTATTAGATCCTTATGGAATTAATAACAATGTTAAAACTCAAGATGCTGGTCCTTCTGCAAAATTAACTTATAAAATATAAGGTTTTGTGAGAAAATACCTACATGAGGTTAGTTTTAGCTATTTTAGTTGGTAAATTAATTGCATTTTTGACAAAACTTTTCAAAATTGGTGGAGGAAGTGCAGCACCTGGACTTTATGCGTTAAAAATTTATCCAAATTTGGTAGAAAAACTAGCTGCTCAAATTCCCCAAACTGTGATTATTACTGGCACCAATGGTAAAACCACCACCTCCAAAATGCTTTCATCATTTGCAAAAAATGCTAACTTAAATGTTTTAAGAAATCCAACTGGTTCAAATTTAGAAAGAGGGGTGGCATCAGCTCTAATTTCTCACTCAAACTTTTTGGCAGAGATTAAAAACATTGATTTAGCAATTTGGGAATTAGATGAAGCTGCATTTAATAATATAGCTATAAAGCTAGATCCTCAAATTATAGTTTTTCTAAATATTTTTAGAGATCAACTAGATAGATATGGTGAGATAGATTCTGTTTTAAAAAACTGGTCAAAAACTTTAGAGAGTTTACCCAAAAGCACTATAATTTTTACTAATGGTGATGATCAAAACACTCTAAAACTTAGTAAAAATTTTACTGGATTAAGTTTTAAATTTGGGGTCAAAGATTATAAAATAGTAGGCGAGGCAATTAAAAAACAGTTCGAGCAAGAAAATTTAGATTTCGAAGCTAAAAATATTAAGCAACAAGGCTTAAATGGGCTTTCTTTTGATTTATCTATCAACCATCAAACCTCTACCATTCATCTTCCAGTTCCAGGCATTTATCATATCTATGATGCTCTAGCAGCCCTAGCTGTTGGTTATCAACTAAATTTAAATGTTTCAGAAATGATCAAATCCCTGAAAACTTATCAACCTGCTTTTGGTAGATTTGAAAAGTTTAGCTTGACACCCCAAGGGTGGGAGGCTAAATCTCAGAATATGGAGGGTTATATTTTCCTTATTAAAAATCCAGCTGGTGCTACCCAAGTTTTTCAAACCATTGCCAAAGAGATTAAATCAAATGATCATTTACTGTTAGCTTTGAATGATAACTTAGCAGATGGAACTGATGTGTCTTGGATTTGGGACTCCCAGTTTGAACTACTCACAAACACCACTACCTTTGTTTGCTCAGGCACTAGAGCAAGGGATCTAGCTGTTAGATTAAAATATGCAGGAGTAGCTTTAGACAATATAAAAATAGAGGCTGATTTAAAACATGCATTTAAACTAGCTAAAAAAGATCTGGCGGGCAGACTTTTTATCCTTTCAACCTACACTGCTATGCTTGAACTACAAAAAATCCTAGCAAACTCTGGAGTGAAAAAAAATTATTGGGAAGGGGTTTGAATTTGAGCTTCTAATAAATCAATAAGTTTAGAGCCAGTTAGCATTTCTCTAAAATCAACTGGCTTTCTTAATGTAGTAAGATCCTCATCTGAAAAAATAAAACCAATAGATCTTGCTGTCCGTTCATCTAACCTACCTGATAGTGAATCAATAACCAAATCCCCTCTAATCATCATTAAAGCATCAGGAGTTATTACGATTGTGTTTGGATCTGGTATTACTAATTCGTAATATCTTGGTCTACCGGGCATTCTATGAAGGCGATTGAATCTTTCAAACCTTCTTCCAGCTTCAACTTTATCAAACATGCACAGATTATCCTATAAACCTATTACTCTGTCAACTTAATAAATGTTCTGTTAAAATTCAATTATGAATCTAACTGTTGGCTATCTTTATGGTGATTGCATGAATATTTATGGGGATACTGGCAATATTATTTGTCTTACCAAAAGAGCGCAGTGGAGAGGGATTGAAGTTAAAGTAAAAAACCTTTCAATTGGAGATAAATTAAAATCTAAAGAGGTTGATGTTTTCTTTTTTGGTGGGGGACAAGACCTTGCTCAAAACGAGGTGGCTTTAGATCTTCAAACAACTAGCAAAGGTAAAGTAATAAAAGCTGAGGTTGAAAGAGGGGTTCCATTGCTTTCTATCTGTGGGGGGTATCAACTGCTGGGATATTACTATCAGCCTCAAAATGGTCCTAAATTGCCTGGGATCGAGCTTTTCCCTGTATTTACTCAAGCAAGCAGTGAGCGCATGATTGGCAATATCATTATCAACTCCCAATTTGGAGAGTTAGTTGGTTTTGAAAACCACTCTGGAAAAACTTTTCTTAAAAAGCAAGCTACACCACTTGGTAAAGTAGTCAAAGGCTTTGGCAATAATGGTGAAGACAAAACTGAGGGCTGTATTTATAAAAACGCTATTGGTTGTTATATGCATGGCTCGCTTCTGCCTAAAAATCCTGCTCTAGCAGACTGGCTAATTCAAAGAGCTTTGGAAGTTAAATATCAAAAGCCTATAGAACTTAATTACCTAAATGACTCCTTAGAGAAACAAGCACATGAGTCAGTAGTTTCCAGATTTGGTTAATTGGGAAGTTTTTGGTAAAATTTGTCCAAATAAAGCCCAAGTGGTGGAATGGCAGACACGCATGGTTTAGGACCATGTACCCGTAAGGGTGTGGAGGTTCAACTCCTCTCTTGGGCACAAAAATGGGATATTGACAATGTAAGAAAATAATAATAGTGTAGGAAAGTGCTTGCTAAAATCAAACATTCATTATTACTTGCAACAATCTTTCTTTTTAACTTTTTATTAATTCTTCCTTCAGAAAATCCTGCTTTTGCTTCAGCTAACAGTATCATCGGATCGTGGGGCTATAACGCGCAAGGCCAAGTCGGTGATGGAACATTCTATCCACGCACGACTCCCTACATGATCCCGAACTCTGGTCACGTCAGCTCCATCCTCGCTGGACCGGCGAGTAGCTACGGCATTGCAGATAACGGGACGCTCGGAGACTGGGGACAGGATAGCTCGACGGGTCAACTCTGCGACGGACAGCAACTTGTCAACATCTACTCTCCGCAAGTTGTCAGCGGCATTACTGTCACTCAGCTTGCTGCCGGCAACGCCACGCTGATTTACCTGAAGTCTGACGGTACAGTCTGGGGATGCGGACGGGATGACTATGGGCAACTTGGTCAAGGAGTAACGCATAACTACTCACTGCTGAATCCAGTCCAAGTGCAGGGTCTCAGCAGCATTGTTCACATCGCAATGGGAGGCTCCACCGGCTTTGCTGTCAAGTCTGACGGTACGGTCTATTCGTGGGGTAGTGACGCCTGCGGGGTCCTGGGTCGCTACATCTCTGGACCGTTCGATTATGATCCTACACCCACCGTTGCTGATCAGATCGGTACGCCGGGATTTACAAGTTTCTCGACTAGCGGCTCACATGGACTCGGATCAAAGTCAGACGGATCGGTGTGGGCGTGGGGCTGCAATAACGTTGGGCAACTCGGCAACGGCTCAACAGACAGCAACGATCACCTTGTTCCAGGGCAGGTCTCGAACATTGGCGGAGTGACCCAGGTTTCTGCCGGCGGTACGACCAGTCTGGCGTTGAAGTCTGACGGCACGATCTACGGTTGGGGGAACAACGCCTACGGCCAACTCGGTGACAACAGCACAACCAATCGCACAACGCCAGTACGGGCTGGGACTATCTCGACAGGAGTAGAAATCAGTGCAGCAGATGGCTCTGATAGCTACGCTGTGCTTAGTGACGGTACGGTCTGGGACTGGGGCTATGGTGGCTACTTTACTGGCTGTCTCGGCAACGGGCTCAACTACGACTTTAACACACCGCAACAGGTCTTTGGACTCAGCGGCATCAGCCACATCTCGGCTGGCGGGTGTCACGTCCTCGTCTTGCACTTGTAGTTGCTCCTCTTTAGCTTGAGAACTATCCAAAAAATTGATAAAATACACATGTAGGATTCAATAAGACGAATTCCAAACGGTATGAATAACAAACAACCATCAATACAACCAAAAATAAATGCTGACACAAGTTTTGAAACTTATCAGTCTACTTCTAATTCTACCCAAAATTTTGGGGGAGGTTTTTTAGGTCCGGCAGAAAATTTTTCCTTTATCAGCTCAGAAAACATTGCTAATTTAAATATTGTTTTTAATCCAACCCAAGAATCTAAAAAGCCACTTTCTTTTGCAACCGATGGAGAAAATTTTTTAACTTTTAAACGCCCACCTGAGAGTTATTTAAGAGAGATCAGTTTAAAAATTTTAGAGCAGGCTAAAGAGCAAACTTTTAACTCCCAACCCACCTTTTTAAGCACAAATAGCTCACCAGAAACACAAGTAGAGGTTGTAGAAATTGCTGAAATTGAACCCCAAGAAGCTCCTGAAAACAAAGAGGATAAAGGAAAAAGTGTTTTGAGTAGTGTTTTAAAACCTGTTTCTCCAGCTTTTAAAAAAGCAGCTCCAGGATTTTTTAAAGGCCTGGGAACAGTTGCAGCTTCATTTTTTTCACTTTTTTTTGAAGATATTTTAGGCTTTGGTGGAAGTAATCCAAAACCCAAAGATCAAAAAACTAAAGATAAAGAAGAGCTTGAAAGAAAGCAAAATGTTAATAAGCAAAAGTTTTGGGGGGAACTTGCCAAAATTTCTCAACCTTTACATATTAGTCCAATTTTAAGGGAACAGATGCAAGTCACAAATCAATTTAATGGGTTTTATGAAGAATATGAGGGGGTAGTAAACCCTGTTGGGGCTATTACTAAATACCATCATGCCAATAGAGTTAAAAAAGAAATAGAAAGTAAAGCTGCTAGAATTCAGGCTGAAAGGGCTTCAAAAATGGTCAGCACAGCCAAAAAAACTCCTTTAGCTGCTGGTTTTGCTACAAGATCTGGTGAGTTGTTAATGGGTACAGAAAATCCCAGCCACTTTACCAAAGCTTTAGGTTAAGCTAAAATTCCCATGTGAGAGCAGTTAGCTCAGTTGGTAGAGCGTCTCTTTGACGTAGAGAAGGTCAGAGGTTCAAGTCCTCTACTGCTCACATTTTAATCAATTTTATCTATCTTGGATGCTAAGATAAAATCATTTTCAGATAATCCAGAAATTGCATGGGTTGTTAGTGTTAATTTAACTTTATTGAAGCTATGTAAGTAAATATCTGGATGGTGACCCTCTTCTTCTGCTATAGCCCCAACTTTATTAACAAAATCTAGTGCATGCTTAAAATTTTCGAACTTAAAATTTCGTTCTATAGTTTTTCCCTCGACATCTTTCCACTTCGGGACACTTTTTAAGTAAGGTTGGTACTCCTCCTTTTTAAAAGGCGCCGTCCCTCCCTCACAAGGTTTGCAATGTTTTGAAGCTAAGTCTAAGCTATCCATGGCCACTATTTTAGCATATTTATTCATAACTAGAGTTCGCCTCTAAGTTGACAATCCTGCTTTTAGAATCTACAATCAATTAGTAAATGTCGATTGAGATTCACCAACTCAGGAGTTTGCAGAGTAATCCTCTTTAAGGATTAAAGAGTAAAATATAAGGGTGGAACCACCGCAACTACGGTCCCTTACTTTAGGTATATACTTAAAGGAGGGATTTTTTTTATGGATAAAGAGAAATTAAATAGCATTAGACATTCTTGTGCCCATCTTTTAGCTGCAGCTGTTATGGAACTTTGGCCAGATACTAAAAGAACCATAGGACCGGCAATTGGGGATGGGTTTTATTATGACTTTGATTTTGGAGACCAAAAAATTTCAGAGGAGGATTTTCCAAAAATTGAAGCCAAAATGGCAGAAATTTTAAAAACATGGGCTAAATTTGAAAAAAAAGAAGTTTCAGTTGAGGAAGCAAAGCAATTTTATCAGGATAATCCATATAAACTTGAACTGATTGATGAGTTTTCCAAAGAAGGTCAAAAAATAACCTTCTATAAATCAGGAAACTATAAGCAGAGCTTGAAACCCTCGCAGAGCTCGGGTTTTGAAGATTTATGCAAAGGCGGACATTCAGAAAACCCTCAAAAAGACATTGGAGCTTTTAAATTACTATCAGTTGCTGGAGCATATTGGCGGGGATCAGAGAAAAACAAAATGCTCACCAGGATCTACGGAACTTGTTTTCCAACCCAAACTGAGTTAGATGAGTATTTAAAGTTACAAGAAGAAGCTAAAAAGAAAGACCATCGAAAACTGGGCAAAGATTTAGATTTATTTGTTTTTTCTGATGTGGTTGGTAAGGGTCTACCACTTTTAACTGAAAAAGGTACAACCATTAGAAGAGAACTTGAGCGAATGGTGGTTGATGAAGAACTAAAAAGAGGTTATTTGCATGTAATAACCCCACCTTTAGCTAAAGTTGATTTGTATAAAATTTCTGGACACTACCCATACTATAAAGACACTATGTATCCAGTCATGAAAGTTGATGATGAGGAGTTAATTTTACGCCCTATGACTTGTCCACATCACTTTATGTTATATAAATCAAAGCAAAGATCTTATAAAGAGCTACCAATTAAATATGCCGAAATTTCACCTCAATTTAGATATGAAAAATCTGGCGAGCTGACTGGGTTAATGCGAGTTCGGGTGTTTACTTTATCTGATGCGCATATTTTTACAAGGGACACTCAAGCTAAACAAGTGATTAAAGACGTTTTAGATTTAATAGATTATTTTAATAAAGCTTTTGGGCTAAAAAAGGGTAAAGATTATCGCTATAGACTGTCTCTTGGTGAAAGATCAGATGAGAAAAAATATTATAAAGACGATGAAGCTTGGGAAAAAGCTGAAAATATTCTAAGAGAGGTTTTAGTTGAAAGCAAAGCGCCTTTTTTTGAAGCTAAAAATGAAGCTGCTTTTTATGGACCAAAAATTGATATTCAATTAAAAAATGTTTCAGGCAAAGAAGAAACTGCTTTTACAGTTCAATATGATTTTGTGATGCCCAAGCGCTTTGATTTAAAATATATAGATGAAGAAGGCAAAGAGCAGCAACCAGTGGTTATTCATCGAGCCTCAATTGGTGCGCTAGAAAGAACCATGGCTTTTTTGATTGAAAAATATGGTGGAGCTTTTCCAGTTTGGCTTTCGCCAATTCAAGTAATGATTGTACCCATTTCAGATCAAAACTTAAAATATAGTCAAAATGTACTCGAACAATTAAAGGATTCAAACATTAGAGTTCAAATTGATGACAAGGCTGAAACTATGCAAGCCAAAATTAGAAATGCCCAGTTACAAAAAATTCCCTACATGTTAATTATTGGTAAAAGAGAAGAATCAGAAAATAAAGTAGCAGTTCGAACTAGAGAAGGCAAGGATTTGGGGGCGATTGATTTAAATGAGTTTATTCAAAAAGTTAAATCTGAGATTGAATCTAAATCAAGCTTGTGATAAAATTTGAACTTAAAGAATCATTCTTGAGCAAACTCAAAAGAATGATTGTTTTTTTAGGAGGCAAAGGAAGATAAATAAGTATTTTAAAACAAACGAGAGAATTCAAGCTAAAGAGCTTCGAGTAATTGATGCTTCTGGTAATTTGTTTGGAGTTTTAACTCGTGATGAAGCTTTAGCTAAGGCTAAAGAATTAGGTTTAGATTTAGTGGAAATTGCCCCAAATGCAAGTCCACCAGTAGCTAAAATTTTAGAATTTCAAAAGTTTCGCTACGAAGAAAATAAAAAAGAACAAGCTGCCAAAAAGCATGCTAAAGAAGTTGAGATTAAAGAGCTTTGGTTTACACCTAGAATTGCTGAGCATGACCTGCAAACCAGACTTAATCGAGTTGAGGAGTTTTTAAAAGAAGGAAATAAGATTATGTTAAGAGTGAAATTTAGAGGTAGAGAGATGGCACACACTGAATTTGGCTTTGCTCTGTTGCAAAAAATATTTGGTTTACTTGGAGAAAAAATTACTATTGATAGAGAGCCAAAATTGGAAGGAAGATCAATTACTGCTATAATCGGTAGAGCCAAAGGCTCTTCGATTAGAGGCTCCACCTCATAATTGGAAGATGAAAATATGAAAGCTAAAAAATTTAAATTAAAAACTAAAAAATCTGTGATTAAAAGAATTAAGGTTACTAAGACTGGTAAGCTACTTCGTTCTCATCAGCTTCGAACTAGTCATTTAAGACGCAAAAAAAGTAAAAGAACACTTAGACGACACCAAAGACCAGTTGCTTTAAATAAATCTAACTCTCAAGCTATTAAAAGAATGTTAGGACTAAGCTAATGGGTAAAAACACTAAATTTTTTAGACAATCAAAAAGATCTTTAAATGGAAACAGAGGAGCTCAAACTTATGCTTTAGTAAATCGCTTTACTTGGCATACTAAAATTATAAATTTCTTAAAAGTTAGAGGAAAAGGAGGTTCTAATGGCTCGCGTTAAAAGGGGAGTTACATCTCATAAAAGACATAAAAAATTATTAAGTTTGACCAAAGGACATCGGGGGGGCAGAAGCACACTTGTTAGACAGGCTAAAGAATCAGCTCTTCATGCAGGGCAATATGCCTTTGCTGGAAGACGCCAAAGAAGAAGAGATATGAGAAGACTTTGGATTACTCAATTAGGAAATGCTCTAAGAGCGGAAGGTTTAAGTTATTCTAAATTTATAGCAGCTTTAAAGACTAAAAATATTGGTTTAGATAGAAAAATCTTAGCAGAACTTGCAGTTAACTATCCTACTGATTTTAAAAAAGTTCTCTCCCAAGTTAAAGGTTAATTTAAGCAGCCTGAAGATGTAAAGTAGAGGCATTTCTCCCAACTAGATGTTCGACAATTATTCCTGGGATCTGAGTAGCAACTTTATAACCAGCTCTTGGATCTTCATTTTCCATTATTGGAGCTATATATCTTTCTTGAATTCTTAAAAACTCAAAAAAAATTTTAGGAACTCCCAATTCAGATAGAATTACTCTAATAGCTTCTCCTTGGGCTAATCTTAATGTATGACCAGTAAGATCTTGACCCCTGTTGTATAAATGGGTGTCTGATATATAAACTGACAAAGGAGAATTTGATTTCTTAAAGTTTCAACTGGACCCATATCACCTGTCCGTATGTTAGGAAATAACTTCCGCATTGCTTTTAATCTTGCCAGCGCAGCTTCTTGTTCTAAGGCAACCATAACTTAATTATACACCTTACCAGAAAAAATCAAAAAAATGATTATTCTTTAAACGAAGATAAAAATTGTGCTAGAATCAAACAAACTAATATGGAAGAAAAAATTAGACAAATTCAAACTGATTATTTAGGGAAAATTAGTAAAGCTCAAAGTTTAAAAGAGCTTGATGAG